>NZ_CP134146.1:1847600-2463466 GCF_031583575.1 Thalassotalea nanhaiensis | reverse complement strand
CAGAAGCGCAATCAGCGGTTATGTTAACTGCAGCAACAACCGTTCGTGTATGGAATGGCGAGTTTGATCAAGACAACAATGAAGTATTCGATCCAGCATCATTCCATATGCAAGGCTCGGGGTTAATGCGTGTAGATTATGCGCTTAAGGCTGGTTTAGTTATGCCAATTACGCGTGATGAATATTTAGCTGCTGATCCATACGGTGATGCTGCCTATCAGGAACTGCCGGATGATCAGGGATTACCTGGTGAAAGTGACAAAGGTGATGAGATGGAACTTCCTTATCCTGTCGATGAGTATGGGGATAAAATTTTAGCACCACATGGCTGGCATGGTAAAACCCATCGTTTAAATCTGGCAAGCTTATCTAAAGGCGACTGTTTAGCCGCTTGTGGCTGGGTTCGTACCTTTAAAGCCGTAAAGGATGCTACCTACGATATATCTTATTCTTACGGTAACAAAGGCATGGTATTAAATACTTATGTTGTCGATGAAAGTGTAGAAGGTCTAGTACTAACCCCACGAGAAGAAGATGAAATTAAAACGGTAGAGCTTGCAGGGGCTGAAATTAATACTCTTTCAGTAAAAGCAGGGCAAACCTATAAATTATACTTTACCGCAACCGTTAATGATGAACTTGATGCACTTTGGTCAAATGGTCGTATTCACTTCAAATCAAGCGATAGCAACATTGCTGATATGAGCCTTGCCGCTGCAGTTGAATTTGTTGCTGGTACTGCGCCTGAAGCTGTGAACATTATTGCTCATCGTGATACCGGTACGGTACAAGTTAGCGACATTGTCACTATTGGTAGTAATGATTTAACCATTACAGAAAGCAGTATTACTGAAGCGTTTACTGACAAGGTATACATATCAAGAGATCAATTCCCATCTGAAGTTTATCGTGATTTAGAAGATGGTACTTATTCATACCCTTTCTATGTACCATCAACAGCGGCGCGCTTAGTGATTGAAGTACTGGATACTTCTTCACCAGATATTGACATGTATGCCATGGTTGATTCTGATGCTGACAGTGTTGTTGATACTCGTGAGCTTAGAGCTGTAACCTTTTGGGATGGATATCGTGGCGCAGATGCCAAGATAGACGTACAAAACCCAACGCCAGGTATTTATATGTTACTTATTCATAACTACGGTGACATTTTTAATGCGGTTGAAATCGGTGAAGGTGAAGCCAATCCATTACATGATCCTGCAACATTAGAAGAGCCAGATTTTGTTGAGTTCTCTATCTCAGTCGTGCGCAATGCTGACGAAGACGATGAGTCGTTAAAAGTACGCGGGCCAAGAAATGTAGCTCCAGATGTAGAGGTAAGCCTTGATTTAACTTGGAATAAAGCGATGACTAAGGGCGAGCGTTACTATGGTCAATTCCACTTAGGTACTGATGATCACCTAAGTCAGAACATTGGTACGGTTAATGTCAATATTCAACGCGGTCTGGATGATGTTCAACTAAACCTGTTATCAAACAATGAAGCAAGCTCAGAAGCTGCGTTTGAAATCATGTTCACTGCCAATAACACCGAAAAAGACATCACTTACAACATGACTGTGGACTTAACTGCAGGTACAGAACTGGTGCAATTTACTCATGAAAATGTACAAAAGGGTATAGCACTTAAATCAGCCGGTGAAGTTGTTGACTATAGCATTAACGGCAGCGAAATCACCTTTGAACATGTTATGACTGCTGGCGGTAATGCCGAGGCAGTAGCATTAGTCATTAATTATGACCATGTTGAAGGCCACACTGATGTTGCCCCGGTAGTTACTTCAATTATTAATGAGCAAGAGCATCCGAGTTATTCATACGCTGATGAAGCGATTGAAGTTGTAGGTCGCCCGGTGTTTACCACGTCTGTATCTGAACGTAACCCGAGCAAAGGCGATACCGTAGTGATCAGCGCCAGTTTAGTTGATGCGGTAATTGACAACCCTTTAATTTCATACCAATGGGCGCAAGTATCAGGCCCTAGCGTTGAATTTACGCAGTCTGGAAATGAAATCAGCTTTGTTACCCCAGGTGCTAAAAAGGAAGGGATCATCATCTTCGAGCTTACTGGTCACAATGGCGATAAACAGTCTATGCCAGTTGAAGCGAGCGTAAATGTTGAGGCGACCGATTTTGGTGGCACTACCAATGCAGCATTTATGTTAATGGCATTAACGGCGCTGTTTACGCGTCGAACAATGCTACGACAATCGAAGCTTAGAAAAACAAAATAAATACTAAAAAATAAAGGATGCTGTCGTCAGATAACTCTGGCGGCAAGCGTCGAAACAAAGATAAAAATATTATTCAGGTTGGAAACTATCGTGAAAAAATTAAGTAAATTAACTACTAGTATTCGTAGTGCATGCCTTGTCGGCTTAATCGGCAGTGTTAATGTTTACGCTGCCCAAGAGCAAGAAATTGAAAAAACAGCAGTTGATCAAGTTGAACTGCAAGAAGTTGTAGAAGACGAAGATGACGTTGAACGCATTGAAGTTACAGGCTCTCGTATTAAACAAATTGATTTTGAAGGACCAAGCCCGGTAACAGTTATCAGTGCAGCTGAATTACAAGCCAAAGGTTTTGCCACTGCGTTTGATGCCTTAAAAGATTTAACCTCAAATACCGGTACTACACAAGGCGCTGAGTCTGCTGCAACCGGTGGTTTTACCCCAAATGCACAAACAGTAAGTTTACGTGGTTTAGGTAATAACCAAGTACTTATTTTAGTGAACGGTCGCCGCATGGCTGATTACCCAAGCCCATATAATGGCCAAGGTAATTTTGTTAACTTATCAGCTATTCCTGCAGTAGCAATTGCTCGTATTGAAGTATTAAATGCAGGTGCCTCAGCTATTTACGGCTCAGATGCAGTTGCAGGGGTAATGAATATTATCACCAAAAAAGACGTTGAAGATACTACCGTTGCTATTAAAGGTGGTGTTACCACTGAAGGCGGTGGTGAAGAAGGGCGTTTTCAAATTGTTTCAGGTATTAGTGATAACAACTACAGCTTAACTGGAGCACTTGAATATCAAGTTCAAAAGAAAATTTTAGCTGCAGATCGAGACTGGATGGACAGTGTAGAAGATGGTCCAGCAGGTCATACTTATTTAGATCGCGGAATAGTGGTTGTTGACGAATTAGCTCGTTATGAAGGCTTTTATCGTAACGATGAAGAGTACTTTGATGATGAAGATGAGTTTCTTCGACCACCACGTTATATATCACCAGCAAACAGCGCCTGTCAAAATTCTGGTACCGGTTATATTCCTACAGATCGCATTGATAACGAAGGTGAAGAGAATGAGTACAACTGGGGAGATTATTGTGGCACCGATAACACCGGTACTCGAACAATTCGAAATGATCGTGAAACCGTATCGGCTTACTTAAGTGGTATTTACGACTTAACAGATGATGTTTCTGTTTTTGCTGATGTACTTTATTCATATCAGGAAGCTGAATATCGCAGCGGTTTTCATTACTTTAATGAAGAAATGATGATCAACGTTAGTGAAGACGGTACAGGTGAAAATGACAGTAACCTTTTACCATTAGAAAATGATGGTTTTGCCGGTACAGGTGTTGAAGACTGGAAATGGGTGACTCATCAGCGTTTCTTTTCTGAAGATGAAATCGGTTTTAAAGACGGTAATGTTGAAGACAGTTCATTAATGGTAAATGTTGGCCTTAAAGGCGTAGTATTTGATGAATATGATTGGGAAGTAACATTTAGCCGTAGTGACAATCAAAGTGACAGTTATTCAACGCAGTTAAAAGAAGAGCAAGTTAAAAAGTATTTCTTAGGAACACAACATGACATCAGTTTTGGTGATGCCGTGTTTCGAGGTTACGACGGCGTAAATACTATCGGTTTGTACGATCCTTTGTCTGAACAAGTTAGAGCGGATTTAGCCGGCACTCAGTGGCAAGCATCTGAGTCATATTCAAATGCCATTACTGCAGTAGTTTCAGGTGTTGCCTGGGAAATGGACCATGGTGATGCGATGTTTGCTGCCGTGCTTGAATGGAACGAGCAAGGCTATGACATGATGTTAGATGATCGTACATTAGCCAAAGAAGACGAAAATGGCTACCGTGAAGGTTGGTATAACTTAACCGGTAGTATTGGTGGTGGTGATCGTTCTCGTTACGCCGTAGGTCTTGAATTACAAATACCAGTTACCGAACAAATATTAGCCTCTTTAGCTGGCCGTTATGATGAATACGAAGATGGCACTACTGATATTGGTGGTCGTTTTACTCCGCAAGTAGGTATTAGCTATACACCAATAGATGAGGTATTGCTACGTGGTACATGGAGTACAAGCTTTAAAGCGCCAGACATGCATCGCGTTTTCGCTGAAGACGGTGGTTACTACACTACTGGTGTTGATATTGTCGGTTGTGAAATTGCTTATTATGAAGGTTTAAAAGATGAAGACGGTGAGTTCACTGATTTAGACCCAGTTAATGACAAGTTTGATTTAGATAACGCACAATGTGCTGGTCAATCAATTCGTGGTAACACTGCTGGTTCTAAAACCTTAAAAGAAGAGGAAGGTACTAGTTACGGTTTAGGTATCGTTTGGGAAGCAACTGAAGACTTAAACATCACTTTAGACTGGTACAAAATTGAAATAGAGCAACTTGTTGTTAGTGAAAGTCTGCAAGGCGTGCTGGTTAATGAATTTTACTGTCAAGACCGTAGTGATGAAGAGTTATATCCTGATTTTGCCGATCAAAATGATCGTCCGGATATCGAACCTGGCTCTGCATTTTGTCAAAACAATGATGACAAAATTACCGACGACGTTGAAGATTGGTCAGATGTTGGACCGTTCGGTCGAGAAATTAGCTCAGTATTTACTTCGCATGAAAATGCTGCCAAGCAAATGGTTGAAGGCATAGACGCTAAAGTTAACTATAAATTAGAAACCAGTTATGGTGATTTTAGACTTGACTTGGCCTGGACTCATACCCTGGATTCTAGCTATCAAGCGACAGAAGATGGCGAAGAAGTTCATACTCGCGATAAATGGTGGAACTCAACTGCTCGTTCTGTAATAAATGGCTCATTAACTTGGATGCAAGCTGATTATTCACTCACATTAAGTGGCCGTCGCATTGGCTCTACGCCAATTATGAATCCACCTCAGGAATTTGGTGATGAAAACAGTTACTACTATCAAAAAGTACAACGAGTAGACCCTTACTACACCTTTAACTTAACTGGTGGCTGGGCTGTATATAACGATTTATTTGTTTCTGCCCAAATCGTTAACTTATTTAACCCGCGCCCACCAAAAGACCAAACAGCATACAGCTGGCCATACTTTAATAGCGGTGCCTATGGTGGTGCTGCAGTAGGACGTACGGTATCTGCTGAGTTGAGTTATAGATTCTAATAATCATAGAGTAAGCCCAGATAGAGAGCAGGCAAAATGTTTGCCTGCTCAAACTAAGTTACTGTGAATAAATTAATAGTGAGAAGCCTTATGGCCAATTATAAAAATATGTTTAAGAGTTCAAGTGCCAACCTGCTAATTGCATCAGTATTGCTGAGCGGTTGTGGCGACGATAATAGCGCCGACTTAAGCGTAGAAAAGTATGCTCCAACTGTTTCAATAGAAACGAAAGCGTTATCAGTTTTTGAACGCGAAGAAGTAGTATTAAATGCCGATGCATTTGATAAAAATGGTGTAATTGTTAGCTACGAATGGACAATAATTAATCCAAATCAACCAGCAATCACGTTAGTGGGAGCGAGCACTGAACAAGTAAGTTTTACCATGCCAGACGTTACCTATGGTGATGAAAATCTTGAGTATAAAATTAGTGTAACTGTTACCGACGATGAAGGTAATACTGAGCAAGACAGCGTTAATATTTCCAATAAGCCAATTGTTGAAGAAGTTAAGCTTTATGGCCAGGTAAAATATATTATTCAGCCAATCATCACCGCTTATGTAGGCGATCAAATTATCACCATTGATGATAAAAGAAGTTATTCCGATGGTATTTATGACTTTGATCTAATCGTTGACGAAAAAAATGTTGATAAGATGGTCAAACTTGTAGTCTCCGGCCGCGAAAGTATTACCTCAAGTACAGGTTTAGTGGTACATGTTGGCCAGCAAAATGTTGAGTATGTTTCTTTGTTACCAAACATTAAGGTTTTACAAAGCCGTCATGGTGCTAATGAAGCCCTAGAAAGTTTTGAAGAGTTTGGCCTTAACATTAATGCCATGACCACTGCGCAGTTTGTGCTTGCGAGCGAGCTGGCTAAATCGCAACTGAGCGCTGGCGTTGAACCAAGTTTAGCCGATATTTACGCATTACTGCCGATATTTAATGGTGATGTAGCAGCAGCTGACGGCGGCCGTCATTATGATGCACTAACGCTAGCAGCAATAATTCATACCTTAATTAAACTAGAAGGCGAAGAAGCATTGGTTTCGTTGCCTGAGGACGTGACTACTACATTTGAGTACTTATCTAATTCACTTCTTTTATCTAATGTAGCAGCGTTGAAAACTGCAATAATAAACGAAATAGGAATAGAACGCTTCACTGAAATCGGTATTAAAATTGGTGAAGATGGTAACTACGTTAAGGTCCGTGATACCGACTTTGATGGCAAGCTTGATAATGTAGATGACGATATCGACGGCGATGGCGTTTATAATTTACCTGACTCATTGCCAAAAGATTTTGCTCCCTATGACAGTGAACGTTCAAGTCCTGTGCTTGCTGATTTATATTGGGGACCTGATGGTAAAAATGGCGGATTATTGTCATGTATAATGAAAAATGAAAGCGGCCAGTTTGGTATAGTCGCTCCTGGCGGTTCCTTTAGCGGTGCAGCAAAGGACTTTTTCGAGAAAAAACTGGTTGACCAAATCGAGATGTTGGACTGTACTACCTGGGATCCAACAGGCGATTTTGAACATCTACAGTATTTCACCGGTCTTAAAACTCTTGCGTTACCGAACACTGATGTTTCAGATATATCAGCTTGGTCACAAATGGTCGAATTAGAGTATCTTGATTTATCAAACACTAAAGTTACAGACTTTTCGGTAATTGGTAATTTTACTCAGTTAAAAACGTTAAAATTAGCAAGAAATGCTTTAACTAATATAGATGTGCTAGAGAATTTAACTAATGTTGAAGTATTAGATTTATCGGGTAATTTACTTACTAATATTGCAAAACTGGCAAACTTTAACCAATTAACTGAACTGACGTTGTCAAATAATGATTTAACTACGGTTGCTGGTATTGAATCATTTACCGGTATAACTCAGTTAAATTTAGACAATAATAACTTATCAGCTTTGCCAAGCCTGGCCGGTTTAAACGAGTTAACTGTTTTAACCGTAAATAACAATCAAATTAGTGTACTACCAGAGTTTTCAACAAGCGCGATGCTAACTGAATTGGCAATTCATCATAATGAAATTGTTGATTTAATTCCTATCGCCGGGTTTAATACACTGACGACACTGAATTTAGATCACAACAAAATTATCTCCCTTGAACCGTTGACCAGCTTTACTGAATTAACGCAATTAACAGCAAATAACAATGCAATAAATGACATTAATGTGCTGGAAAATTTAACTAAGTTAACGACGATTTCATTGAACAATAACCAAATTGATGACATTAGTGCTCTTGCTGAGTTAGAAGCCTTAACTACATTAAATTTAACCAATAACAGTATTGCTGATATTAGCGCGTTAGCTAATGTTAATATTACTGATAAGTTGCTTTTAGATACTAACTTATTAACCGATATTAGCGTCATTTTAGCCTGGATAAAGTTACCTGAATTTTTAGACCTGCGCGATAATCAAATAACCTGTGAAGATGATGCAAGTTTAAAAGAACTCGCAGATGTGGACACTATCATTAAAGATAGTGAGGGTAATATTATTGAAATTATCACTCATACATATTTCGGCGATTGTGTTGAAATTTTAATTGCAACGCATAAGCCATTTGGGGTTACAGCCTTATTAGATATTTTTGATGCGAAAGCAGTGCAAGAAGGCGGCGCCTATGAATTCTTAAATGGTAGTATGAAAGATGCATTTAATGAACGTGTATCTTGTTTGTACTATGGCCTCACTATGCATGCGCCAATTTGCTGGAATAACTCTAGTAGGGGTACTGCACTTGGCTGTTTTGCTGTTAATAATGCCGAGTTAGACGATTATCTAGCAGACCCTGATAATCACGTTAAAGTAGATGATGCAACACAAATGTTTTGTACCAGCACTTACGTGGAGGAGTTTTCTGTCGCTTTTGACTTACATAAAGAGTCTGCTGCTGCGTACCAACCAGGTCAGCCATTTGTTAATGATTTTAGCAAACGTCACATTATGACTTTGCTCAACAGTCATCACCGAGAAGTTAATATAAATGAGGAAGGTTATTCAGACCTGAATTCCTGTGCATTACAAGAAAACGGTGACTATGAATGTACTATGACCAGTAAGCGCTTTACGCAACCTGTTATCTGGACTCAAGACAGTGAACATGGAGGATTCCCAGAATGTTCTGGGTTAGCTGAAACTACCATTGCCACATGTCGTCCACGGTATATAGCTCCGGAGATATTAGAAGTCGACCCGACTAAATATGACTTCACTTTAGATATCAGTGAAGCGGCGAGAACCTACATACCCCGAGAAGAATATGTAGGAAACTGTGGTACCCACTGTAACGGATAACTTTTAAAATTCGTAATAAGTAGCAGGGCTTGCACTGGAAACAGTACAAGCCCTTTCTTATTGTCCAAATTCATAAATTCCCCATCTCCAATCTCTAGTTCTTTAAAGAAAACCAGCAGTATTATGAGCTGTTGTTAGGTCAATTATTGACTGAATTTATGTTTTTTTATTCGTATTAATTAATAAAAACCTGCAGTTAACTGAACTTGGAATCATTCTTTTTCCGTATGTAAGTGGTTGTATATTAAGGGATTTGATGATTAATGTGAATGAAATGGATTTATATTCTGACTGTAGGTTCGTTTTTTGAAGTTTACTCGATTGTAATTGTTTCTGAGGTTAGATATTCATAGTTTCGAGCTTTGATTAAAGGCATTTGTTAATAAAACAGAATCATATTCTTTTTACTTCAATGTCTTTCAAGGAATACATACGTACATTAACGGGAAACAATTATGACTACTAATGTGAAATTCAAAAGTTTAGCTACAGCAATTATCGCTGCAGTTATGCTTACCGCCTGTGGCGGCGGTGGCGGTTCGGATAGCAAGACAATAGAACCACCTCCACCTCCAGCTGAAACTAAGTTGGTTTGGGACAGTGAAAAAGCAAAGTGGGATGAAGTTGAATGGCAATAAGACTCCTAAATACTCCATCACTAAAATAACAAATAATAAAATTAATACTTATAAATTAATCTAAATAAAATAATAGATTCAAGGATATAAAACATGAAATTTAAATTAACAGCAGCAGCATTAGCTTTATCAGTGGCATTACCAGCAGTAGCCGCAGATTTAATCGAATTCACAGCCGGTGAAGCAGCAGTAGCTGCAGACGTAAACTCAAACTTCACCGCAGTAGCCGCTGACGCAATGGCCGCACAAACATCTGCAGATGAAGCAACAGCAGCAGCGGCAACTAATGCCACTGCTATTACAGCTAACACTGAAGCAGCAACAGCCAATGCTGAAGCGATTTCAGCGAACGCCGATGCAATTACTGCGAACACTGCCGCGACAGCAACTAATGCTACGGCAGCTGCAGACAATACTGCAGCGTTAACAGCCGCTAAAGAGGCCTTAGAGGCTTCAATTGGTGCAAACTCTGCAACAGTGACAGCTAATACAGCATCGATTGAAGCTTTACAAATGTCATCAGTAAGTAAAATGGAGTTAGTTGATGCCAATGATACCGTTGTTGGTACTATCGTAGCGATCAATGAAACTACTTATACCGCTGTTATCGATGGCATCGTAGTTAAATCTTCATTCGCAGAACAAAAAGTTGGTCAAGACGATCAATATAATAATATTAACTCGGTTAAAGTTGAAGGCATCACTACAGGTTCTACTACCGCAGAAGTCTACTTTACAGAAGCCGCGTGTGCGGGTGATAGTTATATTTCACCTTCAAAATTTGGTTATATGTCAAACACAATGGCTGCATATGGTGACAAAATAATATCTGCCGCATTTACTTTCCAAGCATCTGGTGCAGACGCTGAGCAGAAAGCTGCTCTAGCAGGTGATGCACTTGTTATTAGTAAAGGTTTACCGGTTGATGATGTAGCATATGCAAGTAAGATGAAATGGGATCGTTGGGGTACTGGTTTAATTGAATGTCAAGAAATAGCTGGAACTAAAAGCGGTTTATTTAAAGCCGATCTTTTAGCAAGTACTGACACTATGTTTGAGTGGGTACCAGGTATCGAACCTGAAGGTTGTGTTGGTATTTGTGGTGCCGCGGTAACTACTCAAATGGATGCACATGTTAAAATTGATTTAAGTGAATACACATTACCTTTATCTATTAAGTAATAATGAAGTTTGTGATATTTAAATCACAAACCTAAACTTCACGTATAAATGCCATCCTAAAGGATGGCATTTTTATTTTAAACTATCTTACTAATTGTAATTTACTGTTGGCAAAATCATTTCCTAATTTACGGCATAAACACTCATTAAGTATTTATCTGGAAAATCCCAAGCATTTCTTTTAAGCCAACACTGCCAGCGCAGAATATAGTCAAAACAACAAATATGCCGCAATTGACGTGCTTCCTAAACAAATTAACCACTATGCTGTGAATGAAATGTTGTAAGTTAAATTAGTGTAATAAAAACAATAAAAACGCACTTAGCTAAATACTGGCTTGGGAAAATATAATATATGGGGAAGAAAATGACGACACAAGTAGGGGCTCTTGAGAGAATTCAACAAGAACCAATGAAAATAGGGCAATGGTATGTTGTTGCTATTTGCATCGGCATCTTAGCGCTGGATGGCTACGATGTTCTGGCAATCGCATTTGCCGCGCCTGGCATGACTGCTGAATGGGGGCTTTCTAAAGCCGTGTTAGGTATTATCCTTCCGATGGAATTAGTGGGCATGGCTTTGGGTTCTATTATTATGGGCTCCTTTGCTGATACACGTGGGAGAAGGCCTACGATGTTGATTGGCCTAATTATTCTGACCATTGGTATGGCAGTTGCCGGTTTAGCGCCAAATGTTTGGGTATTGGGTGCTTCGCGAGTCTTTACTGGTATAGGTATTGGTGGGTTATTGGCTGCAGCTACAGCAACATCGAGTGATTATTGCAATAATAAAAACAGAGCGCTTGCGGTAACCTTGGTTGCTGGTGGTTTTGCTTTTGGTGTGTATATGGGGGCTACGTTCCTGGCACCATTGCTTAAGCAATATGATTGGCGTGTCACGTTCTACTTGGGCGCAGCAATGAGCTTGTTATTTATTCCATTGGTGTATGCTTTGGTTCCAGAAACGGTTTCTTTCCTTGAACGTAAACGACCAGAAGGTGCATTAGAACGTATCCAAAAGATTATGAAACGTCTAGGGCATAGCGCTCCTGAAACATTAACACCGCAACAAGAGGAAAATGTTGAACCTGTTGGCGCTAAAAACTTATTTAAAGGCGGTTTAGCAGTCACTACCGGTATTCTTTTGTTTGCTTATTTTGGAAATATTGGTACTTACTATTATTTCGTAAAATGGTTACCAACTATTGTTTCAGACCTTGGTCATACTGCTTCACAAGCAACTGAAGTTCTTGGGATTATTAGTTTAGGTGGTGTTGTTGGCTCTATTGGTATGGGAATTATCGCGCGATTTGTATCTATTCGAGTGTTAATGGTTACTTGTCTTATTTTAGCTGCAATCGGCGTTGCAACGTTCCCTTATTTCACTGATACATTAGCAAACATGAAGCAAATCGGATTCTTTACTGGAACATTTATTTTTGCTGCTATCTCTGGCTTTTTCGGCCTGTTTGCCTCATCTTTCCCTTCGTCACTACTCGGCTCAGGCTCTGGTCTTGTGCTTGGCATAGGCCGAGGTGGTGCAGTACTTGGGCCAATGATACCGGGCTTTCTTTTCGCAGCAGGCTTACCATTAAACAATGTTGCACTTATGATGGCGTCAGGATCATTTTTAGCTGGTATAACCGTTATGTTTTTACATAGAAAAAGAGCTGAGTAAAATAAATAATAAGCGGTTATAAAAAACGTAAGAAAAAGGCGCACTAGCTGCGCCTTTTTCATGTTTTAGTAAAATAGGTACTATTTTTTTAACGTTGTATCATTATTGAGCATTTGTTTCGTTTTGATCAAAGCTTTAGTCATTTGCTCTGACGGCATTAATTCAATAACTTTATACGAGTTTAATAAGCCACTCGGTAATCGCATAAGGTAAATGGCTTGAATTAGCTCATTATCATTAGGAATGGTTACAGTAATGTAATTTTTGCCATCACCTAAACCAAAATAATAACTAACCACTTCTCCGCCAAGTGCTTTAAATGCTCCTTCAACCGATGATTTACGATCGGCAGGGTTTTCTATTAGGTATTGCCACGCAGCGGCATTAGGTTCACCAATAAACATAAAGTGACGATTTTCTTCTTTGTCTGCTGCAAAAGCTGAACTAGAAAATACTAAAACTAAAGTTAGTACAGCAATAATTTGTTTAAACATAATAACTCCAAAACGTTAAAATAATACAATTCTCGATAAACCAATTATAACGACGCATTTGAATAAACAATTACCATTTAACGCCATTTTTTAAATATTTCATCATAAGCGAAACTCTTTCGCTTCGCTCATTACAATAGAAAAGGGATCGAGTGATCCCTTTTTATTATTTTATGTTATTAAAGGTTTAATTAGCGTTTTGACCACACTTGCTTATATACGCGTAATACGTTTTCGCCTAATACACCTCGAATGTCTTGCTCAGACCAACCGTATTTCTTTTCTAAAATTGGTACCGCACCCCAGATGTCAGAAGCATATGCTTGCTCTGCCGGTGTTGCATAACCAGACTCTGGTGGGTAGCGCTCAGGGCTACGTACGATTACTTCAAAGGCATCGGCTAATGTGTGAGTAAAGTCTGCAGCAAAACCTACGTGTTTACGACCATCTAAATCGGTGTTTTTACTGATAACAGTTGCCACATAATCAATCGCAATAGCAATATCTTCAGATGATGCTGTACCTTCATCATTCATAAATGGGCCTAAGAATGTCGGTGAAATAGTACCGCCTGTTTTAGCAATGGCGATAATCGCTTCATCTGAGATATTACGTGATACATCATGAACACCTTGAGCGTTAGAATGCGATGCTATCATCGGCAGGGTAGTGACTTCAGCTGCATCTAAACAAGTTTGATCAGATGAGTGCGAACAATCGACAATAATGCGATGTTGGTTATACATTTTAACTAGCGCTTTGCCTTGCTCTGTTAAGCCTTTATCGGCTTCAGTACGACTTTTATTACCACCAGTGGCAAATTTATTGTCAACATTATATGCAAAGTTAGCAGTTAAAATACCAGCGTTTTTCATCGCAATAACCTGATCTTCCATGGTAAGCGGGTCAATAAAATCAGAGCCTTGTATATTGTAAACTACGCCTAATTGCTCATTTTTCTTAGCTGTATAGATATCCTTTACAGAATCGACATGCATAGTGTGATCCAATGAGTCAACTACGGCTTTTGCACGTATTGCATTATCAACAGGGGATGCACCAAGGTTACCATCACCATTAGATACGGTTGCTGATTCTAGAGTAATGTTGTGATCGTATGAATCCCAAAGTGCTTGTTCATAAGCGGCTTCATCGGCGCCAGCAAAGCCAGCGGTTGTTACATGCAATGTGTTTATCACTATCGCATCTTTATAACGTTTAATAGTAGCATTGTCTTTTGCGCGGTCTTCTTCAGTACGAGGATTAGAAACATCAACCAGGAATTTTATACGTTCAGTAATTTGTGCATCAGTTTTGCCGTAAGAGTTGTAGTACTTACCTTTTACATCATCGGTAAGTTCGATTTTTGCAGCCATTGCACTGGCAGAAAATACTGCAGCTACTGTTAACGCTAATATTGATTTATTCATGGTAAATATTCCTATTCAATTTAAAATTTATAGCTATTCCAAGTAACTTTGTATTTAGTCCTTGAAAATTTCTGAAGCTATAATAGGATGAAGGTAACGATTTTGGTTTACCATTTTGCGCCATTACGTTTGGTTACAGAATTGTTAATACTTCATCATTGAAGCCGTGTTGATAACGATCAGGGACATTATGGCTAATACACACTTATTGAGAGCGAAATTAATTTACCCGATAATTGAGGTTTTGCGGGAAATTCATGCGCCTGTACACAAGGTGTTAGAGCAGGCTCATATCCCCTTTGATATTGAAAATGACGAAGAGTTACTGATTGCTGGTATGGCACTTAGGAAACTGATGGCGATTGTTGAGCGCGATTATAAAATGCCCGCACTGGGTTATCGAATTGTTGAATTAGGCGGCTTGGAGCATATTGCCAATATTGTTGAAAAGATGAAAGTTGAGGGCGAAACGCTATTTCATTGCCTGCAAATATTTTGTGAATCGGTTAACACCATTGTTAATGAAGCAAAAAACTGGACCGAGAAAACCAGTGAAGGTGTATGGCTTTGTCATCAGTCGACAGAGCATTTACCATTAGGCAAAAATGTGATGGAGCAATATGTGATTGCGGTGTTTGTGTCTCTAGTTCGCATCTTTGTTGGTAATTCTTGGCGGCCACAAATGGTGTGGTTTGAGCGGCTCGATGCAACGGCGGATCAAGCGGAAATGATTTTGGGTGCACAAGTATTTCGGGGGCAGTCCTGTACTAAGGTTTTTATCGAACACCAGTATGCGTTAAAACCAAACCCATTTAAGCAAAAGCAAAGTAAGATCAATCTTGAGCAAATAACTCTAGGTAAATTCAAAGACACGCTGCAAGCTATGCTGGCGCCGCACTTTAAAAGCTTTGTCCCTTCTATTACTGATGCCGCGCTGATCACCGGTAAAAGCAAGCGCAGCATTCAGCGTTACTTGCAAAATGAAGGGGTAAGTTATCGAGATTTAATAGGGCAAATGCGCTTTGATATTGCCAAAAAACGATTAACGATGAGTGAAGATACAGTTGTAGAAATTGCCGCTGATCTAGGCTATAGCTCTATTGCGCATTTTACCCGTGCGTTTAAACGTTGGCAGGGGATGACGCCAAGCCAATTTCGACAGAAGCAAAGTGTAAAATAAAACGGTAAAAAAGCAGAACAGTGGAAACTGCTCTGATTGTCATTGTGTTTGTTGATCATTTTATTGCCAGTTAGCTTTATAAACCTGAATGAGGTTATCCCCCAGCAAGCCTTTGATTTCATCTTCACTCCAACCGTAGACTTCTTCAAGGGCACGTACAACGCCCCAAATTTTCCCCGGCATACCCATATGAGATGGTGAGGCGTAACCCATAGATTCGGGGAATGCATCTAGATTGTTTAAAATCCACATTAATGTACCAGCGTAGTTATATACAAAGTCTGAACCTGCGCAAACGTGCTCTCTGCCGGAAATATTACCTACATAATAAAAGCGATATTATAAAAGCCAACCTATTAACGATAGGTTGGCTTTTTTGCTTCATGGATGAAGGTATGCAAACTGCCAGGACGGCAATAAGTTTGTAGCAAAAAGTTCTATATTAATTCATCTGCTATTTCCTGTACCTTTTCAATAAACCAAGCCAGTGCTTTGCCTTGATTGTCTTTATTCCATGCCATTATCAACTGACTAGTTCTGCTCTCATAACTTGCAAGTTGTAAGGAAACGAGTTCGCCTGATTCAAGTTCTCTTTTAATGCGGTGAACGGGCAGGAAGCCGATCCCTACGCCTAGTAGATGCGCTTCTATCTTTTTTTGAACCGAAGGTACAGTTATACGGGATTGTCCATCGAGTAGGCCCTCTGAACGACTAGGTAGACCACGAGAACTATCAGCAACTACAATCGAAGAATACTGCTTTATTGCTCTGTCTGATATAGGTACTGGTTCATTCACTAACGGATGATCTTTTGCAACGGCAAAGACAAAGTCAATGTCACCTAACGATTGTACGTTAAAGTCTCTATTATGGGACTCACCTGTAGCGCCAATAATGAGATCTGTGCTATCAGCAATTAAAGAGTCCCAAGTGCCGCCTAAGACCTCCTCTGTTACTCGAATATTTATCCACGGATATTCCTGTTGAAACTGGGCGATTAATGCATAAATAGGTTTAAATAATAAAATACTGTCAATACAAATACGCAACTCTGCCTCCCAACCATTAGCTGACTGTTGAGCCAGCCGCGTTAACTCATCGGTCGCCTTTAAAATTAGCCTGCCTTGATCGATAAGCATTGTTCCAACGGGAGTTAACTGTGCTTTACGCTTTGAGCGATCAAATAACTCAACGCCAAGATCTTCTTCTAGTTTATTTACCGTATAAGAAACTGCAGACGGGACACGAAAAAGCTCATCTGCGGCAGCAGCAAAGCTTTTCTTGCGTTCAATAGCGTCTAGTACTTTTAACGCATCAAGTGTAATGGGGGAGTTCATACATCAATCCTTTTGAATTAATTGTTCAAATTTGATCGTTATTATTCGTTAACTTCTTTAAATATAATAGCTTCATTATTCAGAAACATCGAACTTAGGAAAAATATTATGAACATTTCATTAATCAAAAAATTAGTTTCAACTGACGCAGGATTTTCAACTTTAGCACTTAGATTTCCAATCGCGTTAATTTTTATTGCTCACGGCGCACAAAAGCTTTTCGGTTTATTTGGTGGTTACGGTCTTGAAGGTACCGGCCAGTGGATGGATTCAATTGGGTTAGAGCCAGGTTACTACATGGCATTGTTAGCCGGTAGCGCAGAATTCTTTGGTGGCTTAGCGTTATTAGTTGGTTTGCTGGTTCGCCCTGTGGCATTGATGCTAAGCGTTACTATGCTAGTTGCCATCTTTAGTGTTCATTTTGCTAATGGCTTATTTATGGCTGACAACGGTTATGAGTTTGGCTTGGCATTATTCGCGGTATCAATTTCTTTAATGATGAGTGGCGCAGGAAAGTTTTCGCTAGATAACCTTTTAAAGCAACGCTTAAGTTAATAGCACTCTCCCCATCAGCTATATTTAACAGCAGTTGAAGATTAAAGTTAAAAAGACCCAGATAGTGTAATTGAGCTATCTGGTTTTTTTATAAGGTTATGGGGGCATGTAAATATTCAAAGAAAGTAATACTTGCATGCAGACAGTAACGTCAATCAAATTATATTAAATAGGTAAGGTAGCAATGGCTAAGGTACTTAAAGCAACAGAACATGATATAGGCGGCTTAGATGTTAAGCGCATTTTACCTCATCAACAAAAGCGTATGGTTGGGCCGTTTATTTTCTTTGACCAAATGGGACCGAGTACATTTCCTGCTGGGCAGGGGATTGACGTTAAACCTCATCCTCATATTGGCTTGTCGACACTTACGTATCTATTTGATGGCAGTATTTTACATCGAGATTCACTTGGTAATAATTTAGAAATTTTTCCAGGTGATGTTAACTGGATGACTGCAGGCTCTGGCATTGTGCATTCTGAGCGAGAGACATTTGAAGTGCGTGGCAAGCAGCATTCAGTGAGTGGTTTACAGTGCTGGGTAGCGTTACCTGAAAACATGGCAGAGATTGCACCTTCTTTTACACACGTTAAAAAACAAAGTTTACCAACAAATATAGAAAATGGCGTAATGATGAGAGTTGTTGCGGGTGAAGCATATGGCTTAAGCTCGCCAATAAAAACGTATTCACCAATGTTTTATGTAGATGTGCTCGCAAACAAAGGTAGTGAAGTAGCCATCCCAAATCCTTCGCAAGAAACAGCAATATTCTTAGTGTATGGCAACATCATCATTGATGGCGAAACATTTGGTCCTAATCAATTTATTCTTTTAGAGCCTGGAGATAGTCACATATCGCTGGCAGATAACGCACGATTTGTGATGTTAGGTGGCGATAAGTTTGAAAAAGTACCTTTCATTCATTGGAATTTTGTATCGTTTAATAAAGAGCGTATTCAACAAGCCAAAGATGATTGGAAAAACCAGCACTTTGCCAGCATACCTGGTGACGATAAAGAATTTTTTTCACTTTAATAAAAGGGTAAGAACATGCGACAAAAAGTTGACTTTATGAGTAACGGCACTCGTTTGTCTGGCTTGTTAGAATTTCCAGCAAATGATGTGAAAGCTTATGCATTATTTGCTCATTGTTTTACTTGCGGTAAAGACATTGCCGCAGCGTCAAGAATTTCTCGTGCCTTAGTTGAAAATGGTATTGCGGTATTACGTTTTGATTTTACCGGCTTAGGTAATAGTGATGGCGATTTTTCCAACACAAATTTTACTTCTAACCTAGAAGACTTAAGGGCCGCTGCCGAATTTTTAAAAGAACGTTACTTGGCCCCGCAGTTACTTATTGGTCATAGCCTGGGCGGTGCAGCTGTGCTTGCGGTAGCCAATAGTATTGAATCAGTAAAAGCCGTTGTTTCTATAGGTGCTCCAGCAAAAGCTGATCATGTAATACATAATTTTCAGGACAGTCTTGATGAGATCAACCAAAATGGCATTGCCAAGGTAAAGCTGGGCTACAGAGAGTTTGCAATCAAAAACAATTTATTGACGATTTAAACGACAATAGTAAAGATGACTTTGCTCTTAAAGGTAAAGCGCTCTTAGTTTTGCATAGCCCTATGGACTCGGTTGTTTCAATAAATCAAGCTGAAAAAATTTACACCAGTGTAATGCATCCCAAAAGCTTTATTTCACTAGATAAAGCAGATCACTTTTTGTCGAATAAAGACGATGCAGAGTATGCCGCAACGGTGATCGCCAGTTGGGCTAACAAATATATTGAAGTAGAAAGTGAAACTCAGCAAACACTAATAGCTGATACAGGTAGTATTGTTGTGTCTGAAAAGAATCATAAATTTACTTTGAACGTGGTTAGCGATAGCCATTATTGGTTAGCGGATGAACCTATAAAGGTGGGGGGGAATAATCTTGGACCAGATCCTTATGAACATCTATTAGCTGCTCTAGGAACCTGCACGGTAATGACGTTAAGAATGTATGCTGATCATAAAAAAATTCCGCTTGATGATATTAAAGTGACTTTAAACCATAGCAAAAACTATCATGAAGACTCTCAAAACTGTGATGAGAAAGAGGGCTATACAGAAGTAATTAACCGTCAAATAAATTTGATAGGAGATATTACTGATGAACAGCGCACTAAACTTCTAGTTATCGCAGATAAATGCCCTGTACATAAAACACTTCACAGTACGTTAAAGGTTCTTACTAAAGTGTTATAGCAAGTTATTCTTGGCTAAATACTCGCGTTATCTCTATGCTGAATTTCTATGAATTGTGTTTTTACCTAGTTAAGCGCATCGTTCGATAAAATCAGCTATATTGAAGTGCCCCCAACAGTTGGACTATCCAATTGCTGGGGGCTTTTTTGTCCAAACATAAAAGAACATATCAAATTTCATGTCGTCACCTTCTATATCACCGCTTTATTAATTACTCATAACACTCAAAATACGATGCCAGTATAGTCTAACCTACTGATCCAAAAGACTTTAAATATAGTTAGTGATTATAGGTCAAAAAAATTGAACTTAATCATCAAAACGTTGCGTTATTTTTTGTTTCTATTTTATTTTATTATCTCTGCATCAAGTTATTAAGACTTACATGAAACGGCTTACAGCCTCATTTTAAAACATTAAATATTGGACAAAATATGAATATTTCATTAATCAAAAAATTAGTTTCAACTGACGCAGGATTTTCAACATTAGCACTTAGATTTCCAATCGCGTTTATTTTTATTGCTCACGGCGCACAAAAGCTTTTCGGTTTATTTGGTGGTTACGGTCTTGAGGGCACTGGCCAGTGGATGGATTCAATTGGCTTAGAACCAGGATACTACATGGCATTGTTAGCCGGTAGCGCAGAATTCTTTGGTGGTTTAGCTTTATTAATTGGCTTTCTGGTTCGTCCAGTGGCGCTAATGCTAAGCATTACTATGCTAGTTGCCATCTTTAGTGTTCATTTTAGCAATGGCTTATTTATGGCAGACAACGGTTACGAATTTGGCCTGGCATTATTTTCGGTATCAATTTCATTAATGATGAGTGGTGCAGGAAAATTATCACTCGATAACGTAATCAAACAACGATTAGCTTAATCAATATGAAAGATGTGACCGTTACAAGTTAACGGTCGCTAAATAGCAATAACTTTATAGAAGAGACATTATTATGAACGCCGACTATCAAAAGATCAGTGCCTCAGAATTACACTATTTACCTAGTAGTCATATGCACCCAGCAAATACACGTTTTCATTTTTCATTTGCGAATTACTACGATCCTTCTCGCATGGGCTTTGGCGCGTTACGTGTTTTCAATGACGATGATATTAAGCCTCACGATGGTTTTGGTCGTCATCCACATAAAGACATGGAAATCATTAGTTATGTGGTTAAAGGAAAATTAACGCACTGGGATAGCGTCACGCAAAAAGAAGAAACCATTGGCCGAGGTCATGTACAAGCAATTTCTGCTGGCTCTGGAGTGTGGCACTCAGAGATGAACAAGCAAGGTGATTGGTGTCGGTTTTTACAAATTTGGGTTATGCCACCAAAACGTGGTGGTGCTGTTCGCTATAACCATAAAGGTTTTGAGTTAAAGGACAGAGAAAATAAATTACTACACATTGTTGGTAATCCCAAAAATAAAGATACCTCTCCTTTGTATATCAATGCTGACGTTAATTTATATGCTTCTGAGCTAACAGACTCTTACGCAACCGTTGAATTTGAGTTAAAACCAGGTCGTCAAGCTTATATTAATTGTGCTGAAGGTAGCATGCATATTGAAGGTTACCCAGCGCTCAATGAAAGAGATTCATTAGAGCTAAAAGAGCCAGGAAAACTAAAGTTTTCTTTAAAAGGCAAGCATGCACATTTCATTATTATTGAAATGAAACAAACGAACTAAATTAACTTTATAGGAAATCAACATGTCTAAATCAGTTAGCAACCAAGCACTAGACCAAGCGTTTATAAATGCACGTACTTTTAATTCTTTTAGTGAAACACCCGTACCAGATGAAATATTAAAACAGCTATATGAACTGATGAAGTGGGGGCCGACGTCAATGAACAGCCAGCCTGGACATTTTGTTTTTGTTAAAACAAATGACGCTAAACAACGTTTAAATTCAACACTTTTAACGGGTAATAAAGAGAAAAGTTTGGCCGCACCGGTAACCGTTATTATTGCGAGTGACACGCAATTTTTTAATCATCTGCCAGAGCAGTTTCCGGCAATACCTAACGCAAAAGAAATGTTTGAAAATAACTCAGAATTTAGTCAAGCAACAGCTCAAAGGAATAGTTCAATGCAGGGCGCATATTTAATTATTGCAGCTCGCATGTTGGGCTTAGATTGTGGCCCTATGAGCGGTTTTGATAATAACGCTGTTGATGCCGAATTTTTCCCAGAAGGTAGATACAAATCTAACTTCTTAATTAATTTAGGTTACGGCGATAAATCTGGTAACTATCCGCGTGGACCTAGACTTAGCTTAGATCAAGTAACCCGAATTATTTAATCGATTGTTAAGAACGAACATACATACAGAGTAGACAAAGAGAATCCTTATGACATCAGTAAAAAGCAACTGGAATAGCAGTATAAAAGACGGTGAATATCAACGTAAAGAATCACAATTTAGAAATTGGATAACACCAGATGGTAGTGCAGGTATATCAGGAAGTGGTGGTTTTCAAGCTGAAGCTGACCGCTATCATTTATACGTGTCATTAGCGTGTCCATGGGCGCATCGCACATTGGTTTTTCGTCAACTAAAAGGGCTGGAAAATTTAATCTCTGTAAGTGTGGTTAATCCTGATATGCATGACATAGGCTGGAGCTTTAAGCATGATGCAGAGTCTGCAAAACTTTACGGCACAACAGGTGATGATTTATACGGTGATGAATATATTTTTGAAAAGTATTTAGCACAAGACCCACATTACACTGGAGTTAATAGTGTACCTGTACTATGGGACAAGAAGAATAAGGTGATTGTAAATAATGAATCATCTGAAATTATTCGCATGTTCAATAGTGCGTTTAATGACATTACTGGCAATACCTTAGACTTTTACCCTGAACATTTACGCACTAAAATTGAAGAAGTAAATGAATTGGTTTATCACAAAATCAATAACGGTGTTTATAAAAGTGGTTTTGCTACCACGCAAGAAGCGTACGATAAAAATGTAAAAGAGCTATTTGTTGCACTCGACGAAGTGGAACAAATATTGGCTAACAATCGTTATTTAACAGGCGATGAATTAACTGAAGCTGATTGGCGATTATGGGTGACATTAGTTCGTTTTGACTCGGTATACCATACACACTTTAAGTGTAACTTAAGATTGATTGAACAATACAACAACATTTATAACTTTATGTTGGAATTATACCAAATGCCAAATATTGCTAAAACGGTAAATGAAGCACATATCAAACGCCATTATTATGCAAGCCACTTGTCGTTTAACCCTTACGGTATTGTACCTATTACACATAAGCAAGATTGGACAGAGCTGCACAATAGGAATAAGACGTTCAATTAATTTTCAGCTCTTCTACCAAACAGTCCTGCCTACGGGCTGTTTGTATTTTAACTCTTTTTCAATGTTTGAAACTGAAGTGCATATTCTGGCCCAAATTAGTTCAACATTTTACTTTAGTGGAATAAAACTTATTAACAGCAAATAAATTTAATAAAAAAGCCATCAAACTATGAACGTTTGATGGCTTTTATTCTAACTATTCAGCTAGTTTTAAGGAGAAGTGAGTAAATTTACTTCTACTTAATTAAAGAGAATGGTTATAGTTTATTTATTCCAGTTAGCTTTATATACGCGCATTAGGTTTTCGCCTAAGAAACCACGTACTTCTTTCTCGTTCCAACCGTATTTCTCTTCAAGAATACGTGCTACAGCCCAAATGTCACGCGCTGATACGTTTTGCATGTAACCACCAAATCCTTTCTCTGGTGGGTAAATGTCTACGTTTGGTACTTGAGTCATTAGCAATTCTTCGTAGGCGTGAACGTAATCTGTTGAGAAACAAGTTTTGTCACGACCAATCAAGTTAGCAGTGTATTCAACGTGTGTTGCAAAAATTTCAGGTGTTGCTTCACCTGTTGCACCTAAGAATAAACCAATACCTGTTGAACAAATAGCACCGCCAGTTTTACCTATGGCAATCATCGCTTCATCAGACATGTTACGACTTACGTCATATACACCAGCAGCGTTTGAGTGAGATGCTAGAAGAGGCTTTGTGGAGTATTTCGCCGCATCAATGGCCGTTTGGTCTGAAGAATGAGAAACGTCAACGATCATACCGCGCTTGTTCATCTCTTTGATGTATTCTTCACCAAGTTCAGTAACACCTGTGTCTTTACCTGTACGGCTTACTGCGCCACCCGCAGCTAATGCGTTGTTAGCATTGTAGACAAAGTTCATCGCACGAACACCTGCATCGTAGGCTTTATCAATGTTACCTAAATCTTCAATAACAAAGTCAGCACCTTGGGTATTGTACATAATCGCCATTTTGCCATCTTTTTTCGCTTGACGAATAGTGTCAGTATCTACAACCTTCACTAAGCCCATACCATTACCAACTTCGTCAGAACGCTGTGCACGTAAGAATGGATCAATTTCATCGCTACCATCTGCTGGGAAAGCGTAAACTGTTGCTGAAGCCATTGTCATACCAGCATTGTAGTTTGCTAATAAACCGCGTGAGTAAGACTCTTTAGTGTTACCGATAATACCAACTGAATTTGGAAGAACTGAGTTGATTGCAATAGCGTCTTGGTATTTAACACGGTAAGGTATGTCTTTAGTTTTCTCAAGGTACGTTGAGCTGTTTGCATAAAAGTTAACAAGCGATTGTACACGAGCTGCAAGTTGCTCTTGCGTTTTACCACGAGGGTTCCAAAGTGGCGCTTCAACATCTACGTTACTAACAATTTTTCCGTCAACTTCGTATTGTGCTGCAGTGTCGCTGTAACCTTGATGGATTTCTTCACTGGCCATTGTTGGTGCACTTACTAAAGAAATAGCAACGGCTGCGGCAGTTGTTAAAAGTTTGAATGTTGGCTTGCTTGTGTTCATAACTAATACCTCATAGAGTAAATAATAAATTTGTTTAACAGGCTTCTCTCTGTTGATGATTGCATTATACTGTTACAATCTATTAATAATTACCATTAGGTGCCGCTTGTTGAGGGGTTACAAAATTTTTACATTTACCGTTAAAGTCGTTACAAAGTACCATGGGTAAGACCTTACACTTAATTGACTCCGCTATAGCTATGCCTATTATCAGGTATTTGCAAAGTATCAATGCCCCTGTAGTTAAATTAATGGAGCAGGCGGATTTACCCTTATCGTTACTGGAAAATAAGCAGCAAAAAATCCCTACATTTCCCTGGTGGAAGTTGATGCAGTTAGCTTATGACGAAACAGGAGATAAGGCTTTAGGGTTTAATCTTGATGAGCAACAAAAGCTTGAGGTACTTACGCCGATACTAGCCAATATTCAATCAGAATCAAGTAGTGTTTATGATGCATTGGTAAACTTTATTGATTTGCGGAATAAAGTTTCATCACACGGACAGTTTTGGCTAAATAAACAATCCAAAGGTGCCTGGTTTATCCGTGGTCGTAGTGAATTTGACCCGCAATACGGTGTTGTCCCAATGGAGCAAGTAGTATTTGCCAATATGCTGCGTTTAGTACGAAGCTTTATTAGTAAGGGGTGGGCACCTAAGTTAATCACCTTAGTACAAGAGGACAAACATAAAGTATTTGTACAATATTACCCAGGGGCAATGATATCAGATAGTAACTTATTTACTGGCTTCTATATTCCTGATGCAATTTTAGGGGAATTGAGTGCTGAACTTGCTGATAAACAAGGCAGTACCCACAGTAATGAAATATTACCGGAAACCTTTACCGATACCTTATATCAGGCACTTTTACCTTATAGGCGAGTAAAATTACCTGAGCTTAAAGAAGTGCCCGAGAAAATTGGCTTGTCGCTAAGACAAATACAACGTCGTTTGGCGAAAGAGGGGACTTGTTATAAAGAGGTGATTCAACGCATTCGTTATGACATTGCTAAAGAGTGGTTATTAAACCCTGATTATAAGATCATCGATATTTCTAATTCGCTCGGTTACAGCTCAAGCGGCCACTTTACCCGCGCGTTCAGTCGTTGGGCAGGTATCACACCTGGCAAGTATCGCAAACGAGAGTTGGCGAAACGACAAGATGAGTAAAGGGGCGTTAATCTTTAATAAAGATTAACGCCCCTTTAAAACGTGTAAATCATCGGTTGTTAACCGTATAACTCTTTTGCCATTTGTTCGCGCATGTCTATTTTGCGAATTTTACCGGTAACTGTCATTGGGTATTCATCAACAAAGCGGATGTAACGTGGAATTTTAAAATGGGTAATTTGGCCCTTACAAAATTCTCTAATATCCTCTTCTGTTGTTGTTTCACCTTCTTTAAGTTGAATCCAGGCACAAACTTCTTCACCCATTTTTTCATCAACTACACCAAATACTTGTACTTCTGAAATTTGTGGGTGGGTATATAAAAATTCTTCAATTTCACGTGGGTAAATGTTTTCGCCACCGCGAATTACCATGTCTTTAATACGACCGGTAATACGTACATAGCCATGCTCGTCCATGGTGCCTAAATCACCTGAGTATAACCAACCGTTTTTAATGGTATCTTTAGTCTTCTCTTCGTCGTTCCAGTAATGCGACATTACCGAGTAACCACGAGTACAAATTTCACCTTGCTCACCAATGGCGACCACGTGACCAGACTCATCAACAAGTTTTATTTCTACATAAGGAATAGCACGACCAACTGTTTGAGTGCGATTTTCTAAAGTATCGTTAGGCAATGTCATATGGTTAATAGGGCTAACCTCAGTTTGACCATAACCAATAACAACACTTTCCATATGCAATTTGCTAATAATGTTATTCATCAATTCTTCTGGGCATGGTGCGCCTGCGATAACTCCTGTACGAAGGGAGCTAACATCATAATCGCTAAAATCTGGATGGTCGAGTTCCATTACAAACATGGTAGGTACGCCATGCAGAGCAGTACATTTTTCTTTATGCACGGCTTCTAATGTTGAGCGAGAATCAAATGCTTGTGCAGGGAATACCATAGTTGCACCAGTAGTTACACAACATAAAACACCCAATACCATACCAAAACAATGATACAAAGGCACAGGTATACATAACCTGTCTTCAGGGGTAAATTGCATACCATTAGCCGTGTTATAACCATTATTTAAAATATTGTTATGGCTTAATGTTGCACCTTTGGGATTACCCGTTGTACCTGAGGTGAATTGAATATTAATGGCATCATCAGGTTGTAGTTCAACCGCTAATTCAGCAAGACGTAGTTTGCCTTGTTCGCTACCCATGCCACAGACGTTACCAAAGTTGTACATGCCTGGTGTTTGCTCTACACCCATACGGATCACTGTGGTTAAATGAGGTAGCTTCTCTGCTTTCAAATGTCCAGGTTTACAAGTGTTTAGCTCAGGCGCAAGCTCTTGCAACATTACCAAGTATTCACTAGTTTTAAAGCTTTCGGCGCTGATGATTGCTTTACACTCAACTTTGTTTAGCGCGTATTCCAGTTCATATAAACGATATGCAGGGTTAATACATACCATAAGTGCGCCGATTTTAGCTGTAGCAAGCTGGGTTAATACCCACTCATAGCTGTTTGGTCCCCAAATACCAACACGATCGCCAGGCTCTATGCCTAGGGCAAGTAAACCGGTTGCTAATTTATCGACTTCTTTTTTGAGTTCACTATAGGTCCAGCGAATGTTTTGATAACGAACAACAAGAGCTTCATTGTCAGGGTATTGTTTAGCAATACGATCAAAACAATTGCCGATTGTTTCATATAATAATTGACCAGTACCTTCACCAGTCATATAACTTTGGCTTAATTTCATTATCTATTTCCTAAACCTTTATTTGTTTTGGTTTTGTTAATCTTTATCTACTTTGATGTTAGCGGTGGCTCAAGTTAATAACATGTCATCATGACTAAAATTTCAGTCAAAAACGCACCTATAATATAGGTTTGCCAGTTCAAAACACCAATTTCAAAAATATTATTAAGAGTATGCTTAATAAATAATACAGTTTGGCGAATATCTACTTATTATTTTAGGAAGTTTACGTGTTAATCCCTCTATTGTTAGTCAGGTATTAGTTTTGATAGCACCTTAAAGAAAGGGAGGGACTCTTTTTGACGGAGTTAACTTTGTTTATGACAAGTAATTGCGTATGGACTTTGCGATGATTCAGCTACCAATATAAACCTTGTTCATACACAAATTAATTAATGGAGTTAACTATGTCGGCTCAAGCTGCAGAATATAACAAGTACATTCTTACTCTTAAATGCCCAGACCGATTAGGTTTGATGGCCCAATTCTCAACAGCATTATTTGAAAATGGTGCTTATGTAACTAAGGTTACTCATTTTGGCGATCCTGAAACGTGCATTTACAACTCTCGTATAGAGTTTGACGATCGTGAAATGACTGAAGGTATTGAAACGTTCAAAATTAAATTTGATGCTTTAGCGCAAGAGTTAAACATGGAATATAAACTGCGCAGCGCAGACTACCGTCCAAAAGTATTATTAGCTGTAAGTAAGTACGACCATTGTTTAAACGTATTATTAACCAAGTGGAAAGGTGGTGTTTTACCAATAGACATTGTTGGTGTATTTTCTAATCACCCAGATTGTAAAGACTTTGTTGAATTTTACGGGTTACCTTTTTATCACTTCCCAATTACTAAAGAAACCAAGCCACAACAAGAAACACAAATTCTTGAATTGATGGAAAAAGAAAGTGTCGATTTATTAGTACTTGCCCGTTACATGCAAATTTTATCTGATGACTTATGTACAAAACTTGACGGCAAAGCGATCAATATTCATCACTCGTTCTTACCGGGTTTTAAAGGCGCTAAGCCGTATCAACAAGCCTATGATCGTGGCGTTAAATTAATCGGTGCCACAGCGCATTACGTAACTGCTGATCTGGATGAAGGTCCAATTATTGTGCAAGAAGTTAAGCATGTCGATCACGCAACGTCAGTGCAAGACATGATTGAAATTGGCCATGACTCAGAGGCTACAGCCCTAGCTCGTGCGGTTCGTTTACATGTTGAAGACCGTATCATACTTAACGGCGAAAGAACCATTATCCTATAATTTCGCGTCATATTTAGTTTTTATGCTGCATTGTTTTCAAAATTATCTTAATCATTTATGGAATATAAACTCATAAGATAATTTATCAACAGCTTTGCCTAACAACTAACTATTTAGCGAAACATAAATTTAATAGATGAGTAAATAAGTTACTTGTCTCGTTCTTAAGGAACAAAATATGGAAAAGTATTCATTTACTAATTTGGCCAAACATGCGCTTGCCGGTCATAAAAACTGGAAGCCATTATGGCGATCGCCTGAGCCGAAAAAGTCCTACGATGTAGTCATTGTAGGTGCTGGTGGTCAAGGCTTAGCAACAGCGTATTATTTAGCTAAAAATCACGGTATCACTAACGTTGCCGTTATCGATAAAGGTTGGTTAGGCGGCGGTAATACTGGCCGTAATACCTCTATGGTTCGTTCAAACTACTTCTATGAAGAAAGTAGTAATTTTTATGACCATTCACTAAAACTGTATGAACAACTTGGTAATGAACTTAATTATAACGTTATGTTAAGCCAAGGTGGCGTGATGCTGCTTGGTCATTCTGCAGTTGAAATGCAGTTAATTGAACGTGCGGCAAATTCATTATTACTACAAGGTGTGGACTCAGAAATGCTCACACCAGAGCAAGTAAAAGAGCGTGAGCCAGTTATTGATTTAAACCCTAATGGCCGTTACCCAATTCAAGGTGGTTTTGTACAAAAACGTGGCGGTGTAGCTCGTCATGATGCCGTTGCCTGGGGATATGCACGTCGCGCTTCAGATATGGGCGTTGATATTATTCAAGATTGTCCGATAACAAATATATTAACCGACAGTAATAACAAAGCCATTGGCGTTGAAACAGCCAAGTTTGGTGTGATCAAAGCTGACAAGGTTGTGTCTTGTGTTGCAGGCCTTTCAAGTACCATTGCTGATATGGCTGGTTTTGATTTACCAATTAAATCACAAACCCTACAAGCTATGGTGTCAGAGCCTATTAAACCGGTTATGCACGGTTGTGTAGGCTCAGGTCCTGTGCATTGTTATGTATCACAATCTGATCGAGGTGAAATTTTAGTCGGCGGTACTGCAGACTTTTATCCGTCATTTGGTCAGCGCGGTAACATTAATCCTACAGAGCATACGTTGGCAGCAATGTGTGAAATTTTCCCATTATTTAGTCGCTTAAAGTTAATGCGTCAATGGGCCGGTATTGTAGATATTTCTCCTGATTCAACCCCAATAATAGGTTTAACGCCAGTAAAAGACATGTACATCAGTACAGGTTGGGGCACAGGTGGCTTTAAAGGCATTCCTGCTGGTGGTGAAACACTTGCGTATACGGTAGCAAACAATAAACCTCATCACTTAGTTGAGAAATTCGATTTAGGTCGTTTTGCCAGAGGCGAGATGATAGATGAGGCAGCCGCTGCCGGCATCCCTCATTAACTTTGTTGGGGTTAAAAGCGATTTATGCTGCGTTACTTGGCGCTCGTTTAGTGTACTAAACGTCGCTTCAAGTGCCTTGCCTAAACCACCTTTACCCACCAACAAAGAGCTTATTACTAAGTTTTAAAGCTTAATTGTTAGAAAAGAATTTAAACTCCAAGAGGAGAAGATAATTATGATGATAGTTCCTTGCCCAATTTGTGGCGATCGTGATGAAGATGAATTCACCTGCGGTGGTCAGGCCGGCATTGTTCGTCCTGAACAACCTGAAAACGTAACAGATGAAGAGTGGAGCGACTATTTGTTCGTTCGTAAAAATACTATGGGACTGCAACGTGAGTTGTGGCGCCATACCTATGGTTGTCGTCAATGGTTCACCATTGATAGAAACACCATCACCCATGAAGTTACTGCAGTTGCTGATGAAAGTAGCACTGCCAGTTCAGATCAGGAGGCTAAATAATGTCTTTTGCAAACCGCTTAGGCAATCTGCATCGTGTAGATACAACTAAGCCACTCACGTTTAGTTTTGATGGTAAAAAATTTGAAGGCTTTCAAGGCGACACATTAGCCTCAGCAATGCTTGCTAATGATATTAAAATTGTTGGTCGTAGTTTTAAATTACATCGTCCTCGAGGTTTAATGGCTGCTGGTATTGAAGAGCCTAATGCGTTAGTGCAATTAGAGCCTGATTCTGCTTATTCAGAACCTAGTGCACGAGCAACCTTAGTGCCTTTATATGATGGATTAGACGCGAAAGGGCAAAACTCTTGGCCAAACGTTAACAATGATGTGTTTGGCGTTTTAGGCTATTTCCATCGCTTCTTTCCTGCATCGTTTTATTATAAAACTATGATGTGGCCAAACTGGAGTTGGTATGAAGGTTTAGTGCGTAATATTGCTGGCCTTGGCAAATGTCCAACTGAACGCGATCCTGATACTTATCATAAGCGCCACCGTCATACCGATGTATTGGTCGTTGGTGCAGGTCCATCAGGTATTGCTTCAGCATTAACCGCAGCCCGTCAAGGGTTACAAGTTATGCTGGTAGATAACGACGTTGAATTTGGTGGCTCTTTATTAGCGTCATCAGAATTAATTGATGGCAAGCCGGCAATGCAGTGGGTTGAACAAGCGATCAAGGAGCTTGCAGCTCTAGATAACGTTACATTATTAAAGCGCACAATGGTGAGTGGTTATTACGATCAAAACTTTTTAGTTGCAGTAGAGCGTGTTACCAACCATTTAGGGCCGAAAACCAAAAATAGTGATGTAAATAAAGATTTACCTCGTGAACGTTTTTGGAAAATTCGCGCTAAACGAGTAGTACTTGCCACCGGTGCTATTGAACGTCCTTTAGCGTTTGCAAATAATGATGCCCCAGGGATTATGCTTGCTAGTGGAGTGCGAACTTATATAAATCGTTACGGTGTATCTGCTGGTAATAAAGCAGTGTTTGTTACTAATAACGACAGTGCCTATCAATCAGCATTAGATTTTCATGGTATTGGCGGCGAAGTTGTCGCTATTGTTGATACTCGTGCCAATGCTAATGGCTACTGGCAACAACAAGCCACAGATAAAGGTATTACAATTTATCACGGTTATACCATTGCCAAAGTACATGGTCGTAAAGGTCTAAAAGCAGTATCTATTGCCAAACATGACAATGGTTCATTGCGAAACACTGACACCAAAATAAGTTGTGACTTATTAGCAATGTCAGGTGGTTGGACACCAACCATACATTTGTATTCACAAGCTGGCGGTTCATTAGATTACGTAGATGAAAAAGCCTGTTTAGTACCTCGTGGTAATTGTACACAAGCAGTTAAAGTCACTGGCTCTGCTGATGGTCATTTTTCATTAAAATCGTCGCTAGAGTCGGGTTATGCTGCAGGTAGCGACGCTGTTAGTAAAGTTACGGGTAAAGACGTTACTTTAAATACCACAAATGATTGTGCCGATGAAGCTACCATTGGTACGCAAGCATACTGGTATACCAAAAATGCACCATCAGATAAACAGTGGTTGGATTTCCAATACGATGTAAAAGTTGCCGATATTGAACTGGCACAACGTGAAAACATGTTGTCTGTTGAGCACGTTAAACGTTATACCACTAACGGTATGAGTGTTGATCAGGGTAAAACTTCTAACGTTAATGCGTTAGCAGTAATGGCTGAGTTATCTAATCGTCCTATTCCACAAGTAGGTACAACAAAGTTTCGTCCTCCTTATGCGCCAATTACTATTGGTGCAATAGCCGGTCGAGATATTGGTGAGCAATATCGTCCACGCTTACAAGTCGCGGCGAAAAAATTCCATCAAGATCATGGTGCTGTTTTTATTGATTACGGCTGGCAACGTGCCGATTACTACCCAAAAGCAGGGGAGTCCAAAGAGCAAGCAGTAATTCGTGAAATCCATGCTGTACGTACTTCTGTTGGTGTTTTAGATTATTCCTCACTAGGTAAAATTGAAGTGAAAGGCCCAGATGCCGCTGAATTCTTAAACCGCATATATGTGAATAACATTGGCACAGTTAAAGTAGGTAAAGCGCGTTACGGCTTAATGTGTAGCGAACGTGGTTCACTTATCGATGATGGTATTGTAGTACGTTTAGCTGATGATCACTTCTTGTTAAATACTACGTCAGCAGGTGCTGCTTCTGTGGCATTAATGCTAGAAGAGTGGCAAGCCGAATGGCCTCATTATAAAGTGCTGGTTGCAAACGTTTCTACCCAATGGGCAGACATCAAATTATCAGGTCCTAATGCACGTAAGGTGATGGAGAAACTGGGGACAGGTATCGATGTGAGCAAAGATGCTTTTGCTCATATGGAGATGAAGCTAGGCCAAATTGATGGCGTACCAGTGCGTGTTTTACGGGCAAGTTTTACCGGTGAATTATCGTTTGAAATTAATATCCCTAGTCGTTATGCCACAGCCTTATCTGAGCTTTGTATGGCAGCAGGTAAAGAGTTTGATATCACACCATTTGGTACTGAAGCTTTAAACTGGATGCGTATTGAAAAAGGTCACTTAGTGATTGGCCTAGATACTTTAGGTACAAGTACGCCGCTGGATTTTGGTTGGGCTGTGCCTATTTCGAAAAAGCAAGACGACTTTATCGGCAAGAGGTCACTGGCTCGTCCAGCTGATCAAGCTGAAAACCGTCATCAGTTTGTTGGTTTTAAGGCTGTAGATCCTACACAAGAGTTGCCTTTAGGCGCCCACATCATTAACGAGTCGGTATTTAAAGCGCCAATGCCAAGCCAAGGTTTTGTTACTTCAACTGTGATGAGTCCAACACTAAATGCATCTGTTGCTATTGGTTTAGTGAAAGGTGGAAGCAAACGTATCGGTGACACTGTATATGCATTCCACCGTGGCGAAGTTATCCCATGTACAATCACTAAAGCTGCACACTACGACCCGAAAGGAGACCGTATTAATGTCGAATAAATTATTTGTAACTTCAACCCTTGCTGAACTTCATCAACAAGTTGGTGAAGCTAAATGGCAAAATACCAATATAAACTTTGAAGAAGTGTGCGCAACAGGTCTGGTGCGCTTGCAAGGTCCGGGCAGTGATACCGCTTTTCATCAAGCAGTTGAAGCTTTACTTGGTGTTGCATTACCGACTAAAGCCTGTACTGCAACAGCAAATGGTACTTACCGACTTATGTGGTTAAACCCAAATGAATGGTTGATAAGCATGCCAATTGAGCAAGAATTGATGGTATTAGAGCAGTTAATTACCTTACAACAAGACTTTATTTCTTTAACTACATTAAATACTGACTCGCGTGTTGGCTTTACTGTATCGGGTAATGAAGTGGTTGAGTTAATGTCAAAAGGTTGTTCGTTAGACATGCACAGTAAATTTGCCGTCAACAGTTGTACGGTAACCAAATTTGCTGAAATCCCAGTGATTTTAGATCATATCAGTCAGGGTAAATATAATATTTACGTTGATCGAGGTTTAGCTCGCTACCTTTGGGATTGGTTAATAGATGCGTCACTAGAATTTAACTAAACACTAATAATATAAAGCCCTCAGTTGAGGGCTTTATTGTTTTAACAATGCAAGTAAGTCATGCAAGCTACTTCGATTACATACAATCGAGTACTTAATCGTTAACTTTAGATTCTCGATATTCACTTGGTGACATACCCACCCAACGTTTAAATGAACGAGAAAAGTTACTGCAATCTGACACTCCTAGCAGATAGGCAGCCTCACCAATAGTTAGGCCATCAGTACCAATGTATTGCTCGGCAAGCTCTTTACAAATCGTATCTAACAGCTCTTTATAACTGGTGTTAATCGCTTTGAGCTTTTTATGTAATGTTCCCGGAGACATTTTTAAAGACTCAGCTACGCGTTCTCTAGAGCAATCACCTGACGGCAAAAACTCAATTATTTTAGCGTATACCCTTGACTCAATGTCTATCGTTGCGGTTTTTTCTAAGAAGTTAGTAACGGTTTTATCGCTTTCTCTCGCTAATTCAATATTTGCGCTAAACAGCTCTTCATCTAAATCATTTACGTCAAAATAAATCTCAGTTTTATCTGCAGAAAACTCGATGTTCGGTCCGAATAAATCAAAGTATTGTTGTTGAATTTCAACAGGAGGAGTCCAAATTAACGAGACTTTCTTAGGGAAGTATTGAGGCCCTATAGTCATACGTAAAAACTTCAGCGTACTGGCAACAAAACAGTCAGAATCAAAATTAGTAACCAAAGGACAAATGTCGGCATTTTCTACTGATTCAAGCTTTGCTTCGTGCTCAGTTTCTACATAGCGAATTTTTAGCATGGTAGAGATAAGCGTAAAGTAGCGCTCGTAGCGTTTACAGAACGAACGCAAATTTTCACTATAAAGTAATCCAACACCAAGGGCATGATAGCTAGCAGGGCTAAGTTGATTAACACTATCAAAGCTTAACGTAGGGCTTGTTTCGATGATCGCTAATTCAACAAAACGCTCAATTAACTTATTTGGGATACGTTTTGAACCATCTTTATAATCAGCAATATTAATTCCAGATTGCTCATACAACGAATCTACATCTACACCATTCGCTCTTAGTGCTTGGGTAATGGCGCTGATGTTTCCATAGTAACTGCTGGGAGAGTCGTTATTCATTCAGATCTCTAGATAATGTTTCATTGCTAATACATAAAGGAGTTAAAAATTATACCTGTATTTAAAGTAAGTGAAAACGTTTGTTGGTAAAACTTGAATTTAGCTTCTCTATTTCTGAAAAATTTGTAAGCAAGTTACAGCTATATGATGAAGATTTAGTTTATTTCTAAATTTTGACTTTACTTTCGATTTTAATGACCAGTTAAATTTTACATAGTTTGGGATTATGGCTAGCGATTAAATATTTAATAAAGCTGCCACAAAATTAAAATAACAGCAGTTTTGTTCATAAACATAAATGCTTGTCACAAGCACAACAGGAGTGAACATGAGTTCAAAGAAACCAGTAGTAGTATACGGCGCAAGTGGTTACACAGGTCGTTTAGTATGTGAATTTTTACGTCATTACAAAATCCCATTTACAGCAGCAGGTCGTAACGCTGCAAAACTTGAAGAAGTAATGAAAAGCGTACCTGGTATTGAAACTGCCGACTATGATGTAGTTCAAGTTGATAACACTGAAGAATCATTAACTGAGTTATTAGAAGGTCGCAAGGTTGTATGTAACGTTGTAGGCCCATTTGAGCGTTACGGTGAGCCAGTTGTTCGAGCAGCGCTTAATACTGGTTGTCATTACATTGACACTACCGGTGAACCAGCTTATGCAAATAAGATGATTGAGAAATACTCACAAGCGTTTAAAGAAAAGGGCATATCAATGTGTCCATATACTGCTTATATGTACGTTCCTGCAGAAATCTGTGCTCGTACAATTATGGATCAAGATCCAACGATTGATAACTTAGAAGTGGCAACTGCGGGTAACTTCTTACCAACACACGCATCTGTTCAGTCTATCTTTAGCTTATTCAGCCATGATGCTCAATACTTGAAAGACAACGAAATGGTAAACTGGCCAGCAGGGCGTGGTTATGAGGTTAACGTACCTGGTTGGATCACAACTCAGCTTGTTCACCCATGGGGTGGCGGTTTCTTACCAACAGTTTTCAAAGATCACCCAACAGTTCACACCTGTAAGCAATACTCTGGTAATGCTGATCGTGCAACGATGGAAATGGCCATTGAAATGCAAAAAGACTTCGAAGCAAACGTTAGAACACTTGCAACGGAAGAAGAACGTCAAGCAGCCATTGATGCACGTGTAGAAAGTGTTGAATACTTCCTGCCTCCTCGTGAAAACCCATTAGAAAACCGTTCAGTTGATATGGCTGTTGGTATTGGTAGCGCAGGCGGTCTTCGTGCTGTTCTTCAGTCAACGACACCATACACTATGACTGGTTTATTCCAAGCCGCTACAGCTGCAATGCTAGCTAAAGGTGGCACACAAAAGCCAGGTTTTGCATCAGCGTGTGAAGCCGTAGGTCACAACTACTTACTGGCTCAATTAAAGAATTTTGTGCCTGCTAAGTTAACCATCACTGATATTTAACAACAGTTTATAAAATGATTTGGCGCCTGTTTTGGCGCCTTATTTTTATTAACCACAGCAAATTAGTATTTTGTCATTAGTCGTTGAAAAACAACAATTAATTAGAAAATAGTAAATAATATAAACAAAAAGGACGTATTCATGCGTATTATCGATTTTTGGGATCAAGGCGTTGCCTATCACGCAGACAATCAAGCGTTTGTAGATAACACAAGTAAGTACACCTATGGCGAAGCGGATAAAGATATCCACAAAATAGCTGCGGCTATTCACGGTAACGGTTTTGCCAAAGGGGCACACATAGGTGTTTATGCCCCCAATTCAAATGATGCATGGCTATCTCTATTGGGCCTTATGCGCGCCGAAGGAATTTGGTTACCGATTAACCCACGTAATAGCGTAGAAGTTAATGTAGATTTATCAGATCGTTTTAACATGGACATCATGTTTTACGATGCATGCTTTAACGCAGAAGTTAAAGCGATTGCAGAACAAGTACCTAGTATTAAGGCGTTTGTGTGTATTACTGGTGACGGGGAAACAGGTGTTTCTCTTGCCGATTTTTGTGCGGGTCATAGTGATTTTCACCAAATTGGTGAGCAGGTTGATAATGAGCTTGCTGCCATTTTCCCAACAGGCGGTACAACGGGTAAGTCGAAAGGTGTGCTGATGAATCATGAAGCGCTTGAAACGTTTGCGATTAACTGGTTTACCCACTTTAAGTTTGAAGAAAATAGTGTGCACTTAGTTGTTGCGCCTATGACACACTCTGCAGGTATTATGGGGTGCTTACATTTTATGCGCGGTGGTACAAACGTAATCACTAAGCATGTTGACCCATTATCAATTATGCAAGACATCAGCGAGCATAAAGTCACTCACTTATTTTTACCACCAACCGTTATGTATATGATGTTGGCGCACGAAGAAATTTCGAATTATGACTACTCTTCCTTGCAACACTTTGTTGTAGGTGCTGCACCTACGTCGGTTGAAAAATTAAAAGAAGCTTGTAAGGTTTTCGGTCCTTGTATGACCGAAGCTTATGGTCAAACTGAAGCTCCAGCAGCAATCACATTAAAAGCGCCATGGGATTACATGGACAAAGATGGCAATATCAACGAAGACCGTTTAGCGGGTATTGGTCGTCCTGCTGGTCTTAATATGGTTAAAATTTTAGGTGAAGACGGCTTAGAAGTACCTCGTGGTGAAGCAGGTGAAATTTGTGTCAAAGGTCGTTTAGTCACATTAGGTTATTTAGATAACCCAGAAGCGACTAGTGAAGCCCATAAAAACGGTTGGTTATGGACTGGTGATGTTGGTGTAATGAGCGACGATGGCTACATTAAAATTGTAGATAGAAGCAAAGATTTAATTATTACCGGTGGCTTTAACGTTTACCCGAACGAAGTTGAGCAAGTGATCTCTGAAAATCCAGCTGTACAAGAATGTTCAGTAATTGGTGTTCCTGATGAAAAATGGGGTGAATCAGTAAAAGCTGTTGTGCAATTAAAGCCTGGCCAAACAACAACAGATGAAGACGTTATTGCAGCTGTTAAAGCAAAACTAGGCTCTGTTAAAGCCCCTAAAACAGTTGACTTTATTGATGATTTACCACGTTCACCAAATGGCAAAGTGATGAAAGCAGAACTTCGTAAGACGTACTGGTCAGGTAAAGACCGCGCCGTTAATTAGGAATAAACATGAAACAAAATGCATATATAGCCGGTGTTGGCATGACTAAGTTCGGTAAGCATCTGGATCGTTCGTTAAAGTCACTTGCCAGCGAAGCAATAAATATCGCGTTAGAAGATGCAGGTATAAGTAAAGAAGAGCTTAACGCAGCCTATTGTGGCAATGTTGGTGCTGGTGTATTACAAGGCCAAACCTGTGTGCCGGGGCAAGTAATTTTGCGCGATATGGGCATAGGAAAAATTCCGGTTATAAACATTGAAAATGCTTGTGCATCCTCTGCTACAGCCTTTCAACAAGCTTGCTCTATGGTAACAATGGGCGCTTACGATATCGTTTTAGCTTTTGGTGTTGAAAAGTTATTCCATAAAGATAAATTGAAAACCTTTGGCGTATTCTCTGGCGGTATTGATATTGAGAAAAACGATGAGATGCTTGCCCAAGTCGGTGAAAAGCTGAAGGCTTTAGGCATGCCTGTTGATGAAGGTGCAGGCACTAACCGCAGTGTATTTATTGATATCTATGTTTCTTGGGCGCTGGATCATATGCAAAAATATGGTACTACTCGTGAACAACTTGCGGCGGTGTCAGCGAAAAACTCTTATCACGGCAGCATGAACCCATATGCACAATATCGAAATGTGATCACCGTTGACGATGTATTAAATTCTCGCGAAGTGGTTTACCCATTAACACTGCCAATGTGCTCACCAATAGGTGATGGTGCCTCTGCAACCATTATTGTGAGTGAGAAGAAAGCCAAAGAACTAGGCATGAGCCGAATGGTGAAAGTAGAAGCATCAGAGCTTTCAAGTGGTTACGATTACGCTGCTGATTCAGGTTTGGAATGCCCTAAAGTAGGCGCTGAAAAAATCTATAACACTACCGGTATTTCACCAACTGACTTAGATGTTGTTGAACTGCATGATGCCTCAGCTATTTCTGAAATTATGTATTACGAATACCTAGGTCTTTGTCCACAAGGCGAAGGTGGTAAGCTAATTGAAGAAGGTCATACCAAGCTTGGCGGCAAGATCCCAGTGAATACTTCTGGTGGCTTAATGCGTAAAGGCCACCCAATTGGCGCTACCGGTACATCACAAATTACCGAACTTGTTTGGCAGCTGCGTGGTGAAGCAGGCGATAGGCAAGTTAAAGGAGCAAAATTGGCACTGGCTGAAAACGGTGGTGGCTTTATAGGCACCGATGTAGCAGCACTAGCATTAACTGTGTTAAGTAAATAACTTAACTTATACCTTCTAAAAGGGGTCAGTTCCCTTTATGCCAACTTTGGTGTAAAGGGAACTGACCTTTTTTTTCATCTTTCCTTTTATTTCAAAAATATAAGCTATTCTATTAATTGAACTTTCTTATTTATAGAACGATTAAGGTATATAGGTTGTTAAGAATTTTTTTTCAAAGCAAGCAGTGGCATAAACGCTATTCTGTGTTGTCTTTAGTGCTGATCGCACTGTTCATTTGTTACATCGATAGGGTCATGGTGTCGGTAGCAGCCATTGAAATGCAGCAAGTATTTAATTGGACCGATACTGAAAAAGGCTTCGTGTTATCAAGCTTTTTTATTGGCTATTTAGTCATGCAGATTGTTGGTGGTTTATTATCTAACCGGTTCGGCGCCTATTTAATATTTTCTATTGCCGTTATGCTTTGGTCATTGTTTACGCTGATCACGCCGTTAGCGGCGAGTATTTCTTTTTCGGCATTGATTGTAGCCCGTATTTTACTTGGACTAGGGGAGGGCGCCGCATTTCCATGTTCCTACCGTTTACTAAATGATTGGATGAAAAAAGACGAACTATCAAGATCTTATGGTTTAATGAATATGTCTACCGCATTCGGCAGTGTGTTCTCATTATTGATCACCGGCACATTAATTATGTGGTTTGGTTGGCAGTCCGTATTTTATATCTTTGGTGTTCTAGGCTTAATTTGGGCGTATTTTTGGTTTAAATTAGTGCCGAACAAGCAGCAAAAAATTCAGCAAGATGTTTCGTCAATTGAATCTGAAAATAAAAAACGCAGCATACCCTTTAAGGCATTACTTTTTCATCCCTCTGTTTTGGTTTTATACCTGATTGGCATGGTGATGGGGACTATAGCATTTGCGTTAGCCAGTTGGTTACCAAGTTATTTTGTAGATACATTTGATTTATCAATTTCAACGGCAGGTTTGTATTCTATTTTACCTTGGTTGGTTCTCTCTGTTATTGCTCCTGTTACTGGTCTGGTAGCCGATAGGTTATTACATTCAGGAATGGCGAGCCTTATTATTCGAAAGTTGGTGACGTGCACCGGCATGTTGTTAATTTTCACTGGGTTTTACTTATTAACATTAACGCCATCTCTTACTTTGGCAATTGCGTTAATCGTGGTGGTTTTTAGCGGACTTGGTATTTGTATTACCGGTTATGTGCCACTGGCCGCTGAATTGTTTCCTAAACACGCTGATGTTATTTATGGTTTTGTTGCTGGAGTTGCCTCATTAGCAAGTATTTTTATTATCACTTTAGTCGGAAAAATACTCGATCAAACAAACTCGTATAATGGTTTATTCTATGTACTATCGAGTACTACATTGCTAACATTTTTCGTCTTTATGGTATTTGCAAAAAATTCAGCAATAGCTATTACCGAACAAGATTAATTACTTGTTTGCTTTGTATACTCGGATATCTTTAAAGATTGCACATACCAGAAACAATAAACCTGCATAACCCACACTTGGGTAAATCCAGTTAACCAGTTGTGCAAATGGCAACAAGGTACCACCGAGCAAACCTAATAACACCAGGCCAACGACTAACGCATTATATTTAGGGGTTTTATCTTCTGCAAAGCGAGAGCATACGGTCCATAACAGTGGTGTTGCAGTGGTAAATATACCGAAGAAGATAATAATCGCAAAAATAGACGCGTAAATTGGTAACACACTGTTGGCGAGCGCCATCACCGGAATTTGCGTACCGTTAACCAGTTCAATTTGAGTCATAAGGGCTAACGCTAGTAAAAATAGTGAGCCAATAAATAATATTGGACCAAATAACGATGAATATTTAATGTCTTTGCTGCGTTTCGAATTGGCACCTATTGCGGGTAGGAAACTTGCAAGACCCGGGATCATTAAGCCAGCATAAAGTAGAGCGGATAAAACCCAGTTTGGCGAGGCTTTTAACATATCCAATTCAACTGATTTTTCTGCGCCGTTTACTATTGCCGTGGGGTTTTCAACGATGGTTAATATTGAAATAACTACCGTAAATAGAACGATGACAGGACCTATCATTGCTATTATATTAACTATCTTACGAAGACCAAGCAGTAAAGTACCACCTGATAAAACGGCCATAAGAATAGCGCCTACATAACCGGGAACGCCATAATATTGCTGCAAGGTTGCTCCCGTGCCAGAAAGCATAATGGCATAAACGGCGACGATGAATGTCATGGTATACCAAGTTAAAAATTTACCAATATATTTGCCGCAGAAATAAACAAAAACATCTTCGTTTTTGCGAATGTTGTGCTTGTACCCAACATTTAATAGCGTATTACAGGCATAAATTAATATCGTCAAACTAATAAGGCAGCCGAGTAAACCGTTAAACCCAAAGCTAACAAAAAACTGCAGTCCTTCTTGACCTGTGGCGAATCCTGAACCTATTAAATAGGCCATAAATGCACCTGAAATACGGGTGATGGACATTACATTATAATTTTTTTCATTCATTAACGGCTAACCTGACTATGTTTTCTTTTATTAACAATATGCAACTCGATGTTACTTATCTGTGCTCAAACTATAGTGTTGGACTGCTATATACAATAGCCTAAATGCTGAAGTTGCCGTAAATAACACAAAAAAAGACGGTCTTATTAAATAAGACCGTCTTTTTGTAAAAGTTGAATGTTATGGAATTAAACAGCTTAATGAAAAGGTTAAGTTTGCAGGTAACCACCATCAACTTGTAAGGCTACACCATTCACGTAACTTGAATCATCGGAACAAAGAGAACGGACCATTTTGCCAATGTCATCGGCTGTGCCTAAGCGTTTTTGTGGAATACGAGCTAAAAACCAGTCGGTGTCTTGATCTTCAGTTAACGGTGTTGTGATAAAGCCAGGACAAATAGCGTTACAGCGAATACCCTCTGCGCCGTGGTTTACTGCCACTTGCTTGGTTAAACCAACAACGGCATGTTTAGCGGCTGTATATTCAATGCTTGAACCGTCAATAGGGCGTAGACCACATACTGACGAGTTATTGATGATTACACCGCCACCGCTTTTAGTCATTAAAGGTACTTGTGCTTTAATGCAGTAAAACACTGAGTTTAAGTTAATGTTAATAACATTCAACCATTGTTCATTGTCTAAATCTTTAACATGAGCAGGTTTGCCGCCAATACCCGCGTTGTTAAAGGCAAAGTCTAATCGACCAAATTTATCTAACGCAATATTCGATAATTCGATCGCAGTTTCAGGCTTGGAAATATCAGCAACAAGTGCTTCCACATTTACCTTGTATTCGGTGCTTATTTGTTTAGCTAGGTTCTTGACTGAGTCTGAAATATCGGTGATCACCAGATCTACGCCAACTTCTGCAAAGGCTTTAACCGCTGCCGCGCCAATACCTTGGGCGGCACCTGTTACTATGGCAACTTTGCCAGAAAAATTGGTTAGTGTACTCATGCTATTCCTTATCTTTATCATAAATATCTATCGGTATAGAATGTGTTAACTTCGGCAATTATTCTGGTGTTAACTACTCGTTTACTGGTCAATATAGCCATTTGTACGGCAATAAATGACGCTTAGTGCCGTTATTAAATAAATAGTGCCGTTTTTAAATAAATAGTGCTAACAAGTGCTGTTTAGATTAAGTTCATTAGAATATTGAAAACAATGTAACCGCCATAACAGTACCAATTATTGGCAATATTACCGTTAATGCAAATATAGGAGCATACGCAGACGCATGGCTTTCGCCACATATTGCTCTAACGGTAGTCACTACATAACCATTGTGCGGTAGAGAATCTAAAGCGCCAGAGCTAATGGCAACAACGCGATGTAATTCACCAGCGTCGACTCCCGAGTTCAAATAATGTGGCGCTAGCTCTGGTAATGCAATAGATTGGCCTCCTGATGCCGAGCCAGTAATACCCGCGATGATAATGATGGCTACCGAAGCACTGACTAAACCACTGCCTGGTAAATTCATCACAAAGTCCATGGCTATATCAAAGCCAGGAGTCATTTTTGCCACGGCGCCAAAACCAACAACGGCACAGGTATTACCGGTAGCGATTAATGCGCTATATGCACCTTCATGCAACGCTTTTTCGGTATTTTGAAAGTGGCTCATATTTAACAGGTAGGTCAATATACAACCAATTAACAGTGCTAACACTAGTGCATTTTGACGTAGAACATCATGAGCAAGAAAGCTTATCAATACAATAGAGAACAGTGGTAATAAAGAAGGCAATAGCGACGGTAAATTTCGCTCATCTGGGTGAGGATCATTATCTCGATGTTCAAATACTTCACCATTAGCAACGGCAGTACTGATCATTTTGTTTAGCCAAATAAAACCGGCAAATGCCATAAAAATGGCAACGGGAATACTCACTTCCCAACCCGCCCAAGGCGAGGTATGCAAATACTTGATTGGGATCCAATTTTGGATCTCAGGTGAACCTGCTGAAGTCATGGTAAAGGTGGCTGAGCCAAAGGCTAAACAACCAGGAATAAATCGGCGTGGTAAATTTGCTTCTCTAAATAAACTCAACGCAATAGGGTAGGACGTGAATGCCACGACAAAGACACTGACTCCACCATAGGTTAACACCGCACAGGCAAGTACAACAGCAACGGCAGCACGCTCACTACCAACATGGGTCATAATGTAGTGTGATACTTTCTCAGCCGCGCCACAGTCTTCCATTAACTTGCCAAAAATGCTGCCAAGCAAAAACACTAAAAACCAGGAAGCGAAAAAGCTGGTAAAGCCTTTCATGTAGATAAAGGTAAAGCCATGCTCTTCGACCGTGCCAATATCAAAGCCACTAAAATGAGCCAATATAAGCGCACAAAATGGTGCAACGACGATTAAGTTAGCACCACGCATGGTTAGCCATATTAATAAGGCCAAGGAAAGAATTAACACTAGGATTTCCACAATACTTCTCTTTTTTGTTATTAGTTATAAATACTGTTATTTAATTTGATTATTAATAATTAAATGATCTTTATTAATTTCACTTATTGATTTACAGCCAAGCAAAGCTGTAGTGCGTTTAACTTCATTGCTAAGTATGCTGATGACCTTTTCTACGCCTTGTTGACCACCAGCTGCCAAACCGTAAAGGTATGGCCTGCCAATTGAGCAAGCATTAGCGCCAAGCGCGAGTGCTTTAACAATATCTGAGCCCCTACGGACACCGCCATCCACAATCAACTCAAGTGAATCGCCAATCGCATCGCGTATTGGTGCGATACAATCAATTGGCGCAGGAGCAAAGTCGAGTTGACGCCCACCATGGTTTGACACCATCATAGCACTACAACCTGCCTCTACAGCTTTTTTTGCATCCAGTACTGATTGTGAGCCTTTAAGGACAAAAGGTCCATCCCATTGTTCGACTAACCAAGCAACGTCGTCCCAAGTAACGGATGCATCAAATTGGGAGTTTACGTATTGAATTAACCCCATGGTGCCTTTTGATAAACTGGTATCCCAATGAGATACATTGGCAAGTTTAAAGTCACTATTACGTAATAAGTTAAACGCCCACTGCCAGTGAGTCATATAACTAAGCATACTTTTCAGGGTTAATTTCGGTGGTATCCCCATGCCGTAATAATGATCACGTTCACGATTGCCTGCAATCGCAGTATCTACAGTCAAACAAAGCGCTTTATAACCTGAAGCTTTCGCGCGTTTTACGTATTCTTTAGTTAGTTCTCGGTTTTTAAAAATGTAGATTTGAAACATTTTATCTGAATCAATTGTCGCGCCAATATCTTCTATACTGGTAGTCGCCATAGTTGATAGGCTATAAAGTGTGCCCATTTTTTCAGCTGCTTTTGCCACAGCAAATTCTTTTTCGTGATGGAACAAACGGCTCATACCGGTGGGCGATAAGAAAAATGGCATGCTTAAATCACAACCGAGTACCTTCGTTGAAATGTCTACTTTAGATACATCATTTAACTGATTAGGCATCAGTTGATAATCATCAAAGGCACTACTGTTACGCCTTAAACTCCATTCGTCATCGGCTCCACCGGCCATATAGTGATACATGGTTGCTGGTAATCTTTTTTTCGCCTTTTTCTTTAAATCACCAATATTGAAGCAACGGTTCAATGAGCTCATGATTATTTCCCCAAAGTGTTTTATATTCCCTAAAAGCAGGGTAGTTGTTATTTTAATTTTATATATTGTTTTACCGCATCAATATGAGCGATGGCCGCATCTTGTGCCTTTTGTGCATCACCTTTGATTATGGCGTCATAAATACGTTGATGCTGGGCGATTAAGTCGCGATGATTTTGTGCAAATGGATAAACTTTATCGCCTAGCATATACATGAAATTCATCATCAAATCGCGAATACTGTTGAGTGCGAGCAGTAACACCTGGTTATTTGCTGCCAAATAAATACTGCGATGAAAGGCAATATCTTTTTCGGCAACAGCTGCGCCATCGTCTGAATGCTCCACATTAACAAGTTGCTGAAAAGCTTCGCTAATTTTGTCTTTATCTTGTTCAGTCGCATTTATTGTTGCCAACTTGGTTGCTTCACTTTCCAATAAGCGTCGAACATAAAACATATCCGTCAACGTCTTTTTATCGTTATTTAATAAATCAATCAGCGAACGACTGGGCTGTATATCTTTAAACAAAGCTACATGGGTGCCACTGCCACGTTTAGTTTCTAAAACGCCACGAGCATTTAACTCTTTAATCGCTTCACGTAAACAGTTGCGTGATACTTTCAAAGTTGTGCTTAGAGCCCGCTCGGAAGGTAATTTTTGTCCTTCAGATAAAGATCCGTCAATGATCATGGTTTCAATCTTTTTAGCAATAATTGCAGATTTCGCCAGTTGAGGTTTTATTGATTTATTTGCCATGATTGACCTTAACTAAATTCTTTAAGAACTTACAGTTGATTACAGCTGTCGAGTTTGCAAGTTGTTGTTTATATATGAGTTTTCAGTGTAGTGTAAACTATAAATTAAATTGGTAGTACCAATTGTAGTGGTAGTTAGTATGGTTTTACAGAAAAATAAAAAAAGCCTCGCTAATGCGAGGCCATGTCTTAATAGTGGAATAAGGTTAAAGTCAAAACTTAATAAACTGCGCCAAAGAATGCTGGCATTGGGCGAACGATAATTTGTTTATCGATAATGTAGTGATCTTGGGTTACGAATAAGCGGCCACGTTTTTTGTCTGCAAATAAATCAATATCATCCATAGACATAGATACAACTTCGGCACATTCATCCTCTGGGAAATCGGGGGCTGCTTGCTGTGTTGATATCCAACCTTCAGCGTGACCAATTAAGTCGTCACATACTTCATAACCTCTAAGGTTACTAATGTAGTCAACAAAGGTAGAGTCGATAACGTGTGCTTGTACGTATTTCTTTTGCACTGAATATTTAATATCTTGTCTTGATACTGCGCCGTGACAAGCATTCCAATGCAACTGTGCACCTTGGCGTGAAAGGTGCGAATATTTACGAACAACATAATGAATATGCACGTATTCAGAGCCAGGTTTTGCGTGAACTTCTTCGGCATCGTGGGTATAAAATTGAGCAATGTCGTGAGTCATACTTACATTTGACTGAGCAACATCAACGTACTGGTTTTCTGATTCAAATAATGCTTGCATCGCTTCTTTAACGTCAGCAAGTTCGCTACCTGATTTTAAGGTTTCAATATCGTTAAAGTGTAAGTGATCAACAAAGTCATAATGAATCGGACCTGTTTGGTATGCTTCAACACTGGCAAGCCCCACAGGGTGCTCAGGTAAAATTTCACATTTTTGATAACGACGTACGCCAATTTTCTCCAAGTAAGCTTTTTGCAAGGCTGCATGTTCCCCCAACCAATAGTTTTTAAACTCTTCGCTGCTGATGTTTGCTTTTTTCTTTATATAGTAAGTGATCTTGAACATCTTTTTTCCATGTCTTCTTTTATTACCGTTAATATTTACAAAATAACTCGTTAATTACTGGTCTTATAAATGGGAAAATCTGTCTTTATATAGGCGAAAATTGCCAAATGAATACTTTTTACATCCAGCTTTAACGGCTGATTAAGCATAGAATAATTTGGATTAGTTTTAAAAAAGTTATCAAATTTCACAGTTAATTTGTCAAAGAAAATAATAAGTGTTTTGTTTTGTATTACCTTGTTTTTAGTTGTTTTTTACTCTTTTTTCAGTAGCTTAGTATTGCTATAAATGCGCCAATTAATTTTTGAGTTACATACTTAAATCCATATATTGAGGCATTTATGCAAAATACAACAGCGGTAGCCGTTACAGCCATAGCGTTAGGTTTAACATCTTTCACATCATCGGCATTAGAAATTTATAAAGACAAAGAAAACACACTTAATGTTAGTGGATTCTTTAACATTTTGTATGTTTCTGGTGATGGTTTCGATGAAATGTCAGATGGTGCTTCTAGAGTAAACTTTGAATTTACTCGCCAACTTAACGATGGTTGGAGTGCATTTGCAAAGGCTGAGTGGGCTGTAAATACTGTGAATAGCAATTCTAACTTAACAATCAGCGGTGATGGTAGATTGGCACCGGGCGCGGCAGATGACACTATCTCAACGCGTTTAGGTTATGTTGGCTTTAAACACGATACCTATGGTTCATTCTCGTTTGGTAAACAATGGGGTACTATTTATCATATTACCGCACCAACCGATATGTTAAATGCCTTTGGTGCTGAAGCTGCGGGTAGTTTTAACCGTGGAACCGATGGTGGTTACACAGGTGTTGGTCGTGCTGAGCAGGCGATGCAATACAATAACTCATTCGGTAACTTATTTGTGTCAGCGCAAATGCAAGCAACACAAAATGAAGTTGATATATCAGAAGAGTTTTTAAATTCTTTACCTGAGGCTGGTATTCCTGGTACTCCATTTGTGCCAAAAGACATTAGCATTACCTATGATAATAGCTATGCAGTTTCTGCCATTTATAGTTTACCAATGGATATAAAGATTGGTCTTGGTTATAACGTTGCAAATATCGAAGTTACTTCCAATGAAAACCCTGCATTAGTCGATGACGTAGAAGATACTATGATCGCGGCTCATATAACATACGGTAGCATTGGTAATTATGGTTTATATGCTGCGGTTGTTGCCTCAGAAACTGAAAACCATGAAATGGACAATACTGGTGAAATAATCGATGCTAATGGCCTAGAGGCTGTTGTTACATACCGTTTTGATAACAACATTGAATTACTCGCTGCTGTTAACCAACTTACTGCAGATGAGCAGGGCAATGATTACGAAATGGCTTATTATGTTGCAGGTGTTGGTTATTACTGGTCAGATAATTTCAAAGTCTTCGCTGAGTATAAGTTCGATGATACAACGTATGCTGACGGTCAATCTTTTGAAGATGCCAATGGCGTTAACAATGATGTATTAGCGATAGGTGCCCGTTACGTGTTTTAAATGTAACGCTTGAAATGTTTAAAACGCTTTAATACTGATCTTTGAAATTAATGCTAGAAGATCAGTATTAGAGCTTTTCTTTATAAAAGCTTAGGCAAACAGATAGAGAAATGATTGGTTTAGCCTAAATTGATATGCTCGGCTATATAATCGATAAATACTCTTACACGACTATTCATTGCTTTATCGGCATAATAAACCGCATAAACAGGAATGTTTACTGTTTCTTGTTGTTGCTCTAGTAGAGCAATTAACTTGCCTTCTTTTACATCATCCGCCGCTGTAAAGGCTGAAATACAGGCAATACCGGCGCCTTTTACTGCCAGCTGCTTTAACGTTTCGCCATTGTCTGCAAAAATGCTCGGCTCAATAACAACTAGGTCATTGTTGTTATCTTTTATTGGCCAGGTGTTTAACTTATTGGGTTTGCTAAAGCCTAAACATTTATGATTTGTTAAATCTTCTGCGCAACTTGGCTGACCTAACTGCTTTATATAACTTGGCGCCGCATAAATTTTTCGATAAGTATTACCAAGTTTTTTGGCTTTCAACGAGGAATCCTCTAAATCACCAATTCGTATTGCCACATCAACTTTTCGCTCAATCAGGTTAATGTTAGATTCATGTGCTTCTAAAACAACGTTCACTTGAGGATATAACTGATTAAACTGGCCAATCAACGGGGCTAGGGCATGGATTGCAAATGGGGTAGCGGCATCAATTCTTAAGATGCCTTTGGGAGTCGTCTTTTCTGCCAGTAAATATGCTTCAGTATCTTTAATCTGTTTAATAATTTCATTGGCTTTGGAGAATAGCCATTCGCCTTCTTGGGTAATGCTAATTTTTCGTGTAGTGCGATGCAGCAAGGTTGTACTGTATTGTTGCTCAAGCTTTTTTATACTGCGACTTACTACAGACGGAGCAATATCGAGATGGTCAGCCGCTTTTGTAAAGCTTGCTGAATCGACTACAGCAATAAATATTTCTAAATCTATAACATGTGTTTTTAACAATACTTACTCATTGATGCTGTTTTTACAAAAGTGTTTTGAGATTATAGCTGTTTATTCATTAATTAAAAATAAATATAATTACACCATCAAATCGCAAAGGCTTTAAGCCTCATATCAACAAGAGATAAGGTAACGATAATGAACAGAGTTAATATTCAACAAGTACAACCTCAAGCGTATCAAGCAATGTTTGGTTTAGAAGGCTATATAGCAAAATCAACCATCGAAGCAAATTTACAAGAAATGGTTCGCATTCGTGCATCAATTATAAATGGTTGTCAATTTTGTATTGGCATGCACAAAGACGCTGCTACAAAATTGGGTGAGTCGAATGAGCGCATAGCCGCGTTAGATAACTGGAAAACATCCGATCTATTTAATGAGAAAGAACAAGCTGTATTAGCCGCAACTGATGAAATCACAAATATTTCTGTTGAAGGTTTAAGCAAGGAAACTTACACAAATCTTGGTATGTTTTTTAGTGAAGAAGAAATTGCCCAGCTCATTATGTTAGCTGCAATAATTAATGCTTGGAACCGTATCGGCGTATCTATGGCAAGCTAATAACCATTTATTGTTCATGTTAAAGCGCTCAGTCAATAATTGAGCGCTTTGAATTTACTTATTAAGAAAGGAGTGGATGATGCAATTATTAAAACTAAAGAACTTCCTCTGGACAGTAATGTTGTTAATATCATTATCAGCATTGACTCATGGTAATGATGATGACAATCAACATACTGTAATAAGGCAAATGTTATTGTCGACGGCTTTACCTAATGTAGCCGAGCATAAATTAACCACACTTACCGTTGAGTTAAAACCAGGAATTGAAGTAGGTGAACATCAGCACGATGCCTTTGTCTTTGTTTATGTGCTTGAAGGTATTGTTGGATCGCAACTCAATGGAGAAGATCTTATTGAATATAAGGCTGGTGATACCTGGATGGAATTACCTGGCGATAATCACTCTTTAACTAAGAATATGAGTCACTCAGAAAGTGCAAAAATTCTAGTGGTGTTTGTGGCTAAAGAGGGAGCTAAGTTAACTAATTCCGATAAGCTTGATTGAGCCTTAAAGTTTATCATCTGTTTCATTCCCCACTAACAGTACAAGAAGAACTTCAATTCTCTTATGACTTAATATGCTATTTCTAGTCTTTAATTGCACAATAAATGTCAAAACTAGTACTGTTTTACTCAGTAGCTACCTTTTTATATATCAAGGGTATATCCTTTATTAAACTCTAATTAGAAGTAGATATGATGCCTGTTGATAATATTAAAAAACGTAGCCGTCTTTCCTTAGACAGGGTGAAGAAAGAGCCTGTTATTACAGAAATGACCGGTAGTGATAAGCGCAATTATGACTTCGGTGAAGATATTGGTTTATTAGTATTTCGCCCTTGGTATAACTGTATCTCTTATCCAAAACATTTTGCCTACGCAAAAAGTTATGACTTCCCAGTAAGAATTGCTTTCGTTGATGATCCTGTTGATCCAAAAGGATTCATCGATGGTCGAGATGAATGGCGTGGTTGGAATTTACCTAATTGGATTCATGCAGCGAAACAATTACAGGAAGATGGGGTTAAAGCTATTGTTGGTGGCTGTGGATTAACTGGTGCGATCCAATCCTTGATCGCCGCAGAACTCGATATTCCATTTTATTCTTCCACTGTACTGTTTGCTCCGCTTTTACATAAAAGTATGGCTAAAGGAAAGCGAATAGGCATTCTAACCGTAAGTGAGGAGCAGCTTAGAGTACGCGATAACATTTTACTAAAAGAATGTGGCGTAACTGATGATATGCCTATTGTGGTTAGGGGGATGAATGAAGCAGAACCTGAAGATACCAAGGTATGGTTAACAATGACTACCGATGCATATGATAAAAATGCCGTTGAACAGGCCATCGTTAATACCGCCGTAAACCTAAAAAACGAATATCCAGATTTAGGAATGTTCTTATTAGAATGTACTGAAATGCCAGTGTATTCAGAAGCTATTAGACAAGCCACTGGCTTACCTGTGTTCGATGCTCTTGATATGGTTAACATGGTACAGCGTACCGTTTGTAAAAATTAGTTTGTTGCACTGGACAGAGAAATAAGATGAAAGATTTTAAACAGAAAGTTGTCGTGATCACTGGTGCTGCATCTGGCATTGGCCTTTGTTTAGCAAATAGTTTCGCCGCTCGCGGGGCTAATTTGGTAATAACAGACCTTAACCAAGAAGCGCTGGACAAAGTGAAAAACGAACTTGAAAGCAATAATACCAAGGTAATTGCCGTACCCGCTGATGTGCGCAAGTTTGAACAAGTAAATGCCGTTGCCAATGCGGCGTTTAGTGAGTTTGGACAAGTGGATGTGCTTATTAACAATGCCGGTGTATTTACAGCGCCAAAATTTACCTGGGAATGTGATGAAAACGAATGGGATTTTCACCTCGACATAAACCTAAAAGGTGTAATTAACGGTGTTCGTGCGTTTATGCCACGTATTTTGGAGCAGGGCAATAAAGCTCACATTGTGAATACTGCGTCACTGGCAGGGCATGTAGTTGAGCCTTGTTTTGGGCCATATCATGCCAGTAAGTTTGGCGTGGTAGCGATAAGTGAATCAATTAAACTTGAACTGGAAATGTTAGGTAATACTGATATTAAGATTTCAGTTGCTTGTCCGGGCTTTGTAAAAACAGGTTTATTAGGCACACAAAAAGGTTTTGAAGTTGCCGATGGTGATCCACTGGCAACGATTAAAGAAAACTTTACCGCAGGTTTTGATGGCCGTGGTTTAGACGGAAGTGAAGTCGCACTACAAATTATTAAAACCATTGAAGATGAAAACTTTTACCTATTTACCCATGATTTTTCTCAAGAGATATTAAACCATCGCATGAGCCCAATCATAAAAGGTGAAAGCGCAGGTCTTCGTGATGATCAAATAGAGAGTTATGGCGTTGAAAAGATTCAGCAGATGATGATAAATAATTAAAAACATTTATCTTTAATTAAAGCCTCAAAGTATTGCTTATTTTGAGGCTTTTTTAGTATTTAGTTGTCGGTAACTTTTAGGTGTAATACCAAAAGAAGTTTTAAAAGCGCGTGTAAAATGGGCTTTATCGGTATAACCAAGCAGGGCACTAATTTCCTGTATTTTCTTATCAGAATTACAAAGCTCTACCTTAGCTTTATCCATCATCATCAACGTTAATAATTTCCGATAGCTTTTACCTTCCAAAAGCAATATACGTTGGATCGTTCTTGCTGAAATTCCCGATATTTTAGCTATATAGTTAATTTTCGGTATTTTTTGGCCAATAAAAGGCGTCAGTAGCTGTATCAATTGGTCACAGAAATTTTCAGGGGGAGAGTAACTATATTGGCGCCTTTTTATAAAGTATTTATCAGAGAGTGACTCTGCTAACATGCTGCGTTCTATTACGACTCGATTGCACTCTCGGCCTCGATATATTTGAGTATTCGGTAGAGCATGTTGTAACTCATCATCATCTTGCAGCCCTTGTAAGTGAACCTCCTTTGGTTGCCATTGTTCATCGCCGATTAAAAATTGGATCACAGAAATAAAAGATATGATGCTGTGCTGTTGAACAATATTTTCGCCAATGGAAAACTTAGTCATCCGTTTATGACAAAAGTAAATGTCGCCACTATTTGCTTTTTCTAATGATGCTGATGGTAAGTAACCCTGTTTATTAAACTCACAGCAGAACTTAAATAAATTGGATAATAGAACATTATTATTTTGTTCAAGTTCTTTGAGCTGACTTGAAAAAGCCTTTAATGAATACTTCTGCGCAGAATATATGCCAAAATCTTTAATACGGTTACGCTCAATGATTTCGAAAAGGTGCCTAAATACCACCGCGGATATTTTAAAATCGACTAGTTCAGGATCATTATCCATCACCATGTCTATATAGTCTTGAAAATGTAAGTGCTTAATATCAAAGTCTTTTAAGGCTAAAAAATAAGGCAAATAAAAGTGGGTAGGAATGAGAGGTATTATCTTCATCTGCGTGGCTTTGTTTTTGATAATACATTCAGTTTAGTAGCTTGGCGTAATATGGCAATTAAATTGTGTGCTTCTTCTCATATAATTTACCTCATCAACTAACTAACGAATTTTTAATTTCCAAAGGTGTTTATATGAAGAACTTGCAGAAAAACATAATTGCAATTGCGCTATCAACTGCTATAGCAACTATAGCGTTTGCCCCGACAAGTGCTATTGCTATTACTGATGCTGAAGTTGCAGAGAAAAAGGCTTATTTACAGAAAATGACTGAAGCGAGACCTGGAGACGAACGTGCTGCCGATAAAGCGGTGCATGAGCGTTATAAAGATGCAATCGTAATTGATCAGCTAGTTCCTGGTACTCCTGGTGGTTATGTTGGTCAATCAACAGCAGATTGGGAGGCAATGGCTGGAAAATCTCGCGATAATAACATTGATTTTGTCTCTTACACCGCAGCGATTGATGACACCTTTGATCCACTAATTATTATGGACTGGATAGCGCAAGCCCGTATCTTTTGGGATAAAAATTCTGATAAATATCAAGTGGTTGAAACCGTTGATGATATTCGTGCAGCGCATAAAAGTGGCAAGTTTATGGTTAATATTAACTTTCAAGGCTCTAACGCGTTAGGTGGTAACCTAAATATGGTTGAAACCTATTATAAACTTGGGGTGCGCTCGATGAACTTTGCTTATAACGTGCGTAATCATATGTCAGATGGTGGTGGTGTTGCATCAGATAGAGACGGCGGTTTATCAAAAGCGGGTATTCGCCTTGTTGCTGAAATGAACCGAGTAGGTATGATTGTTGATTGTACTCATTCGAGTAACCGCACCTGTTTAGATGCAGCAGCTGCATCAACAAAACCTATTATTTTGTCACACTCAAATGCTTATGGTACATATGCTTTACCACGAAACTCACCTGATGATGTGATTAAAGCGGTTGCAAAAACAGGTGGGGCAATTTGTGCTAATGGCTTAGGTGGTTTCCACAACAAACAAGGTTTTGCTGGCCCTGAAGATTTAGCAAAAACTATCAATTATGTTAAAGAATTAGTAGGAGCAAAGCATACGTGTTGGGGCTCAGATTATGTTGACCCGATTGTTTATGTTAATGCGCTAGACTTTGTTTTACGTAACCCCGAGTCATTCCCACCAGAGCTAGGTTACGGAAGCCCTACAGAAATTGCTGAACCTGCTGATGTTTGGGGCGTAGTTCCTGTATTAGAAGATAAATACGGTTGGACTGAGCAGGAAATAATAGGGTTCTTAGGCGAAAACTTAATGAGAGTTTACAAAGCAAATTGGCGTTAATTTAAAGTCAGTTGCACCATTAAAAAAAGCCCGAATATCGTAACGATATTCGGGCTTTTTGCTGTTTATTTGAAAGCTTTAAAACAAGCGATTCAAGCCATTTAACGCGGCAACACGGAATGCTTCAGCCATAGTAGGGTAGTTGAATGTTGTTTCAATGAAGTAATCAATGGTATTGCCACCATTTTTTTGCTGCATGATCGCTTGGCCAATGTGAATGATTTCAGCGGCATTTTCACCAAAACAATGGATGCCCAGAATTTCTTTGGTTTCACGATGAAACAATATTTTTAAAGAGCCAACTAAACTATTCGAAATTTGTGCTCTAGCTAAGTGTTTAAACTGCGCACGTCCTACTTCATAAGGGACTTTTGCTTCAGTAAGTTCTAATTCTGTTTTACCAACAGAGCTGATCTCAGGGATGGTATAAATTCCAGTTGGTATATCAGCAATTAATTTATTTGCAGTGCCGTTATGAATAATTGCACTGGCAGCAATTCTGCCTTGATCGTAGGCGGCACTCGCTAAACTAGGATAGCCAATAACATCACCTACAGCGTAAACGTTATCTACTTCCGTTTGATACGCACCATTGACTTTAATTTGACCACGGCCATCTGCCGTTAGTCCTGCTGCGGCTAAATTTAGTTCTGCAGTATTACCGGTACGACCATTAGCAAACAGTAAACAATCAGCTTTAACTTTTTTACCCGATTCTAAATGCACAATTACAGCATGATCGGTTGTTTCTACTTTTTCAATTTGTTCACCATGACGAATAACTACACCATTATTCCAAAGGTGATAACTTAATGAATCTGACATTTCATCATCAAGGAATGACAATAAACGATCGCGGGTGTTTATTAAATCGACCTTAACATCAAGCCCTCTAAAGATAGAGGCATACTCGCTGCCAATGACACCTGCACCATAGATAATGATCTGTCTTGGATCATGCTTTAGTGAAAGGATACTGTCAGAGTCATATACCCTTGGGTGACTAAAATCAACGTTGTCAGGGTGGTACGGACGAGATCCTGTAGCAATAATTATGTTGCTAGCACTGATGGTTTCCGTTGAGCCATCTTCTAACGTAACCTTTACATGGTTTGCATCAACAAATTCGGCTTGGCCGTGAAAATTAGTTACTCGATTACGGTTATAAAAACCAGAGCGTAAATTAACCTGCTTATCAATTACCGACGAAGCATGCCCTAAAATATCAGGAAAAGTTAAATGCTTTGGTTTTTCGTTATTGGCAAATAAAGGGTTTGAGTTAAATTGGATCAGTTGACTAACCGATTGACGTAGCGCTTTTGAAGGAATAGTTCCCCAATGCGTACAGCCTCCACCAACTTTTTTATAACGCTCAATAACGGCAACAGTTTGATCTCGTTTTGCGAGCTTCATTGCTGCGCCTTCACCACCAGGGCCGGTACCTATGATGATTGCATCAAAATCGTAGGACGTTTTATTTTTATTTGAACTCTGTTGTTTAGCCAATGTAAATGCCTTTAACCCTTAGGGCTGGAGAATAATTAACGGGATTATATAATAACTAACGCAAATTAAAAAAATTAATATAAAAAAAATGGTCTTTTTTATTAAACTTAGCCCAGTAAATAGGTCATAAGTTGATGTATATGAGTTAATTAACGATTTATGTCACATTTTTATAACAATAAATATATGATGACAATTAACGGTTAAACAGTTGTTGAGTAAGATCAATATAAGTGTTCATGGGTAAATTACCTTTTAGTAAATCAACAAAAAGGCCTACATATGCAGACCTTGTAATGTAGGTTTTAATATTACTTAATTTGTTTTGCTTTTACTGGCTGCCATCGACCTGTTTCCTCTACAGGGTAGCGCACCGGTAAACCGGCCATCTCTTTTATTGCCTGGTTGTCACGTTTTACAAACTTACCATTTACAATTACGTGCGGCAGACCAATTGGCGGTAAACCATTTTGGCCTACATCATAACTTGAGCCTTCTTTAACAGTCTTAGGGTCGAATATTACGATATCAGCGACCATGCCTTCTTGTATGCGCCCACGTTCATCAAAAAATGTCAGACCTGTTTTACCAAGAAATTTAGCTGGCCAGTAGCTCAGTTGTGAAATAGATTGCGTTAATGACACCTTATGTTCTCGGCCTAAGCGCAATATCGTAGTATGTGAGCCTGAAGTTCTTGGGTGGCCAGCATATTTAGCTGGGTCGGTATCCCAATTATCTTCTGGATTATTTGACCACATTGCATCTGAGCCTATTGTTACGTTCTCTAATGTTAACCAATCAGGCATCCATTCTGTCCGCATACGGTTATAAACGATAACAGTTCGGCCAGGGTCTTTTGCCAAAACGTCCTCGTACTCAGCTTGCGATAAAAACTTACTTTGGGTTGGATCATACATCGCATCTTCGTAGCTATAACCCAATACATTAATGAATATCTCTGGTGCTAAAGGTGCTGCGCCAATGGCTGTCGATACAGCTTCATAAGGGTAATATTCCGCCCACATGTTGTAGCCTTTCTCCCGAGCGATTGATAGTTTTTCTTCTATTTCCCACCAACCCCAATCATTATTGTGCGAATACACTAAAGGGGCATCAAGGATCATGGCATTTAAAATGACCTCGTCGGCACCCAGAGTTGCTTCTTGCGGTGGTTTGTTTGTGCCATGATAGCGAGTATGAGAGCCGATAGGGCGACCATAACGAGCAGCAGTTCTTTGTACTTCGAATAGTTCATAACTACTAATTCCTACTGCCGCGTATCCTACGGTTGTTCCTATACATAGCGCGCCTTGGCGTAGGTTTTCATCCAAAATTTTAGTGATGTTTTCTAACTCGGCTTTAGTACTGACCTGAACAGACCATGATTCCATACCGTCTTCTTTAGATTTAGCGCGTAAAGTAAATGCATCTTTGGCATCGATTGGTTCAGTTAAATTCAGTTTATCTAAAACCATCATTCGTGCTTGTTCATGTGATACACAAGTACCGTAATTAATTGGCCATTGACCCATTTCCTGATCATACCAAGCGCCAATATTCATACCACCAAGTTCATAATCCATAGCAGTTGTTACGCCATCCATCATCGCCATTTTAATATTATATTTAACACTTGAGTGGGTATGAGTATCGATAAAACCTGGGGATACGACAAAGCCAGTAGCATCTATTGTATCATTGCCTGTAATCGCATCTTCTGTGATGGTTACTATACGGCCATCCTTCACTCCAACATTACGAATACCGTCAAATTTGGTTTCAGGGTCTATGACCCGGCCATTATTAATGACAATGTCATAACTTTCAGGAGCATTACCTCCATCAGTAGAGCTACAAGCCGCAATAGCAAGTGAAAGCAGGGCAAGTACAGATACTTTAACAAAAGAAGTTAATTGAAATTTAGGGGCTATAGTCATTTTCTCAACCTTGTAAGTTATTGAACAATAGAAATTTTCTTATAAGTTAAAGGTAGCCTAGTGTGGTAAATAAACTAGACATTTAGTCTCGAAATTTTATTTTTCTAATTGAAGCCATGTTGAGATAAAAAAAAGGAGCCCTGAGGCTCCCGTTTTAGTTTAATTTACTGTGGTAGATTAGTGATTGTGATTTGCTTTAACGAACACTTCACCTTTTTCATTCATTACTTCACTCATTACACGAATGTAGTTAAGGCCTAAAAATCCGCGGATTTCAGTTTCAGTCCAGTCGTATCTTTCTTCTAGAATTGCTACAACAGCCCAGATGTCCGCAGGTACACCAACACTCGAGATAGAGCCATAACCTTCTTCTACTGGGAATTTCTCAGGTGTACGTACAATCCAATGCAAGGCATCTTCCATGTTATGCACGTAATCTACGCCCATACAAGTGTGTTCTTTACCAACCAATTCAGCCACATATTGCACTGATTCAGCTACACGTTTAGGTGATGCGTCAAAATCATCATTTAAGAAACCACCAACCATATTGTTACAGGCTAAGCCACCAGATGCGGCAACTGCTTCAATGGCTTCATCAGAGGCATTACGTCTGATATTCATTAATGCGCGAGGGTTTGTGTGTGACAAAATTACTGGTTTAGTTGATACCTTCGCTGCATCAATACATGTTTGATCTGAAGAGTGAGAACAATCAACGATAATACCTAGTTCATTCATTTTTTTAACGAGTGCAATACCTTTATCTGACAATCCTTGATCGTCATCAGTCATGTTCGTTGAAATGCCGTCAGCGTACTGGTTACGAGTGTTGTAAGCAAAGTTTACTCGGTTTAAACCAAGTTCATTTAATTGCTCAAGTTGTTCCATTGTTTCAACCTGTGCAGCGCCCTGTAAGTGATAATCATATGCGCCACGGCCTTCAACTTTTGCTTGGTAAATGTCATCTACTGATTTAACTAAAATACGACGCTCAGCCTGGTTTGCTGCATCTGTTTCTTTTAAACGTTCGATGGTTTGATTGAAGTCTTTATCGGTGCCGTTTGAAAGGGTTGTTGATAAATAGGTGTAACCGTAATCATACGAGAAGTTCATCATTTCATTATAACGAGGTGCTGTTAAACCGGTAGGGAAGTTAACGGCACCTGTTGTCAGGGTATCCATAACGATTGCGTCTTTATATTTAGCACGTACTGCTAAATCACTCATTCTTTCTTGAGAAGTACGTGGGAAAGCGGCTTTCATTAAAAAAGCAACGCGCTCGTTGATTTGTGCTTTAGTTTTACCTTCAACATTCCAGTAACGGGCAGTGATGTCGTCTGAGATTTCAACCGCTGATACAGAGGCTGTTGTTGCGATAAGAGTTGCTAGTGCAATAGATTTAAGTTTCATGGATACATCCTATAAGTTCATTGGGCAGTTTGATTGCCTGATAAATATTTACTCATTGAGTATTTGCGACTAGTCTAGGGTAATGAAATCTCTATTTCTGGCCATTTTATTCCGCTTTGTTGAAAAACTGTTAATGGAAATTACAACTTAATGAAGACGTTACATTTAATTAATGCTGAGTCACTACTGCCAATAATTAGTTACGTAAAGCTACAAAAGCTAGATGTAACAGCATTGTTGAGAGAGTCTGGGTTGCCATTTGATTTGGCTGATGCCGACTGTTCGATAAAAGCTGTGGCCAATTATCAATATTGGCAGTTTATTCATTTGTGCCAAAAGCAGTTAAATTGGCCCGATTTTGGCTATCGAATGGCTAAAGATATAAAACTAGCATCAATGAAACCTATTTTTAAAACAGTGTGCGATAAAAGCTTGACCTTGCACGATGGTTTGATCATGTTAATACGTTTCATGTCTCACCTATCTACTCATGCCACTTATGACTTGGCCTATCAAAAATCTGGCGTATGGTTTTATGGCACAGGGGTAGAGATAGAAAGTGATGCACTAAAACCTTTAGAGCAAATGTCTTTAGCGAATATGATCGGGTTTGTACGTTATTATTTGGGTGATACTTGGCAACCTGAAGCAATAACCATCCAACACCAAGACAGCAGTGGTGAAACTAGAAAGTATTTTCCACAAGCCTTGGTGACAGAATTACAGGCCAAAACAGGGATATTCATTAATACAGCACACGTAGGTAGTATCAACGCACGATTTAATTTAGCGAGCATGCTCGCAGATAGTGATTTGAATGTGAACTTTAGTAAAAAACTTTATCAGGTATTGTCACAATATGCTGGTTTAGGCTTTCCAACGATTAATAAACTGTCAGAGTTAATTGGCTTATCGCTTCGACAAATTCAGCGTCGCTTAGTAAAAGAAGAGGTAAGTTATCGAGAAATTTTAAATCAGGTTAAATTTGATATTGCTCGTAAACAGTTGTCTCAATCTAATACAAAGATCATCGATATATCACAACAACTAGATTATACAGATGCTTCGCATTTTTCCAGAGCGTTCAAAAAAATGGCAAACATGTCACCTAAGCAATATAGAGAGATTCATTAATTTAAAATGATAAAAGGGCGCCGAAAGGCACCCTTGATTGTTAGCTAGTTTATTTCCAGTTAGCTTTGTATACACGCATTAGATTTTCACCTAAGAATCCACGAATATCGTCTTCTTTCCAGTTGTATTTGTCTTCTAGAACTCGAGCTACACCCCAGATATCACCACCAGATGCATTTTGAATTGGTGCGCCAAAACCTTTCTCTGGTGGGTACTTGTCAACAACACCGATAAAGGCTTTTAAGAAATCTGCATACATATGTGAGTAATCAGATGCATAACAAGTACGATCACGACCAATTAACTCTGCTGTATATTGTACATGCTCAGCAATAGCTTCAACTTCGGCAGTCCCTTCAGGGTTGAGGAATAACCCTACCCCTACAGTACATACCGCGCCATCGGTTGCGGCAATAGCTTTCATTGCCTCATCGGTAATATTTCGGCCGGTATCATATAGCGCTTTTGCATTAGAGTGTGTTGCTAAAACCGGTTTAGATGAATGTTTGGCCATATCAATACAGGTTTGTGAAGATGAATGCGAACAATCGAGAATCACGCCTTCTTTATTCATCCGTTTTATAAATTCGATACCAAGTTCGGTAACACCATTATCAGCCGTGTTTTGACCACCACCAGCTAGTGCGTTGTCATTATTATAAGTAAAGTTCATTACTCGGATGCCACTATCTTTAGCCCATTTTACTTTGTCTAAATCTTCAATAACAAAGTCAGCGCCTTGAGAGTTATACATAATTGCCATTTTACCATCGGCTTTCGCCTGGCGAATATCTTCAGTATTATCAACTTTTACTATATCAAGCGCTTTTATTGCCGCATCAGTACGGGTAAGGGTATCTTGAAAAGAAACATCGTTAACCCCTTCAAAGGCCCATACTGATGTTGAGATCAATGAAATTTGATTATCACGGTTTTTATTTACCGCTTCTTCAAATTTATCTTCTTTGATGCCTTGAATGCCAATACCTGAAGGCATTAGTGAGTTAATTACGATAGCATCTTTAAAACGGGCTTTGATGGCTTTATCTTCAGCTCGCTCAGCTTCAGTGCGACTTGCATCGAAAAACTTTTCAACATACGCTGCACGCTCATCGATTTCGGCTTGAGATTTACCGCGAGGGCTCCAAAGCTTCGCTTCTACATCAACATCAGAGACAAAACCAGCTTCGGCGTTCCAACCATTTTTAACGTGCTCATGTTCGTGACCGATATCATGGGCCATAACAGCACCAGATAAAATAGCAGATGTTGCCAGTACGATTGCTTTAAGTTTCATAAAAATACCTTTTTGATTGTGCACATATTAAATGTGTAAAAATTAAATATTGTTGCTAGCGATTTCAATGAAGCCATTCTAGAATTAATTTATGCTTAAAAAGCATCATTAGATGCCAAATAAAAGTTATTACACTTTTTTTTACATTGTAGACGACATAAGTTACTTTTTTGATTTTATTATGAAATATATTCATTTAGTTGATACGCAAGTGGCAATGCCTATTGTTAGATACTTACAAAGTATTAATGCGCCTGTGTATGACTTATTACACCAAGCAGGGCTTCCGGTAGAAATGCTCGAAGGAAAGCATAGGGTTATAGCCACCTATCCATGGTGGAAATTGATGCAGCTTGCTTATGATTACAGCGAAGATGAAGCGTTGGGTTTTCATATCTCTGATCTAAAGGGTTTATCAAGTCTGAAAAATTTTATCGAGGATATACTGCCTATTGCCAATAATCCGCATGATGGTATTTGTCTGTTGATACATTATTTAGATAGCATGTCTTCACATGGCGTTTTCAAATTATCTCACCAACAAAAAGGAAGTTGGTTCTTAGCGTATACCAAAGATTATTTAAATGTTGGACTAGTACCAATGCAACAAACGGTATTTGCCGATATGCTGAAGTTTGTGCAGTTGTTTTTAGGGAAAGCATGGCAACCGACGTTAATAAGCATACAACATGATGATAAAAAGAAAGTGTTTAATAAGTATTTTCCCAACGCTGCTATTGCCGATAAAAATAAAGCGCTCGGTTTTTTTATTACTAAAGAAAAATTAGGTGAGTTAAGCGAAAGGGTTAAACACTTTATCGAAGAAAATAGTCAACAAAGTATTATTCCTCCCACGTTTAAGTTAACCCTTTGTCAGGCATTGAAACCTTATGGAAAAGAGAAGTTGCCACAGTTAAAAGATGTACCAGAAAGGGTAGGTTTATCACTTCGTAAAATTCAACGAAGCTTAGCCAAAGAGGGCACCAGTTTTAAAGAGGTTATCCAGCAAATGCGTTTTGATATTGCTAAAGATTTATTATTGAATTCTAATGATTCTATTATTGATATTGCTACATTACTTGGCTATAAAAACCCGAGCAATTTTGCTCGAGCATTTAAGATATGGACAGGATTAACACCGAAAAAGTATAGAAAGTTAAATAAAAAATAGTAATAAGGGATCAGAAGAACAACGGTACTGACCCCATTAAAATTTAGTCTTTTACGTAGTTGGCACCTGCGGCAAGGTATGTTTCTCGTAGTGTTACTTTTCCGTTTTTGTCAAAGGTCCAAAAATCTGAAAACCCGATGTCTTTGGCAGCTCCATCAGCACCAACACCTTTAAACACACCGTTAACGGCAATAACATTTTCACTATTTAAGGTTAAGTTTTTAATACTGTGTTTGCCTGATATTTTACGATCGTTATTATAAAAGTCAGTAATTTCTTGTTTTGTTGCATAGATTGCATCGGCGCGAACATAACAACTTTCATCGGCGAAAATATTTAACACCCAGTCAATGTCGCTTGCATCTACCTTTGGATAATAATCGATAACAACTTGTTCTATCGTCATTTTTCAACTCCTTTAATTAATTGTTTTAACAAATGATGAGAGGAAATTGTTACTTATTTTTTCGGTATTTATTTATTCATTATTATGATGAAAATGTTAAATGTTGATATATAATTACTTAAATTTAGTAATTGGTGAAATATAATGTCTCTTGATAGAGTTGATAAACAAATATTACAACTTTTGCAGCAGGATGGTTCTTTATCTTCGGCAGAAATTGCAGAACAAGTAGGTTTAACCCCGCCCCCGTGTTGGCGCAGAATTAAGAAATTACAAGATAATGGCTATATTGATAAATGCGTGAATTTATTAAATGCTAAAAAGCTAGGGCTAGGAGTAACTGTTTTTGCCACCATAAAACTGTCGGCCCATGGTAAAGAAAATGTTGAAACATTTAGAGAAAAAATCACCTCTTATGAAGAGGTGATGGAATGTTACATTTTATTGGGTGGTATCGATGTTTTGGTTAAAATGAATGTGGCAAGTGTAGAGTCTTATCATGAATTGTTTTTTAGACGATTATCGCAAATCCCTGGCGTACAAGAAGTAAATTCAAGTGTTGTTGTTGAACGAGTAAAAGATACTACTGAGCTGCCGATCAAATAAAAAATCATCTTTATGATAGAGCTGCTAGGCTTGTAGTAAGTAGTGAATTCACCTCCTTGGTTAAGGTATCTGTAATGTTAATACAACTAAAAGCTATCCGAAACTTCCTTATTAGAGATGGTAAATTTGGAAAGTATTTGCTTTACGCTATTGGTGAGTTGTTACTCGTGGTAACGGGTATTCTTATTGCATTACAAGTGAACAATTTTAATGTTCATCGTCAACTTAAAGAAGTAGAAATTCAGTATTATAGTTCGATGAAACTGCAACTGATGGAAGATAAAAACTTAATTGAAATTGAATTATCCAATATTGATAAACGCATAAAAACCTACTTAATTGGCATACGTTTAATTGAAGAAAATGATCCTATGAAGTCTGGAGAGTTGGGCACAAAAATTAGTCAATTGCTCGATTATGGAGATTTTAGGCGAAAAAGTAGTGTCTACCAAACCCTAATTTCTAGTGGTGAAATAAAGAATATTAAAAATTTATCTATTGTCGCCAACTTGCAAGAAATAGAGCGAAGTTATGAAATTACCGAGCGACTCGAACATACACAAGGTCGTTTGGTGATGCTTCATACTGCACCTGTGGTTGTTGAGGTGCTTGATTTAAAGTCTGCAACGTTAATTAACCCTGAATTGGTTTATACCCCTGTATTCAAGAATAGATTTTTTGCAGCAATTAGAATTGCGAATGAAAAAAAAGGAGAGTTTGAGCAAGTGTTATCTGTGATAAACAAGACACTGAAAAGTATTGATGATGAACTTGTCAAAAGTTAGTAAACTAACCTCCGAGGTAGTAGAGCAATACTTTATCAAACCAAATCCAAGATTTACACGTCGCCTAAAACACGACCGCGGTTAAGAATGTTATTCGCATCTAGGGTACGTTTTAACAGCTTCATTAACTTTATTTCTTCTTCACTACGGCTATATTTTAACCAGGCTCGTTTTTCCATACCAATGCCATGTTCTGCAGAAACCGCACCGTTCACTCTTTGTAGTTGACCATAAACTATTTCATCACTGTCAATGTGCAATTGTTCTGCAGTTTTATCGGCTTTGTCATTAGGACGAATGAAGAAGTGCAGGTTACCATCGGCTATATGGCCTAACACATAAAATTCACAGTCATCCCATTTGTCTTTCAGTTGCTGCTCAACTGCATTGATATAATTGTCCATTTCAACAATTGGTAAGCTTACGTCATATAAGAAAATTGGTTTTGGCTCTAAGATTGCTTCAAAATTTTCGCGAATATCCCATAGCTCTACTCGTTCTGATTCGGATTTTGGAATTACTGCATCAATAATAATTTCTTCTTCAAAGCAACTTTCTAATAAACTCATAAATCCAGCTTCATCATTAGCTGTATCGCCACCTTCGGCTTCCATCATAATGTAGTACTTGTAATCACGGCTCATTGGTGAGCGGTTGGCGCCTTCAACCGTTACTGCGCGGTAATGATCGCCCCACATCACTTCAAAGGCAGAAAGGTTGCCAGCCAAATCGCGTTGCGCACGGTTTAATAACTTAGTGACAGATTCAAAGTCTTGCAAAGCTACCATTGCGGCATTGGTGGTTGTTGGTTTAGGAAATATTCTGACATTGATGCGAGTAATAACCCCTAATGTACCTTCAGTACCAATAAATAGTTGTTTAAGATCATAAGCCGAGTTGTTTTTAAGCATTTGGTTCATTGATGATAGTACTGTTCCATCAGCCATAACTGCTTCTAGGCCCAGTACCAATTGGCGTGCCATACCATATCTAAGTACGTTAATACCGCCAGCGTTAGTTGCAACATTGCCACCTACTGTACAACTACCACGTGCGCCCAAATCTAAAGGGAATAACATATCTTGTTCAAGACAGGCTTCTTGTAGGGTTTGTAAAATAACTCCTGCACCAACGGTTGCAGTACCACCAGTAATATCAATTGATTCTATTTCATTCATACGCTCCAAAGATAATATTACTTCTTCTTTTTGAGCTTCTGCAGAGTGAACACAGTTAGTTAAACCACCTTGAGTGATCACCGGATGACCGTGCTGATTACAAATCGCTAGTATTTGACTAACTTGCTCGGTTGTACGAGGGCGAGCCAGAGCAATTGCTTGCGCAGGTGTTGTGTCCCAGTAACTTGTAGCGCGGTCCATATCTGTACCACTAATAACAATGTCGATACCAACTGCGTTTGTTAATAATTCTAAAATTTGTGACATAACTTATCTCTTATAACCTTGCGGATGAAATGCTCTGTAAAGCATGGTTATTAAATTTCTATGAATGTTGCTTTGTTGTGTTTAATGCGGTTTTATTTTCTTTATCTAAACGCAAACACAGGGAAGCAAATATTGAGCCGGTAATGTTCAACCACACACTAAAAATTGCACCTGGAAGGGCTGCAATAGGTGCGAAAAATTTAAGTGCTAAAGCGGTGGCTAAAGCTGAATTTTGCATTCCCACTTCAAGGGCTATGGTACGAGATACTTTCTTATCAAAGCCTAATAAGTGTGAAACCCCATAACCAAGGCTCATGCCTAATACGTTATGACAAAGTGTACCAATAACGGCAACTACACCAACGGTAGCTAGGTTGTCTGAGTTCAGGGCAACCACAATGGCAATGATCATTATGATAGTAAACACTGTAAATGGCGCTAATGCCGGCGATATTTTTTCAACGTATTTGTGCGCATAGGTGTTTATTACAACACCAATAGCAACGGGTACCAGGATTATTTTAAGTAGGCTTAACAGCATTGACGTTGCAGGTACTTCTACAGAGGATCCTACTAGTAGTGTTAATAAAAATGGCGTCATAAAGACACTAAGTAATGTAGACATTGCGGTCATTGATACCGACATAGCGACATTACCACCAGCAATAAAAGTCATCACGTTTGATGACAAGCCTCCGGCAACGCTACCAACCAACACCATACCCACAGTTAACTCAGTACTAAAATTAAACGCAATGGAAATTAACAGGGCTGATAAAGGCATTACGGTAAATTGTAAAAGCATACCCGCTAGCATTGCGGTTTTGTATTTGGGGATGTCAATGAAGTCTTGGGCCCTTAGTGTCAAACCCATACAAAGCATAACAAGGGTAAGTAAAGGAACGATAAACGATTTAAAGCCAGATAACTCTGCTGGAAAGGCAAAGCCTGAGCCCGCGGCAAGTATCGCCCATAATGGAAATAGTTTTATAAACATAAATTTAACTCTCGTGTAAAAACCGTCTTTATTATTAATTTTATTCGACAGTTGGTGACAGATAACTGCTAATATATTACATATGATAACAAACCTATAATATATGTTTGGTGCTTAAGTGCCATAATTTTGTCATATTGTTTAAAATCTGGCAGGGTGTTAATCATCAAACTTAGGTTAAAATTAGTGAACAATAATAATTGAGGTCTGTGTGAAACAAGCGGCGAGTGACACTAACAAGCGTAAAGATAACTTAGTAGATAATGCAATGAGTCAGATCATCGACTTTATTAAACTGAATCAACTGAGAGTGGGAGATAAACTGCCAAGTGAATCGTATTTTATTGAGCAATTGATGGTAAGCCGTACGGTTGTGCGTGAGGCATTTAAATCGTTAGATGCTATGTCGATAATTGCCATGAGTGCAGGTAAAAAAGCACAGGTAGGTACGTTTGACGACTCCGTTATTGGGATTACTTTGTCGCATGCGCTTAGAACCGAGCAAATCAATGTACAGCAAATTTGGGATGCCAGACGTGCTATTGAACTGCGAACGGTTGAACTGGCAGCCATTCATCGTAGCCAGGAACAAAGCGATAAAATCGCTAATCTAGCTGTTAAAATGAGGGAAAGTTACACTAGCTTGAATGAAATGACCGAGTACGATATTAAATTTCACAAGCTAATAGCAGAGGCAACGAATAATCCGATATTTCCGGTGTTAATTGCCTCTCTTGCTGCCGCTATAAGAGATACGAACCCTATTTTATGGAAAGTGCGTCAATCTAAACCGCAACAAGTTGAAGTAGTCGAATTACATGAGAATGTTGCCAAAGCGATAGTTGGAAAAGATCCACAAGCTGCCATTGAAGCCATGGCAAACCATTTTGATGTTGCCTCTGCTTGGCTATTAAAAGCAGGCTTTAATTAAATCTAATGACGAATGTGGCATTAAAATAGTCGAAATTGACTATATTCGACTTTACTTAGCTAAGTGTATGCTCAATACAATTACGTAAAGAGAGAAATACTAAATGAACACATTAGTTATATTTGCCCACCCAGATGTTGAAAACGGCTCAATTGGCAACAAAATTATTCTAGACGAACTCAATAAAAATAAAGACATTAAGGTTCGTGAGCTTTATAAACTATACCCAGATTTCAATATTGATGTTGAAGCCGAGCAAGCGGCATTACGAGAAGCTGATGTTGTAGTATTCCAATTCCCATTCTTTTGGTACAGTTGTCCTGCATTACTGAAAAAGTGGATGGATGATGTGCTTTTATATGGTTTTGCCTATGGTTCAACCGGTAAAGAGTTACGTGGTAAGGAGTTGTTATTATCAGTCACTATTGGCGGCGCCGCAGATTCATATAAACCTGACGGCTACAATACCTTTCTGGTAGAAGATTTCATCTTGCCATTTAAGCAAACGGCCAATTTAACTGAAATGTTATTTAATGATGATTTTATTTACAGCCATGGCATGATCAACATTCCAGGCATTGATTACCCTCGTCAAACCACACAGGCAATAGCATATAAACATGCCGACAAACTCATTACAGAGTTAAAGGCTAGAATGTCTGGTGACGTTATACAAAAAGAGTTTGAAGCGAAAAAAGCACCTGTTTACTTTCTTGGTCAAGTTGATGTTAAAGAGTTTGAACCATACATGAGCCAGTACGGTATGCCTGTTGTTGGTCAGTTAATGGAGCGTGGGGTAGAGATTTTATCTGCGACCGCTGATACCCAAATAAAAGAAGGCGAATGGCCAAATACCTGGGATGTGTTATTTAAGTTTCCAAGCCAAGATGACTTTGATGATTTTTGGGATAGTGAAGCATACGCACCATTTAAAAAGATCCGCCGTGAAGAACTGACACATGGTGGTAATGTAGTTATTATGCCAGCCTTTGACCCTGATTCTTTATAATCAACTATCTATAACAGTCACTGCCATATAACACTATACTTGTTAATTATGGCAGTGTTTAGGTTGAAATTTACATTATGTGTACTGTAGGAATATTACTCTATGACGGTTGCTACGCGTCTAGTTTCACCGGCTTGATTGACTCTTTTCAAATTGCTAATGCCATTATTGACAAGGTGGCTCCCGGAACAAGTAAAATTTCATGGCTTACGTTATCTGAGAGTTCCAAACCTGTTGCAACTCATTCCGGTTTAAACATTCAAGCAGATCACACGTTATATGATGCGCCTGCAATAGACATTCTTTATGTTCCTGCGTGTTTCTATTCAGGATATTACACTAAAGGCAAAGTGTTTTTTGACTGGCTAGATAAACAACAATTTGTTTGTCAGTGGATAGCGAGCCAATACCATGATGGGGTTACTCTTGCTGCTAATTGCACTGGCACGTTGTTATTGGCAGAAACTGGTTTACTCAACAGGAAAACAGCAACGACTACATGGTGGCTAGAGAAAGATTTTAAGCACAGATTTCCATTAGTTAAACTGAATATAAAAGACATGATTACCTATGATGAACGGATAATTTGTGCCGGAGCATTATCGTCTTATTTTAATTTGGCGATTAAGTTTATTGAACAATATTCAGATCCTAAAATTGCTAATTTGTGCGCCAAAATGATGCTGGTTGATGTTGGTCAAGCCTCACAAGAGCCTTATCAAACCTTATTTGCTATCCCGGAAGTAAAAGATGAATTAGTGAGTAAAGTGCTATATGAATTGCAAACTAATTTTCAACAAAATATCGACTTACACCAATTAGCGAGTAAATATGGAGTGAGTCATAGAACCTTGATAAGGCGATTTAAAGCTGAATTAGACAGCGCGCCATTAGAGTACTTACAGAATGTAAGATTAGAGTCAGCTAAAACATTGCTTGAAAGCAGTTCGTTATCGTTAACCCATATTGTTGAGCAAGTTGGTTATAGTGATGTGAGTTCATTTTCACGATTATTTAAAAAGCGTTTAGGGTTAACGCCGGTGATGTATCGTAATCGGTTTAAGCAGGCTTAATAGCGTAATAAACCTGCTAAATTTACTTATTTGCCCTCGATAAAACCTGTTTGACTGTAAGTTGGCGTTGGGTATGTATAAAACCCTTTTCCTGTTTTTAATCCATACAAACCTTTATCCAAGTAGTTAGTTTTTAAATACAACGCAAACTTTTGTGCTATTTCATCATCAGTTTTTGCTAACATGACTTTGGTCACTGTATCGAGTCCGACAGCATCCATCATGCCACATGGCCCATATTTAGTTTTCATTAGGTCCATCCAACAGCGATCAATATCTTCAACATGTGAAATATTATTAACCAATAATTTTCCAGCAGAATAATACAAACCTATAACCATAGAGTTTAAGACATATTCTGGATTTTCTTTATCAATTCTAAGTGGAATTAAGCCAAGTTTTGGTACCAACTCTTCCAGTGTTTCCATAACTTCTATTGATGTACCGCCATGATTCATAACATCAACAATGCGTGATGCTTTTAAATGAAAGTGCAGGGCTGCAAAACGCTCTGGCCTGCCAGTGCTGTCAGCAAAGTCAGATGGGCGAAGAGATGATGAATTTGTGGTGAAAATAGTGTGCTCACTACAGACTGTTGCGAGCTTTGACCATATATCATGTTTTACTTTTAAGCTTTCAAATACCGACTCATTAACTAAATCGACATTCGCAATATCTATAAGCTCAGTGGTAATGGTTAAATTAGCATGCGTACGCTCAGCCTCTTTTGTTGACCATGTACCATTACTGGTATTAACCGAAATCATTCGCTCAAACCGTTGCTTTATTGCGGTGTGTGCATCTTCTGCAATATCGTAAACAAATACAGCAAAACCAGAATAGGCGCATTGAATGGCAATTTCACAGCCCATTTCACCGCCACCAACTATCGCTATTGATTTAATCGACATAGAAGCATGTCCTTAATTTTTTAATTAAAATTTGAATTTATTTTACCGTTAAAAAGAAGTGAGATTTATTCAATAATGGCGTTTATCAGGTCAATTTCTAACGGTAGTTTAAATTTTTTGCTAATGGTAAACCCAGCAGCAAATATTGCTACTGGGCAGTATTTGCTGCACGCATTTGTTGCGTCAAAGATAATGCTTGAGCCATGGTTGAGCTATCCATTAGTTCTATCATGGTGTAGTTGTGTAACCAGTCATTAGGCAAGCGGACTAAATACATCGCCTGAATAAGTACTTCGTCATCGGGCATTGAGACAATGACATAATTTTTGCCGTTACCTAAACCAAAGTAATAACCAATTAATTCACCGCCCAGGTTTTTAAATACATCGGCCATTACTGCTTGTCGATCGCTTGGGTTATTAACTGCATTTGCCCAACCTTTTGCGTTTGGCTCACCTATAACTAGAAATGTTCGAAGGTTAGGCTTTTCTTCTGTTTCCGCGTCAGAAGCGATGCTTTGAATGGAAAATAATGAAAGGCTGATGAGTAGAAAAAATTTAATATATTGAGACATGATAAAATCCTATGAATTTCTTCCTAAATAAAAGGCGATGAAACATCGCCTTGTTTACTTTATATAGACTTACGGGAGATTACTTATCCCAGTTAGCCTTATAAACGCGCATTACGTTTTCACCTAAGAAACCACGGATTTCTTGTTCGCTCCAATCGTATTTGTTTTCAAGTACTGAAACAATTGCCCAAACATCTTCGATACCAGCCATTTGTGACGGTGAGGCAAAGCCCTTCTCTGGTGGGTACTTGTCAACCATAGGTACTTGAATTTTCATCGCATCAAACAGGTTATGAGTATAATCTGACGCATAACAGGTGCCTTCTTTACCAATAAGGCTTGCTGTGTGAACAACATGAGCAGCCATCGTTTCTGCCTGAGCATTACCATCTTTACTTAGGAAAACACCGATACCATTAGTACAAACTACACCACCAGTTGAACCTACTGCCTTTATAGCTTCATCACTCATGTTACGAGTCATTGGATAAACTGCTGATGAATTATTGTGTGATGCCATAATAGGTTTGGTTGAAATTTTTGCTGCTTGAATTGCCGTTGCATCTGATGAATGCGACGTATCAACAATAATGCCTCGCTTGTTCGCAAGCTTAATAAACTCTTCTCCAAGCTTGGTTAATCCTTCCTGGTTTAAAGGGTCTGCATTGTATTCAATGCCGGTAGCAAAGTGGTTTTTTGAATTATAAACAAAGTTCATAATATTCACGCCACTGTCATGCAATTCATCTACGTAATCCAGGTTATCTAGGTTATAGTCAAAGCCTTGCGAGTTATACATCATGGTCATTTGACCTTTTGCTTTTGCATCACGGATGTCTTGTGAGGTCTTGGCTTTTGTTACCTGTAAGTCTTTTAAAACAGGATCTGAATCATTAATGTAAGTGAACATCACATCTTTTGGATGGAACGCACCAATTGAAGATGAGAAATGTGTAACACCTGCATCGCGGTTGCGTTCAATGGCTCGATTAAACGATTCAACAGTGTTACCGATAACACCTACAGAGGTTGGCATTAATGAGTTAATTACTATCGCACCTTTATATTTTTCCATGTAAGCGGCATCGGCCTTTTTCTGCTCAGCAGTACGTGTATCTGCGGCATCTGTCAGGAACTGAGCACGAGCATCTAGTTGCTCTGGTGATTTACCGCGAGGATTCCATAAATTTGCTGACGTATCGACATTGCTTACCACATTTCCGTTTACTTGGTATTGTTTAGCGGTTTTGCTGTAACCTTGATGAATCTCTGCTGCAACTGACATGTTGGCAATAAACGCTGTTGCGATGCTTAAAGTTAATAAAGATTTTTTCATGTAACTCTCCTAATTGAGTACCGATAAACGTTAAAGTTTTGTAAAAGATTTATTTGATGGATGTAGTTTAGTACATTAAAATTATGTACACCTAACCATTTGGTACCGGTTGAAATGCTTACACACTTTATTACAACCAATTAACATTATGAAAAATTTACATTTAATCGATCGCAGTAATGCATTTCCACTGATCCGCTTTTTGCAAATGAAGAAAGCACCGGTAGAGTTGTTATTAAGTCAGGCGAATTTACCGATAGCATTATTAGAAAATAATCAGGAATATGTTGCTACCTACCCATTATGGAAGCTCTTTGATCTGGCGAGCGATTATCTACAAGTAACTGATCTTGGGTTTTTGGTCGACGAAGCAGAAGGTGATAGCGTTGTTGAGCCGCTTTATTCGAGTATAAAAGCTGACGCGTTAAGCCTGCATGATGCCTTGCGTTTGTTAATCGAACGAGTAAAGGAGATATCAACTCATGCAAAGCTATGGCTATCGTATCAAAATAAAGGTGTATGGCTATTTGGTGGTCATGGTGAAATTGAAGTTGATGGGTTGGTTCAAATGGAGCAATTTACTTTAGCGCTTTGGGTCCGTTACATTCGAAAGTATATTGGTGATTCATGGTCGCCAGAGGCAATAACATTACATAGGCAAGATCAAGGTAAAGCGGTACATCAACGTTTCTCTAATGCACTTATTACTCAACATCAGCACAAAGTAGGCTTATTTATAAGTAACGAGCAACTTGGCGAAGCAAATCCTGAATTAGAGATCAATTTCGAACATCATGTTTTAGCTGATGACCATTTTAGAGACAAGTTATATCACGCGTTAAAGTCATTCAATGCAGAAGGGTTTCCCTCATTAGAACAATCGGTAAGCTTACTTGGCTTATCTAGGCGTCAAATTCAACGCCGTTTAGCAAAAGAAGGCTCAAGTTATAAACAAGTACTACAGCAAGTACGCTTTGATTCAGCCGTTCACTATCTTGAGCATAGCGATTTAAAAATTCACCAAATCGCTGAAGCGCTTGGGTATACCGTGCATAGCCATTTCAGCCGTGCGTTTCAAAAGTGGACAGGTGTTACTCCAATTGCATATCGTGAATTTAAAGGCAATAAAAAAGACGGCTTATAGCCGTCTTTGTAGAACTAATTAATAACATTTTAATTAGAAATTGTAAGTACCTTGTACCGTTACTGTACGAGGAGCACCAGGAACTACCACATAACCCACGATAGGTTGGGTGAAGTTGTTGATTGCTTCGTCAGTTAAGTTTTTACCTACAACTGAGATAGACCAGGTTTCATCAGAATTCATTAGGCCGATACGAGCATCTACACGCTCATAGCTTTCTTGAACACCCATAGGGTCTAGTGTACTTTCAGTGTAGTATTCATCGCTGAACGACACATTAACACCTGCAGTTAACACTAACTCATCAGTAATTGGCTGGTATAAATCAGCAAAAATATTACCTGAAAACTCTGGTGCAAATGGTGTGTTCTCACCTGTTTTATCACAAATAGCTGTATCAGGTATTGTTGGTGTTTGGCCAACATAACAAGTACCAAGTTCAAATTCTTCGTATTCTGAAGAAAGGTAAGCAACTGATGCACCGATTGTTAGGTTTTCAGTTAATAAGAATTTAACATCAGCTTCGAAACCTTGTGATAAAGACTCACCAGCATTTACAATCGCCGTATCTACTGTGCCATCATCGTTAAAGGTGAACGAGTTTTGTTGTAGATCTTCATAAATTGTATGGTAAATGGCTAAATTAGCTTGACCACGACCATCCATAAAACGAGTTTTGATACCAAGTTCAATTGATTTTGCAGTTTCATCATCAAAATCTAGGGCTTCTGCACTGCCAATTGATGTTGAGAAACCATAACCACCAGATTTCTTACTGACACTTAATTTTGCATAAGAATTTGTATCATTGCTAATGTCATATTGGGCGATGACTTCAGGCATCAGGTTTGTAGATGTTTTATCATCTTCTAGACCAGCAAGCGTACCGCAAATAGCAGCCAAACCCATTGATTCATAAACATCTGTTAAGTTAGGTGTTAACTCCATAAAACCGCCGGCACCGTCACTGGCTTTCATGAAACATTCTAAGTTTTCACGGCCAACTTCTTTTTCTTCGCTAGAATAACGAACACCTGCAGTAATTCTAAAGTCGTCGCTAATGTTGTAAGTTCCACTTACAAAAGGAGAGATAGTTGTTGTGTCTAAAGTGTTTAAGAAAGAACCACCGATAGATAAACCTGTACCTGTTGGACCATCACCTAAAATTGCAGGACCTAACGCACTAACTGTAACGTTCTCTAACTCACTCGCGGCAACATATAAACCAGCAATATAGGAAAAATTACCTGTTTCTGGTGAAGTCAGACGAAACTCTGCACTGTTTTGAGTAAACTCTTCATAGATTGAAACCGATAAAAAGTCTCCAGGTAAAGTGGCCGTATTGGTAATTAAGTCAAAATCACTGGTAGAATGACCAAAAGTAGCAGTCACTAGATGATCACCCATAGAATAATCAGCTTTTATCGATGCATTTAACAGCTCATGGTACATACCTGGGCCTTTATCGTTCCACCAACTAGAAAGTGTACTAGATGCATTACGGGTCCAGTCCATTTCACCATCAATACCTAATGGCATAAGAGGATGATTAATAGTTTCGCCTGTTTCACCTAAAGTTTCTGCGTCAGCATAATCTACTTTAGTGGTAATTTTTAAGTTATCAGATGCGTCCCAAACAAGAGTTCCACGTACGATAGTTTCATCACCGTCGCCTTCATCTTGGGCTTCTTGGCCTGTTAATGCGTTTTCATATTCGTTGTAATAGAAACCGTCACCATTATCAGTGTAACGAACTGCTAAACGAGCACCAACATCGTCACCTAAGCTGCCACCGGTTACCGCGCCAACGTTGTAACCCGCGTATTCTACTTCATAACCTGCAGAAAGGTTTAAGAACCCTTCATCACCTGGTTGTGTGCTTGCAGAGTTGACTGTAATAGTACCCGCAGTTGCATTTAAACCGTAGAGAACAGCCTGTGGACCACGAATAATTTCTACACGCTCAGCGTCAAAAAATGGTGCTCGATATTGACGAGAACGCGGCATATATACACCATCAATGAACATACCAACTGATTGTTCGAATGAACGTTCGTTACCTGAACCCATACCTCGCATGGAAACAGTTTGTACACCTAAACCAGAGCCAATGTTGATATTTGGCATAGATGTAGTTAAATCTTCTAGGTTTGCTAAGCCTTTTTTAGCAATGTCATCACCATTAATTGCTTCTAAAGAAAGCGGTGTCTCTTGAGCTGTAGTGATACGTTTTGTCGCAGTAACTTGAATTACTTCAAGACCTTTTAATTGTTCGTCTTCTGCTGCAAAAGTAGGAACTGCAATAGTGCTTCCTAATAATGCAACGCTTAGCGCAGTTGTAATTTTATTCAGTTTCATAGCTTTTCTTCTCTAATGGGTAAACACAAATATCCATAGTTATTTACGAACGCCGTCAATGGCAAAACTTTGGTTTCAGACCAATATTGTTATTTTGTGTAACTCGATACTGTCAAAAAGTTAACAGCTGCGCCTGTCAATAATTGCCAGAGGGGTGTCAAAATCGGACGGTAAATGAGAGATTGAAATAAATGACTAGAAGTATTATCTAAATGACCAAACATGCTAAAAATCAAATGTTTGGCCAAGTAGAAATTAGGATGATTATGCTTGGTTTTTATACGAACGAGGGGACTTTCCAAACCATCTTTTAAATGATCGGGTAAAATTACTACTATCTGTGTAGCCTAATCTGTAGGCAATGTCACTGGTTGCAAAGCCTAAGTTTAAATACTGAATTGCCAGCTCTTGGCGAGTTTCGTCGAGCAAGTCTTGATAGTTAAGATCGAGTTTTTCTAATTTTCGATGAAATGCTCTTGGGCTCATAAATAACATAGAGGCAATTTTTTCACGACTACATTGGCCCGTTGGTAATAATTTAATTAGCAGTGCCTTAACTTGATTCGGTAAATCACCTGTTTTTAACTTGTTCAATAAATCAGTAGAGAGAAGGTCGTTTTGTGATGCGATTATTTCATTAGCGCACGCTAAAGGTACATTCATGTCTCTATTACTAAACACTACTTTTGACTCAGCGCTATTATAGAAGATCGGACATTGAAAATAATTTTCGTATTTTACTTTAATCGAGTCTTCTAGGCTGAAAGGTAAATATATTGCTTCAAATTGAAAATCAGGGCGATATACCATTCTAACTAGTTTCAGAATAACGGCGGTAAAACAGGTATGGTGCCAAACGTTGGTGTTTTCTCTATAGGTAACGAGTGGATGTAATGCCAAACTAAAGTTATTTCCTTCCTGAACGAATGAAAGTTTATCGAAAGTAGTGATAACACTATAAAATTTTTCAAGGCGTAAACAAAAGTCTTGTAAGGTATCACTACACATTAAGGCAATGCCTACCGCTTGAAAACTTGCAGGGTTAATTTCTTCTACCATTTTAAAGGCAAACAGCGGGTCTTTTAATTTTGTTACCGCGATTGAATAAATTTGGTCGGCTATGTCATACGATACTCTTTGGTAACCATCTTTGTATTTTGATAAATCAATGCCAAGTTCAACTAAGTCCTGATCGATATTGATATTTGCGGTATTCAATACTTTTAAAACACTTTTTATATTATTAAAAGAGGTTGAAAACTCTGAGTAAGTAGCTGTCATGGTAACCAAGCGTCCATACAATTGAATTGTTTTTAGAAGATAGAATTGAATAAATGGTAAAGGTTTTTTATTAAGTTGGCAAAAAAAGATAAATTTTTTACTGAAAAGGCGTTGTTGAATTTTGAATGTTTCATAAAAAAGCCCGCGATAATCGCAGGCTTTTCAAGACGTTATTTAGTAATAATTAAAAAGTGTAAGTACCTTGAATTGTTACTGTTCGTGGTGCTTGGGTATAACCGATCATACCTAAGAATGGTAAAGATGAACCAATCGTTTTCTCTTCAGTAATATTCTTAGCAACAACTGATAAACTCCAGTTATCATCGTTAGTAATACCAATTCGAGCATTTACTTTTTCAAAACTTTCTTGCTCACCTGCAGGGTTTAATGAACCTTCAGTAAAGTAAGAGTCAGAGAAGTTTACATCAACACCAGCAGTGAAGAATAAGTTATCAGAAATTGGTGCGAAGATGTCTGCGTAAACTGATCCAGAATATTCTGGCGCCATTGGTGTTGTTTCACCTGTTTTATCACAGCCGCCAATATCTGGTTCATTTACGTTTTCTGTTTGCCCAGAATAACAAGGACCAGCTTTAAAGCTTGAATATTCAGAAGTTAGTGTTGCTACGGAAGTACCTAATGTTAACCAGTCTGTTGCAGCCCAGTTAAATTCTATTTCGATACCGTCTGATTCAGATTCACCAGCATTTCCAATGACACCAACTGGTGCCTGGCCTGGTTCTGTGATCCAAGATTGCAACTGTAAATCGTCAAACTCAGTATGGAAAATAGTAACATTTAACTCTGCATCACCATTTAACAAAGAAGACTTGTAGCCTAGCTCGTAACCTAAAGCAGTTTCATCCCCATATTCAACATCTTTTAATCGAGATAGTGAGCCAGAGAAGTTAAAGCCACCAGCTTTTACACTTTCGCCCACTTTTGCATAGATAACCGCGTCATCTGAGATATCCCATTGTACAACGACTTCAGGCATAAAGTTTTCAGATGTTCTGCTGTCTTTATAACCGTTGAATGTACCACACAGAGGAACGGCGCCTATTGTGCCATCCATAGCGTTTTCAGGAAGGTCTGCTAATTTAGTGTAGCCATTTAAGTCTTCAGCGGTTGGATTTACTAGCATGTTGTAGCCAAATAACTCACAGCTGCCATTTTCACGTGCATAATCTTTGTCTTGTGACGTATAACGTCCACCAAAGATAAAACGAAAATCATCAGACAAGTTATAAGTAACGCTGGCAAAAACAGACATAGTATCTGTGTCTTGCATTTGAGCAGGATGTGAAACTATACTGGTACCAAAATCAGCACCTAGTAAAAAGTTAGCAGCAGCACCAGTAACATTTACTAATTCACCTTGATCAACATAAGCACCAACAACATATGAGAACGTTTGGTCTGTAGGAGATGCAACACGTAATTCAAACGCTGATTGTTCATAGCTTTCGTCAATTTCACTTCCCAGCACATCACCTGCATAGTTTCCTAAAATTCCAGGTACCGCACCTAAAATTAGCTCTGCTTCTGGATCAAAAGATAAGGCTGCAACATTATATAATTGCACATAGTCGCTACTAGAGTTGGAAAGGTTTGCAGTAAGAGTATGATCACCCATTTGATAGTCAGCATTAACTGAAACTGCGAATAATTCATGTTCTAAACCAGGAGTCATATCTGACAAAAGTTTAGTGGCGTCAGTATCTGTATAGCGTTTCCAGTCGTATTCAGTATCTGAGTTTAATCCCATTGCGGCAGCAAATTCTGCGCTTGGGTATATGTTTTCGCCGTATTCACCTTCTTCAACAGCGTCAGCATAGTTTACTTTAGTCGTGATTGTTAAATCATCACTTGCATCCCACACAACTGTTGCTCGAACAAGCGTTTCCTCGGTGGTGTTTTCATCTTCACCTGTATACAGGTTCTCAACATAGCCATCGCCTGTATCGTTATAACGAACGGCTAAACGCATACCTACGTTATCGGTACTTGTACCTGCAATAACATCTGTGCGCATTCCTGAATATTCTGTTTCATAACCACCGGCAACTTTAACAAAAGTATCATCACCCGGTTGAGTTGAAGCGGAATGAATTGCAATAGAGCCTGCTGTAGCATTTAAACCAAACAGAACTGATTGTGGACCACGAAGTACTTCAACACGTTCCATGTCAAAAAATGGTGCACGGTAAGAGCGTGAACGAGGCATATAAACATCGTCAATAAACATAGCAACAGATTGTTCAAATGATCGGTCTGCACCAGAGCCCATACCACGTACATTTACCGAAGTGGTTTGTGCACCTTCATTAATGAGTATATTTGGAATACGATCAGTCATTTGTTCTAAATTGCTGATGTTATTCTTTTCTAAATTTTCACCCGATATAGCTTCAATTGCCATTGGGATTTCTTTTTCAGTTGTAACACGTTTAGAAGCGGTTACTTCAATAACCTCAAGGCCACCTAATTTCTTATCTTCTGCTGCATAACTCGGAGCTGCGATTGCAGTGCCTAGTAGAGCAACGCTTAGCGCTGTTGTAATTTTATTTAGTTTCATAGCTTTATCTTCTCGTTGGGGTAAACACAAACTTCCTTAGAACTTTATTCGTGCCTTCAATGGCAAAACCTTTGGCTTAAGACCAATATTGTTATTTTGTGTAACCCGATAATGGCAAAATGTAATTTTCATTACTTGTCAATATTTCCTATTCGTCAGTCATTTTTTACGTGAAGAGTTAATAATGTAACTTGAAGGGGTGCTAAATGATTGTTTTTATTTCTATTGTAGTAAAGGTTTAGCAAATAAATAGGTGAAAAACGTTAAAAGTAGCGCGAAATTTTACGGTTTGTTTTTAACTTAGCGGTTGTTGTTTCCTTATTTTAAAACATCATTAGTCATAACCACGACTTTGACTATACTTGTTTTACAAATTCACTTTGAACCCTAAAACAGTTAGTAATATGCCATTGTTAAAATTTATCAGAGCTCAAGACAAATGCTGGCATCGGGTATGTAATGAACTGTCTGCTGGTAAAAAACAAAGCCATTGGATTTGGTATGTGTTTCCGCAAATCTCTGGGCTTGGGCATTCAGAAAATGCAGAGCATTACGGAATAGAAACGGCTGAACAAGCAAAAGATTACTTCAGCAACCCTAAATTAAGGCTTAGATTAATATCGGCAACTCAATGTGTTTTAAAACATCAGGATAAACGACTCGATGAGATCATGGGAAAACCTGATGACCTTAAATTTATATCGAGCATGACTTTATTTTATAAAACCACTGAAGAAGATATTTTTAAACAGGCACTAGATACGTTTAATAATGGCGAATTTTGCAGCCAAACTGTCGACTTTCTTAGTAAATAATTTCTGCTATCTAAAGGGCTGTAACCACCTCAATAAAATCTTTAAAAACAATAAGTTTTAAGTTTTCATAGGCCTGCTACAAAGCTAATTAACTTGTTTTTAACATTTGTTTGTTTTATCTTAAGTAGGTGTTTAAATGAGATGGATTATCATGGCTTCTAGAACAATAAAAAAAATAGAATCCTTATTTAGCGAAGCGGTTAGCAATGGCGATGTTATCGTGCGTCCTGCTGAAAAGAGCAATAATTCTAAACCTACCTCGAACTATTCAAATCAAGAAGCCTTGCTTAATGGTATGTGGATCATTACCAATAGGGTTTCTTTACAAGATGCTGCACAGCTGTTTAATAACTGTAGTTTGTCTATTGTCTGGGGCTTTAAAAAAGTCGCTACGGAATTTAATAATTGGCACTTAGAGCCTGAGCCAAATGATACTGACTCCAAACTAATTGAAGAAGAGTTATTAAAAAGTAAGGTCATTATTGCCGATCTTAATTCACAAATTTCTGATTTGAAGGCAATTCTCGCATCGGCAAAAGAAGAACAACCAGCGTTAATAAACCGTGTCACTTTACAATACATAAATGATAGCCGCAGACATACCGTAGATTCAGCTAAAGAAGAAGCGCGTATAAAAGCAGAGAAGAACGCTGAAAAACAAGCGGATCAAGTTAGAAAATTATTAAGTATTTAAATTAAATCGTAAAAAATAGAAGTAGATGGTGCTCGCTGCGGGACTCGAACCTGCGACACCTTGCATGTCATGCAAGTACTCTAACCAACTGAGCTAAGCGAGCGTATCTTTGAATTGCGCGTTGAATGATTCAACGTCGCTATGTTATCCAGATGTTTAATTTGTTGCAAGTGCTTTTAAGCAGTTAATTGTATTTATTGGTTTAACTGCTTAAAAGGTAGGCAACCATCGATTGATTATATATTTATGGTTTCACTTCCTTTGGGAAGAATACCTTGATCAGCTCTATTTTGAATCACTTTTAAACGCCACCACAAAAATACTGCCGCGGTTGTTAATCCTGTTATAAATCCAATCCAGAAACCGGCAGGGCCCATTCTAGGTACGAACCAGTCGGTTAAGCCTAATATTAACCCTATGGTAAGGCCAACCATCCAATAAGAGACAAAGGTGATATACAAGATGGATTTTGTGTCTTTGTAGCCCCTAAGTGCTCCTGCTGAAATAACTTGTATAAAGTCAGAGAACTGGAATAGGGCGGCTAAAAACATTAATTGTACCGCAAGAGCGATTACTTCTTTGTCATTGGTATATATCAGCGCTATTTGTTCTCTAAAGACAATAGTGATGGTTGCAGTAACTATTGCGATTAAAAACCCTAAGAACATCGAATTTGTACACATGTCTTTTGCTTGTTGAAGTTGGTTTTCGCCAACCGAGGTGCCTACTTTAATCGTTACCGCTAATGCTATAGATAACGGCACCATAAACACCAACCCTGAAAAGTTTAATGCAATTTGATGACTCGCCACAATTTGTGAGCCAAACGGGGCGAGAATAATCGCCACCACTGAAAATAGAGATACTTCAAAAAGTAATGAAAGGGCGATTGGAACACCCAAGGCTAAAATAGTCTTTATTTCTTTTATATCAGGGAATGACATGCTTTTAAGTAAGTTTATATGGGCAAGTTTTTTTGACAAATAAACGTAAATCAACATGCCAACAAACATTGTCCAGTAGACAATCGCAGTGGCTATACCACAACCAGCGCCGCCTAATTCTGGCGCACCAAAAGCACCATATATGAAAATATAGTTTGCCGGAATATTAATGATTAAGCCGATGATAGAAATCACCATCGTTGGCTTGGTGATACTTAACCCTTCAGCGAAGTTTCTTAATACCACATATAAACAAAAGCCGGGGCCTCCCCAAACAATGTAGCTTAAGTAATCCAGCATTAATCGTTTTAACTCGGGCTCTAGGTCTACATGTTCAACGATCAATGGTTGTACAGCATAAAAGCCAATGATCACCAATATCGATAATACCAGAGCTATCCAAGCTGTTTGTATGGTTGAATGACCTATTCTCTGGGATTGTTTTGAGCCAGCAAACTGCGAAACAATGGCACTTAGCGCCATTACCACCCCTGCTATGGTTAAAATTATTGGAAGCCATACTGAGCTTGCTACTGCCACTGCTGCTAAATCTGTGGCACTCACACGACCCGCCATAACGGTATCTGCAAAACTCATTAAAGTTTGTATGAGTTGTGCGATTAATATTGGATAAGCTAACTTAAGCAGATCTTTTGTATCGGTAAAAAATTTATCTAGAGTCATGGCTGCAAAGATCGGATAATGAAAATAATAAGAAACAAGTAAGAGATGATATATGTTTACCGGAATTGTGCAATCTACTGGACAAGTTAATTCAATTAAAATTGGTGATAATTTCAAGCACATTGAAATATTGGTACCAATTCAGTTCATAAATAATTTAGAAACTGGTGCCAGTGTCGCTAATAATGGTGTTTGTTTAACCGCAGTTAACTTCGCAAAGTTTGACGCTAACACTGCCGTTATCGGTTTTGATGTTATTGATGAAACGCTGCGCCTTACGAATCTAGATGCAATTAAAGAAAATAGTTTAATTAACGTTGAACGTTCGATGAAGGCAGGGGATGAAATCGGCGGTCATATCGTGTCGGGTCATATTCATACTATGGCATCTTTAGTTGAACGCATAGATTCTACGGATAATTGTCAGCTTAAATTTGCAATAAAAAGTGAATGGAAAAAGTATATTTTTGCTAAAGGCTTTATTGCCGTTAATGGGGCGAGTTTAACATTAGGAGAAGTAGAAACTTTAGATAATGGTGATTGCGAGTTCTTATTACACTTAATTCCAGAAACCCTAGAGCGTACTAATTTATCTGTGCTAACGCTGGGTGATAATGTGAATATTGAGATTGATCAGCAAACCATGACAATCGTTGATTCCATTGAACGTATCATGAGCGAACGACTCTTGACAGAAGGTTCGCTCAACGTTTAGTTGCACTGGCATGCATTTATCAGGTTAATTACTAATTTACTTAACCGTATATTGCGATAACTAATGTTAGTGCCAATATGGTTGCCACAGCTAATTTTCCTAGTTTGTTACTAGCAAGGCCACTATTAGTTTGAGGCTCTTTACAATACTGCTGTGATAATGGGAAGTCTTGTAACGGGGTATAATTACTTTCGTCTTTATGTTTCATTTCTAATGCAGTCATGTTCATTAATCCTAGAATTTTAAATTAAAGTTTTGATTTTTCGGCTTTGTATTAACCGGAAACCTTAAATAAGTTGGTCAAATTATAACCTGTGCGAACGTTAATACTGTGTTAAATTGTTTTGACCTGTAACCTGATGTAACCATCCCGTATAGTGAAATGAATGTTCCTTTGTAGAGCCCATTTTACTTGAATATTGTGAGCTAAAAAAATATAGATTATCTAGCTTTCACTATGTGGAACTTACACTTACGATTATAAAAATGGTGATTGATTCTTAGACTTAGAATGTTAAATTTGAGTATTACTGATGACGGAGGTTAGAGGTTTAGATAAATACAAAGCAGGGGTGGAATAATATTGTAACTAGAATGTTCCACTATGGTAGATGCAGTAATGGGCAGTAAACTATTAGAAGAGCTGGTTAGATTTGTTTAAATACTTTCTATGAACGTTTATTTTCTAACTTATACCTACTTTAAGGCCAAGTTAATGCAGTGTTTACTCAAATTGGCGTTAATAAACTAACTCATCATCGGCATCGACCATTAACTGAATTTTTTGATTGTAGTCATCAATATGCATATTCATATGGATATCATTACAACATGCAGGGCATGATTCATAGTAATTTTGGTCGCCTTGCGTGGTATCTATTGTAATATGTAAGTGGTGCGCACAGTGTGGGCACTCAATGGTTTTACGACTTACTTCTTGGGGCATGACAGCCTCCTAATAATCTCTCTGTTATTTCTGTTAGTTCCTGTTTTTATTATGGCTGACATTGAATATTTTGCGTTGTTTTTAAGGCTCGAATTGAGGCTTTTTAGCAACTATTTTGTAACCCTGTAGCTAAGCAATTGTATTTGCTGAATAAAGGCTTTTTGAAGTTTCATTATTTATTAATGGGCTTGAGTTTTCTTAACTTCTTGAAGCTGTTTTCTAATGAGTGTAAAGCAAATTCGTTACTTAACCATGCAGGAAGGCTGCCTGCTGGGTCAAAGCTGCCTCGATAACTGACTTTGATGTTGTTGTCATCTAATCGTTGTGCCTGCCAAAGAACGTTAACTTTTTTAACTCTAATTTTATTTTTGTTTTTAGGTAAATATTCATTATAGCCAGTGATCTTTATTATCAATGAGTCAGCTGTTTTCTCTATGACTTTGGATTTAACCAGCATTTCTCTAGATTGTACCGGGCCGAAACTTTCAAATAGCGTAAGTACCACGGCTGAATCATCATCTAAGGTGGTCAGTAATTCGCTTGAAATTACTTTATCAAGCCAGATAGGGGCCAGTTTTGGATCAGTGAGTATGGTAAAGAATTCATCAATGCTGCCGCCAATTTTAATTGAAGCATTTATTTCGGTGAACTTAGAGTTTTCAAGCTTTTGATATTCAATTAAAAAATCATTGTCATTTAAATAGGTCTGCCATTTAGCCTGACATTGTTGGCTAAATAACAAAACAAAAATTAAGAAAAAACAATGTTTGCCTGTTAAATTCAATTAAGCACTCCAAATTAACGTGTTAAGAAGTAGAACAATGATTGCAAAACAGGGCATTTTCACCTATATTGCGCCTTTCAAAGAATGTTTATATTCTTACATACTTTCAACACATTGTACCAGTTGTAAAAATCAATGCGTACAAGGTGAATTTTTAAATTTATTACAAGTGACATTACGTAGGTGTCACCACTGTTGAGGAAATATTGTGCCAGTAATTACTCTCCCTGACGGCAGTCAGCGCAGCTTCGAAGAATCAGTTTCAGTTATGCAAGTCGCTTTGGATATAGGTCCAGGTCTTGCAAAAGCGACCATCGCCGGTCGAATCAATGGCAACTTAGTTGATGCTTGTGAGTTAATTGAAGAAGATGCTTCATTGCAGTTAATCACCAGTAAAGATGCCGAAGGTTTAGAAATTATTCGTCATTCTTGTGCACATTTATTAGGTCATGCAATTAAGCAATTATACCCTAATGTAAAAATGGCCATTGGACCGACAATTGAAAACGGCTTTTACTATGACATCGATCTCGAAGAAAAATTAAACGACGATGACTTAGAAAAAATTTCGAAGCGAATGACTGAACTTGCCCGTACTGGCTATGAAGTTGTTAAGAAAACTGGTTCTTGGCAAGATGCTTACGACGCATTTACTGAGCGCGGTGAAACATATAAATTAGAAATTCTTGATGAAAACATCGACAAATCTGATACACCAGCGTTATATCATCACCAAGAATACATTGATATGTGTCGTGGTCCACACGTTCCTAGTATGCGTCATTGTCATCACTTTAAATTGATGAACGTTGCTGGTGCATACTGGCGCGGTAACTCTGACAACAAAATGTTGCAACGCATATACGGTACTGCATGGGCTGATAAAAAGCAGCTTAAAGCATACATTCAGCGTTTAGCTGAAGCTGAAAAACGCGACCACCGTAAAATTGGTAAAACTTTAGATTTATTCCATTGGCAAGAAGAAGCGCCAGGAATGGTGTTTTGGCATAATGATGGTTGGACTATTTACACTGAGTTAGAAAAATTTGTTCGTGAAAAACTTCATGAATATGATTATGACGAAGTAAAAGCGCCAATGATGATGGATAGAAGTCTTTGGGAAAAATCAGGTCACTGGGATAAATACGCAGAAGCGATGTTTACCACTGAATCTGAAAAGCGTGAATATGCGATTAAACCAATGAACTGTCCAGGTCACGTACAAATATTTAACCAAGGGTTAAAATCGTACCGCGACCTACCATTACGTATTGCTGAGTTTGGTTGTTGTCACCGTAACGAACCATCGGGTTCATTACACGGCTTAATGCGTGTGCGTGGATTTACTCAAGATGATGCCCATATTTTCTGTACAGAAGATCAGGTACAAGCGGAAGTGACTAAATGTATCGATATGGTTTATGACGTATATGGATCATTTGGTTTTGAAGATATCGTTGTTAAATTATCTACTCGTCCTGAAAACCGCATTGGCTCTGATGAAGTTTGGGACAAAGCGGAAGAAGGTCTGGCTAAAGCATTATCTGATGCTAATATTGAATTTGAATATTTACCGGGCGAGGGCGCTTTCTACGGTCCTAAAATTGAATTCACATTAATGGACTGTTTAGGTAGAGCTTGGCAATGTGGTACTGTACAATTAGATTTTGCTTTACCAGAGCGTTTAGGCGCAACTTATGTTGGTGAAGACAACGAACGTTACACGCCAGTGATGATTCACCGAGCTATTTTAGGTTCATTAGAGCGTTTTATTGGTATTTTGATTGAAGAATTTACCGGTAAGTTCCCAACGTGGTTATCGCCAATTCAGGTTTCAGTCATGAATATTACTGATAAACATGGCGAATATTGTAGCCAAGTTGTAAAAAAATTGAAAGAAAATGGCTTTAGAGCAAAAGCGGACTTGCGTAATGAGAAGATAGGCTTTAAAATCCGCGAGCATACTTTGAAACGTGTTCCTTATTTACTCGTAGTGGGCGATCAGGAAATGGAAGCAGGTGAAATTGCTGTCCGTACACGTTCAGGTGAAGATTTAGGAAAATTGTCTGTGGATGATTTCATCGCTAAACTTAGCGAAGAAGTGAAAACACGGGCGTAATATTAGTTCTCTAGGAGGAACAGGCTATTAAAGGTGGTCAAAGAGGCGGTCAAAAAGAACCGCAACATAAACTGAATGAATTAATCACAGCTGAAGAAATTCGTTTAGTTGGTCTGGAAGGCGAGCCATTAGGCATTGTTTCATTAAATGAAGCATTAAATGCTGCTGATACAGCAGGTGTTGATCTTGTAGAGATCAGCCCTACGGCCAAACCACCAGTTTGTCGCGTAATGGATTACGGTAAGTTCTTGTACGAGAAATCGAAAGAACTTAAAGAACAACGTAAGAAGCAAAAACAGATCCAGGTTAAGGAAATTAAATTCCGTCCTGGCACTGATGAAGGCGATTATCAGGTGAAATTACGTAACCTGAGACGCTTTTTAGAAGGTGGCGACAAGGCTAAGGTTACATTACGTTTCCGTGGTCGTGAAATGGCCCATCAAGAGTTAGGTATAGACCTTTTAAATCGTGTTAAAAAAGATTTAGAGGACCTAGCTGTTTGTGAGTCTTTCCCTCGTAGAGTGGAAGGCAGACAAATGATAATGGTGCTTGCCCCAATCAAAAGATAATTTTTGGTCTTTAAAGTAATTAGGCCTTTTGTGAAAACATAAGGCTTTTTTCACCATCGTTATCTTTTTTATCAAACTTTTGCGGTTTGATAAACTAACCGGTAGCTGAGGCTCAACAAGTGGTTTCTTAGAAATCCGCCCCTAGTTACTTAATATTTGGCATTAACGTGGAGTTTTCCCATGCCTAAAATGAAGTCAAACAAAGGTGCTGCAAAGCGCTTTAAGAAAACCGCTTCTGGTGGTTTTAAATGTAAACAAGCCGGTCTACGTCACATCTTAACTAAGAGACGTACCAAAGTTAAGCGTCATTTACGTGCAAAAAGTATGGTTGCTAAGTCTGATATTAAATCAGTAGTAGCAATGTTACCTTACGCTTAATCATAGGAGATATAGACAATGGCTAGAGTAAAACGCGGTGTTCAAGCACGCGCACGTCACAAAAAAGTTCTTAAGCAAGCGAAAGGTTATTACGGTGCACGTTCACGTGTTTATCGTGTTGCTTTCCAAGCTGTAACTAAAGCAGGTCAATACGCTTACCGCGACCGTCGTCAACGTAAACGTCAATTCCGCCAGCTTTGGATTGCTCGTATAAACGCGGCAGCTCGTCAAAATGGTTTATCTTACAGCCGTTTCATTTGTGGTCTTAAAAACGCTTCAATTGAAATCGATCGTAAGATCCTAGCTGACATCGCAGTATACGATAAAGCGGCTTTCTCTGTTCTAGTACAAAAAGCGCAAGCTACTTTGTAATTTTACAGAAAAAACTTTTGAAAAGGACGCCTCGGCGTCCTTTTCTCTTTCTTAAAAATAAAAATTATTATATAAACGTAGTTCAGTCATAAACATACAGATTGCGTAAGTAAATTTATAATTTCTAGAAAATAAAAACTAGAAACTAGAAACTAGAAACCGATTTTGTCATCTCATTTTTGATACAGGATCCAATTGAAAGTTTATTTACTCAATCTCCTTAATAACTAAGGTCTACTTATGAACTTAGCTATTAAACGTTTTTTGAAACAGACTCCTAATCACTTAATCGATTAGGTATATAACTGATAAAACATCTCGGTAAAATTAACATGACAATTGCTAATACAGTTTTAGCTGTAAACAACGACCTGCCAATTAGAACTGATGCACCAGTGCATAGTGGTAAGGTTAGAAGCGTATATTGGTTAACTGCTGATGACTCACGTCGTCTTATTAAAGAAAAGGGCTATAACGTTGCAGCAGACACTCCGTTAGCCATAATGGTGATAAGCGACCGTATCTCTGCATTTGATTGCATTTGGCACGGTGAAGGTGGCATGAAAGGTGTTCCTGGTAAAGGCGCTGCGTTAAATGCAATCTCAAATCACTGGTTTAAGTTATTTAAAGATAATGGCTTAGCTGATAGCCATATTCTTGATATTCCTCACCCGTTTGTATGGATAGTTCAAAAAGCAAAGCCAGTAATGATTGAAGCTATCTGTCGTCAATACATCACCGGTTCAATGTGGCGTTCATACGTAAAAGGTGAACGCGAATTTTGTGGTATCCAATTACCTGAAGACTTGCAAAAAGACAGCAAATTAGCTGAGCTTCTACAAACACCTTCAACTAAAGGTATTTTAGAAGGCATACCGGGCGTTCCAGCTCAAGATGATGTGAATATCACTCGCAAGAACATTAAAGATAACTTTGCTGCATTTAATTTTAAATCAACGGACGATATTGCTCTTTATGAGAAGCTATTACAGGAAGGTTTTGATTTAATTAGTGGTGAGTTAGCTAAAATTGACCAAATTTTTGTTGATACTAAATTTGAATTTGGTTACGTAAAAGATACTGCAGGTAACGACAAGCTAATTTACATGGATGAAGTAGGTACTCCTGACTCATCACGTATTTGGGATGGTGAAGAATACCGCAACGGTAAAGTTGTTGAGAATTCTAAAGAAGGCTTCCGTCAATTACTGCTTAACCATTTCCCTGATTCAGATATTCTTTTAAACAAAGATCGTATGGAAGAGCGTGAAGCGTTAGCACGTGATAACGCCTTGCCTGAATCTGTATTAATGGCTGTATCTGATACTTACACTGGTATTGCTGAAAAGATCACTGGTGAAAAGATTGTAATTTCTGATGATCCTAAAGCTGAAGTTATTGAAATTTTACGTAACGAATATAACTTAATTGATTAATCCATTATCAGTTAATTACTTGTCATCATGTTGATTTCAGGTATTAAAAAAGAGAGCTTATGCTCTCTTTTTTTACTTCAGGGATGATGGAATGCAAATCACCATGGACCGTTCTTACGCATCCTTGCGTCCTCGGCATATACAACTTCCATGTTGAAAACGGTAATAGATTTGTAAGATAGCTCATTTCAGCAGATATTAAATGCTAGTAATGTTCACTGACAACTTAAGTAATTGCCCAGGTTGTAGGTATTTACTGCGTTTTAAGTTATTCCACTTTTCAATATCAGCAATCTTAACTTTAAACTTGTTTGCAATTCGTGCTAACGAGTCACCAGAGCGAACCTTATAGTTAATATTACGCATAATATTACTGCTTGTTGCTGCGGTTTGTGTTGTTTTACCTGTGGAAGCTTTACCTGTCCAAATAGTTAATTTTTGCCCTAAACGTAACATATCTCTTGGCGCCATAGCATTCCATTTAGCAATGCTCTTTTCAGATACCTTGTATTTTCGGCCAATATCCCAAAGCGTATCGCCTTTTTTAACCGTATGTGTGATCTTATTACCGGTACCTTTTTTGGTCAGTTTAGAAACTCTAATTTCTTCATAAGACTTATAACGATCTAATGACTGAGTTGCTGTTGGGATCAATAAATATTTACCCGCTCTAATTCGGTTGTTTTTCAGGCTGTTCGCTTCTTTTACAACGGTAATAGTGGTATTAAAACGGTTAGCAATAACACTTAAACTATCGCCTTCACGAATTTTATATCGTTGCCAAGACAATCGGTCATCATCATTAAGCTTACTTAGGCCAAGTTTAAAATTATCAACTTTATTATTTGGAATTAACAATTGATGTGGACCATTAGGAGCCGTTGCCCAGCGGTTAAAGCCTGGATTAAGTGCATGCAATTCATCAATGGTTAAATCAGCTAAATCTGCTGCTAATGCAAGATCTAATTGAGAGCCTATATCAATTGAGCTTATTACCGGCTGATTATCAATAGCATATAATGTAACGCCAAAGTCGTCAGGGCGTTTCACCAAGTCGGCTAATGCTAAAAGCTTAGGAACGTAGTCACGTGTTTCTTTTGGCAGTTTTAAATTCCAAAAATCTGTTGGCTTACCCTTACGAGCATTATCTTTTACTGCTCTGGCAACTCGACCTTCACCTGAATTATACGCAGCTAACGCCAATAACCAGTCACCATCGAAGCGTCTGTGCAAGTAGCGTAAAAACTTAATTGCAGCTTGAGTTGACGCTGCAACATCACGACGCCCGTCATACCACCAGTCTTGCTTTAAACCAAATTGTTTACCCGTACCAGATAAAAACTGCCACATACCAGAGGCACTACCATGAGAGTAGGCAAATGGATCGTAAGCACTTTCTACTATGGGTAATAATACTAACTCCATTGGCATATTGTGCTTTTCTAGCTCCTCAACAATATGATAAATAAATGGCTCAGAGCGTTTTGCCACTCGATCTAGATAGCTTTGATGTTTGGCATACCAGTTTCGCTGTGCAATTACTTTTTTGTTTTGAGGGATGTCAAAGTTAAGCTGGCCTTGAATTCTATGCCATATGTTATCTGAAATGGTAAGTTTGTCTTTATCAGTAAGGCTTATTTCAACATCATCTTTTGGATGAATTACTTGTGCTGTCTCGTCAGCAAGTAATGCTTCGTAGATTTCGGTTGTATCTGCAGTATTAGTTGGTAACTCAACACTAGTCACAGCCTGTTGGTTTAAATTTTGACAGCCAACCATCATGGTTAGTGAAATAGGTAATATAATTTTCTTCATGAATGCTCTTTAAATTTCCATTTATAACGCGAGTTTAATACCAAATCGTATAATTATTATGTTTGAATGCAGCGTTATTTTTTAATTTTATTTTGCTTAAAAGTTATCTTTCAATGTTCTGATCATAGCAAAAACATCGACATTAGATTGTAACTTTTGCTCACTTTTTTGTTGTGCAGTATTTATTACTTCTTGTTGTTCGCTACGTAAAAAAGGGTTTATTTGTTTCTCCAAGCCAATAGTTGTGGGAATAGTCGCGATTTCTTGCTCTCTAAGTGTGACTACTTTGTTAAAGTAGCTTTCAAGTTGACCATTATTTGGCTCAATAGTTCGAGCAAAATTTAAATTCGCTAATGTGTATTCATGTGCACAGTATGCCTTAGTCGTATCAGGTAAGTTAACCAATTTAGTCAAAGAGTTATGCATCTGCTTTGCAGTGCCTTCAAATAAACGTCCACATCCACCTGAAAATAACGTATCTCCACAAAACAGCATATCTTCACCGTAGTAGGCTATGTGCCCAGATGTGTGTCCCGGCAGATCAATAATCGAGAAGTTAAGGTTATTATCAAATAATGACACCCGATCACCTTCAACTAGCTGAACGTCTAAGTATTTAATGTTCTCTGATGCTGGACCATAAATCGTTAACGGCCATCCTTGTTGCTTGGCAAAATCAATTAAAGTAGGTAAGCCACCAACATGGTCATGATGATGATGAGTGATCAGTATTGAGCGTAAGGTTAAATTATTTTCCTTTATAAATTCAATACATACGCTAGCATCGCCAGGATCTACTAAACTACAGTTTGTACTTGCGTGGTTAGTGATACACCATATATAGTTATCTGAAAAGGCATTAATTGCAGTAACTTGAGTCATAATCATTCCGTTTTGATCTTTAACTCAGTATACCTTGTGTTTAGTGATATTTAAATTGCCTAGCTTGTGTTTTTCTAGGCTGTAATTCCAGTTTAAATGAGATTGGTAAAAGGACATTTATTTTAATGAAACCTGCGTTAGCATTCGACAGTCCGAAAAAACCAAAACAATGGCGTGATATGCCTAATGGTGAGTTAATAGCACAAAGTATTGAGCAGTGTTTATTGCCTTGGTGGCCACGCTTTTTTGGTTACCATTTATTAAAACTTGGTATTTTAAGTGGTGCGATCAACTCCGAAGAGTCGATGATTAAGCATCAAGTTATTGTCGGCGAAACAAATGCAAATGCACAAGTTGTTGCAGAAATAGACGACCTGCCGTTTTTAGAACACAGCGTTGATGCATGCTTATTAACCCATGGCTTGGAGTTTGCTGTTGATCCGCACCATATACTAAGGGAAGCAGATAGAGTATTGATCCCAAATGGACATCTGATTATTTCTGGGTTTAACCCGATAAGCTTGGCAGGATTAAATCAGCTTATTCCATTTCGTCGTCAAGAGTTGCCCTGGCGAGGCCGATTTTTCACCCCAATGCGAGTAAAAGATTGGTTACACCTACTTGGTTATGAAATTATCGAAGATAAACGATTTCTTTTTTCATCGTTAAATTCAACAATAAACCCTAAAAACTGGTGGCATAAGTTATGGCAAAGGTTTGCTAGTAACTATTTATCAGCATTTGGTTCGGTTTATTTGATTATTGCTAAAAAACGGGTTCATCCATTAACGCCAATACGCCCTAAGTGGCAAATTAGGCCTAAATTTAACCCTGTGAAAGTCACCACATTCGGACCAAGCAATTTTAAGCCCGACAACTTTAATTCAAGTAATAGTACAAGTAGTAAATAACTTAATGAAACAACAATCATTATTTCTTTGTCTTGATTTTGGTAGTCAATCAGTAAGAGCTGCACTTATTGATGAAATGGGCAGTGTTGTGCTCGCTGAACAATTAGCCAACCTGAATTATCTTAAGAAACATCAAGGGCAAGTAGAGCAAGCGCCGCAATGGTTTTATCAACAGTGTGTTATATGTTGTCAGAATCTAACTGCTAAGGCTAAAACCAAACATATCGATTTAACGCAAGTTCGCGCTATTGGTATAACGACTATGCGCAATACCCTGATTAACCTAGATAATGACTCAAAACCAATCCGTAACGCAATAGTGTGGAGTGATAAACGCAAAGCTTGCGTTATTCCTAAATTGCCGTGGTACTGGCGTATAGTTTTTTCTATAGCCAGCATTGTAAAACCAGTGAACAAAACCATAAAAGAGCTTCAGCAAAGTGCATTTATAAATTTCATTGCCGAGCATGAGCCTGATGTGTGGCAAAAAACCAAGCACTTACTGCTATTGTCAGGTTATTTGCATTATCGGTTTACAGACAACGTTGTCGATAGTAACGCCAATATCATCAGTCATTTGCCGTTTGATTTTAAGCGAGGACAATGGCGCAAGCTTAGTTCGTGGCAGTTTAAGGCATTGGCGGTTAAATCGAATTGGTTACCAAAACTTGTTACACCAGGAACAAATATTGGCCAATTAACGCCAGTTTGCCAGCACGATTTTAATTTACCTAAACCAGTACCACTAATTGCTATGGCAGCAGACAAAGCTTGTGAAATGTTGGGGTCAGGCTGTTATAAGTCTGGCCAGTTGCATATTAGTCTTGGCACTGCCGTAAGCGTTACAATGCTGAGTCATAAATATAAAGGGCCAAAACCCTTTTATCCTGCATACCCGTCATTAATTGAAGATCTGTATATTACAGAAATTATGCTGCCATTTGGTTTGGCGTTACTCACTGAATTCATTAGTAAAAATAAATCCCAATTGGACTTTTTAAGTTTAAATAAACTTAAGCATCGATCAATGGAGCAATTAATTGAAATATATGTGCAAGCGAATAGTATCAGCAGTGATGGCCTTGAGTTTGATTTGGAGCGTGTTACAAATATTACTCAGTTATCCAAAGGGTTTGTCGGCTTGAAAGAGCACTCTGTTTTTCAACAATATGTTGCTATTATAAATGCGATTGTTTGTGGGATTAACCAGGCGATTATTCGATTAACGAAACGGTTAAAGCAACCGGTGAGTAATATTATTGTATCTGGTGGTGGTGCCAATTCAACTCGTATATTACAAGCCATAGCAAATAAATCTCAATGCACGGTTTTGAAAGCTGGTGCAAAAGAAGCTGGCACGTTAGGTGTTGCGATAGAACTGGCAGTGGAACAAGGAATATATGATAATCATCAGCAAGCTGTTAATACTATGCTCAAACCAGCAATAACCATTAAACCTATAAATATCAAATAAAAGAACAATTATGCAAAGACTTCAATTTCAACATCTACTGAACGAGCTTTTACAACCTGAGCGGATCAAAGATTACTGTCCTAATGGCTTGCAAGTACAAGGTAATAATCAAGTATCAAAAATTATTACTGGTGTAACCGCTTCTCAGGCTTTATTAGATGCGGCTGTTGCCAAGGGTGCAGATACTATTATTGTGCACCATGGCTACTTTTGGAAAAACGAGCCTTATTGCATCACTGGTATGAAATACAATCGTATTAAAACCTTACTTGATAATGACATCAATTTATTCGCTTATCATTTGCCGTTAGATATTCATGAGGAATTGGGTAATAACGTTCAATTGGCTAAATTATTGAATATAAACATTACCGGTCCATTAGAGTTAGGTAACCCTGTTTCAGTGAGTATTCAAGGTGAACTTGATGATGAAATGACCGGTGAAGCGTTAAATACTTTGATTTCAGAAAAATTAAATCGTCAGTCTTTACATATTTCTGCAGGATCTAATAAACCTATAAAGACCATCGCTTGGTGTACAGGCGGAGGGCAAGGTTATATTGAGCTCGCTGCAGAGCAGGGGATTGATGCATTTATTACTGGCGAAGTGTCTGAGCAAACAACACATATTGCCAAAGAAATGGATATTCATTTTTTTGCTGCAGGGCACCATGCGACAGAGCGTTATGGTGCGAAGGCGTTAGCCCAATACCTAGCAAGCACTGAAGGGTTGGAAGTCGAGTTTATTGATATAGATAATCCAGTATAGCGCTCTACTGAAACTCTTAAGGGCTCGTTAATTGCCCTTAAGGCTCTACTTAGGTAACTTAGTTGAAAGCATTGCAGCTGTTATTATAAATAGCGTTGAAATCCATAAACACATTTCTAACCCATAATGCTGATATACCCAGCCTGAAAGCACCGTACCTAGTAAACGTCCCATGGCATTAGCCATATAGTAAAATCCAACATCTAAAGATACACCATCACTATCGGCAAAGCTTACAATTAAATAGCTGTGTAGAGATGAATTAATGGCAAAAATAGCTCCAAAAATAAATAAACCGGCAATAATAGCGAACTTGATCTGGTAATCAAAATGCAGTGCTAAAGCGATTACAGCAGGGATAATGGCAAGGAAGCTAGCCCAAATTAGGGCTGTTTTACCAGTAGGCGTTCTACCTTGTTTTTTTCCAGTAAAATGGGGGGCAACAGACTGCACAATGCCGTAGCAAATTACCCAACAAGCCATAAAACCGCCAACCCACCAATGATCCCAATTAAAGGTTACAGCTAAGAAAACTGGTAAAGCGACCACAAACCAGACATCGCGGGCGCCAAATAAAAATAATCGCGCTGCAGAAAGGATATTTATTGCCGGACTCTTTGAAACTAAATCTTTAAATTTAGGTTTATTTTTTGCTTTGCCTAAACCTTGTTTTAGCGCATAAATACTGTACAACCAAACCAGTGATAACAACACTAACATGATGATTATTGCACCGCGAAAATCAAACAGGGTCAGTAACAAACCACCTAAAAAGAAACCAACGCCTTTAAGTGCATTTTTTGACCCTGTTAATATTGCAACCCATTGATATAACTTGCTTTGCGCATCATCTGAAACCAAAAGCTTAATCGAGCTTTTAGCGCTCATTTTGTTTAAATCTTTTGCTATTCCTGATAACGCTTGCGCCATCATGACATAGATTATAGTCAACTGCTCTGCAGGTACAGTGAGCATGGCTAGTGCAACTATTTGAATGCCTAAACCAATGTTCATGGTTTTATTTAAACCAAGCCGTGCACCCAACCAACCACCAACTAAGTTGGTGATCACACCGAATATTTCATAAAACAAAAACAATATGGCGATATTAAGCGGGCTGTAACCTAATTGGTGAAAGTACAACACCACTAACATGCGCAATGCGCCATCAGTTAAGGTAAAAGCCCAGTAATTGCCAGTAATGACTAAGTATTGCTTTATTTGCGGCGAAAGTGACGCGAAAAGCTGTGAAAAATAGCGCAATTTAATTATTCCTGGTCTTTACTACCAACCATGCGAGCTAACTCAGCAGTACGGTTTGCATAACCCCACTCATTGTCATACCACACGTAAAGTTTTACTTGAGTGTCGTTTACAACCATGGTTGAAAGGGCATCAATGATACTGGAGCGGGGATCTGTCTTGTAATCAATTGAGACTAAAGGTCGCTCTTCAAAACCCATAATGCCGTTAAGTTCATTATTAGCAGCATCTTTTAGTAATTCATTTACTTCTTCTACGCTTATACTCCGCTCTACTTCAAATACACAATCGGTGATAGACGCATTGGCAAGAGGTACTCGAATAGCATGACCATTGAGCTTTCCAGCCAATTCAGGAAAAATATGGGTAATAGCAGTCGCTGAGCCTGTAGTGGTAGGTATTAAACTCATGCCACAAGCACGAGCTCTACGTAAATCTTTGTGCGGAGCATCTAAAATTGTTTGGGTATTGGTAATGTCATGAATGGTGGTCATAGAGCCATGTTTAATACCAATTTTTTCATGTATTACTTTTACAACTGGAGCCAAACAATTTGTTGTACACGATGCCGCAGTAACGATAGGGTGCTCATTTTTATCATAAAGGTGTTCGTTTACACCTAGTACAATATTAAGAACGCCATCTTCTTTTACTGGCGCAGTAACAACAACGCGTTTTACCCCTTGCTCTAAATAAGGTTGTAATAAGGCTTTTGTTTTAATTTTACCAGAAGCTTCAATGACAACATCACAATTGGACCAGTCAGTGTCATTTATTGCCGTATTTTGACTACAGGTAATGGCTTTTCCATTGATCACCATATTATTATCTTGATGGGTTGCTTCATGGTGCCAGCGACCGTGCACAGAGTCGAATGTCATTAAATGCGCAAGAGTTTTAGCATCTCCTGCAGGATCGTTTATATGAACAATTTCTACATCTTTCATATCATATGCTGCTCGCATTGATAAACGGCCCATTCGGCCAAAGCCATTAATACCTATTTTAATTGTCATGTTAATTCCTATATGTTTTTACCAATTCGATTAACGAATAGTATTGGTATTGTTGCTTGTTACTCACAACAGTGTTTTATGCGCTGAGGGCGGTCACCCATTGCCATAAGATTAGTCAAACTGCTCTGAATAAATTCGGTATTTGTTGATGCTGTATCAGCAATGATATTTTTTGCCCATTCTGCTAAGTCAGGGTTAATTCGATAATAAACCCATTGGCTTTGCTTTCTATCAACCAAAACCCCCGATTTTTTAAGTTGCGCTAAATGACGTGAAATCTTCGGCTGGCTATCTTCTAATGCAACCATGAGTTCGCATACACAAAGCTCTTCCTGCAAATGAATCAGCATCAGGCTTTTAGTGCGAGTATCATCGGCGAGGTTTTTAAAAAACTCTGTAGGTGTCATGGCTATTACTCAATCTCAATATATGAAATCCATTATATATGGTTTAGCGTATATTAAAACGATAAATTTAAAATTTGTGATCTATTTAGTTTATACCAGGTAAAAAAAACCGTTCTAAAAATTAGAATGCTTATTATAATTTTTTACGCTTTTCTTTTATCCAATGAACCGTACAATAGCGGTATTGGTACTTGAGACACAGCAACATATGACTAAACAAGCGATAAATTCTTACCCATTGCTCAGCAAACTTACCCATTGGATAAGTGCAATAACCATTATAGGTTTATTTGCCTTAGGCTATTGGATGGTTGACCTTACTTATTACAGTAGCTGGTATAAAACAGCGCCGCATTGGCATAAAAGTATCGGTATTTTATTATTGTTCGCCACCGTGGCTAGGCTAATATATAAGTTTAAGCAGCCTAAAGTGTCGCCAGTAGCTAGCCATTCTAAATTGGTTAAAAAAGCATCGAAGCTTACCCATGCTATGTTATATCTAATGATGATAGTGCTAATGATCAGCGGATATTTAATCTCTACAGCCGATGGTAGGGCGATAGAGGTATTTAATTGGTTTTCAGTAGCCAGTTTAGGTGAGCTATTTACTAACCAAGAGGATATTGCTGGCATTGTGCACAAATATTTAGCATACAGCTTAATTGCTTTAGCAGCTGTACATGCAGGTGCTGCAATTAAACATCATGTTATCGATAAAGATGACACTTTAAAAAGAATGACTACAAAATAACTATCACATTAAAAGAGACAACAGATGAAAAAATTATTAATTTCGACAGCGTTCCTTGGTTTAGCTGCTGTTATGCCAGCAAAAGCTGCAGATTACATTATTGATTACAAGGGAGCGCATGCTTCGGTAAACTTTAAAGTAAAACATTTAGGATATAGTTGGTTAACAGGCCGGTTTAACGAGTTTGATGGTAAATTCAGCTATGATGACAGCAATGTTGCCGCGTCGAAAATAAGCATTACTATTGAAACAGCATCGGTTGACTCTAATCATGCTGAGCGTGATAAACACTTAAAAACAGATGATTTCCTAGATGTAACTAAATTCTCAACCGCTACATTCGTTAGTACGAAAGTTGAAGACCAAGGTAATGGAAAACTGGCGATTACTGGTAACTTTACGCTGCAAGGTATTACCAAAGAGCTTGTAATTGACGCGGTTAAAATCGGTGAAGGTGACGATCCTTGGGGCGGCTACCGAGTAGGATTTAGCGGCACAACTGCTATTAAAATGAGTGATTTTGGCTATAAGATGGATTTTGGTGAGATCTTATTTGATCTGCACATTGAAGGCGTACGCCAGTAAAATAAGTAAAACCAAAGCCCTTATTACTTACAATAGTCGTAAGGGCTTTCTCCCTTAGGTATTAATTTTTTAACCATAGCTAAATTAGGCCCAACGTTTCTCCTCCGTAAAATTGACTCTTCTGCAATTCATGTGCATGAGGAAAGCAACCTATTAAAGCCAATAGGGTGCTTTTAAATTGTTTATTCCTGTGAAAACTATTAATTACTAAATAATTATATGCTTTAGTGGTTGATTTTGATTTTTAATTACTGTCTAATAGCGGCGTTGATTTAGAGTTATTGCTCAAACAAGACTTTAACCAACACCAGAAGAGGTTGCATTAGCCAGGTAAATAATTTTAGGGGCCACACCCCAAAGACAATTATTGAGGGGGACTAATGCCGAGGATGATTATTTTAGTGGTAAATAACATTCGGTCATATAGGTTGAATCCTAGTGACTGTCACCAAAGTGGTGGAGAGCTTCTGGCTGAAAACGTCTAGATTTCATATCTTTTACCTATCAGTCATGCTCTTCCTTATAAGTAGTTGTAGTGCTAAGTTAGCTACTGCAAGTTAGGGAGAAGATCCAATGTCAAATATCGCATTAAATGTAGCTAAGTTCGGTGGAACAAGTGTTGCCGATCATGAAGCTATGCTTCGCTGCGCTCAAATTATTAAATCTCAGCCACATACACGTGTTGTGGTTGTGTCGGCTAGTGCAGGTGTTACTAATCATTTAGTAACATTGTCGCAAAAGGTATTAACCAGCGAGGAGCGCAATGAAATAATTGCTGCAATTCGAGTCATTCAATATAACATCACTCAGCACTTATCTGCCGAAACAGAATTAAACAGCCAAATTGATGCTGTTCTTATTTCATTAATGGAATTAGCGGAGCAACAAGGCACACTTCAAACCGCAAAAACAGCTGATGCGATTTTAGCCTGTGGCGAGCGGATGAGCTCGATAATTTTTGCAGAGGTGCTTCGTAGTCTTGATGTAGACAGCTCTGCTTTTGATGTTCGTGAAGTAATGCAAACCAATAGTTTATACGGCAAAGCGGTTGTTGATATTGAAGCACTTGCGTCTAACTGTGCACAAAGCCTAACTCCTTTATTATCTGAGCAAGTTATTGTTACTCAAGGCTTTATCGGTAGAGATGGTTTAGGTAATACCACCACGTTAGGACGTGGTGGCTCAGATTACTCTGCGGCATTAATTGCTGAAGCGATTAACGCAACTGGTTTAGCTATTTGGACTGATGTTGTCGGTATATTTACCACTGATCCGCGCATCGCAAGTTCTGCCCGCGCTATTCCTGAAATTAGTTTTGGTGAAGCGGCTGAAATGGCTACGTTTGGGGCTAAGATATTGCATCCAGCAACCTTAATTCCGGCAATGCGCAGCTCGATACCGGTATTTGTTGGTTCAAGTCGTGAGCCTGAAGCCGGTGGAACACAAATTATGCAAGAAGTCGCTTCTAAGCCAACTTATCGCTCAATAGCATTGCGTCGAGAGCAAACATTGGTAACGGTTAAAAGCCCTGCGATGTTACATGCCAGCGGTTTCCTTGCGCAGGTTTTTACTATACTTGCTAAGCATGAACTAAGTGTTGATTTAATCACTACTTCTGAAATTTCAGTAGCACTTACCTTTGATAATCCAACAGGCTCAACTCAAGCGCTTATTAATAAAGCTGTTGTGGAAGAATTAGAGCAACTTTGTGAAGTGACTGTTGAACATGGCCTATGTTTAGTTGCCATTGTTGGTAATGGCTTAGATGCATCAACAGGGTTAGGTAGCAGTATATTTAACAATATTGAAGATACTAATATCCGTATGATTTGTCATGGTGCCAGCTCTAATAATCTGTGCTTCTTGGTAAATGAAGTTGACGGTAACAGTGTTGTTGAAACTCTGCACGATAAGTTATTTGTTTAAACTAGGGGGCGAAGATCGTTTCTCTAATTACTGCTTAATAACGAATAATTTACAGAATTTAAGCCGTTTTCAACATGGACGTTGTATATGCCGAGAGCGCATGGATGCGTAGGAACGGTCCATAGCAATTCTAAGTTAATTCTTCCATGAATTAAAAAGCCAATATCCTTTGATATTGGCTTTTGTGATTAAAGGCCTTGGTATAACGGTAAAGTTATTTAATCGGATAAACGTATTTTAACCAAGCCATCATTCTTAGCAGAATTCTTCTAACAAGAGAAACATGTAAAATGTCATGCTTATGATTGATCACTACAGCTTGCCCTTGTACACCTAAAGGTAAATAGAAATCTTTTAAGTTTTCATCTAATTCAATTAACCCTATAACAAAGCCTCAGCCATCGCAGGTAATACTCTGGTTAACTTACCTTAAAATAATAATTGCTATAATTGATGTATCTTTATTAAACTAGTGATATATATTTTTATCTTGATTGTTATGATGCGCGTTTTAATTTTCTGTTTATCCATTTTTTCTTGCCTATCCTTGGCAAACACACCTCATTTTAAAGTTGACTTGGTAACAGTCGATAAATCTACTCGAACTATGTTTCTCTATGCTGGTGATACTATTGTAAAGGAATATCACATTGCACTTGGAGAAAGCCCTAAAGGCCATAAAGAGCAGGAGGGGGATAATAAAACACCGGAAGGCAGTTACAACTTAGATTATAAAAAAGAAGACTCACAATTTTATCGAGCGATGCACATAAGTTACCCCAACGAATCGGATATTGAAAAGGCTAAGCAAAAAGGTATTAATCCTGGCGGATTTATTATGATCCATGGTCAAAAAAATGGTGATACTAAAAACCCGAAAATAACACAACGTTTTAATTGGACTAACGGATGTATCGCTTTAACAAATACAGAAATGGATGAGTTTCTAGCCTTGGTTGATAGTGGTACTAGAATAAATATTCAGTGGTAAAGCAATTGCATAGTTAAAAAACAACGCGGGGTTATTTTTTAACTATGCAAGTTTACTGTTTTGGTGGTAGCAAATGCTCAGGTAAATTCTTCCTACGCCCACTTTCTGTAGGGCTATAGTGTTTCTCTAGGTAATCGAGAATAATAACTTCATTTTGCATTAAAGGCCAAAGACCTTGTTTCTCTTGCATCCAGCGGATTGTGTCCAGCCATGTTTCTCTCGACATCCTATTTTGCGTAACAAGTGCGGCGCTATGACAAGCTGTACAATTTGCTTTAACAATATCAAAGCCGGAATCTAAAACTAATCCAGTTTCTTTATCTAATGCTGGTTTTGCATGACTTAATACGCTGAATGTCAGTAGGGTAGGTAACGTTAATTGCAATAAGGTTTTAGAATTAATCATCACAGATTACACCACTTTAACAGCAATTCTGTGGCATGCATTATTTAGATAACCCTTTGGATTCCAACCTGGCAAGATCATTGGCTGAGCAGTACCATCAGAGTCGGTCGCTTTTGCCCATACTTCATAATAACCGGCCTTTGGAAATTCTAATTCTGTATTCCAGTGCTGCCAGGCATTGCGATTAACTGGTTTAGAGATGGCAATGTCATACCATGTTTGACCAAAATCGATAGAAACTTGCATCCCTGACACTTCTTTGTCACCAGCCCATGCGTGTCCATTTACTGATAACGTTTGTTTTAACGAGTGCAGCACCCCTGACTTTGGAAATGTAATCAATGATTTAACTGGCATATTGTGAATGATACACATATCTTCATCTGCAACTTTGGTTCCCGGAGCAACTGTTTTACAAGGTACTCTGTACGCACTACCGGTCATTTTCGTACCGTCGTGTACTTTATTTCGGATATCGATACCTGTTAGCCATTTACCGCCAGTAGAAGCCGGCCATCCACCGAACACAAGGCGTAGTGGAAAACCATTCATTACAGGCAGGTCTTCGCCATTCATCGCCCAAGCAATTAATGATTCATCTTCTAAAGCTTTACTCATAGGAACCCCACGAGATATAGCAGCTTTACTCGGATCGCCACTTAAATGAGAGTCAGCGCCATGATAGCCAATGTAAACCGCATCATCTTTAATACCGCAATCAAGCAATACGTCTTTTAATCGAATCCCCGTCCATTTAGGACAACCAACTGCACCCGTTGTCCATTGGTTACCCTTTGCTGGCGGATTAAACTCTGAACGGCCATTGCCGCCACATTCCAAGGTTAATTGATAAGTGTGATGTTTAAACTTTTTCTTTAGTTCTGCCAACGTATACGTTTTTGAGTCTCTAACCGATTCACCGCCAATAGTCAGCGTCCAGTTTTCACTGTCTACATTTTGAGGAGGAATGCCATTATTGCGAACAAATAATTTATTTGCTGGTGTAACAGAATCGTTTAATAAGTGCGGTGGTGTTTCAGCATTAATAGGGCGGTCGTTTAATACTAATAAGCCTGGATGCTTGCCTTCAATGATAAAGTTTTCAGCTGTTTGAGCTAACGCTGCGGGTATCATTCCTGAAGGCATAAAGCGACTAAATACAATTTCGGCACCTAAAATGGTACTCATTGCGGTAAGGCCTTTTAAGAAGCCACGTCTGGTAAGTGGATTTGAAGTCCTGCCAAACACCTTTAAATCTGCAGCAATTGGATCTTCACTATATAATTCGCCAATTCCTTGTTTTATCGATGGTTTATTGATTTTTGTTGGCATGAATGCTCCACATTTTTTTAGCTTTTATTGTTTTTATAAGTGTAGAATATCTTCCTTGTTGTAGATTTTTAAGTAAAGCGTAAAGTTTAACTTGGCAACCGTTATTCTCAAATTGAATTAAAAAAGGCGAGCTTAATGCTCGCCTTTACTAGTAACCTATTTGAAAGTTACATGACACGTTGACCGGGTTGTGCGCCATCATCTGGGTTTAAGATGAAGATATCTTTACCACCAGGGCCTGCAGCAATGATCATGCCTTCAGACATACCAAAGCGCATTTTTCTAGGAGCAAGATTAGCTACAACAACTGTAAGTTTGCCCTCTAAATCTTCAGGCTGGTAAGCCGATTTAATACCAGCAAATATTTGACGAGTTTCACCACCTAAATCTACTTCTATACGTAGTAACTTGTCAGCTTTTTCAACATGTTCAGCAACAACAATTTTCGCTACGCGTAAATCAACTTTCGCAAAGTCTTCAAAGCCTATTTCATCGGCAATTGGGTCATCAGCAAGAGGGCCAGTAATAGGTGCTGCTTCTTGAGTTGCGACTAAATTGTCTTTTGAGTCTTCTACCATAGCGTTCACTTTATCCATTTCTACACGTTGTAATAACGCTTTAAACTTATTTACTTTATGATCGACTAACAGCGCTTTATGGCCATCCCAGATCAGTTCATCATTTAAGAAACCGGCTGTTTTAGCTGCAAGTTCAGGTAATACGGGTTTAAGATATATCATCAAGATACGGAATAAGTTAATACCCAACGAACAAATATCTTGAACTTCTTGCTGCTTACCGTCTTCTTTAATTAATTGCCATGGTTCTTTAATTGCAATGTATTCATTAACTTTGTCAGCCAGCGCCATGATCTCACGCATTGCACGACCAAACTCACGTTTTTCGTATAACTCAGCAATAGAGTCACCGGCAGCCATTACTTCATCAGCTAATTCTTGATTATCAATAGTAGTCGATAACATGCCGTCAAACTTTTTCGAAATGAAACTTGCACAACGAGAAGCGATATTTACAACTTTACCAACTAGGTCTGAATTCACTCGTTGAGCAAAATCTTCAAGGTTCAAATCTAAGTCATCAATACGACTGGTTAATTTAGCCGCAAAATAATAACGTAAAAACTCTGGGTTAAGATGTTCTAAGTAAGTACGACCTTTAATGAAAGTACCTTTTGACTTAGACATTTTACGGCCATTTACTGTTACAAAACCATGCGCATAAACAGATGTAGGTTGACGATAATCGGCACCGCTTAACATTGCTGGCCAGAATAATGAATGGAAGTAGATAATATCTTTACCAATAAAGTGGTAAAGCTCTGCAGTAGAGTCTTTTTCCCAGAATTCGTCAAAGTTAATACCACGTTTATCACATAGGTTTTTAAAGCTGCCCATGTAGCCAATTGGCGCATCTAACCATACATAAAAGAATTTACCTGGGGCATTTGGAATTTCAAATCCAAAGTAAGGTGCATCGCGAGAGATATCCCATTGCTGTAGACCAGATTCAAACCATTCACCAAGTTTATTTGCCATTTCTTCTTGCAATGAACCACTGCGAGTCCAGTCTTTAAGCATTTGCTCAAATGCAGGTAAATCGAAGAAGTAATGTTCTGAGTCTTTTAATACCGGTGTAGCACCTGATACTACTGAGATTGGATTAATTAAATCTGTTGGTGAGTATGTTTCACCACAACTGTCACAATTATCACCGTTTTGATCTTCGCTTTTACACTTAGGGCAAGTACCTTTTACAAAACGATCTGGTAAGAACATCTCTTTTTCAGGATCAAACAACTGTGAAATCGTGCGTGTTTTGATATGACCTTTAGCATTTAAACGATTATAAATTTCTTCAGCAAATACGCGATTCTCTTCACTATGAGTTGAATGATAGTTGTCGAACTCAATATTAAAGTCAGCAAAATCTGCCATATGCTCTTCACGAACTTGGCTGATCATTTCTTCAGGCGTAATACCTAGTTGCTGTGCTTTAAGCATAATAGGAGTGCCATGAGCATCGTCTGCACAAACATAATAAGTTTCATGGCCACGCATTTTTTGAAAACGCACCCAAATATCTGTTTGAATGTACTCTAATAGGTGACCTAAATGGATTGGACCATTAGCGTATGGTAACGCGCTGGTTACAAGAATTTTGCGATTATTGCTAGTCATTGAACGAACTTGCCTAATTTATAAATATTTTAATGGAAATAATGGCTGTGATAGTACAGAATTTAGGGCGTATTTTCATCAATAATTATCATAAATCATAAGAAAAACTGGCGATTATGTTTAAAAACCCATTTAGCAGTAATAAATCAGAACAAAATGTGAGTGATAAGATCACCGAATTCCTTAATAAATATAAATCCAACCTGTTTCCAGATGGGGTATTAAAGTCAGTAACAGGGTTTAATATCACTTTAGATAAGCAAACCTACCTAATAGAGTTTACCTTACCATTTCCATGTCAGGGCGAGCTGGAAGCTATCGCTAAAGAACTTGTTACACTGTTGGATATCGACATTGAGCTTTCGTTACTGTTAGATGTTAAACCGGTGAGAAGTCATGATATCAAGGGCATTAAAAATATCATTGCCATAGCATCGGGAAAAGGTGGTGTTGGTAAATCAACAACAGCAGTAAATTTAGCTTATGCATTAATGGCTGAAGGGGCAAACGTTGGTATTTTAGATGCTGATATCTATGGGCCTTCAATTCCTACTATGTTAGGTATCGAAAACCAAAGACCATCATCAACAGATGGCAAGTTAATGCAACCCCTTAAAGCTAACGGCTTAACTGCAATGTCGATTGGTTTTTTAGTATCAGACACTGATGCAACAGTCTGGCGTGGTCCTATGGCAAGTTCTGCTTTTTCACAAATGTTGAATGAAACGGCTTGGCAAAATGATAGCTCAGCGTTAGATTACTTAATCATCGATATGCCACCCGGCACGGGCGATATACAGCTTACCCTAGCTCAAAAAGTACCGGTAGCTGGCGCAACTATAGTGACAACCCCGCAAGATATCGCGTTAAAAGATGCGGTTAAAGGCATTAACATGTTTGATAAGGTGAAAGTGCCAGTGCTTGGTGTTATTGAAAATATGAGTTATCACCTTTGTGAAAACTGTGGACATCATTCGCATTTATTTGGTGAGGGTGGGGCTAATCACATTGCAACTGAATATAAAGTTGATTTATTGGGCCAATTACCGCTTAATATCCACATTAGAGAAGACGCTGACACAGGTAAATCGTCAGTATTAGCAAATACTTCTAGTGAAATTACCAGCTTGTACCGTAAAATAGCACGAAATATGGCCGGACAATTGTATTATCAATTAGATGCAGAAAGCCCATATACTCCAGAAATTATTACTGTAAAAAATATAGAAGAATAAAACATGAGACTTTGTGATAGAGATATTATCGAATTAATAGAACAAGAAAAAATTGTTATTACACCGAAACCTGATGAGTCGATGATCTCAGGGGTAAGTGTTGATATTTGTTTAGGCCATAAGTTCCGTGTTTTTCAAGATCATACCGCACCTTTTATTGATTTAAGTGGGCCTAAAGGTGAAGTGCAAGAAGCAATGAACACTGTTATGAGTGATGAAATTCATATAAATGATGGCGACGCATTCTTTTTACATCCGGGTGAATTGGCACTTGCCGTAACTCATGAGTCAGTTACATTGCCTGCTGATATAGTAGGGTGGTTGGATGGACGCTCATCCCTTGCCCGTTTAGGACTTATGGTTCATGTAACGGCGCACCGAATTGATCCAGGTTGGTCTGGCCAAATTGTTTTAGAGTTTTACAATTCTGGTAAATTGCCACTGGCATTACGACCGCGTATGAAAATTGCAGCGTTAAATTTTGAGACCATGTCTGGCGATGCGTTACGCCCTTACAATAAACGCGTAGATGCTAAATATAAAGGTCAGCAAGGTGCGGTTGCCAGCCGTATTAGTGAAGACGATAAATCGTAGTAATTAGATCTTTTTACAACAAAGCCCATATTAATGGGCTTTTTTTATGGCTGAAATAGTTAGAATAGATACCTAAATATCATTGGTTTACTACTTTATTGTTGTTTTCATCGTTAACCGCTGCCGCTTTTGCTTCAACTAAATCAAAAGCCAGTAAACATTGTTCTAATGCGTCAACAAGTAATACTTTATCATGAAAATATTCGACCTTTTCACTAGCCAATGGTGTTTTAACAAGATCGACAAAATCAGACGTTGCCTCCATATTTTCAGTAACAACAATATCTACAGGCTGACAACCAATATTATAGGTTAACCATTCCAATCTTTCGTCGATGGTTAACTCTCCGGCAGGGCTTTGTTCTTGGGCAATATTATCAATAAATATACACTTAGCATTACAATTGGCGATAGCTTTTGAAATATCTCTTACTAATAAAGGCGGGACTATTGATGTTAAAAAGCTGCCTGGACCTAAAATTATTAAGTCAGCATTGTTAATTGCTTTTATCGTTTCTGGCAATGCTTTTACCAACGGTGCCAGCATCATATTTTTCGGCATGGTAGCCATATCATCTACAGATATTTCACCTACGCGACATCGACCTTCTGCATAAAAGGCCATCAAATCAGTTGGCGTTTCAGACATGGGTTGCACACTGGTTCTAACTCGTAATATACGCCTGATAAGTTTTATTGAATCAAGAGGTCTTGAATGAATGTCGTTCAGGGCGTATAACATTAAGTTTCCAAGGTTATGACCACTTAATTCATCATTACCATCGAACCTAAAATTAAATAATTTAGAACCTACAGAGTTTTGATCAACCAGTTGCATAAGGCAATTACGTAGATCGCCCCATGCAATGGTACTGCTTCGTCTTCTTAATTTTCCTGTAGAACCGCCATTATCAGTTGTTGCTACTACACCCGTTAATTGGTCACCTAAAAAGGATAGGGTAGACAACACACGCCCTAAACCATGACCACCACCAATGGCGACAACTTTTAATTTTTTTAATCGCATAAAATAAACATCCGAATATTAAGCCTAAAAATAGCAATACAGAAAGGCAGGCTTATTATAAAAATATAGGCCATTTTAATGTGAAAACAACAGTTTATGCTATATAAAAATTGTAATCATGGTCAGCCAAGTGTAATTAACGAATTAGATTTCCGTATGTTTAGCTTTCAAATTAATAATTAATCCCATCTTTTTGGAGTTTTTTATGCAATAAACTTGTCAAAAAACAAGCAAACCGATCGATTAATGAACGAACATACAATAAATACCACTTTTTTACGTTTTTCTTCAAAAAATAGGTTGACAGTTTTGGGATGACTGCATAGAATTCGCCTCGCTTTCAACGAGTCTAGGTCGCTCCTGAAAGTAGAAGTTTGGGGCCATAGCTCAGCTGGGAGAGCGCTTCGCTGGCAGCGAAGAGGTCTGCGGTTCGATCCCGCATGGCTCCACCAATAAACTTCTTAAGGTTTTGGCAAGAACCGACGTAAGGTTACTTACGAGATGGTATATATTTCGGTATATAACAATGCGAATGTTAACTTAATTGATAACACCAGCGTCCCCATCGTCTAGAGGCCTAGGACACCGCCCTTTCACGGCGGTAACAGGGGTTCGAATCCCCTTGGGGACGCCAATATTTTTTAAAAAGTAAGTTGTACCGTAAGGTAATATACAAGTTCTTAGTGCCAGGTGTTTTACACCGGACACAGTAAGTTTTTAAATGTATTTAACAAATTCTGCAAATAAAAGGATTGCTCAGTTGAACAAGTTCAACGTTCGCCCTAACGCAGAAACATAAAAATATATTTTTATAAACAGTTTCTGCGTCCCCATCGTCTAGAGGCCTAGGACACCGCCCTTTCACGGCGGTAACAGGGGTTCGAATCCCCTTGGGGACGCCAACTTATTTTAGATAACTTAAGTGATTAAGTTCTAGTGCCAGGTGCTTGCACCGGACACAGAAAAACGTTTAAAAGAATGTGTTACAACATTTCTGCAATAAAATAAGGTCGCTCAGTTGAACAAGTTCAACATTCGCCTTAACGCAGAATTAACAAAACATGTTTTGTAAAACAAATTCTGCGTCCCCATCGTCTAGAGGCCTAGGACACCGCCCTTTCACGGCGGTAACAGGGGTTCGAATCCCCTTGGGGACGCCACTTATTTTATCAATACAATTTATCTTAGGTCTTGGCCAGTTTGCTGGTTAAGTAGGTAGAATTCGATTTTATCGATTTCTATAGATGTGAGGATTTATCCTTACGCAAGAAACAATTTAAGATATGTTTTGAATGAATTCTGCATTTTTAAGGATTATTCAATCGGCGCAGAGCTTGATTGAATGCCAACGCAGAAACATCAAAATATATTTTGATAAGCAGTTTCCGCGTCCCCATCGTCTAGAGGCCTAGGACACCGCCCTTTCACGGCGGTAACAGGGGTTCGAATCCCCTTGGGGACGCCACTTTACAGTGATGAAAAAGCCGACGTAAGTCGGCTTTTTTGTGCCTGTTAGAAAATACCAATTAAATTTCTATAAAATTCATGTTTTAATCACTTCATATTTTTTCAGTTTAACGGTTTTATTTTGAATATTACTATTTTAGCCAATAGAGATGTTGCGAGTAACTTTGCAATTAATCTTTTGCTGCCTCGTTTAAATAAACACCATTTAACGATATTTCTTTCTACAAAAGTAGGGAAACAGACAAATAAACCCACGGCTCTTTTAGAATTGGCATTTTATGAGCAGGAATTATTTAACCAAGTATTGTCCCCTAAAATTAATGCTCAACATAGTGAACAAACCGGTTTCAAAACTTTCGAACAGTTGCATGACATTGTTGATGGCGGAGTTCGGGAGTTAAATAATATAAATACAGAAGAGGGCTTTAATCTGTTTAACTCTTCTCAACCCGATTTAGTCATATCTATCCGTTATGGGGTCATTATTAAATATAATGTTATAAATGTACCTCGTAATGGGGTTATCAACCTGCATTCAGGAATTTTGCCTGACTATAGAGGTGTTATGGCAACTTTCTGGGCGATGTATAAGAAAGAGCAACGTATCGGTATGACACTGCATTATATTAGTGATGGTACGATAGATACGGGGAGGGTGATTGATAAATCAAGCATAGATGTGAACTATCAAAAATCATATCTGTGGCATGTTCTTGAGCTTTATAAAGAAGGTACACAATTAATCATTAACGTCGTAAATAAAATAAATCAAAATTTGACAATAACCAGTTCAGCCCAAGAAGAGGGCGGTGATTATTATACATTTCCGACAACTGCTGAAATAGAGACTTTCATTAATGCTGGTAATTCCATTATTTCAGAATTAGAGGTTAATGAGTTCATTAATCAGTATTATTGCTTCAATGTTAAATTGAGTGAACTTACCCAACCTGAGCAATAGTTAGGCTTAAATGATCTTTTTTGTATTTTATGTCGAACTTTTATTGACACTCCTAACTAATCTCATTATTATGCACGCCATTGAACAGCAAGGCATTGCTTTGACGTTCTAAACAGTTTTATCTTAGGTCTTAAATCAAGCAATTGGTTAAAGAGTGTAGAAAGTAATTTCTACTAGATGTGAGGATTTATCCTTACGCAAGAAACAATTTAAGATATGTTTTGAATAAATTCTGCTTTTTTAAGGATTATTCAATCGGCGCAGAGCTTGATTGAATGCCAACGCAGAAACATCAAAATATATTTTGATAAACAGTTTCAGCGTCCCCATCGTCTAGAGGCCTAGGACACCGCCCTTTCACGGCGGTAACAGGGGTTCGAATCCCCTTGGGGACGCCACTTTACAGTGACAAAAAAGCCGACGTAAGTCGGCTTTTTTGTATCTAAAATTTGTTAAAATTAAACGTTAAATCAGATTATTCATGACAACTAAGGTCATATCCAGGCTTGTTTTTAGTATAATTTACCAGTAAATTGACTATTAGGATTTTGGTTAAGGGAGTAAAGGGCAATGACATATATCGACTACGTCATGATATTGATGGTCATTAATGGCTCACTTAGTTATTACTATGGGCGCGACAAAGTTCGTTTTCCATTAGTTGCCATATTTTTTGGTGTGATATTATCGATAATTCCACCCATTGGCATCATATATGTGACGGTTTTAATGCTAAAAAATGAACCTGTCGATGAAGAAAGAGAACGACAAAGAGAAGAAGATTATCATAAGGAATTTAAACGAACTCCTTATGTTCCAAAAGGCGATTGATTTGCAGGTCACCCCAAGCTACATGTTACATCGCATCTTCTAATATTTTCTTCATTTCTTTCGCTAACAATGGTTGCGCTTCAATGGTAGGGTGAATTCCATCCGCTTGCATCAATTCTGGATTAGCGGCAACAGATTCAACAAAAAAAGGAAGTAAGGTTACCGTGCTTTCTTTGGCTGTGTTAGCGAATACGTCAGAAAACATTTTGTTGTACCTTGGGCCATAATTGGGAGGGATGCGAATTGAAGAAAGTAAAACCTTTATATTTTTTTCTTTGGCTAATTCAATAATTTGTAACAAGTTATTTTTAATTAGCGCTGGTGGAAAACCACGTAAACCATCATTTCCACCCAATTCGATCAGCAAATAATCAATGTTGTTTTTCTCTAAAATGCCCGGTAGCCTTGCCAATCCTCCACCGGTGGTTTCGCCACTGATGCTGGCATTAAGGATGCGATAATTGGCTTTTTCTTGTTCTAACATATTATTTAGTAACATTACCCAGCCATCTTTTTCTTGCATCCCGTAACTAGCACTGAGACTATCACCTAAGAGTAAAATAGATTGTTGAGCCAGTAGAGAATTTGAAAATGTACTGGTTAACATGAACAATAATGAAAGAGTTAATTTTTTAAGCATGAATACAAAACCTGAAATAATATTAGAATGTCGCGATGTTACTAAATCAGTGAAGACTGCCAGTAATAACCGTGATGAAAAATCATTAACTATCCTGAAAGCAATTAACTTACAAGTCAAGTCAGGAGAAAGTATTGCCATCATTGGCGCTTCCGGATCAGGAAAAACCACGCTATTGTCACTTTTAGCGGGCTTAGATTTACCTAGTTCAGGAGAAATATACCTAAACGGTTTAGCGTTGCATACGTTCGATGAAGAACGTCGCAGTAAAGTAAGAGCTGATCATGTTGGCTTTATCTTTCAGTCATTTTTATTAATAAACAGTCTAACTGCACTTGAAAATGTCATGTTACCGGCGGAACTTGCCAATGATACTAATGCAAAAGAAAAAGCGATTGCAATGCTTGATAAAGTAGGACTTGCCGATAGAATTGAACATTACCCTGGTCAATTATCTGGTGGTGAACAGCAGCGAGTGGCAATTGCTCGTGCGTTTATCTCTAACCCTGCTATTTTATTTGCCGATGAACCTACCGGTAATTTAGACAGTAAAACAGGTGTGAAAATTACTGAGCTGTTGTTTGAGCTTAACCAACAGCAGGGCACAACATTAGTTTTAGTTACCCATGACTCTAAATTAGCACAACGCTGTGAAAGACAGCTTACTATGCAAGCAGGCGAGTTTTTTAAGCCGAGAATAGCTGTAGCAGAGGTAGGCTAACATGCCAATATGGGTTAAACAGTCTTTACGACTATTCAGACATGAACTTAAACGCGGTGAATTAACCATAATTTGTCTGGCGATTATATTAGCTGTAGCAACAGTGTTTTCGTTGTCAGGGTTTTCACAGCAAATACAATCTGCATTGATTAATGAAAGCAATAGCTTTATTGCCTCTGACAGAGTGTTGCAATCTTCGCGTCCTGTAGATGATGAAATACTGATAAAGTCGAAAGAATTACACTTAGACAATGCACAGGTGATGTTATTTTCATCCATGGTATTTGCTGGTGATGAGATGCAATTGGCATCAGTTAAAGCAGTAAGCAATTCATATCCGCTTCGGGGAGAGTTATTAATTAATGACCCTGTAAACTCTAATGTGTTAGCTAAAGGCGCTCCTGCTATAGGGACCGTATGGGTTCAACCCTCGTTACTTGAAAAGCTTTCAACAAAGGTTGGTGACAAACTTGAACTTGGCGCAGCAGAATTCACCATTGCAGGTACGATAAATAAAGAGCCTGACGCATCATTTAGTGTATTCACCCAAGGACCTAGGGTATTTATAAATTATCAGGACGTTGAAGCTACACAAGTTGTTCAACCGGGAAGCCGATTAACATACCGATATTTATTTGCAGGTAGTGAGCAGGCAATAGAGCAATACGAACAATGGATAAAACCAAAAGTTAGTGAAATACAGCGTTGGTATGATGTTAAAGGCCAACAAACTCCTTTAGCTAATGCATTAACTCGAGCTGAAAAGTATTTATCATTGGCCAGTATGCTCGGTATTATTCTGGCTGCCGTTGCTGTATCAGTTGCCAGTAGACGATACGGTCAACGTCACCAACCAATGGTAGCAGTATTCAAAGCAATGGGCGCAAATAGAGGGCACATACGAAACTTATATTTATTGCATTGGACCAGTTTATCTCTGTTCTCTATTACTATCGGTTTAGCAATTGGTTTTGGTTTACAAACTATTGGTTTGTCGTTAATGGCGGATTATTTACCCACAACCAATGAAAGTATATCGTCATATCCATTAATTATTGCCACAGTAACCGGTATTATCAGCGCTTCAGCTTTTGCTATTACGCCGATGAAAATGTTGATTTCTACGCCAGTATTAGCGGTTATTCATGGCTTCGATAACATCGATACCAAAAAATCCATTATTGCTAATATTCCTCCGTTTATAGCTATTTTTGCGTTGCTCATAATGTTCAGTGGTGACTGGGTTCTATCTTTGGCGTTAATGGCAAGTGGTGGTGTTATTATTGCTATTTTATTATTGCTTGGTCGTTTATTAATAAGTACAGGACGAGCAGTTGGCAGTCAGGCTGGACAGTCTTTTCATTTAGCAATGGCGAGCTTAAAGCGCCGTGGTAAACAAAATAATGTGCAGCTGGTGAGTTTTACCATTGCGATTAATCTATTGTTATTGATGTTGGTAGTACGTAATGATTTGATTAATGAATGGCAGGCTCAACTTCCTGTTAATGCGCCTAATCAGTTTTTAGTCAATATAAGTAAACCGCAAGTACCACAAGTAGAGAGTTTTCTTAATGAAAATGGCATGAGTGCCAGTGACTTGTACCCCATTGTTAGGGGCAGACTCACCGCGATTAATGAAGAGAAGCTATTAAAAAGAGCGAGTAAAGAACAAACAGATCGAAGCGATCAAGGTAGGCAAGGCATTGGTCGAGAATTGAATATGACTTGGCATTCTGTTTTACCAAAAGAAAACGATATTATAAAAGGGCAATGGTTTGACCCTAATGATGAGTATGCACAGGTCTCTATAGAGTCGAAGCTTGCTGAGCGTTTAGAAATAAATATTGGCGACCAGTTAAGTTTTCAAATTGGTAGCGAACAAATTAAATTACCAGTTACCAGTATCCGTGAAGTAAATTGGCAGTCAATGCAGCCAAACTTTTATATGATTTTCTCGGATAAGGTTTTGAAAGATTTCCCTGCAACTTATATTGCAGCAATGCATGTACCGACAGATAAACAACGTGCGATGCAGACATTCTTATCTCAGTACCCAACCATTACTGTCATAGATGTACAGGCTATGATCAGTCAACTACGTTCGGTAATAGACCAAGTATCCCTGGCTATCGAGTTTATTCTTGCTTTAGTGGTTCTTGCCGGCTCGTTAGTTTTAGTTGCCCAAGTACAGGCTAGCATGGAAGAGCGTGAAAGAGAGTTAGCCATTTTAAGAACCTTAGGCGCAAAAGGCAGTTTATTAAAAGGGGCAACAGTACTCGAGTTTGTTGTTTTAGGTGCTATTGCAGGTTTTATGGCCAGCATTGCTATGGAAATAGGGGTGTATGTTATTCAAACTCAAGTGTTTGATATGCAACCTTCATTGCATCTTTTTTATTGGTTTGTCGGCATTGGTTTAGGTGCTTTATTTGTTGGCTTGGTTGGATTGTTCTCCTGTTGGCGATTATTAAATTTGTCCAGTTTAACGCTTATAAGACGCACTTTATGACACGATAAATTACTAAATTGGCTTAGTATTATTTACCATGCAGATCGGCAAAGGCAATATTGATATTTGGGTAGCTAAACTTAAATTTCTCTGATAACAGTCGTTCAGGTAATACGTTTTGCCCGTAGAGTAATAAATCAGACATTTCTCCAAGCAGCAACTTTAATGCAATGGCAGGTACAGTTGCAAAGCTTGGACGATGTAAAGATTTAGCCAATGCCTTGGTAAATTCAAGATTTGTGACTGGTTTGGGGGCTGTTAGGTTAAATGGCCCCTGACAGTTTTGGTTGTTTAATAAAAACTCTATGCCGTCCACCATATCTTCGATGTGGATCCATGACATATATTGATGTCCTGTAGATATTTTGCCACCTAAACAGAGCTTAAATGCTGGTAGCATTTTGCTTAATGCACCGCCAGAGCTGGATAAGACTATACCGGTTCTGAGAAGACAAACCCGACTTCTACCGCTTGCTAATAATGCTTTGTTTTCCCACACTTTACATATTTTGTGGCTAAACTCTTCATTAATGTCTTTATAGTTTTCATTAATCTCAGTATTGCCTTGTCGACCATAATAACCAACCGCAGAGCCTGAAATAAATACTTTGGGCGGATTTTCTGCTTCATTAATTAACTGGCTCAGTTTGTTGGTTAATTTCCACCTGCTTTGACAAATTGCACGCTTTCGTTTTAGTGTCCAGCGATTGTCAGCAATAGGCTCTCCTGCCAGGTTTATAACAGCATCAAACTGTTCTATTGCTATTTGGTCAGTGAGGTTAGCAATAAAATTAATGTTTGGTGATGTAGGGAAGAGGTTTGCAGATTTATTAGGATCGCGCGTTAACACAACAAATTTATATTTGTGATGATATTTAGTGATAAAAGCCGAGCCAATGAGACCCGTGCCGCCCGTCATTAAAATTTTCATAAATTATTTACAATTACTAAAAATGCCCCTCATATTAATGATAGTTCAAAGCGAGCAAAAGAGACGAATGTTAGCCAAACGCTAAGTATATTGAGAGCCTAATATCAACTAAGAGTGTAAATATTGACATTATTTGCTATCTTAATGAAATATAAAAATAAAGAGATTTCTCATGGACTTATCAATCAAAAACACTGGGGTAGTTAAAGTATTAATTATCTTGGCCTCTTTAGTTATCATTATGGCTGGTATTAAAACAGCAAGTAGCATATTAATCCCGTTTTTACTTTCCTTATTTATTGCCATCATGTGTAACCCCGTGATCAATAAAGCCGAGCAATATAAAATCCCAAAAGGTGTCGCTATTATTTTGGTTATCGCTATTTTTGGCGCTATTGGTATGTCTTTGGCTAGTTTAATTGGTAACTCATTAAATGAGCTATCTGCGGTTATGCCGGAATACAGAGCTCAGCTGACTCATGATTTTGCCGGATTAATTGACAAATTGGCCGATTACAACATTGTCGTGTCTTCTAAAATATTAATGCAATATTTAGATCCTGCCGCCGCAATGGGGTTTGCCGCCGATATGTTATCGGGTTTTGGTAATATTATGGCCAATTTATTTCTGATCATTATTACTGTGGTCTTTATGCTTTTTGAAGCGCCAAGTATTCCTGCAAAACTACACTTGGCACTTAAAGATCCACAAATGAAGATGCAACAAATTGATAAATTCCTTAATTCAGTCAATCAATATATCGCTATCAAAACATATGTGAGTATTGCCACCGGTTGCTTGGTGGGCTTTATGCTGTGGGCAATTGGTTTAGATTTCTTTATATTGTGGGGGGTTTTAGCATTTTTATTTAATTATATTCCTAATATAGGCTCAATAATTGCCGCTGTCCCCGCAGTGTTATTGGCATTATTGCAACTTAATCCTTTTGCCGCAGCGATGATAGGCGCTGGTTATATGGTGATTAATACCGTTATGGGAAATATGGTTGAACCACGATACTTAGGCCGAGGTCTGGGCTTATCAACGTTAGTGGTGTTTTTATCATTAATATTTTGGGGATGGTTATTAGGTACCGTTGGAATGCTATTGTCAGTTCCCCTTACTATGATCATAAAAATTGCACTAGAGGGCTCAGAGGAAACTAAATGGTTTTCAATTATGCTTGGCGATGAAAGCCAAGCTGCCGATGAATTAAAAGAACAGCAAGCGCAAATACAGCTAAAAGAAGGCCAATAACACATATGGTGATTATGATATTGCTACTGATTCATGTGACTTCTATCATCGTTTGTTACTTTTTAGCGAAATGGCAACATAAAAAAGCGAGATATTGGGCTGTGATGGGGGCAGTTTTAGGGCCGTTAGCATTACCTTTTCTGTTATTTACAAGGGCTGTAAATAACAGAAATAATAAAGGTATTAGTTAATTTCATTCAACAATTGCTTTAATCGCTGTTTAGTGAGTTGAACAAAGCAGCTTTTATATTCAATAGCCGCACCAGAGCCAGGCATCATTGCTTGGTAGCGATATTGGCAGTTAGCTTCTCGATAAGATGCAAACTCATCTAAGCTAAGGTTAAAGGCTTTTAATGCATCATCTCTGCCAGTGACAACAACCAGCTCTTCAAGTTGAGTAATTCGTTGCTGAACATAGTAATTAAACTCTTGATTAAGATTTTTTATTTTAATGTCTAAACATTGAGATAGAGCAACTTGATTATTTGTACTTTGTTGGCATTGCTTAATTGGATAAGTTGGATCGGCTTTTAATTGAACACTAAAGGTCGTTAATGGTAAATAAGCCAGTGAAAAAAACAACTTCACAATAATAGTGCTTTTCATCATTAATGACCTTATTTTTGAGGTTTATTTACTAGGCAGGTAAAACCTTCTTATAAGGTTTTACCGTTACTTTACTGTATACTCCAGCTGCAACATAAGGGTCTGCATCAGCCCAATTTTGAGCATCGTCTAAACTATTAAACTCTAGAATTAATAAAGAACCCGTGAAGCCTGAAGTACCAGGATCTTCACTGTCAATTGCAGGGCATGGTCCGGCAACAACAAGACGCCCTTCGTTTTGTAACTGCTTCAAGCGAGCTATGTGCTGGTCTCTAACACTTAATCGACGCTCTAACGAATTAGGTACATCTTCACTGTAAATTACATACAACATAGTTTATTTCTCTATTTTGTCTTGGTTGACATTTTCTGTTTCAGTTTCTTCTTGAGGAATATGTTTATATATCGACATTATTGAAACAATCGCAAAAGCAAAGGTTAAACCTGTTAAGCCAAATACTTTAAAGTTAACCCATGTTTCTTGATCAAAGTTAAAGGCAATGTATAAGTTTAAAAGGGCACAAGTAAAAAAGAAGCCAACCCATGCTAAATTAAACTTACTCCAAACAGCATCTGGCAACTTAAGTTGTTCACCCATGAAACTTTCCAAAAGATTCTTGTTAAACGCATATTTACTGACTAACAGCGCGACACCAAAAAAGCCATTAATGATGGTAACTTTCCATTTAATGAAGGTATCGTCGTGGAAAAATATAGTTAAACCACCAAATACGGCAATTAACCCAAAGAAAATCCAATGTCTATTTAAAATTGGTTTACCAGTCGCCTTCATAACGACTAAGTGCAATGCAGAAGTGACGATCAATGCTCCGGTGGCAATAAAAACATCAAACATTTTATAAAAAACAAAAAATACGATAAGCGGGATATATTCGAAAAAAGCAACCATTTGGCTAGATACACTCTAAAATTAAATTAGCTTTATTCTAACTAATCTTAATAGAGCTTACTAGGAAGATTTAATCAAGATAACCAGCTTTAATATCATCAAGAATAGTTTTATCGATACGACCCTTATTGGTTGATTCAATTTTATTAGGGTGTTTAATGTCTTTCCAGGCGGTAACTTTGCCGCCAATGTTAATCTTTATGAAGTCATTTTCACTGGCGGGTAAATTTAAAAACGCTAGTAAGGCTTGATAGCTGCCTTTTGCTGCAACATTTAAATGTAATAAATCATCAGGGCGATCATGAAAATAGTGTTCAATATCTTGTTTGTGGGTTAAGTAACAATTCCTAAGAAACTCATCATCATTTAGTTGTTCAATACTAAAAGGAGCAAAAATACTGGTGTAACTTTGTTTTATTATTGGGTTGAAGCCACCATCTTCTCGTGTAACGTTAGTATGCATTCTTAACAATAATTGTTTTATTGAAGGGAGCCAGTCTGCTAAATCTCGCTCAAGATAAATAAATCTTGAGTTTGGAAACGCTAAATCGAGCGCTTTAAAGTGATAAAAAACAGGGGCATCTGCAATAACCTGCGCTTGAGATAAGCAATTATTGGTATAGCAGGTATGTGCTACCTTAAAGCCTAAATCTAGCATGGCGACACAAGTACTTGTAGTCGCCGTACGAGGTAAACCAATAATAAATATTTTACCTTGAGAATTCATAAATAGTATTAAGCGTTATAACCAAAGGGATCATCAATAGAGTGGGCTGGTTCGGTAAACCATTTAGGACCATTTTCGGTCATATAAAAATGATCTTCATGTCGAATGCCAAACTCGCCTGGAATACAAATCATTGGCTCATTGGAAAAACACATACCAATGGCTAAAGGTGTTTTATCGTTTAACACTAAATACGGCCATTCATGGATATCAAGTCCAATGCCGTGTCCTGTTCGGTGCGGTAGACCTGGAATATTATAGTCAGGACCAAAACCAACACTGGCAAGATAATCTCTAGCAGCTTTATCGGTATTCTCACAAGGCTGGCCAAGCTCTGCCGCTTCAAACGCTAAACGTTGTGCTTCTTTTTCATTATTCCATACTTGAGTTTGTCTAGTGCTTGCAGTGCCGTACACATAGGTACGGGTAATGTCCGAGTTATAGCCTTCTAATTGACAACCTGTATCGATAAGAACGACATCATTTAACTCTAATGATTTAGGTGTCGCTACGCCGTGAGGATAGGCTGAATCTTCACCAAACAGTACAATACAAAAATAAGAGCCTGCTGGGGCACCAACTCGTTTATGAGCTTCATTGATGAACGCTTCTACTTCTTTCGTAGTAATGCCTTCATGTAATATTCTCGCTGCAGCTTTATGCACTTCTAAGGTCATGTCTTTAGCTCGTTGTAATAAGGCAATCTCTGTTGCCGTTTTACGCATTCTACAGCCAGCGGTTACTGCTTTAGCATCAATTAAGTTAAGTTGTGGTGCAGCATTCTTTATGCCATTGGCGATAAAAAATGCAGTAGATTCATCAATAGCTACGTTACCGGTTGTAATATCCATTGCCGCCAACGTTAGGGCAAAAGTTTGATAAGGGCTGACGTGTTCATGCCAACTACTGACCTGACCTTTAATGATCATAAACTGTTCAAGGGTACTAATTTCAAAGTGCGGGGCAATATATACTATCTCACCACTGGCTGGAATTATTGCTCCAACCATACGTTCTGAAGCATACCAACGAGTACCGGTGAAATAATAAAGGTTCGTCCCAGCATTGATATAGGTTGCCGCAATATTATTTTGCTGCATTATCTGCTGGGCTTTAGCGATACGTTGTTGATATTCTTCAGCCGAAATAGGCTGAATGTCAGCGGTCATATTCGTTAATTTTTTTAACTCTTCAGATGCGGTTGAACCGCCAATGCCGTTGTTCATGATAGCTTGAAATTCCTGTGAATTATTGATGAAAAGAAAGTAGCGCAGAATTACCTGTTAATAAAGTAATTATTTATTATAATGCCGAAAAGTTATACCAAGTTCATTCAGTAATTGGTATTTGGTGTTAAGTAGTAATAAAAAACAGGATTTTTTATGTTAAAAACCATCCCTGAGTTATTAAAAGAAGTTAGTAAAAATATTAGAAAAATAACTGCCGAACAGGCTCGTATTGAATTGTCAGAAAATAAGGGCTTACTTATTGATGTAAGAGAGCCTGCTGAATATGCTACTGGCTCTGCAACCGGTGCTATTAACATTCCTCGTGGTTTATTAGAGATGAAAATACTGGAGCTGGTAAAAGAAGAAAACACAGCTATTTATTTACACTGTGCTTCTGCTGCCAGAGCAACGTTTGCTGCTGAGTCTCTAATGCGAGTAGGTTATACCAATGTTAATGTGATCAGCTGTAAGTTTGATGTGATCGCAAAAACAATCTAATTCATAAAGCTTCAAGTGAAATGCTTGAAGCTTTAATCTCCTTTACCTGAAACTATCGTTAATTGTTCCTAATACACGCTCTCCCGGGCAGAGTAGGTCTTGTTTAACTTGATTCATTGGCGTATCAGCAGTGTCATTCAATTCATGGAATGTGCTTGCTGTTGGGTCTAAATAAAGTAAACCCGTTAAAATTTCACCTCGTTCTTTATGCTCTTCAACATCGGTCATCGCTTTCAATCGGTTTGATGTGTCATAATCTTTATCAAGTTTATGTATTCGCATTAAAGAGCCATCATGTAAACAAATATCTTCAAATTCGCCTTCTGGGGTTTGTGCTGTGATTTCTTCTTTAGTCGGGACAAAATCTGTCACAGCTCCTGTTGTCACATGTTCTTGTACATAATCGTAAGAGCGGGTAGAACCAGGATGATTATTAAATGTTACACAAGGTGAGATAATATCGATAAAGGCAAAACCTTGATGGGCAATAGCTGCTTTGATAATTGGTATTAATTGCGCTTTATCACCAGAAAAACAGCGTGCAACAAACGAAGCACCAAGTTGTAAAGCCATAGTACACAAATCAATGTCATTGAATAAGCTAATATCTCCAGTTTTATTTTTAACGCCTCGATCAGAGGTGGCAGCCAGTTGACCTTTGGTTAAACCGTAAACGCCATTATTAGCAACCATATATACCATGTTTAACTGACGTCTTACGACATGGGCAAATTGACCTAAGCCTATAGATGCGCTGTCTCCGTCCCCGGACATGGCTAAATAAGTTAGATCTTTATTAGCTAAATTTGCACCGGTAGTGACAGATGGCATTCTGCCGTGCACAGTATTAAAACCATGGGAGTTATTTAGAAAGTAATTTGGTGCCTTAGAAGAGCAACCAATACCGGACATTTTTGCAATTTTATGTGGCTCTATCGACAGTTCAGCACATGCATGAACTATGGCTGATGAAATAGAATCATGACCGCAACCCGCACATAGGGTGGATATAGCGCCTTCGTAATCTCGATACGTTAACCCCAAGTCATTTACCGGCAGCGATTTATGTTTAAATTTAGATTTTGCAAAGCTCATATTACACTACCTCCTGGTTTGGTATTTGCTGTTCTATAACATGAATAATGTCAGAGCTAATTTGGTTTGCCGTTATCGACAACCCGTCAAAACACAGCACCGAAGCTAAGCGATTAGGATCTATATTTAACTCAGTAGAGAGTAGCGTTTTCATCTGGCCATCACGATTTTGCTCAATAACAAAGACTTGTTCATGCTGCTCTATAAATTTTTCTACTTCTGAACCAAAAGGGAAACCTTTAATACGCATTGAATCTACAGGAATTCCCTGTTTTTGCAGTAGGTGCTTTGTTTCGCTAATCGCCTGAGTTGTTGTGCCATAGTAAATTAGACCTATTTGCGTACTTTGCAGTCCTGTTGATATTTCCGCTTTAGGGATTAAGGTCGCGGCAGTGGCAAATTTTCGCTGCAAACGTTCCATATTCTCTACATAGTCAGCGGATTTTTCTGAATATACGGCATCTTTGTTTCTTGATGTTCCTCGGGTAAAGAATGCGCCTTTATTAGGGTGAGTACCCGGTAGCGTTCGATAACATATGCCATCACCATCAACATCACGATAGCGGCCGAAACTTTCCATATTATCTAACTCTCGAATAGATAAGACTTTGCCTAAATCGTATTTTTGTTTGTCATTCCAAATAAATGGTGCAGATAAATGATCGTTCATACCGAGGTCTAAATCGCTCATGATGATCACCGGTGTTTGCAACCTATCGCTTAAATCAAAGGCTAGGGCACTGTGTTCAAAACACTCTGCTGGCGAGTCTGGGAACAACAGAACATGTTTTGTATCGCCATGAGAAGCGTATGCACAAGCTAACACATCAGATTGCTGTGTTCTTGTTGGCATTCCTGTTGAGGGACCCGCGCGTTGTATATTGATTAACACCACAGGGATTTCAGCGAAATAGGCCAATCCTAAAAATTCAGCCATTAAAGATATTCCAGGCCCACTTGTTGCGGTAAATGAACGAGCGCCATTCCAACCGGCTCCAATTGCCATACCTATTGCAGCTAATTCATCTTCTGCTTGTACAATGGCAAAATTTTTCTTACCTGTTGCCGGGTCAATTCTTAAACGCTGACAGTAACTGGCAAACTTTTCAACGACAGAGGTAGAAGGAGTAATAGGGTACCAACCCACAACCGTTGCGCCTCCATAAACTGCACCTAATCCCGAGCCAGTATTGCCGTCTACCATAATTCTATTGCCAATAAGATCTCGGCGTTCGACTCTATAATTTAACGGACAAGAAAAGTGGTTAGTTGCATATTGAAAGCCAAGCTCTAACGCATAAACATTTGGCGTAATAAGCTTCTCTTTACCTTTAAACTGATCGCCAACTAAGGTTTTTAACACACCAAATTCAATATCGAGCAATGCTGCTAAGGCACCAACATAAATTACATTTTTGAATAATTGTCGCTGTCTTGGATTTTGGAACTCTTTTAAACATATAGCTGATATTGGTATGCCAAGATAATTTATATCATCTCTTAATAATTGCTCTGGAATTTGTTTAGAAGAATCAAAGAGTAAATAGCCACCAGGGGCGACGTCTTTTATATCTGCGACAAAACTTTGGGCATTCATGGCGACAATTATTTCTGTTTGTCCACCGCGACGGCCTAAAAATTCATCTTCATTAATACGCACCTCATACCATGTTGGTGCACCTTGTATATTTGAAGGGAAGATATTTTTAGCACTAACCGGTATTCCCATGCGCATAATTGCTTTCGCAAACATGTTATTAGCACTGGCTGAGCCAGTACCGTTAGTATTGGCAAATTTGACCACAAAATCGTTAATCGATGTTTTCGTGTTTACTGTAGAGGTATTATTGTTAATCATTTTATTGTCGCCTCTATGTTATCAAGGGTAAGTTTTTGCATGTCCCATGCCCCGGTAGGGCAGCGCTCTGCACACAAACCACAATGTAGGCACATGTCTTCATCTTTCACCATAATATTGCCGGTTTTGAGGTTGTCCGAAATAAAATAATCTTGTTCATCTGTTGCTTTATCAACTTTTAACTTACCTTTTAACAGCTCTTGTTCAGGCGTGTTGGTATCTTTTATATCAGCAATAAAGTTGATGCAATCAGTTGGGCAAATATCTTCACAAGCAGAACACTCAATACAGGTGCTTTCGGTAAATACTGTTTGCACATCACAATTTAAACACCGACTGGCTTCTTCTAACGCTAATTTTTCATCAAAACCAAGTTCAACTTCTGTTGCCAGCTCTTTAACAGCTTCCTCCCAACTAATATGCGGTACAAGATTGCGGTTATCGTGATCGATAATATTGGTATAGCTCCACTCATGCATGCCCATTTTTTGGCTGACAAGATTGAACTTACTGTCTGGTCTTTTGGTAGGAGTTTTACCTTGGCAAAATAAATCGATAGAAATAGCGGCTTTATGACCATGGGCTACGGCGGTAATGATGTTTTCCGGACCGTAAGCTGCGTCGCCACCAAAAAACACTTTTTCAATACTCGATTGCAACGTTGCGTCATTTAAACAAGGTTGATCCCAGTCATTAAAATCTAAACCAATATCTCGTTCTATCCATGGGAAAGACGTGTCTTGTCCTATTGCAACTAAGACTAAATCACACTCGGCTAATAATGTTTTTCCAGTGTTTTTGAGTACGCGTTTACCGCCTCTGTCATAAAACGATTCAACTTCGTCAAAAAGTACGCCTTTTAACTTACCATTTTCAATAACAAATTCTTTTGGGGTATGGTTAACGATAATGTCGATACTTTCGGCTTTAGCATCTTCTTTTTCCCAGGGCGATGCTTTCATTGCTTCATAACTTGAGCGCACAATAACTTTTACATCTGTTGCGCCAAGTCTTTTTGCAGTACGACAACAATCCATCGCGGTGTTACCGCCACCGAGGACCACAACTCGCTTGGGGGCCGAATCATTATGGCCAAAACTGACATTTGATAACCAATCAATGCCAATGGCAATTTGTGCTTTGGCTTCTTCGTAACCGGGAATGTTTAACGCACGACCTTTAGGGGCGCCAGTGCCAACAAATATCGCATCATAATTACTTTGTAATAGCTTATGCAGGCTGGTAATTGGCGTGCCAAAGTGAGTTTCAGCACCCATATTAAGGATGTAATCAATTTCTTCATCAAGTACAGTTTCAGGTAATCTAAAGGCGGGTATTTGACTACGCATCATACCTCCGCCTTTAAAATCGCGATCAAAAATCGATATACGATAGCCTAAGGGTAGTAAATCTCTGGCGACAGTTAATGATGCGGGTCCAGCGCCAATTAGGGCTATATGTTTGCCATTATTTTCACTGGGGACTTTTGGTAGTCGTTCGGTAATATCATCTTTATAGTCAGCGGTTACGCGTTTTAACCGACAGATGGCAACAGGCTCTTCTTCGACTCTGCCACGCCTACAGGCTGGCTCGCAAGGTCGGTCACATACTCGTCCTAAAACGCCTGGGAAAACATTAGATTGCCAATTAAGCATATAAGCATCGGTGTAGCGTTTGTCAGCAATGAGGCGGATGTACTCAGGAACAGGTGTGTGAGCGGGGCAGGCTTGTTGGCAATCAACTACTTTCATGTAATGGTCGTAGTTTGATACATCAGTCTTTTTCAAAGTAACACCATAAAGTTAATAAACTGTTACTTATAATGTACACAATTATTTCAAATAATTAAGTATTTCTTTGAAATATTTTTAAAGTCATTGAAGAAATTAAACTGGCGAAAATAGCAAAGCCTATTCCTGTTGCTATTGCAGCGATATTTAATGGAATTGTTAATTGATAATCTTGTAAGGTAGCTTTAGCGATTTCTAAATCTATTTCTATAAAAAAGTAATAAATTTTAGTGACATAGTCTGATTCAAACAAATGAGATACTTGTTTACTTAATAAAGATATACGTTCGATTAAATCAAACACCACGTCACCGGCAGCGTTTATACCAGGATCGCTATTCATTTGATAACGCTTTACCAATAGTAATATATCGCCTTGGTAATGTTGGTCTGCTATATACTGGTATTTTTGCAATTGATATTGCGCTTCTGCTAAGTGGCCAGAAATACGCTGTCCATACTGTTGAATAAACCCTGGCAGTTGCATGGCAATTATTGCATTTACAGCAAACAATATTTTATCGAAGGTGCTAAAAATAAATTTAAACATATCATGCCGTTACAATGGGAATTAATAATTATAGTAACTTACCAATAGGTAATAGCAAGTTTGGAGTCCGGCGTTTAATTATTTTAAAAATCTATTGGCATGTGTTTATGCGATTTTGTTAAACTAGATGCTGATAAACTATCTTCCAATCAAGAATGTTCTATGTACAGCAATCAACAAGTAATCAATCAATGTAAACTATGGGTAGAAAAAATCATTATCGGTTTGAATTTCTGTCCATTTGCTAAAAAGGAATTTGTGCAAAACACTATTGCCTATCCGGTTATTAGAAATGTTGATTTAGCTACCGCCTTGCAATCTTTATTGAATGAGTGCAAACGATTAGATGATCATCCTGAAATTGAAACCTCGTTAGTGATATATCCAGAAAATTTTCAGTACTTTTATGATTACTTGGAACTAGTCAATATGGCTGAAAACCTTATTGTGGCAGAAGGGTATGAAGGGGTATATCAAATAGCCTCTTTTCATCCGGATTATATGTTTAATGGAGTTGATGAAGATGATGAAAGTAATTTCACTAACCGATCACCATTTCCAATTTTGCACGTAATTCGTGAACAATCGATGGAGAGGGCGGTTAACGCTCACCCTGATCCTGAAGGTATTCCAGATAGAAACATCGAGTTATGCTATGAAAAAGGTAGTAACTTTTTTAAACAGTTTCTTGTCAGCATAAGTAAAGAAAAATAAAGGATATTGCACATGGATTTTAGCCATTATTACGCTGAGTTTTTAACGATTGCTTTGGTACACTTTTTGGCTGTGGCTAGCCCAGGTCCAGACTTTGCCGTTATCGTAAAACAAAGTTTAACCCGTGGCCGCCGCACTGCTATTATCACCAGTTTTGGCGTTGGCAGCGCGATACTTTTACATGTTACCTATTCTTTAGTCGGTATTGGTTTACTGATTGCCAGCGATCCAATGTATTTTACCGTACTATCTTACATTGCCGCTACTTATCTAGGCTATATAGGCATTCAGGGCCTTAGAGCTAAGCCCAATAGTGGTCATAGTGATGATAAATTTGCGCAAAAACAACAGCAAAGTGGCACTAAAGCATTTTTTACCGGTTTTTTAGTAAATGGTTTAAATGTTAAAGCAACATTATTTTTTGTATCGTTATTCTCTTTAGTGATCTCGCCACAAACACCAACACTTGTGCAAGCATTTTATGGTGGCTATATGGCATTAGCTACAGCGGCTTGGTTCTGCTTTTTATCGATTATGTTAACGATTGGCAAATTCAGAGAGAAGCTATTACAAAAGGCGCACATCATTGATCGTTTTATGGGGATAGTTTTACTTGCATTAGCCGTTAAAATTATACTCACTTAGGCATATTACTGATTGCATTGGTATCCTAAACATAATTCATTACAAACTTAACCATACTTTACTAATCACTTTTAGTGTTAGTTTGGTATAATCATTTCCATACTCTCATAAAGAAAACCATTATCGTGCAAGAAAAAAGATTCGTTGAAATAGGCTCAAACCTTGATAAAGCAGTTCAGGGTGATTACAAGTTAGATGTTCAAGCAATTTTTAAAGAAGGCTGGTCTTTAACTAAAACCAATAAACAAGCCATTTTATCTGGGTTGGTTTTTGTGTTTTTAATGGGCATTATCATTACCATGGTCGCTGCCGAGTATATGGGCGGAATCGAAACCGTGATGCAAAACAATCAGTCGCAAGTGGCGATTAATTTAATCATTACGGTGTTGTTATGGCCTTTTATTGCAGGCATTGAGATGATGGGGATTTCTCATGCTGTTGGCATAAAAACTCGCACGGCTTTTGTTTTTTCATTTTTAAAACGTAGCGCCTATACCGCAATTACAGCCCTTATTATCGCGAGCATTACCTCCTTAGGCTTTTATTTGATTTTACCGGGCATATACCTTGCAGTGGCTTTGTCACTTACAATTCCACTTATTGTTGAAAAAAATATGTCGCCAATGACAGCTATTGTATTGTCGTTAAAAGCAACTAGGTTCCAATGGTTTAAATTATTGCAGATATACAGCATATTACTGTTGGCTGCTATGTTGACATTATTACCCGGTTTTATCGGTTTTCCACCACTTATAGCATTGGTAATATTTTTTGTCGCCATGGGGTTTCTTGCGCCACTGTATTACAATATTAAAGGTATTTTATACCGCGAAATTTTTGGCGTACGAATGCAAGTCATTGGCAAACCTGGTGAACAAGACATGTTCTTTTCAGCGTAATATGATTACAGTAGTAGTATAAGAAGGATCTTATAATGGTTAGTCCAAATAGAAAAAAGCATAATACAATCAAAGGTGTATTACTCATAGTCATCTTTATGATGGCATTATTTCCGTTTATTTTTATTAGTGAAACAGAAGTACTTATCAGTGAACATACAATAGAAAATAGACCGAAAACAGAATCGAGCAAACAAGTTGTCATTGAAAAACCTTTACACGACGTGCAACTGCCTGATTTTATCTCAATTAAAGATATACCCACACGCAAACAACAATTCTTTGATTTTTTAAAACCGGCAATCGATGCTGAAAACACTAAGCTTGCCAAGCGACGAGCAAAAATTATTGCAATTTCTTTGGTATTAAATGAACAGCAAGAGTTAACCAAAAAACAGCACAAAGTTTTAGCGAAATACGCTAAAAAGTACAAGTTAAAAAATACCTCTTCATCGACAGTAATTGTTGAACAGTTATTGTTGAGAATAGATCAAATTCCAAGAGAGCTAGTATTAGTACAAGCTGCGAATGAATCTGCTTGGGGCAGCTCTCGGTTTGCCCGAATAGGGTTAAACTTTTTTGGCATGTGGTGTTTTAAGAAGGACTGTGGATTGGTACCAAGAGGTAGAGACTCAGGGTTAAATCATGAAGTAGCGGCATTTGATGATCTTGAGCAAATGGTAAATCATTATTTTCACAATATTAATACTAACCCTGCATATGATTTGTTCAGGACAATAAGAGGTCAGTTAAGAGATAATGGCGTCGAACTTCGTCCTGATGTGCTGGCCACCGGTTTATTACCTTATTCAGAGCGTGGCATGGATTATATTGTCGAAATAAATACTATGCTGCGTCATAACCATAAATACATTAAAGCGTAAATTTGAGTAAAAAATTAAATGAAACAAAGTTCAAACAAACTCAGTTCAATTAAGAAATGCATCGCAGTGGGCGTCCTATCGCTAACTGCTTTTGCCAGCCAAGCAGTAGATCTTGAATATAAAGGCTTTTACCAGCGATTGGATTTGATTAAAGAGAATAAGCTAGATCACATTACCATGGGTTTTTACCTGGTCGACTCTTATAAAAGAACCCGTTGTGAACTGGTAGATGCAACTATGCTTGCACAAGGCAAAGAACCGGCAGCAATTCAAATAGCTGAAGATGGTCAACTTCTTGTACCTTTATCGCGTGAACTGTACGACAAGTTTGCGTTGCTAAGGGTTAAACTAAAAGATGAATACCAAAATTGTATTTTGCAAATGCAAATGCAGGTTAAAGATAAAACCAAAACAGATTTTACTTATAGTGAATTAGCGTTAATTACCAAGCAGATGCAAGAATTGGTTGACGAGTTTGGCTCGTTCCTCTGGTTTATGATGCCTAACGTAAATGGCTTACATATTGAATTAAGCCGACCAGACAGTATGTCTTATGTCGACGGAGCGCTTAAATCTTCATTAGTGTGTGAACAAGAGAAATGCAAGTTAGCCATTGATCAAGATAATCATTCTACTGAAAAGGCCATTAGTTTTGATTTACCACCAACGGTAATTTCACCATGGATCAAAGACGATTAATTTCTTAGTTTAAATACAAAAAAAACACCACAAATTAGTGGTGTTTTTTATTTGTGGACAGGTTACTGTTAAAGGTGAACTTTAATCATCGCACTAAATACAGATTCTGTATCAGGAAAGGTAAGGCCAAATTTATTTACCCAGTACGAATATTCAAATCCTGCTTCAAATTTCTTTGGTACACCAAAGTATTTACCAACATCTAAGCGTAATTGTGGATTAAAGTGAAAATCAGCGGCATGAGTTTCCTCTGCTGATGACCAGTCAATATAACCATCAAACATAAAGTCTGCACTACCAAGACTAAACGGCAGGCCCCAAACAACGGTTAGTTGCGTGTCGTTGTCAATGTTTTCATTATTAGCTTGATATACATTTACATTGAAAAAAGCAAACCCTGGCACTGTTAAGTCGGCACCAACACCAACAAGATAGTTATCGAAACTTTGTGAAAAGAATTCGTTTTCATAAGTATCGTGTTCCCACGTTGTTGCTATGAATACATCTGAAACGATGCCAAATTCCATTTTTGAGCCAGTAACATAGCTAAGACTTAAACGTGGTGATAGCTCTGCATATGTTTCTTTGGTTTCTGGGTGGCTTGAATCTTCTTTAAAGTCCAAACGGTCAGCAAAAAAGAATAAATCGCCCCAGTTGTGTCCTGATGCGTGTTCTAAAGTAATAACAGTTACGTCATCATTTGTATCTACTTCATATTCACTAAGATTTTTTAATAAAGAGATCGAATTATCGCTCCAAAATATTTCTGCTTGGGCGTTAAACGTAACTAAAGAAGCTGCTGCGATTAATGCAGAAGACAAGGTTTTAACTGTATTATTCATTATTTTCCCTGAAATTTATGATTATTTTAAATAATTTAATGGCGGCAAGCAGACCCTTTTAAACAGGCCTTATGCTTGCCTAAATAGAATTACATGAAGGCAAATTTAGCAACAAACAATGCAGCTAAAAACCAAACACTCGGGTTAATGTCGGAAAAGCGGCCACTGAATACTCGAACCGCAGCGTAACTGATGAAACCGAAGGCAATTCCGTCAGCGATTGAGAATGTTAGTGGCATCGTGATCAAGATAACAGCGACAGGTACGGCATCCATTAAATCATCCCATTTTACATGGACCAAACCGCCAAGCATTAATACGCCAACAAAGAATAAAGCACCTGCTGTTGCGTAGGCTGGGATCATTCCAGCTAATGGCGAGAAGAATAGGGCTGCTATAAATAATACGCCTACCGTTACCGCCGTTAAGCCTGTTCGACCACCTGCTGCAACACCAGCTGTACTTTCAACATAACTCGTCGTTGTCGATGTCCCTAACATAGAACCTGCAATTGTCGCTGTTGAGTCAGCTAACAAGGCTTTTTTCAAGCGTGGCAGGTTACCGTCGTCATCGAGCAAGTTACCTCGATGGGCTACGGCAATTAGTGTGCCTGAGGTATCAAATAAGTCGACAAACAAAAACGCGAAAATAACGCTGATCATACCAACTTCCAATGCACCTGATATATCTAGTTGAGCTAGAGTCGGCGCAAGTGAAGGTGGCATTGACATGATACCCGAATAGGTTACATCGCCAAACATAAGGCCAAGGGTAGTGATCACAAGAATTGCGATCATTACTGCTCCATTAACGTTCAAGCTAACTAAGCCAACGATAAGAAACAAGCCTAATACAGCCATCATCGGACCGAATGAAGTAATATCACCTAATGTAACTAACGTTGCAGGGCTTGCGACAATAATTCCTGAATTCTTTAACGCAATTAACGCCAAAAACATACCGATACCTGCGGCAATACCAAACCTTAGTGCATGGGGGATCGAGTTTATAATCCATTCTCGAACTTTAAATATACTTAATATGGTAAAAATCACCCCTGAGATGAATACGCCCCCTAAGGCAACATTCCAAGTGTATCCAAGCTCCATAACCACAGTAAACGTAAAGAATGCGTTTAATCCCATACCAGGTGCTAATGCGATAGGATAGTTGGCATAAAAGCCCATTATGAAACAACCAATAGCCGCAGCTAAACACGTAGCAACAAATACTGCTCCATGATCCATACCTGTCATTGCCAGCATGCTAGGATTAACAAAGATGATGTAACCCATGGTTAAGAATGTGGTGAAACCAGCCATGATTTCACGTTTTGTATTTGTACCATGTTCTACAAGCTTAAATAATTTTTCAAACATGCAAGTTTTCCTCAGTATATTTTGTCTAACGTATTGTTATTTTTTATATTTATTACTAATAGATAGCAGTTAAAATCAAAAAAAACGAATTTAAAAGTAATTGGGTTATTTAATTTCTGTAAAATTTACAAGGTCACCTTGCTCAAACTTAGGCTGAACAAAACTCGTTGCGGGTGTTATTTCTTCTTTATCAAAAGCAATGTCGCCGCCATTTACAACACCTGTATTTAAATCAACATTCTTAAAGTCGAATAATTGATGATCTGCTAAATGAGAAGGTACGACATTTTGTAATGCGGTGAAAATAGATTCGGCACGTCCTGGAAATTTAATATCCCAGTCTTTCAGCATGGCTTTAACATTCTGTCTTTGCAAGTTTGGCTGACTGCCACATAAGTTACATGGAATAATTGGAAACTGTTTTAATCCGGAGTACTGTTTTATTTCTTTTTCTTTACAATAAGCAAGTGGTCGAATTACTACATGTTCGCCATTATCTGATACAAGCTTTGCAGGCATGGTTTTGGTTTTACCATTAAAAAACATGTTCAGTAAAAGTGTTTCAATCATATCATCACGGTGATGACCCAATGCTATTTTAGTAACCTTTAAACGCTTTGCAGTGCTGTATAAAATCCCTCTGCGTAAGCGTGAACAAAGGCTGCAGGTGGTTTTCCCTTCTGGAATTTTATCCATAACAATAGAATAGGTGTCTTCTTCGATTATATGGTATTCAACACCTAACTCTTTAAGATATGTTGGTAATATATGCTCTGGAAAGCCCGGTTGTTTTTGATCTAAATTAACCGCTACGATATCAAAATGGATTGGTGCAGAGGCTTTAAGTTTGAGTAATATATCCAGCATGGTATAACTATCGGCACCGCCAGATAAACACACCATGATCTTGTCACCATTTTCTATCATGTTGTAATCGCTTATTGCTTTACCCACATGATGACGAAAACGTTTCTCAAGTTTTGCTTGCTGTTGCTTTGCAATTTTAACGTCAGTAACGTTTGATGGAGTATTCGGGGTCTGTAATGACATGTTGCGCACCGTATAGTTTACTTTAAGGCGCGCATTATACATAAGTTAAAAGCTTTAATAAATTAGCGATTAATGCTTTATAAGCAGTAAATCAATCAATTTAATTTTATTTTAGAAATGGCGATTGATAGCCGTCAGGTTTTAAAGCTAATAAATCACAGTTTAAACGGTCAATCACGTGTTCCGCAGTATTACCAATAAGTACTGCCGACAAGCCTGTACGGCCAATAGTCCCTAAGATCACCAATTCTGCGTCTATTTGTGTTGCAACTTTTTCAATGACATCTTCAGGTAACCCTTCTTCTACATGAAGAAATTCCTCCTTCATGCCAAATTTATCAGCATGCTCTTTCATGACATCCACATGATGTTGTTTCATCGCATCATTGTATTCATTGGCATCAAATTCTGGAATTTCTATGGCGATGTTTATCGGGGTGCCAGGGTAAGAATTAACAAAATGTACATCAGCATTAATCAGTTTAGCCAGGTTGATAGCCTCTTCAGAAATCTTGTTGTTTAATGACTGGTGCTCTTCTTCTTCACTACCGGCATTCACTGCTGCTAAAATATGACCATTATCAGGCCACGCGTGTTCTTTTACTAATAATAATGGTACCCAGCATTTACGAATCAAGTGCCAGTCGGTCGGGGTAAATATTACGGATTGTAAAGTGGGGTGCTCATGGGTGCTTTTAATAACAACATCAAAGCCATTGTCTTTTACTTCATCAAGAATTGCTTCAAATGGGCGGTTATGCCACACCACTTTAGTTTGGATGTCACAATCAAAGTCTTCTATCAGATCAGTTAACCAATTGGCTCTACCCTTAACCACAGTTTCACGCATTGCTTCACGCTCTTCACCGGACAGCATGGTAGTCATTTCATAGGAAAAGTCATAAATAGATAAAAACGCAGTGACCTTAGCACCTGAACTTTTGGCTAAAATACATGCTCTTGCCAGTGCTTTTTGCTCTTCAGTTGTTGGATCGATAACGACTAATATATTCTGATAACTTTCCATACGTTCACCAATATAAATATTATTAAGCTGATATAAGCTTAATATGAACTGGCGATTGTTACAAATATGTTATTGAATATTTATGGGGAATTGTGAAAAGTTTATTAACGCGTTGATTTAAATCAAATATAAATCAACGCGGCAAGTAGAGTTGGAAATTTGTTTATTTGCTATAACCGGCTAATTCAAATAAGCCATCTTTGTCTAATATGGTAATGAATTTATTCTCTACTTTGATCAAACCTTCCTTTTGAAAGCGAGTCATTAAACGAGAAATTGTTTCAATGGTTAAACCAATATAATTTCCTATTTCACTTCGGGTCATCGGTAAGTTAAATTCAACCGAAGATAAATGACGACTTCCTAACCTACGTCCGTAGTTAGCAAGGAATGTTGCTAATTTTTCTTCCGCATTTTTACGGTTTAATAGCAGTAACATTTCACTGCTACATTGTATTTCTGAACTCATTAAGCTCATCATCTGAGCTTTAAGTTTAGGAATTTTGCTTGAAAGGGTATCAAGTACTTCAAACGGTATTTCACACACCATTGACGTCTCTAATGCCTTAGCGAAGCTAGGATGGCTTTTATCTGAAAGAGCATCAAAACCCATTAAATCACCGGCCAAATGAAACCCGGTAATTTGTTCTTCACCTTGTTCAGAAATAATAAATGTTTTGAACGTGCCCGAGCGAATAGCATAAAGGGTATGCAATTCTTCACCTGCTTTAAAAATTTGGGTGTTTTTTTGCACTGGCTTTTTACGTTGAATAATATCGTCAAGTAAATTCAGTTCTGTTTCATTTAAACTAAATGGTAAACATAGTTCACTGATACTACAGTTCTGACATTTAATATTATTTGCAATGGGTATTATTTGAGGCATATTTCTTTACAATCTACATCTTAATTCTGTTGGATGAAGAGTACTAAAATATTTGATTTAGGGCAATATATAACGAAAATGTACCGTAAATAATCAGTAAAATTGCTGTTAATTTACGAATTAAAACAGATTGTAACGTTTTAGTTACAAATTTAAAGCCAGATGACAGGGTAAGTAAAGCTGGCAGTGTTCCTAAACCAAATGCAAACATGATTAATGCACCGTTGTACCAAGACGCACTGGCGATGGACCAAGTAAGGGTCGAATAAACTAATCCACATGGTAGCCAACCCCAAACCACTCCTAACATTAATGACTGCTTTATATTGGTAACGGGTATAAATTTCTTACTCAGAGGCTGTAGATACCTCCATAACATTTTGCCTATATTTTCTACTTTTGCTAAAGCGAACGACCATTTTGCGATATAAAGCCCTAAAAATATAACAAATAACGCGGCAATAACCTTTAACCATAAAATAGGAAAGCCTAGCGATTTAGCAGCGAGGGAACCCGTTAAACCAGCAATGGCTCCAGCAAAAGTATAAGCGCTAATTCGGCCAAAATTGTAGGCTAAGATAAGACTGATATTGGCTTTTGATTTGTCTTCGATTGACGCTGTTAGCATTGTTGTTATGCCGCCACACATGGCAACACAGTGTCCTGCGCCAGCAATACCAATTAGAAACGCAGATAAAAAATCTAATTCCATAAGTAGTTACTGATCAGTGTTACTTGGGGTGTGTTCATCGTTCGATTTAGTTGTTTCGCTTTTGGTAGGTTTTGTTTTATCAGTTGTAGGTTCATCATCAAATAAAATACTCATTCCCTGTTTTTCTAGATCGTCAAACTGTTCTGTTTTTACTGCCCAAAAAAATAAATAAATAGCTATCGCTGTAAAAATGATGGCAATAGGAATAAGGATGTAAATAACGCTCATAGAATCACTACTTTAATAATCTTAATGAATTAGTGACAACAATTATTGAACTTGCTGACATTCCTAATACTGCCATATAAGGGGTGATAAAACCACAAACAGCCAGTGGTAAAATAATAGCGTTGTAAGCAAATGCCCAACCAAAATTTTGCTTTACAATATTAGACGTTTTAGTGGCTATGTGTTTAAGTCTTAATAAGCTTGATAAATGATTATTCAATAAAATAACATCGGCACCACTTTTGGCTATTTCCGTACCGCTCCCCATTGCAATAGATACATGGGCTTGTGCGAAAACAGGGGAGTCATTTACCCCGTCGCCAACCATAGCTACAGTCTTACCTGCTTCTTGTTTATCAGCCAATATGGTTAGTTTGTCATTGGCACTACATGTATCAAAGGATTGATCAAGTTGTACCTGTTGATTAAACGCATCAACCCCAGCTTTATTATCACCACTGATCAACAGTGTTTCAATGTTTGCTAAACGCATGTCATTTATGACTGTTTTGGTATTAACTCGTAATGTATCTTGCATATAAAACGTTGCTATTAGAATGTTATCTACCGTTAATAAACATTGTGCCTTATGATGGCTGTCATCTATAGGTGTAAATTGTTCAATCCAGCTCACTTTACCAATGCATATTTGGTGACCATCTTTAGAGCCTTTAACGCCGCAACCGGGAACCACTTCAACATCTTTTACATTGACATCGTGGTTTCGATATTCATTAAATGCTTTCGCTAATGGATGTTCAGAATGTGCTTCTAATGCTGCAGCTATTGCTAAGATACTGTCTCGGTCATATTGTTTGTTAAGTAAAACAATATCTGTAATGGCAAATTCGCCGTTGGTTAACGTGCCTGTTTTATCAAAAGCTATACAGTCTATTTTAGGCATAGTTTCTAACACGTGGGCATTTTTGATCATGATGCCGTCTTTGTTTAATCTGATTGTGCCACACGTTAACGCGGTTGGGGTGGCCAGTGACAGGGCACAAGGACATGTAGCAACTAATACTGAAAGTGTTATCCAAAACGCCTCTTCTGGAGAGTGCATCGTCCAATAAATCGATGTACCTATTGCGGTTAACAATATTAATGCGACAAAGTATTGTGCAATACGGTCGGAGAGTTTCGCGATGGCTGGTTTATGAGCTTGTGCTGATTCACTTAGGCGGATCAAATTGGTAAGGAAACTATCAGAATTAGTTTTAACAATTTCTATGGTTAAATTGCCATCACTGTTTACCGTACCGGCAAATACTGTAGACCCTTTAGCTTTTTGCACAGGGGAATGTTCACCGGTAAGCATGGCTTCGTTGACACTAGACTTACCTGATAAAATTATTCCATCTCCTGGAATAGTTTCACCGGGTTTAACAATGACTATATCGTTTAACTCTAATTGCTTGGCACTGACCACCTGTTCTTGCTCTTGTTGATCAACAATAACAAGTTTTGTTGCGGTTAATGGCATAAGCTTCAACAGGTTAGCTGATACCTCTGCAGCTTTTGCCCGCGCTCTAAACTCTAGATATTTACCGATCAGCAATAAAAAAGTGAACATTGCTAACGACTCAAAGTACACTTCACCTGAGCGTGTGAATGTTGCCCAAGTACTGGCACAAAACGCCAGTATAATTGCAATAGACACCGGAACATCCATTGATAACCGACGGGCTTTTAATGCTGAAATGGCTCCCGTGTAAAATGGAAATGCGCCGAAGGTAACAATGGGTAGGGTGAGAACAAAGCTCGTCCCACGTAAATAGGCCAAATTATGCTCTGCTAAGTCACTAAATGCGCCAAAATACAAACCGAAGGCAATCATCATGACCTGCATGGTTAAAATACCGGATACGCCAAGACGACGAACAAACGCTTTCGATTGTTGTTTATTGCGCTGTTCGGCTAAGTTAGCCTTAAATGGTAACGCTTGATATCCAATTTGATGAATCGCGGTTAAAATATCACTGAGTTTGATAGCGTCATTTTGCCAAGTAACAGTGGCTCGTTGTGTTGTCGCGTTAACTTGTATTTTAGCGATGCCAGGTTTTTGTGATAATTGCTTTTCTATTAACCAAGCACATGCTGCACAAGACATACCATCGATAGACAGTATGGTTTCTTTACAATTATCAACGTCGAAGGTGAATTCATTCTGTAGGTTTTCATCGTCAATAAACTGGTTATTGAGCAAGGCATCAGGGACTTGAGCGTCAACTTTATTACCTTTTTCACTACGAAATCGGTAATAGTCTACAAGATTGTTGTCTACGATTGCGCTTGCGACAGCCTGACAACCAATACAGCACATATCTCGAGCTTTGTCGTCAATGACAACTGATAACGAAAGACCCGTTGGGATTATTTCGCCACAATGAAAACAGTTTGGATTGTTCATTTTAGTGGTTTATTCATTAAAATTGTAATTCAAACTCGGTAAATTGCGACTGAGGCAGGGCAACCGTAGTTTGCATTTTCCACTCACTATCAAAAGGAGTTACCAATACACGCCATTTCCCTTGTACGTTTTGGTCAAAACTTTGACGCATCCAACCTTTACCGTCAGGCGTTAATTTCACTGAAAAGTCACGTTCAGCCATGGTCACATGGTAGAAATTTACGTTAAGAACCGGGAATGTTTTTTCAATGCCTGTTGGAATTAAAATAATTTCATTATTCGTCACTTGCATATCAAAGCGAATGCCTAGCTTTTGCGCCAGTTTGTATTTACGAATGTCCTGATTAATGCTTTTGCCCTTTTTATAGTAATCATCAACTACAACGGTGTCGGCATTGTTTTGAGCAACAAAAAAGACGGTAGTACCGACGAATACTGAAATTAACGGAAGACCAAAGACTAGATAAGCCCACGGCTCTTTATACCAAGGTGTTTGCATTTAAAAGTTCTCTGTTGTGTAAGTGACCATGTTAACGCTTCATTAAGAAACAAAAAAGAGGGTGTTACATTAAGTAAATTGTTATTTGTTTATGCTATATTTTACAGCGTAAACAAATAAAAACTCAGGGTTTATACAGAAAAAACAAAACCCTGTCTAGCAATGCCATCCAGGGTTTTGTTGAAAGCAGTTTAGTTACTCTTGGTTAGATAAGCTATAAACGTACGCACTAATTACACGTACCTTATCTTCACCTAGAATATCTTTCCAAGCAGGCATCACACCAGCACGGCCATTGGCAATGGATTGCTGAACAGCACGTTCAGAGCCACCGTATAACCATACATTGTCGGTAAGATTAGGAGCGCCTAATGGGATACCCATTGCAGTACTACCTGTACCATCAGCACCGTGACATGCTGCACACATAGCAAACTTTGCTTCGCCTTTAGCGGCTAATGCAGAGTCTACTTTAGCTGCGCGCTCTGGGTTAAGAGAAAGTACGTAAGCCGCAACTTCTTTAACACCTTCTTCGCCACCAACCATAGTTTCCCATGCGATCATGCCTTGTGCTTTACGACCATGCAAAATTGATTGCTCAATCGTTTCGCCATCGCCGCCGTATAACCAGTCATTATCAACTAGGTTAGGAAAGCCGGTTGTACCTTTGGCATCACTACCGTGACATTGTGAACAGTTTTGTAAAAACAAACGTTGGCCAATTTTCAGCGCTTTTTTGTCTTTACTTAATGATTCAACGTCTTGTTTAGCAAATTCTGCAAAAATAGGACCAAACTTAGCATTTGCTCTTTCAATCTCACGGTCATACTGAACCGCTAAACCAGCTTCTTTTGCACTAGCAACTTGAGCTTTTGAGTCAGCAAGGCTTGTTACGTCTTGGTTTGAACTTTTCCAACCAAATAACCCTTGATAGCTACCTAAACCAGGGTATAAAGCTAAGTAGCCGAAACCCCAAATAATAGTAACTAAAAAGAACGTGCTCCACCACTTAGGAAGAGGGTTGTTTAATTCTTCGATACCGTCAAACTCATGGCCCATCGATTCCCCTTCAGGAACACCAGCAAAGTTTGTTAAACACCAACGTAATAGTATCCAGCAACCTACTAAGGTGCCAAGTGTTAAAACAGATATCCATACAGTCCAAAATGTAGACATTAATCGTCTCCTTTGTTCTTATTCACTTTGTCGTTTTTATTTTCGTTTTCGTCAAAAATAGAATTAGCAGCTTCATCAAACGATGATTTACGATTTTTGTTATAAGCCCACAGTACTATGATGATAAATAGTACGAAGATTAATACCGTAAAAATGCCTCTTAATAAGCCAATATCCATAATTATTTCAACGCATGACCAAGTGATTGTAAATATGCGATAAGAGCGTCCATTTCAGTTAGACCATTCTTACCAGTAATACTTTTCGTCGTTTTAAACTCTGAACCTGCGTTAGCAATATCGTCTTCAGAATAAAGAGGGATAGGGTTACCATCAGCATCTTTATGGCTACGATTTTTTGTAAGCATGTTAAAAATTTCCATCTTTCTGGCTGATAACTCATTTGACGCTGGCGTTTCAGCTAACCAAGAATAAGATGGCATATTTGATTCAGGAACTACTGAACGTGGATCCATTAAATGAGCATAATGCCAATCATCTGAATAACGTTGACCAACACGAGCCAAATCTGGACCAGTACGCTTAGAACCCCATAAAAATGGATGTTCCCAAACTGACTCACCAGCTACAGAATAGTGGCCGTAACGTTCAGTCTCAGCACGCAAAGGACGGATCATTTGTGAGTGACAGTTGTTACAACCTTCACGGATGTAAATGTCACGACCTTCCATTTCTAATGCCGTATAAGGGCGTAGACTTTCAACGGGTGTCGTAGTTTCTTTTTGGAAAAACAAAGGTGTTATTTCAACTAAACCACCAATACTGATAGCAGCAATAGTCATAGTGAAGAACCAGCCTAAGTGTTTTTCTACTTTTTCATGTTTATTTTGCATGGGGTTCTCCTTAAGCCATTACTTCTTGTTTTTCTAAACTATTGTCTTTAGCACCAATAGTTTTGAACATGTTGTAAGCCATTAATAGGAAACCAGCTACCACTAATACACCACCAACAAAACGGATGAAGTAGAATGGGTATGAAGCTTGTAAACTTTCAACGAAGCTGTAAGTCAACGTACCGTCAGTGTTAACCGCACGCCACATCAAACCTTGCATTACACCTGAAATCCACATTGCGACGATGTATAAAACAATACCCGTTGTGTGTAACCAGAAGTGTACATTGATTAATTTAATGCTGTACATACGACCTTGGTTAAATAACACAGGGATCAAGTGGTACATTGCACCTATTGAAACCATCGCAACCCAACCTAGAGCACCAGAGTGTACGTGGCCAACTGTCCAGTCGGTGTAATGAGATAATGCGTTTACAGATTTAATTGCCATCATTGGCCCTTCGAACGTAGACATACCGTAGAAAGACAGAGAAACAATCAAGAAACGTAAGATTGGATCATGGCGAAGTTTATGCCATGCACCCGATAACGTCATAATACCGTTGATCATACCACCCCATGAAGGTAGGAATAATACGATAGACATTACCATACCAACACTTTGCGTCCAGTCTGGAAGCGCTGTGTAGTGTAAATGATGAGGGCCGGCCCAAATGTATAATGATACAAGTGCCCAGAAGTGAACGATTGATAAACGGTAAGAGTAAACAGGGCGTTCAGCTTGTTTTGGTACAAAGTAGTACATCATACCTAGGAAACCTGCTGTAAGTAGGAAGCCAACGGCATTATGTCCGTACCACCATTGCATCATCGCATCGATAGCACCTGGGTATAACGAATAAGATTTTGTCCAAGTTAATGGAATAACCATTGAGTTACCAATGTGTAAAACAGCAACGGTTAGGATGAAACCACCAAAGAACCAGTTTGCAACATAAATGTGCGATGTTTTACGCTTTAATAAGGTACCAAAGAATACAATTGCATAAGACACCCAAACTAAGGTGATTAAAATATCAATTGGCCATTCCAGTTCAGCATATTCTTTTGAAGAAGTCAGCCCCATAGGAAGAGTTATTGCAGCGGATAAGATAACTGCCTGCCATCCCCAGAAGGTGAAAGCGATTAATTTACCGCCGAATAGTGCTGTTTTACAGGTACGTTGTACAACATAGTACGACGTTGCAAACAGAGCGCTTGTACCAAATGCAAAAATTACCGCATTGGTGTGTAAAGGACGTAAACGAGAGTAAGTTAACCACGGAGTTTCGAAGTTAAGCGCTGGCCAGATTAACTGAGCTGCGATTAATACACCGACTGCCGTACCAACAATACCCCAAATTACAGTCATTACAGTAAACTGGCGAACAACTTTGTAGTTGTAATCCATTTCTGTGAGATTGCTTTGACTCATATTAAAGGTTCCACATTTATAATTATAAAGTTGATGTGAGTGAATATAGCTACTAAAATCTCATCCACCCAGAAGCATAAAAAAATTTAGTAACTACTTAGTTATAGTTCAAAAAAACAACACTTTATAGTTTGTTATTTTTCGGGGGCGATAATATAGCTTACAAGGGCTATTGTCACGCTTATCGTTTTAAAATATGACCTAGATCAAGAAAATGTTTCAAATTGTAACTTTTATGTACAGCACATTAACTTTTTAACATATTATTCACAGTTTTTTAATGGCATTTATGATTAAATTTTATACACCTATATTTCTAATTTTATTGATAATTTCGGTTTTTCTTGGTTATCAATTTTTGAATTCTGATAACAAGCAAAATACTGGTCAAATCTATTGTGACTTTAGCGCCGGAGGTTGTCTAAAAACTCGTGATTTTGGTGTTTTTGAACTAAACGCATCGCCAAACATCATAAAGTCAGAAAATGAAATATTTTTTTCATTAAAATCAAAACTTAATCAACCAATGAAAATCAGAGCGGCGTGGATTGAAGGCAAGGATATGTTTATGGGAAAAATTCCATTGTTTTTTGAGCAAAACAATGGTTCGTATCATGCTAATACATTAATAGGCGCTTGTACTGAAGAGCAAATGATTTGGACAATGTTAGTTGAAGTACAAATAAACGACAAAATCGAAACTCTTTTGTTTGATTTTGTCAGTTATCAATAATAATCCCAAGATCAAGTTATACGGTTTAGTATTCGTTAGCTTAGTGCTAACCAAAGCGCGACGCCCATCATTAACGTTCCTGAAATTCGATTCATCAAGCGTACATTCTCAGCTTTAGCTAATAACAAACCTAATGATTTTCCGCCCGTAGCATACAGCATCATACAAACAAATTCAGACACCAGGATAACCCCAACTAAAAAGCTCAATTGCACCGCTACAGAGTTTTCTGGATTAATAAAAGGTGGCAGTAATGAAATCATAAATGCCCAACCTTTAGGATTGGCAATGGCAGTAACTAACCCTTGCATAAACAAACCTTTACGAGAAACCGTAGGTGTAGCTTCACGATTGTGGGTAATGGCCATTTTACCTTTAGATAACCACATTTGTATGCCTAGATAAGCAAGATATAAAGCGCCCACTATTTTAAAGATGCTGAATACTTCAGGTAGTTTAAGCATTAATGCGGCAACCCCTAAAACAGCGGCAACAGCAACTGAGGCTACACCTAATAATTCACCCATCATCATCCACATTGTACGGCGTACACCAATACTCATACCCAATGTTAGAGCAAGGGTCATGCACATTCCCGGGGTAATGCTAACGAAAAAAAAGGTAGGGATAAAAATTGCTAAAACTGCTAAATCCATTGATAGTGTCGATTAAAGATATTTCAATGGATTTTAGCTGATTTAATGCGGCTAAGATATTGTTATTTGATGGCGACTAAATCATTTTTAGTTTCTTTAGCCAACTCGACTAATTTGAAACGGGTATTATCTTCACCAAAGACGATAACTCGACAACCTTGCCATGAGCTTGGGATCTTCCAGGAAACATTATCTTCAATTGTGTATGCACTCCGTTTATTAGCGCAACGAATTTCTAGTTTTACCAAGTGACCATCAATATCGGTAATTGAAAACTCATTTCGGACTAATGAATGACCCCAATGTTCTCTATTCTCAATATTTGCATCAATTGATATGTGTTTATCTGAAGTTACTAAGTTATCAATTTCTAAGCGATGTGATTTATATTTTTCTTTGATTTGTTCAGATGCGTTTGAATCAATAATCTTATCTGAAAACTCATAAGCCTTAACAAATAAATTATGATGCAAATAAAGGGAATAGAGCTTTTGATATAAGCTGATCTTGAAACTATCTTTTAAGGCATGTTCCCCAGTGATTATCGCGTTTTCATAATGTTTTAATTGAGACTTTTTATCATTGTTAAACTCAGCATGTTGGGCTTTTAAAATTTCAGTGAAAAGTACCTCGTTAGAGTTTTTAGTTAACTTATCGAGTTCATCAATTTTAACTTTAAATTCCGTAAGCGTTTTTTCATTTGCAAGCAAAGAGGCCTGTTTATAAGCGTTATTAAACTTTTTTGAAGGGGCTGTATGCATTTTAAAATCTAATTGCACCCTATTTAAACACGACTCTACCGGTTCGCCATTTTCTAGAGCGGGTTCATATTTCCATTTTTTTACTGCTCTACGGGCTGATTTTTCAAAAGAACTGCTGCCAGAAGAGTTTTCAACGATGACATTTGATACAGAGCCGTTTGCTTCTACAACATAACTTAATTGTACCCAACCATCATTGCCACTTTTGGCTTCCTTTATAGGGTATTTAGGCTCAACTCTCTTCAATGGCAAAGCAGATACAAAGTCAATTTCTTGGACTAAATCTGTATCAGCATATGCATAAGGGCTAAAGGCAGGTAACAGTAAGGTAGAAAATAAAGAGCACTTAATAATTTTCATGTTATATCCGTTTAGACATGTTAAATATTTGAATTTATTTAATATATCTTATTTGTTTTAAATATCAATAGGGTAATTATTTAAGGTGAGATTTGAAAATGGCCAACAAGTACATCATAAATCAGTTATAATTTAGGTATTAAAAAGTTGAATATATTTTTCAAGGAAAGCGGTTGCCAAATACCAACATTGACGCAATTGAACCGGTTGCTTCTTCCAATCTTGTCGCAAATTCAAACATTAAAATAGCCACCTTTAACCTGTTTAATTACCTTGAGCCACCTTTTGCATTTTACGACTTCGAAAAAATTTTAAGTAGTGAGCAATGGCAAAAGAAGCAAAAATGGATCGTTGATTACCTTGTTGAATTTGAGCCTGATGTTATTGGTTTTCAGGAGGTGTTTAGCCCAGAGCCGTTGAAACAATTAGTTCAAGAGCAAGGCTATCCATACTTTTATGTGGTTGATCAAGCAGAAGTTTTTGATGACTTTATTTGTAAAAGCCCAGTAGTTGCTATTGCCTCTAAATATGAAATTACTGAAATAAACGCTGTGCAGGCAGATCCTAAGTTGGTACAAGCGATGGGTCTTAGTAATGACTTTTCATTTAGTCGAAAAGTCTTACGGGCAAGTATAGATTTACCGCACATAGGCATTTGTGATTGCTATGTTGTGCATTTTAAATCTAAGAGGTCATTGATAGAGCATGAACAAAGCACTGAATTGTCACCAGAAAAAAATATTATCGAAAAACTTAAAGCGCAAGTGATAGGCGGGTGGGGCTCATCTGTTCAACGAGGTAGTGAAGCGGCGCTGTTATTTACTGAAATGATCAGTCAAAGGGAACAAACTGGTCGGCCAATGATATTAATGGGAGATTTCAATAATACCTTACAAGATGGTGTACTAACGCATTTATTAACCAATACATTACGCTTTGCTTCTGCATTTGATGTAAACGCCTACCTAGAAAAATATTGTTTGAATGATGCATGGGATTTATTTCAAAGTACTGATAACGATACACAACACATCGATCGCAAGCCTACGCATTACTATGGTGCTACAGGCTCAGTCTTAGATTATATTTTATTATCATCTGAGTTTGATGCGAATTACCAAACCAGCTTGTTTGAAGTAAGCGGGTATGACACTTACGACCGGCATCTTATAAACCCTATTTTTGAACGGGATGGTGAAAGTACAGATCATGGAGTTGTATTAGTAACACTTTCGCTTAGAGCGTAGTCGTGTTTTATTAATATTTATGCACAAAAAAACCGCTTTTCAGCGGTTTTTATAGATTTCTTATAAAAGCTTTAATTAGCTGTTACAAGCATCTTTTAAAGACTTACCAGCTTTGAAGCCAGGAGCTTTAGATGCAGCAATTTGAATTTCTGCACCAGTTTGTGGGTTACGGCCAGTACGAGCAGCACGGTCGCTAACTTTAAATGTACCAAAACCTACAAGTGCAACGTCACCGCCACTTGCTAACTCAGCAGTAACAGATTCGATTAGAGTATCTAATGCACGACCAGCTGAAGCTTTAGAAAGGTCTGCGCCTTCAGCGATTTTTGAAATCAATTCACTTTTATTCATTGTTTTTATTCCTTGTTGAATAATTAAAAAAAGTAACACTACTAAAATATATAATTATTAGCGAAGCAGAATCACTAACACTATAAAACACCACTTCTACAGCAAGATCAATAGTTTTTTTAAAAGAATTCAATATTTCTTAAAAATTGACCTTATTTTGCACTAAATCTAGTGATAGAGCGCTCTGAAGCGGCAATGTGATATTCAAAACAAACAAATTTTCTAATTGTTGAAAAAATTTATCACCAATTCTTGACCAATTTATCTATTAGCTTTGCGGTTTTGTCAGGCTGTTCTAATGGAAACATATGCCCACCATTTTCAAACATTTTCAGTTCTATCTGATTCAGTTTTGCGAAACGTTCGAAATAACGGATCGGTATAACATTGGTTTTTTCACCATAGATCAGCGCGGCAGGAACGTTAAGTTTATTTTTAAACTTAAATAAATTGCATGGTAAATGTTTAAAGATGTCAGCTTCTACATCAGGAGAAAATGTTAATTCTAAGCGTTTGTTCCTAATGGTTACTGCACTATCAACATAATCTTGCAAACAACGAGGATCAAAATCTTTAAATAACTGTTTTCGGGCGAAGTTATTAACTAGGTTGGTATTTACCGGCCAATGACGACGACGAGTTTTTGCTTTTCCTGCGGGTGATATCTTATCAATAATAGGGGTTTTTTTAGCCAAATTTATTAACCAATAAAGGCGTCCTGTAAACACTGGAGGATCTAGCATAATTAAGCCCCTAAACAGCTCAGGGTGACGGCAAGCAGCAAGGAAAGAAATTACACCGCCAAAAGAATGACCGACACAGATAACTTTTTCGTCTTGCTTTCTGATGAAATCGACAAGTTCATTGACCAGATATTGCCAATTGTTATGGATTGGATAATTACCATCATGGCCAAACTGCTCGTGTGCAATAGTCGTATAATTCGAAGAAAATGCTTTTAAAAATGTTCGGTAACTACCTGCTGGAAAGCCATTTGCATGGACAAAGTTGAGTAGGGGCTTTGACATAAAAAATCTCTAATTGGAATATTTAACGGTAAAATTCAAACGGCCGTTTAAATTTATTATGCAGGGTATTATAGTTAATTGAAAGGTTTAACTCATTGATATTGTCGCTATTTTGAAATAATCACCTTGAGGCCTACGTTGAATAGCAATAACGTTAAATTAGTTTCGCTATAATTCATTTGATCTTAGCCTGATAAAACTGCACAATCCTCGGCTGATTTTCATCGTTCTATAAACGTAGAAAAAGATGGGTAAGATTTATTTAATTAGAACCCAAATAGCAATATTAATGCGTAACAAAAGTAGAAATCATGCATTCAAAAATACAACTTAGTAAAGATGAACTTAGAAAAAACAAACCATCACGAGATGAATATTTAAATAAGCCCAAAATACCTTTGGTTCTGGTATTAGATAACATAACTAACAGCTACAATATTGGTGCTTTGATCCGTTTGGCTGATGCTTTTTCAATTGAAAAAATTATTATCTGCGGTGAGCTAACTATCTCTGATAAGAAGTTTAATAAAGCTTCTAGAAATGAAGCTAAATGGGTTTGTATTGAATATAGTGATAGCACCACAGCAAGCGTACAAACCTTATTAGAAAATGATTATACGATATATAGCGTTGAGCTATGCCAGAAATCTGTCGATTATAGTACTGTTACTTACCCATCGCGTTGTGCTTTAGTATTAGGTAATGAACGAAAGGGTGTAAGTGAAGCCGTATTGAAATTAAGTCATCATCAAGTACACATCCCAATGTTTGGTATGGGTAACTCTTTAAATGTTTCAACTGCTGGTGCTATTGTATTGGCTGAATGTGCTAATACCATTAGAAAACAGTTATCAGTAAAGGAGTGATTTATAAATGAATAGCATTGATCTCTTTGTAAAAAATTGGGGTAGTAAACATGCTATGGTGCCACTAGCAAATCATGACATCTTAGAGCTTGAATCAAAGTTTAATGCATACTTACCTGATTCATATAAATATTTACTATCTAAATACGGTCTGGTCCACACTCCAAATGTATTAACTAAAATCTGTGACTTAGGTGTCGATATTAGCGAAGTTCAAGACTTTTTAAGCCTTGATGATGTATTTTCTCTATCAAAATTATATGAAATGACTGGCATGCCAAAGGGGCATGTTTTGTTTGCATCTGACTGTAAAGGAAATATGTTTTGTTTCAAACTTACCGATTGTGTAAGTGAGCAAGCAGATATACCGGTATGGTTTTTTAACCATGATACGCGCACGGTAACTAAAGTATCCAATACTTTCATTGAATGGCTGGAACAGTTCAATGAACTTTAATGTTTAATCGATTTAACTAACTTAATCAGGCATAAGTACGCTAAAATAGTGTGATATTAATTAGCTTGAGCCCTTTATATTAATGAGCATTGTCACACAAACGGCCACAACGCCTGTGAATTTTACCGAACTAGGCCTTATTCCACCCCTGTTGGCTAGATTAACTGAGCTGGAATATAATCAGCCAACGCCTATTCAATCGCAAGCTATCCCAAGTGTATTAAAGGGACGTGACTTAATTGCAGGGGCAAATACCGGCTCAGGTAAAACCGCTACCTTTGCATTGCCTATGTTGCAACACCTTTTTATGCAACAACAGTCTGAAAAAACGTTAAGTAGCAAAAGCCGTAAAGGTAACTTTGTTGCGGGATTAATTTTGGTGCCTACCCGTGAACTCGCTAAGCAAGTTGCTGACAACATTAAATCTTATGCTGTGCATTTTAACGGCGCAATTAAAACGGTTGCGGTTTTTGGTGGTGTATCAGCGAATACTCAAATGCTCGCATTACGTGGCGGAACAGATATTTTAGTCGCTACACCCGGTCGATTACTCGATTTGATTTCAAGTAATGCTATTAAGCTTGATAGGGTTAAAACCTTAGTACTTGATGAAGCAGATCGAATGCTAAGCCTGGGTTTTTCAGAAGAGCTCTCAGAGCTGTTAGGATTATTGCCAAAGCAGAAACAAACGTTATTATTTTCAGCAACATTTCCTGAGCAAGTACAGGTTTTAACCAAAGAATTGCTAACCGAGCCGGTTGAAATTCAATTGCAAAGTAGCGACGCTAGTACCTTAGTACAGCGAGTTTTTACTGTAAATAAAGGGGAAAAAACAGCCGTTTTAGCGCATTTGATTATTCAGCATCAATGGCGACAAGTACTTATTTTTGTCAATGCCAAAAATAGTTGTAATCACTTAGCTGAGAAACTCTCTAAACGTGGAATTACCGCAGAAGTGTTTCATGGTGATAAAGGCCAGGGCGCTCGTAGTCGTTTGCTTGACGCGTTTAAAACCGGCGAGATTGAAGTGTTAATTGCAACTGATATTGCTGCCCGTGGCCTAGACATAGAAAAACTGCCTGTAGTGATTAATTTTGACTTGCCAAGAAGCCCACTAGATTACATGCACCGTATTGGCCGAAGTGGCCGTGCAGGTGAAGTTGGCTTAGCATTATCGCTTATTGACCATGAAGATTATCATCATTTCAAAATAATCGAAAAGAAGAACAAAATACGCCTTGAACGTGAGCAAGTAGAAGGTTTTGAAGCCGATGAGGTTAAAAACACCGACGACAATAAACCGATGGCAAAGCCTGAAGGTAGTGGTAAGAAAAAACGCAAAAAGAAAGCACCGGTTAATGCAGATATTTGGGCGGGTTTTACTGATTCTGAATAAAAAACAAATCTAACAAAAATATAAAGCCGCATATAAATAATGCGGCTTTTTTTCGCTTAATAATAATTACTTATAAGAAAAAGTGAGTAGGTCACTCTTAAAGATATTACAGACTTAGGTCTGCTTTAGAAATCATAGACTAAACCAAGCAATGGACCATGAGTAACCGTATCGTACTTAAAGTAACCTTGTTGACCTGAAGTACCGTCTTCGTAATCTACCCATGTCGCTTTGTAACGCATATCTAATGATAAAGATTCAGTCATTCGGTAAATAATACCGGCTTGCATGGAATAAGTTACATCAGCACTAACACCAAAACCACCAATGTCACCATGAAGTACCATGGTCGATTTAGACGTTATATGAACTAAAACTCGCATACCTACTATTGGATCAACCCAGTCCTCTTCAATATTACGTTCAATATCAATAGGTAAAACCGCTGATTTGATGTGAACGTCAATATCATTATCCCACCAACGAAAACCAATAAATGAATCAACAAAAACATTAGGATAATGTTTTCTCTTTATCACTAAACCCTCAAGTACACCTTGGCGTACTCCTGCATCAACAAAGCCTCCGGCATCTGAGTTTACTTTGCCTTGTAAGTCCATAAAACCATAGTCTAAGGCTAAACCCCAACCTGATTTATGATGCGCTTCAAAATGGAGCATGCCGGCCATTTCAAGATTTTCTAGTATGGTATCAAAATCTACTTTAATATCAGGTGAATCAACAACGCCAATGCCCGCATCACCTTCAATGGTTGTGGCTAACGCGTAGGGCTCTAATTGGAATGTCCAGTCATCGGCTATGGCGTTATTTGAAAAGATCAGAAAGCCAAAAAATGCAGGTACTACTATTCGTCTAAAAAAATTGAAATTCATTATATCCCTTTGTTTTTAAGTTATTTTAATTGTATAAAACAAATTATAGTTACGTTTTAAAAATATGTGGAATATTGTAGTTATAAATAGATGTGCTTAAAGTCTAGAGATCATTAATGAAATAGGCTTATATATTTTTAGCAAAAAAAATCCCAACTCATATTCCTATGTGTTGGGAGTTAATCGGTCCAATAATGAATAATTATTGTTCTTTAGCTATATGCAAAACGATTATTTTTTAGATGATGCTTTTTTCTTTGCTGGTTTAGCCGCTGCAGGTTTAGCTACTGCAGGTTTAGCTACTGCAGGTTTAGCTACTGCAGGTTTAGCCGCTGCAGGTTTAGCCGCTGCTGGTTTAGCTACTGCAGGTTTAGCCGCTGCTGGTTTAGCTACAGCTGGTTTAGCCGCTGCAGGTTTAGCTGCTGCTGGTTTAGCCGCTGCAGGTTTAGCTGCTGGTTTAGCTACTGCTGGTTTAGTTGCTGCTGGTTTAGCTGCTGCTGGTTTAGCTACTGCTGGTTTAGCTACTGGAGCTTTTTCTGACTTTACAACAACCGGTTCAACTTTTTCAGCTTTAACCGCTTGTTTTAGTAGTTTGTTAGGAATTTCAGTCACTTTGTCTGTAGCTGTTTTGATGGCATTAAGAGCAGGTTCAGTGATTTTACTGACTGAGTTTAAAACTGAATCATCAATCGCAACAACAACTTGTTCGGTTGGATTACCAATGCGTGAAAATATTTCTTCTACATTCTTTAATGCCTGGTCGCTTGAGCTGTTCACTGTGTCATAAGCTCTTTTTTCCATGCTTTCAGCTTGTTCAAAAGCTTTATTCATAATAGAGTTTGCTTGTTGACGACCTTCAACAATTGAATAAATACCAGATTGCATAACTGAGCGGTTACATTCAATGCTTTTTTGTAATACGTTTTGGCTAGAGCTTAATAAAGTATCTACTAAGCCTTTATTGGTTTTTAGTAATTGTTGTGCAATTGCTGATAACTCTTTTGTGTTTAATAAATCTAAAATCATTTTCTACCTCTATGACAGTTAGCGTTTTATAGTTTTAATAACTAATTTTTTATGGTGATATAGCGATGTTATTGGATAAAAATAGAGTAAAGTAACTAGAAATGAGTTTAAGTGAATATCTTGCTCATATTGCAGAGTGTTAATTTTAAAAATGCTCGCCTAACTTCACTTTTAGTTTGATAGATTAAAACTCCTGACATATAACGAAATCCGTTGAAACCGCACTGCTCTATTGCATTGTTCTGTATATTTAAAAGTTTGCTCTAAAAAATTTAACGATAAAACTAATGTCTAAATAGAAATGTTGTATTAGAGGCAACCTCTAGATTAAATATGAAATCTAAACTAAGCTAAATTAAATCAGCTTGTTACAAGTATTTATGGTGTTAGCTATTGTCGATTGGGGAGTTATAAATCCCTTGATGAAAGTTATTAACGCGCTATACCTATTAGACACTAACCCTTACAGGCATTTTAACAGTGACAGTAGTGCTACAAAAAGAGAACATGATTGCGTGCCATCAATGTGACACGTTGTTTACCATGCCTAACATTATTGCTGGCCAAGAGGTGATATGCACCTGTTGCGGCTCAACTTTATTTGTACGTAAAAAAGATCATATTAACCGTACTCTTGCTGTGTCATCTGCCGGTCTTTTGTTTTTTATTCCCGCTATGGTACTACCAATCATTGGCGTAGGAGTTTCCTCAGCAGGTATATACAATGATGCCTCATTAATTGATTGCATAACGTTAATGATTAACAGTGGCTATTATATTATTGCATTTGCAGTATTTATCTTCGCTATAGCAGTACCTTTAGTTCGATTGTCTTCGGCTTTTTATATATCGATATGTATAAAATATAATTGGTTAAGACCATCACTGTTCACCTTTTTTCGTTCCCATCATATGTTAGATACTTGGACAATGATCCATGTGTTTTTTATGGGGCTCATTGTTTCAATGTATAAGCTCACTTCATTAGCTGAACTCAGTGTCGATAAAGGTCTTGTTAGCTTAGTGTTGCTTTTACTGTGCTCTACACTTGTTTCTATTACCATGGACCAACACAGTATTTGGGAAAAATTGGAGCAAGAATTTGGCTAATAAAGCAATGACAGCAAGCTTGGGAAGTTGTCCCAGATGTCATAAACTTAATGTGATGAAGTCTGACAAACAAAGATGCTCTCGATGTCACTTTCATTTTCATCTTCGTAAACCTAACAGTATGCAGTTTACCTTGGCTTGGACCATCGCTGCGTTAATTATGTTCATTCCCGCAAACACATACCCAATGATGGTGTTTTATTCCTTTGGTAACCCCGATGCCTCAACGATCTTGCAAGGTATCGCTATTTTTATCCAATTGGGCATGTTACCGGTTGCTGTGATCATTTTTATTGCAAGTTTTATTGTGCCTTTAGGAAAGATTATCGGCCTGTTTGTATTGATGTATAACGTAAAAAGAAAAGACAAAGTTAACCTAAAACAACAAGGGAAACTTTATCATTTAGTTGAGTTTTTAGGACCATGGTCAATGCTGGATGTATTTGTCGTAGCTATCATGGCAGCAGTGGTAAATTTAGGTTTTATTACCAGTATAGAAGCCGATAGCGGCATTACTTATTTTAGCCTTATGGTGATCTTTACCATGTTTGCGGCGGAGAGTTTTGACCCTCGTTTATTATGGGATAATAAAAAAGTGGATAATAACAAATGACAAAAGACATTGCTGAAGAAGAGTTTGAAGCAAAAGTAAGGGAACGAAAGGGAATTTCTGCAGTTTGGTTGGTACCTGTAATTGCCTTACTTTTTGGACTCTGGTTAATTATTAGTGCCGTAGCTGACCGTGGGGTTTTTGTTACTGTCGAATTTGACAATGCCAGTGGTATTGTCGTTGGCAAAACAGAAGTAAGATATAAAGGGCTTACCGCAGGTGTCGTTAAAAGTATTGAAGTTTCCCCCGATCTGAATAGTGTAATTGCAACAATTGAAATGGTTTCAAGCACAAAAGATATGCTTACCGAGCAAGCATTGTTTTGGTACGTCACTGCCGATGTTTCCTTTCAAGGTGTTACCGGCTTAGATACATTGTTATCAGGGAGTTATATTAACTTTCAGCCAGATTTTGATCAAAAGGGCAACACCCAAAGTCATTTTATTGGTTTAAGCGAGGAGCCGCCACTGGATAAAACCACACCAGGTTTGCATTTAACATTGGAAACTAAGGCTCTGGGCTCTATCGCTAAAAACTCACCAATCACTTTTAAACAGATCACCGTTGGTTACGTAACCGCATATAAATATGATGAAGTGGCAGAACTCGTTAAAATTAATGTTTTCATTGAGCCGGAATATAAACACTTAGTGAAAGAAAATTCTCGTTTTTGGAATGCAAGTGGCGTTAATATTTCTGGCTCTGTAACCTCGGGTGTTAAAATTAAAACGGAATCTCTTGCCTCTATCATTGCCGGAGGAATAGCGTTCGACAACGTAAGTTATGAATCGGAGAAAGCCCCAGCACAAAACGACCAAAAATATACTTTATACCCTGATTATCAAACGGCCGATATGGGCCATGAAATAACGCTATTGTTGAATTGGGACTCTGGCATAGACAGTTCGGCAAAAATTATGTATCACGGCTTCACCCTAGGCGGTATCGATAAGTTTATCAGGATAGATGGGGATTCGAGAACCATAATTGCAACAGCCAAAGTGGATCCAAGAGTGATCCCTTATTTAAATGATGAAACCCAGCTTTATGTTGTCGCTCCTCGAGTTGAATTGGGTGCAAGTACAAGTATGAGCCATCTAATAGGTGGGGCATATATAAGTATCAGAGCATCGGCATCAGGAAACCCACAATCAACCTTTAAAGTGTTAGATGAAAAACCCGCCTATAAATATAATGAACCAGGGCTGCATTTGGTTTTACAAACAGAAGATGTAACATCAATTAAACGTGGTACCACTATTTTTCATAAAGAACAAAGTGTAGGTAGTGTACAAGCAGTTGAAAATACCGGACCTGGTGAGTTTTTAGTCCATATTCATATTAAACCTGAATTTCAGGACCATGTGTCAAAAGACAGTCGATTTTGGAATTCTAGTGGTTTTAGAATAAGTGGCGGTTTACAGAGCTTTGAAGTACAGGCTCAATCTATACAATCCATTCTAGCAGGTGGAATCGCTTTCGATTCAGGAACTAGTGAGACATACCAATTGCCAGACAATGGCAGTAAATTCAAACTTTATCAAAATATCGATGAGGCACAGCAACGACTTCAATTTAAGTTATTTACGGCTTACGTTAACGGTGTGAGTAATAAAACTAAAATTATTTTTAGAGGCGAGACTATCGGTTCAGTACATCAAGTCACGAAAGATAAAAGTGGCGCGACTTTAACCGTTGGAATATTACCTGAGCACAATTATATTCTAAAACAACATACAAAGTTTTGGTTGGTTAAACCCGAATTGAGTTTGTCTGGCTTTACTGATATTCAAGCGTTATTTGGTGGTCCGTACATCAGCCTTATTGTTGGTGATGGTGATCCTGAAGATCAATTTGTTCTGTCTACTGAATCTCCAGCTAAGCATCATAGTTCATCTGGATTACAGTTAACTCTTACTACCAATGAAAATGCAGCAGTAGTGCCCGGAAGTTCGATTAGCTACCGGGGAATTAGTGTCGGGCAAGTTGATAACGTAACTCTTAATAAAAACAACCTGAATAAAGAAATAAACATTACAGTTGATGAAGAATATCGTAATTTAATCAGTAGTTTTACTCGTTTTTATAATGTTAGTGGCGTGACCGCAAGTGGCGGTATTAGTAACTTTAGTATTAAAACAGAATCCGTTGATACTATCTTGCGAGGCGGTATTAGTTTTTACAATTCAGACCAAAAAACCGAAGGTGTATTAGCAAAAGAAGGGCAGGTGTTTAGCTTATTCAATCATATAGAGCACGCAAAATCCGCCGGGTTAGCCATATCTATTTATTTTGATGATATTGACGGAGTTCACAAAAATTTAAAAATAAAATATAAAAGCCAAGATGTTGGTATTGTCGAACACCTCATATTTGATGATGATAAAGAGGGCGTTACTGTCATTGGCTATTTAAATGACTTAGGTAAAAGCTTTGCTGTTAGCGATAGCCAGTTTTGGTTGGCTAGAAGTGAATTAGGCTTAGTTGGTAACAAAAATATAAACGCACTTTTAACAAGTGGCTTTATCGGTATACTGCCTGGTGAAAGTGATAAATCTCAAAGTGAATTTGTTGCCAATCATATTGCTCCTGCGACAGAGAGACTTTCTTATGGTTTAAACATTAAGTTAACTGCTGATCGATTAGGCTCAGTTCGAGTTGGTAATCCTGTTTTATATCGCCAAATCCAAGTAGGAAAAGTTATTGGTGTTGACTTGGCCCCATTGGCTAATAAAGTTCATATCTTTATTAATATTGCCCCTAGATATACCCCTTTGATTAGCACTCAAAGTAAATTTTGGAATACAAGCGGTTTTAATATTGACGCTGGGGTGTTTTCAGGCGTTTCAATTGAGTCTGAGTCTATTGAAACACTGGTAAGTGGTGGTATTGCATTCGCTACGCCGGAAATGTCCGACAGTGAAACTTTGCCGGCTGAGTTTATATTCTCTCTACATGAACGATTCGAACAAGATTGGTTGGATTGGCAGCCTGAAATAAATCTAAGTAATTAATATCTGGTTGTTTTATTGGTCAAACAAGAACGTAGAGTAGACAATATAGAAGTTTAAATAAAAAAAGGGATCTAATAGATCCCTTTTTTGATGAATTCATTATTAGACGTTATTCTAATGAACCTTCCGCTTCAATATCGGCTAGTGGGCGGTATTTTATTCTATACATCAGCATATAAAATACTGGTACTGCAAATAATATTAAGAAGGTAGCAACCGCTAAACCAACCATCATAGATGCCGCCATTGCTTTAAAGAAGGCATCTTGTAATAGTGGGATCATTCCTAATATTGCAGCTATAGCAGTTAATGAAACTGGACGAACCCTTGATACCGCGCCATCAAAAATAGCTTTGTAATCTTCGGCTCCTTTGCCTTGATAAATACTAATTTGATCTATCAATACTATACCATTACGACACATCATACCGGTCAAACTTAACGCACCAAGTAGGGCCATAAACGTAAATGGCATATCAAATAATAGCAAACCACCAACAACACCTATGATTGATAACGGTACAACAAACCATATTACCAAACCTTTTTTAAGCGAGTTAAATAGTAAAACAGTTAATAGAAACATAGCCAGATAGCCTGCAGGAATGGTAGATAATACATTCTTTTTGGCATCAGTACTTTTCTCATGCTTTCCGCCCCAAGCCATTGTATAACCAACAGGTAACTCTGTTTCAAATTGCTCGAAATCAGCAACCATTTCATTTCTAACTGTTGCGGCAGTAATGTTTTTAGTCACATCATAATCGGCCATTGCGGTAATTGTACGCATTCTGTCGCGACGTAAAATATAGGCATCTTCAAATGTGATATCAAAGCCATCCACAACTTGTGAGATTTGTACATAATCTTGTTTAGCTGGGCTGAAAATATTCAATTGCCCCAGGTTTTCAAGTGATAATCGCTCACTTTCAGGTGGTCTACTTACCACTGGCATCATCTTAGTACCTTCTTTATAAAGTCCTATTGTTGTACCAGAGAAGTTTTGACGAATAGCTTCATCAAGTTGCTTTTTACTAATACCTAAACGTCGACCATTTATTTCATTGTAAAGAGGACGTATAACTTTAGATCGAGCCATCCAATCGTCTCTTACAGCTTCAGTACCAGGCGTAGCACGCATAATAGTTTTAGCTTTTTCAGAAAGTTGACGTAACACAAGTGGGTCGGCACCGGTAATACGTACTTCGACGGCACCTTTAGGTTGCGGTCCAACTGAGAAACGTTTCAAGTTAAGAGTTAATTCCGGGAATCTTTCAACAGCTTCCTTTTTAATTGTAGCAATTGTTGGTACTACATCGTCTGGCGTTTCAACCATAACTAGAATGTTTGCATAGTTATCAAAATGCTTTTCTGGGGCATAAGCTAACATAAAACGTACGTGCCCTCCGCCTACAGCAGAAGTGGCTTGTGTAACTTTTTCCATCTCTAGTAGGTAGTTTTCAATCGCTTTAACTTTATCTTCCATAGTGCGAATGTCAGTACCATACCCGTCCCATACATCGATTTGAAATTGTTTTACCGTAGATGCTGGGAAGAATTCTGGTTTAACAAGTTTAAAACTTTTAGCAGAAACGACTAAGGCAAGGATCATAACAATCGTAAATATCCACGGAAAACGCATACAAACATTCAGCATTGATTTAAATGATCTGAAAACTATGCCTCCGTACGGGTCGTGCTCTTGCTCATCATGGCCATCAAATTCGCCATCTTTGTACAACAAATCACAAAAGAATGGCGTTATTGTTACTGCCGTTACCCAGCTTAAGAATAATGAAAAGTTCAATACCCAGAATAACGAGCCTACAATCTCACCGGTTGAATCTGGAGATAGACCAATAGGAGCAAAGGCAAGTACTGCTATAACAGTGGCAATTAATAATGGATATTGAGTTTGTTTTACAATAGCAATCATCGAATCCCATTTAGAGTTGCCTTTTTCCATTCCTATAATAAGGCCTTCGACAATAACGATGGCATTATCAATCAACATGCCCAGAGCAATAATTAATGCTCCTAATGAAATCCGTTGTAACTGAATACCTTTCATTTCCATTAAAATAAAAGTACCAGAAATTGTTACAACTAAAATAAAGCTGATTAATAAGCCAGCTTTTCGGCCCATTGTGAATAACAACACAAAGAAAATAATGACACAGGCTTCCAGTAAGTTTCCTAAAAAGCCTTTTACTGATTTATCTACTTGCGCTGGTTGGTTGTAAACAAATTCATAGTCGATACCAATAGGGCGCATTTCTTCGAGTTCGGTTAACCTTTCTTGAACACGTTTACCAACGGTAACCACATTTACTCCAGGAGCAAATGAAATACCAAAACTTATCGCTTCTTGTCCATTTAAAGATATTACTTTTGTTGGCTTATCTTTAAAGCCTTTATAAACATTAGCAACATCTGATAAGTAAACTAAATTTGAAGACCCTAACGGGCTTAATACTGTATTTTTTAAGTCTTCAATAGTTTGATATTCACCTGTTGGGCTAAAACGTACCATCTCTTCGCCAATATGGATATCACCGGCATTAGAGACTACATTCTGGTTAGCAAGCGCTAATGATATTGCATCGACTGTTATGCCTTGATTTGCAACTTTAGCACGGTCAATTTCGATAAATATTTGCTCTTGAGCTTCACCACTTATCGCAACTTTACCAACACCGTCGACAATAAGAATTTCACGTTTTAAATAATCTGCATACTCTTTAATTTTACCTAAGTTATGACCATCACCTTTAATTTGCAGCATCATACCGTAAACATCACCAAAATCATCATTGATCATTGGGGTTGAAGCACCTTTAGGTAAGAGATGTTGAACGTCAGAAATCTTTCTGCGCATGTCATCCCACACTTGTTGTACGTTTTCAGGTGTGACAGTTTTAGGAATTCTAAAATCAATTTGAGAAAAGCCATTACTTGACCATGAGGCAATATAATCTACCTGTTTCATGTTTTGTAATGCACTTTCTAAAACATGCGTTACTTCCTCTTCTACTTGCTGGGCAGAAGCACCAGGGTATAAGGTAACAATTACTGAATTTTTAATAGTAAAGTTAGGATCTTCTAACTGACCTAATTCAAAGAAATGTAGTATTCCTCCAAATAACAGAATGATGGTAATCATCCAGCTCACTAGTGAATTCTTCATTGAGAAAGCGGCTATTCCACCACCTGTTCGGGTTTGTTGTAAATTAGTGGCAGTCATGGCTTAAATACCTCGCTCTTTAATCCACTCTCTAACTTTAGTGTCATCGACTATAGAATTTACACCGGCAGCAACAATCACATCACCCGGTTTTAAACCTGTTGTAACTTGCATTCCTTTACTGCTTAAACCATTAACGGTTATTAATTGCTTGCTAACTCGCATTGTTTCTTGATTCACTTTCCAAACAGCGAACTGTTTATCTTCAGGATTAGTTTCTGCAGGCGAAAATACAGCCTCAATAGGCACTAGAGAATATGTGTCAATGTTAGAAATAACATGGTCTAATTCAATTTTTACATTTGCAGTCATACCTGGAGCTAAGTAAACGCCTTCAGGTTTATCCATGTGTAAAACAACTGTGTAAGAGCGTGAACGTGGGTCTGGTTGATTATCAATTTCTTTAAAAGTAGCTCTAAACTCTTTATCTTTAAGTATTTCTGATGAGGTGAATATTACTGCAGGCTTATATGATTTAGAGCCTTGGGATACTCGGCTAAGAATCGCTTCAGGTAGTTGGAAACTAACATCGATACCGTCTTCATCATGTAATACAAAGGCAGTATTATTTGCTTTTACTGCTTCATGATTTTGCACGTCTTTACTTGAAATCTTGCCATCATAAGGGGCTCTTAGAACTGTATATGTTAGGTTGTTTTCAGCATTTTCTAAATTAACTTTAGCTAAAATCATTTGAGCTTCTGCTTCATCAAATTGAGCTTGAGAGGTCAACTCTAACGACAACATACGTTTAAAACGCTGGAATGTTTTTTCGGCTAAATTATATTGTGCTTTCGCTGTTGCAACGTTAACTTTAAAATCAGTTGGGTCCATTTTAGCAATAACATCACCTTTCTTTACTAATGAACCTGCTACAACATTTACTTCAATTAATTCACCACCTACACGAAACGCTAATTCTGTTTCATTCGATGCTTTAATTAGAGCGGGAAAGTTCTGTTCAAAACTACTTGTATGATCATTAACGGTATAAAGTGTTGCTGGACGAACCAAATCTTTTACTTGTTCAATTTCAGGTTTTGAACAACCAACCAGGAACATGATAGGTAATAGAATGGCTGTATTGAAATAAGCATTTCTGTTTAATGTTTTCATATGTATATCCAATAAAATTAATAAATAATTTTTAAATTTGCATTGGACAACCTTTTTGCCCACTTGCAGTACAAAAAAGTTAGAACTTAAATATAAGTCCTACAGCTGGACCGTGAGTTACGGTGTCATATTGAAAGTAACCGGGTTGGCCTTTGTTACCTTCGTCAAAATTAACCCAGGTGGCTTTATAATTTAAATCCAGAGTCATTAACTCATTGATGTTATATAAAACACCTGCTTTTAAAGTTGAAGTAAACTCAGAGCTAGAACCTATACTAAACCCGCCAACATCTGCGTGTGCTTGAAACGTCCAATTATCAGAAAGTTTTTGATGAACTCGTATGCCAACTACAGCGTCTATCCAATCAGACTTTACTTGACGATCAAAACTTCCATCTAATGATGAGTTGTTTACGTTTAGCTCTAAATCGTTATCCCACCATCTTGCACCGGCAATATAGTCAATGTGACCATTTGCAATTTCGGTACGATAAACGGCTAATCCTTCTAAAACACCTTGACGAACTTCTGCATTCACTCTGGTTCCATTGTCACTTTTAGTGGTGGCACCTAGGTCCATATAACCATAATCAAACACCATGCCCCATCCATTCGTATGATGAGCTTCAAAATGTAACATTCCACCACTTTCAAGATTTTCTAAAATGGTGTCAAAATTAACATCTAAATCTGTTTTTGGAGCTCTTCCTAAACTTGCATCACCTTCTATGGTTGTAGCCATTAAGTAAGGCTCAAGTTGAAAGCTCCAATCATCAGCGTGTGCTGCAGATGGCATGATTGTTAGTACTAAAAGGCCTAACGTAGATTTAATAAATTTCATGATAATTTTCCAAGTAACTTAAGCAATAAAGTGTATCTTTAGGTGCGCATTTTAGTCTTTTAAAAAATAGTTAGAACCAAATTAAATGTATAGGCCTATTACTCAAACTAATAGTTCATAGATAACAACAGTTTAACTTTAGATACGTGGAATAAATTTTGTGTTTTATGTTGCTGTAAGGTTTATGTTTTGTAACGTGTTGGCTAGAGGGTGGTAAATGGGGGGTTAATGCTTTTTGTTTGTCGTTTGTTTTTTAGACTGGCGATATAACAACTTGAACTTTTCTTTGAAAAACGAGTCTGCGTGTATTTAGGTTACAATAATGGCTTTTGTAACGCTTTATTTATTACATTAAGTTTGTACTGGCAAATTTTAACAGTGTATAAGCACTTAAGATAACTATGTACCAAATAGGGTTGCAGTGTAATGTTTTGCTAATTATGTTCAAGGTCTTGTCCTTTATATAAATTACCGAAATGTAGTCATCATAAAACCGAATAATAAAGTAGGGCATTACAAGAATAGAGTATTTCGATACATTTGATTGCATTTTAGATACAAAATGAGCAGAAAAGAAATTAATTGTGTTTTTAGCGCTATAATTACTGCTTATAGTAGGCAGTCTTTAAGTTTCGTTTTTGTTTGCTATTCCTCGATAATAACAATATTTAAAGTTTTAAATTAAGGAAAAATTTTGTCACGAAATATGAGAAATATTGATCTAAATTTGTTGCCGGTATTTTCAGCGTTAATGCGAGACAAAAATTTAAGTCACACAGCAGAAAACCTAGGAATGACACAACCTGCTGTTTCACAAGCGTTGAAGAGACTACGCTCCCTTTATAATGATCCTCTTTTTGAACGAAAAGGGGGGAAGATGGAACCTACTTTAAAAGCAGAGGCTATTTACCCTGGGGTAGAAGTTATCTTAAACGATGTGCTACACACGTTACCTGAACAAGATAAGTTTGATCATAAAACATCGAATAAACATTTTCATGTTAATATTTTAGGCGTTGCGCATAAATTATTCATGACCAATGTCATTAAAAAGCTTGCTCAAATTGCACCAAATATTTCTGTTACAGTAACTTCTGATATTGTTGAAGATATTGAAAAGTCGCTGCGCGACAGAGTATATGATTTGCACATCGATTATATGAAAGGCGAGCAAACAAGTTGTCATCAAGAAGCCATCTTTAGCGATGATCTATACATCATGGCAAGAAAGGACCACCCAAGATTGCAGGGCCTTAAAGAAATTACGATAGAACAGTATATGGCTGAGTTCCATGCCGCTATTACTCCAAGATCAGATAACATTTACCCACTTCTTAAAGCAATTAAAGATTTACCATTAGTTAGGGAAGTTCGCTACACCAATAGTAGTATCAGAAATATTATTGAGATTGTTGGAGTGACGGATTATCTTTGTATCATGCCCCTTGGAATGCTGGCTTCAATGATAAACTACCAAGACTATATTTGGTTCAAACCGCCATTTTATACCAAAAATATGGATGCCTATATGAGTTGGCATTGGGCAATGGAACATTTTCAGTCACACAAATGGCTACGAAGTGTCATTATTGAAAGCTGCAAAGAACTAAAACGTCTTGATTAAAAATAATATAGACAGGTTTTATTTATTCAATTTAATGAAATCTTTATAATTCAAATCTTTAGTTTTATTGTTGTTCGGATTGTTTTTAAGTAATTGGTTACCTTGCAATACTGTAAAGTCCGTCTTGTTATTTACACCAGTTTTATAGGCTGTTTGTAATAATTGAGCAATCAAAGTTCGTTTTTCCTTACTATAGCCAAAGTGCTGCTTTAAGGTTTCAATATCATCTACTTCTGCATCAATAATTTGGTAAAGCATGGCACATGCTTGTTGATAATCCTTATTGCTAAGCGCCATTAAAAATTGCTTTTTCTGTTTTCGGTACTGTTGACGGCTAACCTTTTTGTAGAAATGTACTAATGCAGCTTTATTGCGGATAGTGGCGACAACAGTTGTTACCAACAAGGTCAAAATGAGTAACGTTATAAACGTCATCATTAAGGTTTTCAAACTAAACAGCTTTCCAGAAAAGTCTAAGTATTGAGAAAGTCTGAACGAGCTATCGCCAACAACAGACCATGTTACTTCAGGCACTACAACTGTTTCTAACTGCTGCTCGACAGTGTTCCACCAATAAAACTGTTGCTCGGCAATGGTATAATCGCCAACCTGCTCAAAATAGTAGGTAAATGATTCTGTGCGCTTGCCTATAAGAACCCCTCGATTGCTTCGATCGGTTAAAGTTGCTGGCTTTTGGTAAATGCTTACGCCGTTTAATTCTGGTTTAGTCAGTTGTGGTAACATCATTGCAGGTACATTTTCCGCAGACAATGTAATCGTTCGTGTAATTGCATTACCTATTTCGATTTTTTGCTGTGATTCTGTTCCTTCTTCAATGTTAATGCTTAAATTTGAAGTGACCACGTAATCGTCATATGGCTCCATTTCAGGTGGCATATGGGCGGTAAAGCTTAATTTATCAGTATATAATTTTCCTGAGGCATTTGGCGCTGATGCTTGGTTTACTGAGATGTTTACCTCGATATTCGGTAATGTATACGTACCAGCTTTCATTGGGTACAAGGTTATTTCCCTAAGCTGGGTGGCCCAAGTTTCACCGTTTATCCGTTTGCTGCCATTAATAACAACTTCATTGTTGGCAAGCATAACTACTTCTTCTACTGCAAAAGGTACAACTGATATCCCACCTGCAAACCATCGGTTGGTGGCAATGTGTATTTCTATTACTACTGGTTGTTTTGCAATAATGTTGTCTGCATTTTTGATATTTGCTGAAATTGTTAATTGCTCGCTGTTTACTAATTGTTGTAAATCATTTGCGTAAACTGAATTTGCATGACTGAACAAAAAAGCGAATAAAACAATTAATGTTGTATTTGAACGTATTGCATTCTTTACCATCAACAAACAATTAACCGTAATTGCAAAGGTGCTTTTATTGATCATTTTCAGCCCCTTTAGCGTTTAATTCGCTATCCTGTCTTTGCAATTGCATATGAAATTTTTGCCCAAGAAATTGGGCTGGATTTTTTTGTACTTGACGTAGCCACATATCATTTAGATTGGCATCAAGTAACAATTGCTCTGCGGAAAGTTGTTCTATTTCTTGAGTTTGCATTTCTTTTTTGTCTGCACCTTCACCGGTTTGAGGTTCATCACCGAGCTCTTTTGGACTATCTCCTTCTTCAGCTTTTTGGCTTTCAGACATTCGATTGACTTCTTCGATAATCGCTTGAACAATCGTTAAGTTTGTCAATGCGGCGGTATTTTCTGGGTAATCATTCAGGATTGCTTGATACACTGTACGTGCCTTTACATAGCGTCGGGCGTGCGCTAACGCGTTACCTTTTGCTAACCTGTCTCCGACATGATCGTATTGACTATACAGTAATGATGCTTGTTCAAATTGCTCAGCACCATATAAGCTAAATGCTTGCCATCGTGTATTGGTAAATACTTTGGCGGCAAGGTCATACTTTTCAAGTTTGAATAATATTTGCCCTTGTTGATCTTTGGTCAACCAAATATTGGCAAATTGCTGAGGCTTTAAGTAAATAAAGCCTACAAGTAAAATAAGCATGACACTAATAAAATAGATTTTGTATTTGTGATATTTAGTTTTCACCCTGGCAAACACAGAGTGATTTAACTTAAATCGCATTATTATTTGTTGATGCAGAGAATTTACCATTGCAAAGTCCAGCCTCGACGAAACCAAAATAAAAACATTAACGCAAGAATAAATACCAGAGGGTAACCGGCATCAAGCCAGGGACGACCTGCGTCTTCTACGATCACTAGGTTATTTTCAATAAAACGGTTTACCTGTTCAACATCATGATTATCAAAGGTAAGTTCAACGATTCGACCACCACTTTCATCGGCTAAATTTTCCAACTGGGCTAGTTGCATTGGGATTATATTTTTATCTGAATCCAGTGTTTGTTCTGTATTTCCTATTGCCCAAACAACCAATTGATGTGGTTGAACATTAAAAAATTCAGAGAATTTGGCTACTGTTTCTGCGGTAGCACCATCGCCAATCAATAATAACGACCCTGGCACTTTAGTAGGGGACAACATAGATTGGGTTATAGGTATTACTTTTTCCGGTAATTTGCCTTGCATTGGCATTAAATTGCTATCCAAGGCATCTAAAAAGTGGCTGATCATCTCTGTGTCTTTAGTAATTGGCATTACCGTATGAGCACTACCTGAGTAGGCTATTAGGGCGGTATTACTGTCACCTCGCAATTTTAGTAACTCAATGATTTTATGTTTAGCGCGTGCTAAACGAGTAGGTTGCACATCACTTTGCTGCATCGTATTTGACACGTCCAGCGCTATCACTAAGGCTGAATTGTCTTCAGTTAGAGGCGACGGTTGTTGTTGCCAAGTTGGGCCAGATAATATTAAACACAGTAAAAATAAGCAGTATTGACCTAACCTTCTAGGGGATAACCAATGATTTGTATTGCCTTCTACATTTAGGTGATCAATTATTTCTTTTGACATAATAGGGCGCCAAGTGGCTAAAGTATCACTGCGTTTGGTAAAAGCATTGATTAACCAATATCCAACGATAAGGGCCAATAACCAAAAGGGGCGTAAAAAATGAAAGTGTTGAAACTGCATTAACTCGTTCATAATACGTCCTTGCTCGACTCAATGTTTGTTTCATTTAGACGTTTTGCTTTACGATTGTTATAAGCAAAAACTAAGTTAACAACAGTAAATGCCAACAAGTAGAGTACTAACATAACCATTAGTGGATAATGATGAGCGCTCGTTCTTGGTCGAAATGACTTACTGTCAAATAATTGTGGTTCAAGTTCGTCGATTTGTTGATAGACTTGTTTCAGCTCTTCTCTGTTAAGTGCTTCAAAAGCCGCGCCGCCTGTTACGTTTGCAATTTCATCAAGTACGGCTAAATCTACTTTCTTTTCACCCACTGCTTCCGGATCACCTACTGCAATAGTATATATTTTAATATTGTATGCAGCGGCAACTTTTGCCGCATCTATTGGCGGTACCTTTGAGCCGGTATCATTACCATCAGTGAGTACAATGAGCACCCGGTGCTCTGTTTGCTCATTCTCAAAGACACTAATTGCTAAGCCTATAGCATCACCAAAGGCCGTACTTTGGCCGGCCATACCAATATCAGATTCTTTTAATAGGTCAAGCCAAGTATGTATATCAGCCGTAAAAGGGGCCTGTAAATAAGGTGCATTACCAAATAAAATTAGTCCTAAACGGTCACTTTCTCTGCCTTTGGCAAAATCAAATAACACATCTTTAACTGCATCTAAACGGTTTATGGTTTGACCTCGCTGGTTGGTAAAATCCTGCTCTGCCATTGAACCTGATAAATCAACCGCGACCATAAGATCTCTGGCAGATTTTTGTTGAATGATAGGTTGGCCAACTATTTCAGGCTTTGCCATCGCAATAACAATACACAGCCATGAAATTAACAGGAATACACCTTGTAGCCGTTTTCGGTTTAAAATTACGGCGCCATGTTGTGGGGTTTCTCCGGTCACATCGACTAATCGTTCGAAATAAGGTACCTGCAGCGACTGTTTGCGTTCTTTATAAACAGGAGCTAACCAAAAGATTAGGACTGGTAAGGGAGTCAGTGCAAAAAGCCAAGGGTAAACAAACTCAATCATTTAACCTCCTATGAAATTTTAACCACAGGCTTATCTCATTGATCACACTATTAAGTTGTTCTGTGCTAATTTCAAAGGCAGGGTTGTAGGCGAGTTGGTGCAGAATGCCTGAACAATTTTTATTAAAATTACTTTGCTCACACTGCTGATCAAGCCATTCCTCCCAGTTTTTACCGTTAAGCTGGGTAATGTCACTCCTATCAAATGCATGTAATGCACTGGTACGAAGCAGGGCGGGAAGTTGTTGATAGTTTAAATAACAGTGTTGGCTGCTTGAGTGTTTAATTTCAATAAGACATTTTAATGCATTTCGTCGATAAGCATCATCTTGATATCGTTTAATGGCAAAATAAATTCGTTTGAACACCAGTAATAAAACAACAATGAACAGCAGTTGCCAACCAATGGTATTTGGCCACCAACTAATTGCATCCGGCTGATTGGTTTCAACGATATCTAATACTAAATAATTGCCCCATGGCTCAGGAAAAAGTCTCATTAGCCTGCCTTACCTAACGCTTTACGGAGCTGTTTTTCTATAGGTTCCAAGGTGTTTAATGAAAGCAATGGAATACGATTTTTTCTTGTGGCAGATTCAAATCGGTTTTCTTGTTGTTCTATACTGACTCGGTACTTTTCTTGCGTGTTACGATTTAAAGAGGAAAACTGAATTTGTTTTTCACCATCACTTACCACCATATTACTCATCTCTGGAAGTTGTTGTTCGAGAGGGTCATATATTTGGCAGGCGATTACGTCATTATGCTGACGAATGTTTTTTATTAACTGGGTGCTTTTAGTATCCCAACCGTGACCATCACCTACAATTATTATTAAGGCATTATGGCCACAAATATGGCTTATTTTAATCAAGGCTTCATTAATTGAGTTGCTATTTGGCTCGCCTTTACCTACCTTCAATTGGTGATTCATTTTAACCACCTCGGCTAATACGTTTACAACATGCAGTTTGCCACGTTTAGCGGACACAACTTTTACTTGTTTATCATTAAAAACGACAGCTCCAATGCGATCACCGCTATCAGTAACTTTCCACGCCATCAATGCAGCGATTTCAGCAGCAATGACTGATTTCATTTTATTTGTGCTACCAAAAAACATTGAACTTGACTGATTAACCACTAAGTACACATTTCGTTCACGTTCCTCGGTATATACTTTAATGTGTGGTTTTCCTGTTCGGCGGGTAACTTTCCAGTCCATACTTCGAATATCATCACCGGGACGATAATGACGCAGTTCTTCAAAGTTTAGGCCTCTACCACGTAATTTTGAAACGTTTTTACCACTTAGAGCACTGTTTACCGGTTGTTTTGTTAGAAATGAAAAGCCTTTTGCCTTATGCTGTAAGCGACGCAAATCGTTAATATCAACGTAAATGTTTTTGCTTTTGTTACGAGCTGCGTCAGTACTACCGCTAGGAGTATCGATTGCATTTGACCTATCTTTTTTCATTAAAGAATTTCACTCTTATAGCGTGTGTAAAGTCTAAAGTCGCGTATTAAATGGCTAACCTAAGCGGTTGCCACTTGTCGTAAAATTTCATCAATTACCTGATCAGCGGTAACACCATCTGCTAACGCATCGTAACTGAGCATTAACCTGTGACGCAGGACCGCATGAACAATGGAACGAACGTCATCGGGATCAACAAAGTCTTTGCCGTTTAACCAGGCTTGAGCTCTTGCGCACTTATCCAATGCAATACTTGCTCTAGGGCTAGAGCCTACACTGATCCAATGTTGCAATGGCGAGTCAGGATAGCGTTCAGGTTTTCTTGTCGCCATGATGATAGCCACCAAATAATTAACTATTGTGTCACTCATTTGCACTTTGTGAATTTCTTCGCGCGCATTAAAAATATGTTGAGGATCAATTTTCTCAAGCTGCATGGTGTTTGTTATTTCTTCAGAGCGAACCAGTTTTATGATTTGCGCTTCAGCATCATCATCTGGATATTCAAGGTTTATCTTCATAATAAACCTGTCCATCTGAGCTTCTGGCAGTGGGTAGGTACCTTCTTGCTCCACTGGGTTTTGTGTTGCTAAGACCATAAACAAATCAGGCAGTTTATAGGTTTTACCGGCAACGGTGATTTGCCTTTCCTCCATTGCCTCTAACAATGCCGCTTGAACTTTAGCCGGTGAGCGATTGATCTCATCGGCTAACAACAAATTATTAAATACCGGCCCTTGTTGGAAGGTTAGTACAGGTTTGCCATCAACTTCCTGGTAAACCTCTGTACCAGTAACATCAGACGGTAATAAGTCTGGGGTGAATTGTACCCGCCCCAAGTCAACACTTAATGTACTGGCAAGACTTTTAATCGAACGGGTCTTTGCTGTGCCTGGTAAACCTTCCAATAACACATTACCGTTGGTTAACAAGGCAAGCAGTAATGAATCGATAACGTTGGATTGTCCAATAACCGAGGTTTGAATTTGAGCTTTTAATTGTTGTAAGGCTTCAAAGCTTTGGCTCATAATCTGATCCTATAATTGTAAATTAAACGCTAATATCACTTTCGTGGCGTATATGCTGTTCATATATATACAGTGTAAACGATAAATAATGTCATTAAAGTTAATTGTTTAACTAGTACTATTAATATTGCTTATAGTAGATTTATGGCTCGTTTTGACTGTGAAGCTACTTATTGCTATCTAGTTTTTGTTGCAATTGATCAACCACGGTTTTTGGCGCTATAGTTGCTAATTCACTTAAACATTGCTTTGCTTGAAATGCCTTGTGTCTGATCAGCATGTCACACAGACCATAGAGGTATTGTGGGTTGCCGCCTATCTCATAAGCTTTTTGCAATGCTTGTTGCGCTTTGACTTTTGACGTCGATTCAACACTTAAACCATAAACATAGTGAAAGTTCTCATTTTCTGGTTCTATTTCAATGGCTTGTTTAAAGCGTTCAATTGCTTGAGGTGTCTGTTTGTTACGAATATGAGCGAGACCAATACTATAAGCAAAATTGCCATTATCTGGTATTGCTTTCATACCTTGTTCTAAAATTGAAATAGCTTTATTGTCCTGATTTTGGCGTCGAAATAAATCGGCTAAATTTATATAGGCATTAGCAAAAATAGGCTCTATTCTTATGCTTTCTTTGTAAGCCGACTCAGCTTTATTATATTGTGCTTGATGGGTATATACATTGCCCTTATTAGTATGGGCATAACCTCTATCACTATTAAAGTTTTGGACATCAATATATTCGTTTAACGCAGGAGTTAAGTGTTCTTTATTAGCGTCAGAAAGTTCACTCCATAAAGGGATCAATGCTAGAGCCGCTTCGGTACGAACGCTTAGCACTTTATCTGTCAATAAAGGCGCAACAATTCTCCAACGTTCTGCGCCTCGTATGCCTATTGCACCTCTAATCGCACCTACACGCATATTACTATCAGGGCTTTTAGCTCCTCGTGCAATGGCAATTAAAGTATTTGTATCAGCAAAAGGTTGCATCCGTGCTAACGCAGAAGCTCTTACGATGTCTGAGTAATGAGTATTTTGCGCAATTTGAGAAAGCGGAGTCGCCATACTGGCCATATTTCTATCAGCACCGGCAAATACTGGAGCAAAATGACGTTCACTAGTTATGGTCGAGTCGGGGTACCATTTTTCAGTTTTTCCTTTACTCCACTGGCTAGTTTTATCTTGATGACAGCTTAAACAGGTATCAGGTGTCCCCAGTGCTTCTGCTATGTCAGGGCGGGGGATGTGCCATGCATGGTCAGCTCTATCGTCTACTTGCATGTAGGTTGTCTCAGGCATATGGCAACTTACACATTGTGCACCGGCCGAGTCTTCCTTATGGTGGTGATGTTGCTCAGAGGCATAGGTTGTTGGTAAGTGACATTGCAGACATACGGATTCTTTAGCTATGGTTAATTTTGCGCTATGAGGATCATGGCAATTACTGCACACCACACCATTTTTACTCATTTTACTTTGTAAGAATGAACCATAGACAAAATCTTCGTCGTAGATTTGGCCATCCGGGTAATATAAGTTTGGCTCTAATAGGCTTAAAAGGTACCTGTCACCAAACTCTTTACTTTTTACATGATCTTTATCGCTTATTTGCACATGGCGAGAATGACATTGCGCACAAACAAGGGTTTGCTCACTATGTTCTATTTTCTCTGGAGTTAATGTGGTTTTATCTTGTTCTAATACCCAGTTACTTACTGATTTAGTTATGTTGCGCTCAAAGCCAGAAAATTTCACCGTTTTATCTGCATTGTCTGTCCAGGTTAAATGTTCACTCGCGGGGCCATGACATGCTTCACAACCCACGTTTATTTCTTTAAAACTGGTTTTGTAAGTATTGGTTTTTACATCGAAATTCTTTTTAACATCGGTAGAGTGACAATCAGCACACATGTAATTCCAGTTTTGGCCATTATTGGTCCAAAAATATTCTTGATGACTTTGAGTAAATTGTGGATATAAATCAAACCAGCGTTGACCTCCATCTTCCTTCGTTCGGGAATCCCAGGCAAAAGGGATCAGTTGTACTCGACCATCGCTAAATTCCACCATGTATTGCTGCAGGGGTTCATAGGCGAAGGTGTATTTAATTTGGTAATCATGAAATTTTCCATCAGGGCCTTCTATATTTACCCAATACTGGTCTTGCTTCATGTAAAAGCGATTAGTTTTTCCTCTAAATTCAAGACTAACATTATTAAAGTCGCCTAGTACTGAATCTGGCTTTGCATGGCGCATAGCCATATCATGGTGAGAGCCTTGCCATGCTTTCGCTTGTTCATTATGACAATCTGTACATTGCTCTGTGCCGACGTACTCTGCTGCAAAAACTTTGCTGCTTAATAGTAGTAACACTAAATTTAAGATAATTAATGTTAAAAGCTGATAAGTTGATCTCATATTATTTCTTACTCAAAGCTAAACGAAAGCCAATGTCGGGCATGCGAACGTTGTTGGTGGCGCCATCACGACGATATACCTCTGATTCATCTGGCCCAAACTCATAGCCAGAGCCACGAATAACCTTCATGGTTTTTTGTTTGGGATCTGTTGAACGCAAAAAAAGTGGGTTGGTTCTGGCCTTTGTACTGTAGGTATTTCGATCCATATCGTCTTGGCAAAACTCCCATAAATTTCCCGTCATATCGTATAAACCTAACTCATTTGGTTGTTTTAAAGCGACAGGGTGGCTTTTATTTTTAGAGTTTGCTTGATACCAGGCAACATCGGCAATATTGTTTGAACCACTATAAATAAAACCCTTTGATTGTTGCCCACCTTTTGCGGCATATTCCCATTCCGCTTCTGTTGGTAAACGAAATTTTAAACCAGTGGCATTATTTAAACGTTCAATGAATACCTGTACATTAAACCAACTAATGTTATTAATAGGGCAGGTATCACAGGTAAAATAAGCTGTATTCCATCCCATGATCTCTTCCCACAGTAACGCTTGAACTTCAGTTTTGCCAATGTAAAAGCCATCTAGGCTAACAGTATGTACGGTGTTTTCTCTGTTTCTTGCCGTAGGCGCGTCAGAGCCCATTAAAAAATTTCCACCTTCAACCCAAACCATATTAGCTAGCAATTGTTCTTCACTAGCCTTTGATAACTGATGTTTTTTTTCAGGGCTCTTAGTATTCTCGGATGGCTTCGTGACCTTGTCTGTATCTGCAGACGTATCTACAGACGTATCTTCACTAGGGGCACACCCTAAAATCAGTAACGTTAGTAGGTTTAATAAAAATAGCCTGAATAATCTAATATATAAGTTTGTTAATCGTTTCATATATGCAGCTCAAAAATTATTATTGGTTAAAAGAAACATCGGTTAAAACAATCATTGGTTAAATACTTCAGTCAGAATTACACCATTACTTGCAGATGGAGGTTTAATTGCCATTATCGCTGACAAGGTCGGCGCTACATCTACAGTTTGTACCCTTCTATATACATGTTTTGCCGGTATTGTTTTTCCTACAAAAATAATTGGTACAAAGGTGTCGTATGACCAAGCCGAGCCATGAACCGAAGCAACTTTTAAACCATCAAGGTTGTTTATAAAGTTTTGTGGTTTAAATACGACATAAATATCACCAGATCGGGCCGGGTAAAAATTGTTTTTAATAGCTTTATTTAGTTGAGTATCCGCTAATTGATTTGTTTTTACTTTATTACTAGCAACCGTATGATAAACATCGGTTTCTTTTAAAAGTGCTGCTGCCACTTTATCCTGCACATCATTTAAGTCAAGTTTGTTTTTAGCAATAAGCGTTTGATCTAAATAGATATAAGGGTGGTGATAAGATGATATGAGTGGCTCTTTTAAGCCCAATTCAGCTTTAAGTTTGATAATGGAATCCAATGTATCCCATTGTTTAGGGCTAACGTACGCACCTTGTACATCATGTTCATTTAAGTAACCAGGGGCATCTGGGCCGCCGTGATCGGCAGAAAGTACAATAACTGTATTATCTAAGCCGATGTTGTCATCAATATATGCAAAAAAACCTTCTAAGGTTCTATCAAGTCTAAGAATATTGTCTTCACTTTCAAGACTGGACGCGCCAAAGAAGTGTCCTATGTAGTCCGTTGCTGAAAAACTAACTGCGAGATAATCGGTAACATTATCTTGACCTAGTTGTTCATGATGAATGAGTTGTTTGGCAAAACCTGCAGTCATTTCATCACCAAAAGGGCTGACGGTTAGTAAAGTACTAAAGTATTTTGATTCACCAAGTGGGTGAGGGAATGTTCGACCATAACCAGCTAAATCCATTTCCCATGCTCGATCATCTGAATTGCCAAAAAGATATGTTGATTTTTCATCAAGGAGTTGCCATTTTTTATTTTTGTAATTATCTGATATTTTCTTGTCGTTCCATTCGTTCAGCCATTTAGGGTACTGATTGTAATAATAACTACTACTGACGAATTCTTGACTTTTTTTCGAAAACCAAAATGCTTTACCGCCATGCCCAGCCATAGATACGGCGCCTCTGTCTTTTACTGAGACGGCAAACACTTTAGCGTTACCATTACTATTAATGACCATCTCATCACTAAATGTTGATGCCATTATGGTGTTAGGTGAGCGTCCTTCTACGCTTGCCGCTTTTTGTGTAGGATCTATTTCAGTGTTTTTATCAACACTTGCGCCTTTGGTTAGTAATACATAGTTTGAATCTTCGATATTATAAACGGTATGGCCTTTTTGTCTGTTATACCAAATATTTCCAACCAAGCCATGATTTGAGGGATGGGCCCCAGTAGCAAGAGTTGCATGTCCGACAATTGTTTCGGTATTAGCATGACCGTGATGGGCATCACGATAAACAGTGCCATTATTTAATAAATAATTAAATCCTGAACCCACAAACCGGTCTTGGTAGCGAAACATTAAATCGCCGCGCAGTTGGTCTACGGTGATTTGAATAATTAACTTAGGCTTTTCAATTGGTTTATTGCCAAAGGCGTTACTATTAAATGTAATAGCAAAAAGTGCCAGCGATATGAGCTTAAGTGGGGTTGAATTTATACAGCAATTCATTTTCTATCCTATTTATCTATAAAGTGCCTAACAACATTAGAATGTTATTAGGCACAACTATCATGCAGATTTTTAAAGCTCTCGCTATGTTTATGGTACAAAACTGCCTGGTTTTTGACGTTGTGGAAATTCTTTAAAGGTTTGTTTGAATTTTGCCACTTTAAACATTGCAGGAGCGAATAAGAACATATGCTCAGCATACCACTGCTCATAACCGCCAGCTTCATGATCCATACGTTCTAATGGATCCATCCTTAAGTTATACATTTTGGGTGCTCTCAATACACTCCATGGATTCTGCCATGTTTCTAAACCATGAGCTTTTTGTTCGCGAAAAACCATTTTATAATCGCCATCGCGAATCGCTACAACTTCACCTGTGTCAGAAGAGTAAATAAAATCTGTTCGTGGTCCAGGTTTCGAGGTGTCTAAAAAGTGTGGTAAGAAATTATAACCGTCTAAATGTACTTTATATTTAGTTCCTGCAACCGTTTTACCTTTTTTAAGATCTTCTTTAATGCTGTTATCACCAACTGCAGCCAAGATAGTTGGCAACCAATCTTGAGTCGATATTATTTCATTAGACACTTGATTTGGTTTTATTTTTCCTGGCCATTTAACCATCATTGGCACCCGATACCCGCCTTCCCAATTTGAGTTTTTCTCACCTCTAAATAACGTGTAACCACCATCAGGCCATAACATTAATTCAGCGCCATTATCTGTGGTATACATAACAATGGTATTATCTGCTATTTTAAGGTCATCAAGTTTGTCAAGTAATTGGCCTACATGGCCATCATGCTCAACCATACCGTCAGCATAAATACCTTGACCAGTTACGCCTTGAGATTCAGCTTTTAATCGTGTCCAAACATGCATGCGAGTGGTATTAAACCAAACAAAAAATGGTTTTTTAGCAGCATGGGCTTTATCGATAAACTTTAATGTTTTAGCCAACACTTCTTCATCGACAGTTTCCATTCTTTTTTTAGTTAATGGCCCTGTATCTTCTACTTTTCCATCAGCAAATGAGTGAATAACACCACGCGGACCGAAGCGTTTTTTAAACTCTGGGTCTTTAGGGTAATCTGGGTGTTCAGGTTCATCTTCCGCGTTTAGGTGGTAAAGGTTACCAAAAAACTCATCAAAACCATGGTTACTTGGTAAATGTTCATCTTGATCGCCCAAATGGTTTTTGCCAAATTGACCTGTCATATAACCATGGGGTTTTAATAACTCAGCAATCGTTGGGTCTTTTTTATTTAAACCTTCTTTAGCACCTGGCAAACCAACTTTTGTTAAACCAGTGCGAATAGGGTGCTGGCCGGTAATAAACCCTGCACGGCCTGCAGTACAGCTTTGGTCGCCATAAGAGTCGGTAAACAAAATACCGTCATTAGCGATTCTATCGATGTTTGGTGTTTTATATCCCATCATGCCTCGATTGTATGCGCTAATATTAAATGGACCAATATCATCACCCCATATGGCGAGAACATTTGGTTTAGAGGTGTCAGTGGTAGCTAATACGGGTATTGAAAAAATCAACATTCCCAAACCTAAGAACAACTTCTTACTTCTTTTCATAAAATACCCTTACTAATTAAGTGGTTAATTCAGTTTTATACATTATTTTTATTAAAATTAACTATAGTAAAGGAACTTAAAGTAATCGATTATCTAAACCAAATAATAAAATTTAAATTAATCGCTTTTCTTTGTTTTAAATAATTACAAAAAAATCTTGTGAAAAAAATAAACCAGTAAGTTAGTTAACTTACTGGTTTATATCTATTTATAGAGTAATTATATTATTTGTCTGCAAGTTCAGTTTGTACTTTATTAACAAACGCTTTCATTTGTAATGTTGTATAGTCAATATCTGCAGCGCCAAAGCTTTGTCCTGCTTGCATTGGGTAACCTTCTAATGAGCCAAGGAAGTCTTGAACCTTGCCACTTACAGGTACGAATGCCCACATGTTATCAATCATCCAACGAATATACATTGAAGACTCTGTTGGACCTTTTTCAAACGGGTCAGCACGCAAGTTTACCAATTGCGGCCATGCTGGTACTTCACGTACGCCTCGAGCCATGTCGCCTTTTACTAATGCGAAGCTTGCTTTCCAGTCGTTCCAACGAATCGCATTTAATTGACCTGTTTGACTAAAATACATAATAGTATCACGTGGAGCTTCATCTACTTTACCTTCGAAGAATGGTTTGAAGTTGAAACCGTCTAAATGAACACGCCATTGTTTATCATTGATCTCATCGCCTTTTTTCAGGTCTGCAACCAAGGTGTCATTACCCATTGCTGCGGCCAAAGTAGGCATCCAGTCAAGATGAGACATCATCGCGTTAACCTTTGAACCAGGTTCAATTGTGCCAGGCCATCTAACTAGTTGTGGAACACGCATGCCGCCTTCATAAGTAGTACCTTTCTCGCCATGGAATGGGGTGTTACCACCGTCTGGCCATGTGAATGTTTCAGCGCCGTTATCAGTTGTGTAGATAACAATGGTATTATCTGCAATATCCAAGTCGTCAAGTTTATCCAGTAAGATACCAACTTGTTCATCGTGTTCAAGCATGCCATCTGCATAAATACTTATGCCTGATTTGCCTTGCCATTTCTCTTGTAAATGAGTCCAAACATGCATACGAGTGCTGTTGTACCAAATAAAGAATGGTTTTTCGGCTTTGTGAGCTTTATCGATGAATTTTAAAGTTTCACCTAAAAATTCCTCATCGGCAGTTTCCATACGTTTTTTAGTTAATGGACCAGTATCTTCCATACGACCATCAGCATAAGTATGTAATACGCCGCGTGGGCCATATTTCTTCTTAAATTCAGGGTCTTTCGGGTAGTAATATGTTTCTGGCTCTTCTTCAGCGTTTAAGTGGTAAAGATTACCAAAGAACTCATCAAAACCGTGTTTTGTTGGTAAGTGTTTGTCTTGATCGCCTAAATGGTTTTTACCAAATTGACCAGTCATATAACCGTTGTCTTTAGCAACATCAGCCATAGTCGGTGCCCAGTCAGGAATACCATGTGAAGAACCTGGCATACCAATAGTTAGCAAGCCTGTTCTAAAAGGTTCTTGGCCTAATATGAATGATGAACGCCCAGCAGTACAACTTTGTTGTGCGTACTGATCGGTAAACAAAGCACCTTCATTTGCAATTCTATCAATGTTAGGTGTTTGATAACCCATCATGCCGTGATTATATGCACTAATGTTATAAATGCCGATATCATCACCCCAAATGGCCAGAATGTTAGGCTTAGATGTATCTGTTGTTGCCATACTCGCTACTGATGTAAGCAATAGACCAAGGCCTAGAGTACATTTTGTAAATTTACTTTTTACCGTCATAATTTCATTACCTTAATTGCTGGTTATTAAGCAACTGTTGATGTTTAAACTTGGTGGTAATTTTATAGATGTCGTTCTACATTTTGAAATTAAAGCAAACGCAGTTGGTATAAATTAAACTTATAGTAGGTGTGTGTGGATTATTTAATTACTCTCTATTTTATTGTATGTTTCTGATATTTAGTGATTATTTATATTTAAGAGTTTATGTTTTATTTGGTGTAATAAGTTGAACTTATACTTTGATTAAAGCGCAAATAAAAAAAAGTGCTCAAAAGAGCACTTGAATGTGTTAAAAAATAATTTAATTGGCAGGTGTTAATTGTTCTAATAGCCAAAGAGTTCTTGTAGAATTCTGCGAAATTTCGGCTCCTTATAATTGATTAAACATTGCTATACAGCGGTTATGGTTGTTAAAAAATAATTATGTCGTTGAAGAGCTAGAATTGATAGTTAAATTCAATTCGATGTTCACCATCTTCAAACGAAGTATTTTCTGTCCAATTTGAAAAGTAACGGACATTAAATCTAGGTGTTACTTGATAACCTACAGATGCTTCATGGGTTAATATTGAACTTTCACCTAGGCCATAGGCATTATTTTGATAAACATCTGAGCCCGATAGTGTTTCCAGGTAAAATGGATTGTAGTTTACCCATAATTTATCAGTAATTGCGTATTTTGAATACATACCAACTAAATAGTAAGTACCTTGTACAGAATAGCCACTATCAATCGTGCCATCATCTTCAAGTGCATTATTCGCGATACCAGCACCAACACCTGCTAATGGGAATAGGCTTAACTTACCAAACTTTGGTAATGCTTGAATAAATGAATATGACACTGAACCAGATTCGTCGGCTAGTGCATTTGCATCTAGGCCTAAAGAGATATCTAGTTGAGAACCTCTACCATTAGTCATGTCTACTTGAAAGTTTCGAAAACGAAATGAGTCAAGAGAGTTATCTTTAACTGCGTTGTTATCCCAACCTAAGTCTTCACCTCCAAGACCTTTTAACTCAAGTACATTCATTCCAAATGTATTAGGGTTACCAGTATCGTAACTTTGACCATATTTTAGGTTTAAGCCTTTATTGGTAACACCTGCACCGAATTGCGAATAAACTGCAAGTGGGTCAGACATGTCCTGAACTTCTTCTTCAGCCAATACCGTTGTTGAATGGGCTGTTAAAATGGCCATCAAGCCAATAGATAATTTTGCTACGGTTTTCATTAAAAAACTCCTAAGTACGCAATCTAATTGCCGCGATTTTAACGACTAAAACAGAGCTAGAGAAATAATAAAAATGAGTAGGGCTATAAATATTTTGTATAGTTACGGGAGGAATGAGTAATGTTTTGAGGTGATTTGGTATTAATTATTAATTTAAATAGAACATTAAAAATAAGGGGGACTAAGTTGCTTTATTTTTAATGTTCATGTTTGAAAGCGCTTGCTAAACAGTTTAACTGTCGCTATCAGATTCTCTATAGGCTCGTGGTGTAACTCCTGTCCAACCTTTAAATGCACGAATAAATGCACCTGGTTCACTAAATCCTATTTTAATGGCGATTTCGCTAATGGACCATTTATGCTGGGTAAGATGATAAATAGCGATGTCACGACGGATAATATCTTTTATCTTTTGATAGGTTACGCCTTCGCTTTTGAGTTTTTTACGCAATGTTTTTGGCGTCATAAAAAACTTCTCAGCAATAACTTCGAAAGTAGGAAAGCTATTATTTTCACATGCTTCTATCTCTAACCTTATTTTTGTACTGTAGCTATCATCTTCTACCGGATTAAGCAGAATATTTTCAGGGGATTTCCTGATGTAATCAACTAAGGTCGAAGAATTTTGAGTAATAGGTAAGGATAAATACTCAGCACTAAAGCTTAAGCTTAAACAGGGTTGATCATAATTACGCGGACAAGGAAATAAATAACGGTATTCGCTCTCATGTTCAGGCGGAGCATAATTAAAGTTAACTTCTTTTAAAATAATATTTTTACTGATCAACCAACACGCTGTTCTATGCCAACCGGTAAGAATAAATTCCGCTAATAAATGATCAGGGTCCAGCTCTGGTTTAATGATTTTAGCCTCTAAACGAACTATATCCCCATCTTCAACCAACTTAAGATCATAGGCATTACTAATGTGTTGGTAATAGCCAATGCCTAAATGTAGGGCTTTTTTTAAGTTTGGCGCGCCAATAAGTAAATGACCAGCGAAATAAAATGAGCCAGTAGGCACTGCAGGCTCAACCAATCCTAAATATTCATCTTGTAAAATTGCCATGCATTTTCGTAACAGCTTGATAAAGTGACGATAAGGTACTCGGGCATTAGCATCATTGGCAACTTCTAAAGGAATTCCTGCGTATTGCAGTATTGGTAAAGGATCATGCCCATTACGTTTTATACTTTTCATTAAAGCCTGTACGTAATGACATAATATTGTTGTTTTTTCCATGCTCTCACCAGTAAATTATCGAACCCTACAGAAACAAGCCAACCAACATCTGCAGCCATTTTAACATCATTAAAATAATGATCTTAATTATAGCGACCACGTTGCAAGGTTCGTTATTGGCGCATACTACAATGGCAACCTCTGATAATGCAACAAGCTGTTTATATAATTAATGATTATCGTCAATTGTCACATTTTTGCTAATTTTAAAGTACTTTTCTGTCATTGTTGAATTACTGCAAACTGTTCAATATTTACCGCATCAATGAAACGTTTAAATTAAAAAACAAAAATTATACAAGGTGATTCTCAATGAGCGATATTAAATTTTTTGACAAAGTAGTTATTGTTACTGGTGCTGGTGGCGGTTTAGGCAGAGCCTACGCCCTTGAATTTGCAAAGCGTGGTGCACGAGTTGTAGTAAATGATCTAGGTGGTAGTGGTGCTGGTGAAGGAGCGAGCAGCTCTGCAGCAGATCAAGTAGTAGCTGAAATTAAAGCGTTTGGTGGTGATGCTGTTGCCAACTACGATTCAGTTGAATTTGGTGAAAAGATTGTACAAACCGCAATAGACAATTTTGGTCGTGTAGATATTTTAGTAAACAATGCAGGTATCTTACGAGATTCTAGTTTCACTAAAATGTCGGACACTGATTGGGAACTTATCTATAAAGTACACGTAGATGGTGCTTATAAACTTACTAAAGCTGCTTGGCCATATATGGTAAACCAAGGCTTTGGCCGAGTTATCTTCACTACCTCTGCTGCTGGTATCTACGGCAACTTTGGTCAAGCTAACTATAGCTCTGCAAAATCTGCATTATTAGGTTTAGGTAAAACCTTGGCTATTGAAGGTGCACGTAAAAATGTTCACGTTAACGTTATCGCTCCTATTGCCGGTTCACGTTTAACTGAAACTATTTGGGGTGAAGAAATCCTTAAAGCTACGTCTCCAGATTACGTAGTGCCTTTAGTTGTTAAATTATGTGCTGAAGAGAACAAAGATACTGGTGGTGTTTATGAAGTTGGTGCCAGCTGGTTCGCTAAAGTTCGTGTAGAACGCAGTGAAGGTTACGCTTTTGGTGTTGATAAAGATGTTAGCGCTGAAGATGTTGCGTCTAAATGGGATGACATTTGTGATTTCAGCAATGCGGCACCAGCAGAAAGCATTGTAAGTACATTTAATGCCGTAGGCAAAATGGTTGGTATTGATTTACTTGCCGCAAAGAAATAAGTAGGAATTAGATATGAATAATGCAAGAGTTGCCGGTGTTGGCATGACCAAGTTTTGTAAACCTGGTCAGCAACAACCTTATCGAGTAATGGCGAGTTCAGCAATTAAAGACGCTGTTAAAGATGCTGGTATCGAGTTTAAACAAATTCAACAAGCATACGCCAGTTATGTGTATGGTGACAGCACATGTGGTCAACATGCTTTATACGATGTTGGCATGACAGGTATCCCATTAGTAAACGTGAACAATAACTGTTCTTCAGGTTCGTCAGCTTTATATTTAGCTCGTCAAGCAGTCGCTTCTGGTGCTGTAGATTGTGCTTTAGCGTTTGGTTTTGAAGAAATGCAACCTGGCGCTCTTGGCTCTCATTGGGATGATAGAGAGTCACCATTTGATAATATGTTAACCACATTAGATCAAGTGGCTGATTGTCATCAAGGCCCACTGGCTCTTAAAATGTTTGGTCAAGCAGGTACCGCTTATATTGAAAAATATGGCGCCAATCCAGACATTTTCGGTAAGGTATCAGTAAAAACTCGCTCACATGCGGTTCATAACCCTTACTCATTATTTGCCAACGAAATGACTCTTGATGAAGTAATGAATGCGCCAACAATTTACCCTCCATACTTAACTCGTTTTATGGCTTGTCCTCCAACTTGTGGTGCAGCAGCAGTAATTGTTTGTTCAGCTGAATTTGCCAAAAAGCACAATATCAAAGCGAACGTTGAGATTATTGGTCAGTCGATGGTGACTGATATAGAAGGCAGTTGGACTGATCCTATCAAACTTATTGGTAGTGAAATGACCAAAGAAGCCGCTCGTCAAGTATATGAGCAGGCAGGTTTTGGTGCTGAAGACGTTGATGTTGTTGAGTTGCATGACTGTTTTACACCAAACGAAGTTATTACCTATGAAGGCTTAGGCTTATGTGGTGAAGGACAAGCTGAAAAGTTCATTAATGACAATCAAAATACCTATGGCGGTCAAGTAGTGGTTAATCCATCTGGTGGATTAATGTCAAAAGGTCACCCATTAGGTGCGACTGGTTTAGCTCAATGTACAGAATTGGTTTGGCATTTACGTGGCACTGCCGGTAAGCGTCAAGTTGAAGGTGCAAATATTGCATTACAACATAACCTAGGTCTTGGCGGCGCTGCAGTAGTGACCATGTACCGCGCTATATAATTTACCCTCTAGATTAAATACATAATCCAAAAGGTATAACAGAATTACATTTAGCGCGATTTAAATCGCGCTGGTTTAAGGAAACATGATGTTAGATAAAACAAAAATAGGCCATCAATTTGAAAGCTTTAAGGTTGATGTTGAAAAAGGTCGATTAAAATTTTTCGCCAAATCAATCGGTGAAACTAATCCAATTTATATTGATGAAGAAGCGGCTATTGCCGCTGGTTACAAGTCTCTACCAGCTCCGCCTACATTCCCGTTCTCGTTAGATATGGAAGGTCCTGAGCTTTTACCTGTTATAGGTTTACTAAACCTTGATATCGGCCGTGTATTACATGGTACCCAAGAGTTCAACTATTTTGGCCAAATTCATGCCGGTGACACCATTACTGTCAGTTCAGAATTGAAAAATATTTTTGACAAAAAAGGTGGCGCTCTTGAGTTTGTAGTTATGGAAAATAGCTACACAAACCAAGACGGTGAGTTAATGGCGCAAGCAAGTGTAACACTTGTGTACCGTAACGTTTAAACAGGGGATTATCATGACGAATATTACAGTAGGTACTGTGTTACCTGAACTAGCTTTACCACCAATTAGCCGTTTTACTCTTGCTTTATATGCAGGCGCTTCAGGCGATCATAACCCGATTCATATCGATAGTGATTTTGCTAAAAAAGCGGGAATGCCAGATGTTTTTGCTCACGGTATGTTATCAATGGCGTATTTAGGTCGTTTATTAACTAACTGGCAACCACAGTCGCAATTACGCAAGTTTAGTAATAAGTTTGCTGCTATCACTCAATTAAAAGATGTGATCACCTGTTCTGGTGAAGTTGTTGAGCTAATCACTCATAACGATGAGCAATGTGCTCGTGTAGCAATTCAAGCGTGTAAGCAAGATGGTACACAAACTTTAATCGGCGAAGCGATTGTAGCTTTATAAACGCCGATAATGCTGGCTTGACTGTTTCAGTTTCGCCAGCATTTTTTTTTAAGATTTAAGTTTAGGAATAATGATGAAACGTTATAATTTTGATGAAGATCACAATATGTTTAGGGATTCTTTTCGTGCTTTTCTTCAACAAGAGGTTGTTCCTCATAGAGAAGAGTGGCGCGAAGCAGGTATAGTTCCGCGCGAAGTTTACTTAAAAGCTGGCGAAATGGGCTTTTTGATCCCACAGGCACCAGAATCACTTGGTGGTTTAGCCATTGATGATTTTCGTTTTCAACAAATTATTTCCGAAGAAATAGGGCTTTGTGGCGAAACGGGCTTTATGCCGCAACTGCACAGTACGATTGTTGCGCCTTATATTATGAATAACGGTAGTGATTTCTTAAAAGAAAAATACATTCCAAAAGCAATCACTGGTGAATACATCCTAGGTGTAGCGATGACTGAGCCTGATGCTGGCTCAGATTTAGCTGGTATGCGAGCTACAGCTGTTGATAATGGCGATCATTACGTACTTAACGGTAATAAAACCTATATTTCAAATGGTATTTGTGGTGATGTGTTTGTTGTTGCAGCCCGAACCGATCCAACTGTCCCGCATGCTATAAGCTTGTTTGTTGTAGAAGCAAACTGGGAAGGATTTAAACGTGGTGCCCACCTTAAAAAAATGGGAATGAAGTCACAAGATACTGCTGAGTTGTTCTTTGACAACGTAAAAGTGCCAAAAGAAAATCTTATTGGTGTTGAAGGCCAAGGGTTTAAGTATTTAATGGGCGGTTTAGCTGAAGAACGTCTTATTTGCGCTATCTGGAATGTAGGTACTGCTGAGTACGCGTTTAATTTGACCAAAGAATTTGTGCAAGATCGTAAAGTATTTGGTAAGCCATTATCTGCAATGCAAAACACTCAATTTAAAATGGCTGAATTACGTGCTCGTCTTGATATGGCAATTGCTTATACAGATACCCTGGTAGCCAATACCAACCGTGGTGATCATGACAGTATAGGTGCCTCGCAAGCAAAACTATTAACCAGTGAACTGTTATGCGATGTTGCCGATGAAGGTGTTCAGTTACACGGTGGAGCAGGCTATATGGAAGAATATCCAATTTCTCAAGTGTTTGCCGATGCTCGTATTACACGAATTTTTGCTGGAACCTCTGAAATTATGAAATTGATCATTGCCAGAGCAATTTTTAGCGAATAAAAATTAAAATAATAATATCAGCACCTTTATTGGTTGCTATTAATATGGCGGGGTAACCCGCCATACTTTTTTGTTTTAATAAGTCAATTTCTACAGACTCAGGTTAACCAAATTACATAAGAGAGAAAATATGCCATCTACCGTTATTAAACAACTGTTGAAGCAACGCCATTCTGTGCGTGGTTTTCTGAACAAAGAAGTTACGCCAGAGCTCTTAGAAGAAATTTTTAGCCTCGCCCAGCACGCTGTATCTAATTGCAATACGCAACCTTGGAAAACGTTCGTTGCTTCAGCAAATGTTAAAGATAATTTAAAACAAAACTTAATTGATACGGTGATGACTGGTACAAAACCAGACAGTGATTTCCAGTATTATTCTGACTTTAAAGGCGAGCATCAAGTCAGGCAAATAGAGTGTGCGAAAGCACTTTATAATGCCATGGGAGTTGAACGTGGGAATAAAGCCGAACGTAAACAAGCATTACTGAGAAATTATGAGTTTTTTGGCGCACCACATGTAGCGATTATTTGCATGCCAAAGTCATTTGAAATTAACAACGCTTTGGATATTGGCATCTATCTACAGTCACTCATGTTAATCATGGAATCCTTTGGTATTGGTAGTTGTGCTCAAGGAGCTTTAAGTTTTTATCCTCAAATCATTAAAGATACCTTAAACATCCCAGAATCTATGGGGGTTTTGGTCGGCCTGTCGTTTGGTTATGAAGATAAAAGCCAACTTGCAAATAATGCTCGAACAAGTAGGGCGATGCTTTCAGACAGCGTTACGTTCTTATCTTGATAGAGTACATTTGTTGATTTTTAAGTGTCTTATTGTCATTGCTGAATGCCCTTTAACCCTGCAAAATTAACACTTTATTATATAGTCTGGCAAAGCGGTTAGTCGGTTGTAAGGCTTTCAACTTAAGGTTATTTCATTGAGTGTTCAAAATTTTTTATTAAAAAAGTACTTAAAAGTCATGTATAAACCCCGGTTTAATGGTGATTTAAAGTTAGAACAGGCAAGAAAAGAACTTGATAGCGTAATCAATACCTTTATGCCATCTCCGTGTCGTTCTCTTGGGCTTGAGCAACAAGTCATCAATGGCGTTCCTTGTGAAGTTATATATCCAGAGCAAAGTAAGCCAAAAGGCATCCTTCTATATATCCATGGTGGTTGTTTTTCGTTGGGCTCACCATTAAGCCACCGCGGGGTAACATGTGAGTTGGCTAAAACCCTATCATTGACTGTTGTCGTACCTGACTTTCGCCTTGCTCCTGAACACCCATATCCTGCAGCACAAAATGACGTGCAGTCAGTATATGAATATCTAGTGACAACACAAGAAGCGGAACATGGTCTTTATATTGCCGGCGACCAAGCTGGTGCTGGTATGGCAATACTGCTTGCTATTGCTTTGCGAGATCAAAACAAAACCCAACCTCAGGCAGTTTTCGGCTTGTCAGGGTTATATGATCTAACCCTTTCATCAAAATCTATGCGTACTTTAAAAGACATTGACTGTTGCAATACTCCAGCAGTATTTGAACGCGGTATTGGATATTACTTACCTGAAAGTATCGAAGCATCTTCACCAGAAGTATCTCCTCTGTTGGCAGATTTATCGGCTTTACCACCAATTTTGCTACAGGTTTCAGACAGTGAAATGTTGCTTGATGACTCGATCAGGTTGAGTGAGACGATAACTGAAGCAGGTGGCATGGCTACATTGGATGTTTGGCAAGATGTGCCGAGTTGTTGGCATATTGCCGCTGTTGGTTTGCCGGAAGGGCGGACCGCAATTAAACGCATTGGCCAATTTATAAAAGCAATAAACATCTAAGAACACCGGTACAGTTCATTACCAAATCGCCCGAAATATCTACATAACGTTTAAACATAGCCAATTATCGGCTTAACATTAGAGAGAAATGGACAAATGGAAAAAGTAATTGAGGATTATCCTTTGTCATCGCAGGTTTATGTGAACGATGAGGTAAGTTGGCAGGCGCGACGAACCAATGATTTAATGCGTTGTTTTGTTAAGCGACACATGAATAAACCATTTAATATCGATCAATTTCGACAGTTTGCTAGAAAAGTAGACTTTGTAAGTGGTAGAAGCGTTACTGATATGCAAATAGCTGAGGTTGATGCTAATGGCGTTTCCGCTCAGTGGTTAACTACATCTGCAAAACAACAGCGGGTAATTCTATATTTTCATGGCGGTGGTTTTTGCATACATATGCCAAAAACTTATAACGCTTTAGTTGCCCAATTATGTCGTAAACTCAATGCTAATGGTTTAGTTCCAGATTATCGCCTTGCTCCAGAACACCCATTTCCGGCTGGCGTGAATGATTGTTATCAAAGTTACTGCTGGTTATTACAACAAGGCTACAAGGCAGAAAATATTATTATTGCCGGTGATTCAGCCGGTGGTTGTTTAACCTTGACTACACTACAAAAAGTTCGAGATGCCGGGCAAAGGAAACCTGCAGCGGCTGTGTTGTTATCTCCAGGTACCAATTGCTCTATTGAAGACCTCATGGCCTTGGAGCCGAACTTAGAGTCGGTTGATCCTATGTTGAACAAGCAATCTCTGGCAACCATGATTAATTTATATTTACCAAATGATATTAATCAGAAAGATCCTTTGATCTCGCCACTTTATGCCGACTATAACGGGTTTCCACCACTACAATGCCATGTGGGAAGTAATGAGTTAATTTTTAACCATTCTGCAAGTGCGATGAAAAAAGCCGTGGATGCAGGTGTTAACGCACGATTGCATATTTGGAAAGACATGCCTCATGTGCATCCGTTGTTTTCCTGGTTGCCAGAAAGCAAGCAAGCGATAGATATGATGGTTAACTTTATGAATAAGCATTTGCCAGCAAAGTAAGTTAACGATTAACAAAAGTTATTATACAAGCAGTGTTAATGCAGAGATGTTTAATGGCGAGTATTAATTTCTTTCTAAATAAAAACCACAATCCATATTTATAGATTGTGGCTTTTCTTTTTATGGAGCTTTAGCCGCTAAATTAGTGGCGACTAATCATACTTTAGTTCATATAGTGGTAACTAAACTGAACCGTGTAGGTAGCAGGGGCTGCCGTTCCTGCTTGGTGAGAGCCAGATAAAAGTGGCGTATCATTGTGGTAATAAAAGTACTCTTCATCACTCAAGTTTCGACCGATGAACGCTACGTCCCAATCTCCATCTGGAGATACTAACTTAATAGAAGCATCAACCAAGGTGAATGCATCCACTTTAGAGCTTTCATCTAAATCAGCTGCAGCATAATATTCATCAGAATGACTTAAATTAACCCTTGAAATCAATTCAAATTCACCTAAATTAGTGGCGTACTCTAAACCGAGCATTGCTGTAATTTCAGGTACATCCTGATTAGTTTTACCGCTTAAGTCGTTACCGCCATCGGCAGAACAAGCAGCACCATTAGCATACCCACCGTTTACAATTTGCATTGCGGTACAACCGGCGTTTTCATATGAATCAAATTCAAAATCTATGTAACCAAAGTTAGAAAATAAGGTCCAGTCTTCAGTTAAATTCCATACAAGATCTAATTCCAATCCTTGCGATGTAGCTTCAGCGGCATTGGCAACAACAAAGGTGGTACCTCCGGTAAACTGAGTGGTTTGCATATCGTCAAACTTAGTGTTGAACACTGCAACGTTTAATTTTGCACTGCCATCGAGTAATGAGAACTTACCACCAATCTCAAATGATGTTGCTTCTTCTTCTTCATACTCTGCAGCAGCAGGATCTGCAGTCATTGCTAATGCGTTAAAGCCGCCACCCTTAACACCTTCTGCATAACTCACATAAAGGTTGGTATCTTCGTTAACCGTCCATGATAAGCTCGCTGAAGGAGTAAAATGACTTTCACTTCGGTTAAGATCATTTTGATGTGGCTGCGCTTCAAATACCGCTAGTCCCCAAAACATCTGTTCAAGTGGGTTTGATAACGGGTTACCACTGGTTTGACCGTAGCCAGTACCACCATAAAGGTCGACTTCTTGTATGGCATCTTTTTCTTCATCTGCATAACGACCTGATAATTCGAGCTTTAAATTATCCGTTAAGCCAATACCTACTTGAGCAAAAACCGCCCACATATCAGACTCTTGATCTAATTGATGAAAGCGACTCGTAAGACCATATTCTGGGAATATATCAAGTGCACCACCTGTCATCCCTAAAATAGCACCATTGAAGGCACCGCCTACAGCAGTACCAGGAGCAGTTGCCGCTTCGGTTACACCGTTGGTCAATAAATCACTACTTTGATAATAAACACCAGCAATGTATTCAAAGGTATCACTGTCTTTAGAGACAAACCGAGCTTCAAAGCTGGTTTGTTCAAACTCTTCTCTATCAGTAAATTGCAATATTGGCAAAGGACCAAAGTCTGCATCGACACTGCGCACAAAATCATATTCAGATTGTGCTGCCATCACAGTAAAAGTACCTGCGCTTAACGCGTAATTTGCTTTTAATGCATATTCATCAAAATTGGTGTCCATGTAATAGGTGGTATCTTCACCATTGAAACCTAAGCCGGGGTAATCCATATTTGAACCACTGCCTTTATGGTTAACAGCGCCGTCTTCGCCAAATGAAGCGATAACGGGAGCAAGTGGCCCGGTTAACTCGGTCATTTCCCAATAAATACCATTGGCTTCTTGTTCACCAGATTCAAGGCGAAAATTCACAGCTAAAGCGTCACTAGCTTGCCAGTCGAATATACCTCGATACGATAAATCTTCGCTGGTTATACCGGTTTCATCTTTAACGTGGTTTTCCATGTAGCCTTTATCGTTGTCTTTGTATTTAAACGCTAAACGAGCTTTTAAACTGGCGTCATCATTAAGCGCGCCAGTGACAAAACCAGATGTTTCTATTTGTTCTGCTTCGGTTTCCCAGCCTGTGGTTATTTTAGCTTCCAAATCTTCTTTAGGTTGTGCAGGATTAATCGATAACACACCACCAATAGTATTCTTACCAAATAAAGCCCCTTGCGGACCGCGTAAAACTTCAAGCGTTTCTACGTCCAAAAAAGAATAGCGCGACTGTACGCCACGGCCATGATAAACACCATCAACAAATATTCCGACCGATTGCTCTCCACCGGACTGTAAGTCTGAGTTAATGCCTCGAATGGATATGGTATCTTGAATTGCATTTGCAGAAATGCTGACATTTGGCAAAGATTTTGACATATCTTCCATATTATCAATTTTCATTTGCGCTAATGTTTCACCGCCAATAACAGAAACGGATGCAGGGACTTCATTTAATGTTTTTGGGCGTTTACCACCTTTTACTAAGATAACTTCAATATCTTTATTAGAATCTGCAGTTTGCTCTTCTGCAACAGATAAACTGCTATAACCGCTTGTAGACAGTGCAATTGCAATTGCGATGCCTAAAGAGTGGCGTTTATTATTAATAGAACTACTCAATGTTTTTCCCCGATTTATTATTATAAATGCTGTATTAGTTTTTTATTGTTATTGATTTAAAAAACTACTCTAAGCTCAAAATTTGAGCTTAGGAGTTAGATTGTTCGATGGGGGGCTACATCTCAATAACAAAAAGGAACCATTTTATTAACAATTCATAACTTTAGTTAGGACATGCTGTAAAACAAAGGGGTGTGAAGCAATGGATATGTTTGTATTTTTAAAGTTAAGTAAAAAACCGCGAGCCAAAAAGGAACGCGGTTTATGTTATCAGCTCAAATTTAGATTAGTTCTTTTCAATATCTGGCAATATCCACTCACCCTTAACCACTGATTGTTCAGGAGAATAGAAACGGAAATACGGGAACCATGAACGGCCAGCTTCAGTTTGTATCCAGTTACTTTCCATACCTTTAGGTGCTTTAGGGCCAAAATATAAATCAATAGAACCATCTTTGTTTACTTTCAGATCATGGCGCGATGATAGATCGGCTTTTTCTGTGCTATTTTGGATGATTGTTCGAGTATTGGTTTCATAGGCTGTGATTGACCAGAATGTTTTTAGCTGGAGCCTCTTCCAGTTTCGAAGCTAGCCTATCCTAGAAAAAACTTAAATGAGTGAGTAGTTTTTCTTTAAACCAATTATGAGCAGGACTATTTTTTGTTCGTTCATGTTGTAGCAATACAAATTCTATCGAATTTTCTATCGAGTCTTCAAACATGAATATAGGTTCAAATTGTTGAGAGAATTCTGCCACCTTTGTCAGGTAACTCATGCCAATAAATATTGCATCACTTTGCTTTAAAATATCAGTCAGTACTTTCATTTGGCTACTTTTGAAGTTTGACTTAGGTTTAACATTATTTCTATTGAGTAAACTGTCGACTGGACTCTGAATACGGTCATCGCTTTCCACGATCAAATTTAATAAATCAAACTTCATACAGTCTTGCAAAGAAACCTTGTCTTTTCGAAGTAATGGGTGGTTTTTACGTACATAGATAACCGGATAGGCATAACCTATAGGGGTTGAGATAAAAGTTGGGTGGTAGTCTTTGGCAACATGAATTGCAAAGTCTAGCGTGGCCGACTCTAATAAAGCACATGGGTTGGAGCTAGCTGGGTACTCTGTCCAGTTAACATAAGGAGACTCTTTAGATAGTTGTAGGAATAATGCTGGCAACATTGACTGTCCCAAGATTGAGGGAAGAGATATTACAAATGAATCTTCACATAATTTGGGGTCAAAGCTATTACTCGCTAATATTGGATCTAACGAGTTTAAAAATATTGGTAGGTGCTTTTCAATTTGTAGTGCTCTAGGCGTAGGCACTAACCCTGTTGATGAACGAGAGAATAATGGGTCATCGAACAGCTCTCTAAGCCTATGTAACATTCTGCTCATAGCTGATTGGGTTACAAACAAAGTTTGTGCTGCTTTAGTGACATTTTTCTCTTTTAGGAGGATGCTTAATGAAATTAATAAATTTAAATCAATTCTTGAAAGTCTTTGTTCTTGTAGATTCATAGCGAGAAAATCCTAATTAATAAATTCCAAATATAGTCTTTAGAGCTTACGGTTAAAGTAGTATACCAAATAATCATACTGAGAATGAAAACTTGTCATTTGAATTCATTTTAGGTTGGCCTTAACATTACTGCAACTTAATTGAGTTTACCCTTAAAGGCGCATTTAGTGCTTAACATAAACTTTTATACTTATTAAGCGTAAATAACTTTTCTACATTCTTAATAGCATGTTGATGCCAAGATTTGCAGCAAGTATAAGTTGTCCTTAACCTTTAATTTTTAAAGAGATATTATGAAAACATTAATATTTACAGCCGCACTAACAATGGCATTTACAGCACAAGCTGCAGTAGCAGCAGAAACAACTTCACTTGATGCTTTCTTTGCCAAAGATGGCATTGTAACAACAGAAGCGAACTACCCTACATTAGAAACATCTCGCCAGTTACTTAAGTACCAAGATGCAGTTGGTGTAAATAAGCTTTACCACATCCGTGATTTGGCTAATGTTAAAACGCAAGTAGCAGTACGTACTAACCAAGATACTTACTACTCATTCACAACCATTAATGTAGAAAACAGTGCTACGCTTACACTGCCAAAAGTAGCAGAGGGTATGTATATATCAGCTCAGGTAATCACAGAAGATCACCAGATTAAACCTATGGTTTTTGGCTCAGGTATGCACCTAATTAGTGGGGCTAACATTAAAGATACACATGTTGTTGTCGTTGTTCGTCTTGATGCACGCATCCCTAAAAAAGAAGCTAACGCTATCCAAGACCAAATGTACATCACTTCTAAAAGCGATGCTGAGTATGTTAGTCCTGTTGTGAATAAAGAAATATTTCACCAAGTAGAAGTCGACCTTAAAACTCAATTCCTAGCAATGCTTAAAGCAGAGGGAGCTGACGCACTAACAGGTATGTTTACTTCTCTTCAAGATGGTTCAAAAGAGATGAGAACGGATCAGAAGTACTCTGTAGGTGCAGCTGTAGGCTGGGGTGGAGCTCAGTTTATCGACAACATCTATGAAATATCACCTAACTACGCGATGACTTGTCACCAAGCAACATTTGAAGACCCACAGAACAAACAGTTTTGGTCAGTAACAGTTTACGATAAAGCAGGTTTTATGTTTGAAGATAAAGCTAAAATTAGTTCTCACACAGTAAAGCCCAATGGTGATGGTACAATTACTTTAAGTTTTGGTTGTGGTGCTGATGCTATCAACAATCTTAAAGTAAAGAACGATACAGGTGTTTTCTCTTTAACTTTTCGTCACTATAGCCCGTCTCAAAAAGTAATGGACGGATACCGTTTAGTACCTCTAGTAAAGCTAGTTAAGTAAATCTAAAAACATTATATGAGGTACTGTTGAGTACTGAGATAACCATTCAAAGCCCCTCGTAGATATTTAGAGGGGCTTTCTTATATCTCGATATTCTATTTATTAGTTAATAACTGTAAGCAGACAGTGACTTTTATTGGCTCAAAGCTACCTGTGAGCAACTTGAATAATTTGTAAACTTACAAGACATGATGTTATTGTTATTACAGACGTTTTTAGTGGTCGTGACCGACTGCTAAGAGCGAACAAGAGTCGTACAGCAACACCAAATTTTTAATTAAAGAGTTTCAACATCATGGATGGATTGATAAAACTGTTTCTACCTTTCTTATTTGCCTTTAGCTTCAGTGTTCATGCGACATCAGACGCTCCAACATTAAAAACTGTAAGTACCTTGCTTGAGATAACAAACGCCGATGATTATTACGTCGGGGTTTTTCAAGCTATGGTAAAAGAACACGCAGTTGAGATGACAACGGGCGAAGCAATGAAGACAGATATGGTATCAAAAGATATTATTGCTAAAGAGTTATTGCCGATATATCAAAAATATTACACTGAAAAAGAGCTACTAGAACTAATAACTTTTCTAAACAGCCCCTTGGGTAAGAAAATGGCTCAAGCTGACCGCAATATCATGAACGATGCTTTTGGTGCTGCCGATGAATTTGGTAAGAAAGTGTCATCAACCAAGTAGCTCTGATTTTACTCTGGGTAAGTTTGCAACATCAAGATTTATAACGTAAATTAATCAAAAGCCTATGACGGCTATGAGCGATAAACAGCCGTTAAAAATAAAGAATATATTAGGAACCTAAGTGAATGGAAAAGGATGTTAAGCGATTTTTATTGGCTTTCTTCGTTGGTGGAATTTTCGCAGTTATTACACTATTCGCTTTAATTTTTGCATTTACTTCCGCAGCATCAACTCCGATTGATTTAACGTCAACCATAGTATCTAGTCTTGTATTGGTTGCTAGCTCCCTAATTACCGTGTGGGCTACAGGTTTTTGGGGACGATGGGGAATGATATTGTTTTTTGTTACTGCACCTGTCGTTCTGATAATCGACTCTTCAATAAACCCGCTGTTTCCAAGTGGCACTATATTGTTTGCATCACTTTGTTACGGGTTTAAACGGCGGAACAACAAAACACAATAGTTGACCGTCTCTGAATGGCACTTTTGAGACGTTCAATAGATCTTGAAACAAGTTCCGAAAGTTGAACTTTTTATACCCACAATTCGCTTAATGAGGTCCCCGATGTCGCTTGAGCTCCTCGAGGATGACGGCGTATTTTCTCTACTTCTGTTTCTGGCACAAAGCAGGCCAATTAAAGATCCTGAAACAAGTTCAGGAAGTCGAAACTTTTATAGCCACGATACGCTTAATGAGGTCCCCGATGTCGCTTTGGCTCGACAATTGCTCCTGCATTGTTCTAACTACGTGCATCCATGCACTAGTCCTCGAGGATGACGGCGTAATTTCTTTACTTCTGCTAATGGCACAAACCAGAGCCTTTGCGGCCTAGTTATTCGTTCCTGCCCATATGCATTCATCTATTGTGATTTTGTCCGAGTTTAATTATTTTTAATTAATTATTCGTTTAGTTACTTTACTCTAACTATTAACTTTAATATTCACTCAATGCTTTAGAACGCATTACAAATGTTGTTCCCCAACCAACATTGTTATTAACGTAAATTAAATTAAAATAGAATATTAAGGAAATCATTATGATTTTAGACTTTTTCAAAACAAACGAATTAACTGCAATTGGCCGTCAAGTATTAAACGCTAACAAAGAGATTGTTAACACTGTACTTTCAACTAGCCAAGATATCGTTAAAAAAGGTATGGATTACAACCGCTCTGTAATTCAAGCAGGTGCTGGTGCAATAACAAGTTCACGTGAAGAAGCTAACCGTTTCGTTGAACAAGTTATCGAGCAAACAGATAAAGTTGAAGAGCGCGCTCTAGAAGTACTAGACACTTCATCTGAGAAAACATCTGCACGCGTTAGCGAAGCATTTGACCGTGTAGGTAACCCTGCTGAAGTTTTAGGTGGCGCTGTTGAAGATTCAGTATTGAATTCAGTTGAGTCAATCACTAAACCAACGGTTGACCTTTTAAAGAACACTTCAGAGCAACTTATTGAAGTACCAAATAAATTAATGAAAACTGCTGCAAGTTCTAAGTAATTTATTGAAAATTCAAACTGCCGCACAATGCGGCAGTTTCTTTGTTTTAAAGTAATCAGTTTTCTTTTCTGAAAACAGTTCTAATGTCCTTGTCGGGATTGTTCTCATTTCCTAAGTAACCAACTCATGTTGGACGACAAAAGTCACACTCCGAAACCAGGTTATCTACTAATTCTTTGCCAGCTATCTAATAAACTTGGCATGAGCATACTCAGTTAAGTCATAAAGCATAATTTTACCTCTGTGTTTACATTATACCTCCGGCAAATAAACATGATTTAACTGAAACAATCTCATTTTTTAAATGTTTTAAAATTAATAATCTGTTTAGTTACTTTACTCTAATTATTACCTCTACTATTCACTCAACGCTTAAGAAAAGCATATCAACTGTTGTTCCCCAACTAACATTGTTATGAATTCAAATACAAACAAAATAAATAGGAAATAAATTATGATTTTAGATTTTTTTAAAACAAACGAATTAACTGCAATTGGCCGTCAAGTATTAAACGCTAACAAAGAGATTGTTAACACTGTACTTTCAACTAGCCAAGATATCGTTAAAAAAGGTATTGATTACAACCGCTCTGTAATTCAAACCGGTGCTGGTGCATTAACAAGTTCACGTGAAGAAGCTAACCGTTTCGTTGAACAAGTTATCGAGCAAACAGGTAAAGTTGAAGAGCGTGCTCTAGAAGTACTTGATACTTCATCTGAAAAAACATCTGCACGCGTTAGCGAAGCATTTGACCGTGTAGGTAACCCTGCAGAAGTTCTAGGTGGCGCTGTTGAAGATTCAGTTTTAAATTCAGTTGAATCTATTGCTAACCCAACTGTTGAACTTTTAAAGAGCACTTCAGAGCAACTAATTGAAGTACCTAATAAATTAATTAAAACTGCTGCAAGTTCTAAGTAATTTATTGAATAGTTAAGCTGCCGTTATTTACGGCAGCTTTATTATTTTAATAACGGTATTTTTAAAATATCGTTATTAAAATAATAAAAATGCTTCGTCGTAGTAATTTTCATAGTTTGGAAAATTTTCAACTAATTATCCGTAATTCATTTATGACTTTAACGATGGTGTCGCTCTTGCAATTTTCATCTTTAAGGAATAAATATGGCACTTGTTAATTTATCTGATTTACCTCTACTTAATTTAGATTCCGAAAACAATCGAGTAGATACCTTCGTAACTATTTATGATCAACAGGACTTAAAAGCTGGTCCTGTTCGATTTAAGCAAATCTTAAACCGCATTAGCGCTAGATTAAGACTTTATCCAAAGTACCATCAAGTTCAAAGTAATTCGCTGATCCCATTTGGCTCAAAAGATTGGCTAGTCGATGACACATTTGATCCTGAATTTCATATACGACATGTTGCGTTACCTCAGCCAGGTGATTGGAGACAGTTTTGTATTTTAGTAGCCAGAATGCATGCTCGTCCTATTGATGAAACACGACCTTTGTGGGAAATAAATGTTATAGAGGGATTAAATGATGTTCCTTTTCCTGGCTCTGGTCACTTCGCCTTAGTATGTAAAATTCATCATGAGCTTATGAGTGCAAGTGAAAAGCAAGGTCTGATATGGGCAATACATGATGCGTTAAACGAAGATGACGTAAGAGCAGAAATCAACAGAACGGTCGAACCGGTGAGTGTACTGGCGCCGTTAAATTCTCTGCTAAAAATGAATATTGATCGAATGATCCGTCCATTAGCTGAGCCTATAAATACATCGGTCGAGTTAACCAGAGGTCTAGTTTCAGCGATCCTACCTAATGTTAAATTTTTCTCCAATGCAGTGTTTTGCAAAAACAACGTCCCGTATACACGTTTTAATACAGACATTTCAAGTTTCAGGGTCTGGGATAGTTGCTCATTTAGTCAGGATAAATTTCAACGTTTAAAAGATAAATATCCGCAATTTTCAACTAAAGATTTGCTCGTTACTATCATCGGTGGTGCGTTAAAACTTTATTTACAAGACAAAAAAGAACTGACTAATCACAGTTTGAAAATATTGATGCCTCGTATTGAAAAAGAGCAGCAATCAACTGACTTACATCTAAGCTATTACGTTCATGACTTATTTACTTCTACAGAAAATACCAAAGCTCGATTAGAAAGCGTGGCAATGTTTGATACTACTGCTGAAGAAAATATTGAATCAACACCATTGTCTGAGCATTTGTCAGGTTTTCAGAAAATGTCAAAGGCTAATGATGTCTTACACAATATACAAACAACAAAAGCCGCAAGTAATCCATTAGCTAATACCGCTTTAATCGACATGGGTTCTAATCACGAGTCTATGAGTTTTTTTAAAGCACCTATGGTGTATTTTTCGGGACTTCCACAAATTACCAATGGTCTAGGCTTAATCCATATGATGAGTTATACCGATGATAAAGTTAACTTAGCGTTTACTTCATGTCGTGAGATGTTACCCGACCCATCATTTTACAGCGAATGCATTGACGCAAGCTTTAACGAACTTTTTGATATTTTTAACTCAGGTTTATAATTATGTATAAAAAACTATTTAATGTCTTTGCCGCAGATTCGACCCCTAGTTATTTCCAAACCCTGACAGAAGTCCCTAGAGCATTGACTGAAACGATTAACCTTGGCTTATCAAGCCCTTACTTGCTTAATTTACCAAAAGGCGATGGACATCCGGTGATCGTAATTCCCGGATTTACGGTAAGTGATTCAGAAACCTACTTGTTAAGACAATTTTTAACGTCAAGAAACTATAAAGTCCACGGTTTAAATATGGGCCGTAATGTTGGTCCTATGGCAGGGATAGAAAAAAGACTCGCGCAAAGAGTTAAAAGCTTATCTGAAACCTATGGTGAAAAAGTGTCTTTAGTTGGCTGGAGTTTAGGTGGATTGTTTGCACGTTATGTCGCGCATCAAGTAAGTGATCATATTCGAACTGTTGTTAGTTTAGGTAGCCCAATTGGCGTAAATCGAGTATTTCAGGGGACTTCTCCTATTATTGAACTACTCGGTAAAGCTGTTGTGTCGTCTAATTTCATCGATATAGTCGATGATGAAAGTTTAGATTACTGGAATCGTACACCTCCAGTGCCTACTACAGCGATATATTCAAAAGCAGATGGTGCGGTGCATTGGAAAATTGCAATTGATCCACTTGAACATGAGCAAACTGAGAATATTCAAGTATTCGGTAGCCATGCAGGTATGACTCATAACCCGATGATTTTTAATATTTTAGCCGACCGATTATCTCAAGCCGAAGGGCAGTGGCAACCGTTTGAATATCGTGGCATAGCAAAAATGATGAATAACGCCTTAATGCCCGTAGAAAATTTTCTCTAAATTGAGTTATAGCCTTTATTTAATTAGTTGATAAACGGACGTTAATTGTATGAGCACAAAAATATTAAAAAACCCACGTATCTCTCGAAGTGTTCATGCAACGCAACCTTCAATTATGCCCGAACAGCCTTGGTGGAATAACCTTAGTGTTAATTTCAATTACTTTTCAGATCATTTAATACTGGATAAGAAAACCAAAAATATCGTCGACGCCACAGCATTTTTAGATATTGGTGCCAGATCATTGGCGGCCACATTGCTGGCAACTCGAACATTGCCAACAACGTTTAATAAAACACAAATGTATAAAGATATTAGTGAAGGCGATATATACCGAGAACTGGCAGACTTACATGATGCAAAACAAGTCTTTGTAACACCTCCTGTTGTTAATGTGAGTGAAAAGCAAGTGAGTGCAGGTCATAACGCTCCCTTAACAGCAATTTGCACTAAATTGTCGTTTAAAAGCGTTTACGAACCCATAAATCCTGAAATTTGTCAGCGCTATCTAGATAATCAAGAAAACTTTATCGCTCAAGCCCAATACTGGCGTCATGATAAGAACGAGGCACGGCCAACGATTTGTTTCATCCATGGCTTTATGGTTGACTCATATAATATCAACAGCAGTATGCTAAAAATGAAAGACTTTTTTAATAAAGGCTACGATATTTTATTCTATACATTACCTCATCATGGCCCACGTCAATCCGATAAATCACCGCATAGTGGTAGTGCATACTTTTCTGGTGGTTTAGCTTGGTTGAATGAAACGGTGTTACATGCAATTTTCGACTTTAGAACATTTATTAACTACCTAGAGCAGCAGGGCGCTGATCAATATGGAGTAACGGGCATAAGCCTTGGTGGTTATACTACTGCGCTTTTAGCTTGTGTTGAAGACAGGCTTGCATTTGCTATTCCTAATGTGCCCGTTTCATGTATCGCTGACTTGTTTATGCTATGGAATCCTGCAAATAAAATGTTAAAAAAGTCATTGAGGTTAAGCGGTACAACGCTACAGCAAATGCGCCATACCATTGCGGTTCATAGTCCGCTAACCTATAAGCCGGTAATCCCTAAAAATCGTTTAATGATAATAGCCGGAGCCGGAGATCGTTGTGCGCCTCCTAATCAGGCTAGAATATTATGGGATCATTGGCAAAGACCAGATATACATTGGTTTCATGGTAATCATGTGTTGCATCTTGGCCAACAATTATACTTGGATGATATGGAACGTTTTTTTGACAGCATCGGGTTTACTGTCTGAACTTAACTGTTTGAATTTTCCTGTCTGAACTTTCCTGTCACTTAAATTTATTAATAACGTTTAAATTATAAATTAAGAGCTTCTCCCTCTATAAAATTCTAGTTCCATTTTTTACATCTAACGTCCTGTTTTTCTGCAATTTTGTTGTTAACAAACTCATTATTATTATTTACATAAATGTAACAAACACAGTGCCTGCAGGCATTATTTGATCATTAATTGGTGCGGTTTTGTTCTATGCCGTATTTAAGTACCCCATTTGATTATTTTAAGGTTCTAAATGGTCATAACAAACCATTAACAGCCTAGGTAGGATCTAAATCAACAACAATAAAAGAAAAAATAAACAGAGTTTATTCAAACCTAGGGAGACGTAAATGATTAATGAAGTACATTTGCACAATCAAAAAGTTTTTAAACCTAAGTCGTTAACTACGGCAATAAAAACTGTGCTAATTGGCGCTTTAGTTGCTAGTTCTGGCCAAGTTCAAGCGGCTAATTTTGATCTTGATAATGGCGTAAGTATCGATCTTGATACACAAATAAGCTATGCCGCACAATGGCGCATGGAAAAACAGGATAAAACCTTATTAGATCCAGCTGCTAATGGTTTATTAGCATTCAATGGTGAAGATGGTAACTTGGCTTTCGATAAAAATGATATGACGCAAAATCGTCTTTCATTTTCTAGCGATTTAGATATTGCCTTTGATAATGATTCATTTTCTGGCGGTGTTTTTGTTCGTGCCCGTGGTTGGTATGACGATGCTTATTCTGGTGATACCGCTTCAACAGTTAATCCAAGCTGTAACCGAGATGATTGTTCAACGTTCGATAACAATGATGGCATTGAAGATTATCACAAAAGTCGAGTTGAAATTCTTGATGCATTTGTATACAGCAACTTCAGCATTGGTGAACAAGATGCCAGTTTACGCATCGGCCATCAAGTTGTTAGTTGGGGCGAAAGTTTAGCGCTAAACGGTGGCGTTTCATTAGCTCAAGGACCAATTGATGCATCTAAAACAAATATTCCCGGTGTAGAACTAAAAGAAATATTTATGCCTGTTGGTCAAGTGTATCTTGAGACTGGTTTGACTGAGAACATTGCTTTTGGTGCTTACTACCAATATGACTGGGAACGTACCCGTATAGATGCTCCCGGTACATTCTTTGGTGTTGATATTGTAGGTGAAGGTGCAGACGACGGTAAGTTGGTTGTTCCAGTTCCTGGCGTTGGATTAGTTCCTGCTATTGATGTAGATAGATCAGAAGAGCCGGACGGTGGTTCTTACGGTGTAGCTTTACGTTATTTAACGGATGAAGGTACAGAATATGGTGTCTATGTATTGAATTATGACGACACATTACCAACCTTCGAACTATTAGCTCCAACAGGTCCGTTACTGCTTAAATCTTTTGAAGATATTGATTTGTACGGGGCAAGCTTTGGTACCGTAATTGGTGACACCAACGTGAGTGGTGAAATCACTTATCGTGATGGACAACCTGTACAGTTGAATGTACCTGGTGCTTATGTGTTTGCTCCAGCGCAAACGGTTCAAGCACAAATTTCATGGGCTCATATTTTTGCTTCGAACGCTTTTGCTGACAGCATCACTTTCCTAGGTGAAGTTGGTTACAACGAAGTTGTAGATATTGACTCAACATTTGAAACAGAAACGCTAGGAAAAATCCCAGCTATGGCTTTAGGCGTTGATGTTAATGATAAAAAATCAGCATTAGATAACGATGTAAGTGGCGCTGGTTACTTCATGAAAGTTACGGCTGATTACTTTTCAGTACTACCTGCTGTTGATGCCAAGTTAAGTGTGTCGATTAAGCATGATTTTGATGGAACGTCTTCTGTTCCGTTTACATTCACTGAAGGCGTGATGAACGTAGGTGTTGGCGCTGATTTTACCTACCAAGGTGTTTACCAGTTTGGTATTAAATACGCAGCGTTTCTAACCGACCCTGAAGAAATTGTAGATGACGGTAAATCATTAGAGTTAGCTCATCAATTTGCTGACCGTGACAACATTTCAATGTACGTAAAGTACAGTTTTTAAGCCTGATTTAATTCTAAAAATTAACTTAATTGATTCTGTTGACTCGCAATACAAGTCAACAGTATCAATTTAAAAAGGAAAGATTATGAAATTTAATAAAACAGTAGTCGCGTTAATTGCGACAACTTGCGCACTATATACAACGAGTGCAGTGTCTAAAATAAGCGCAGCAGATGCGGCTAAATTAGGTAGTGAGCTAACGCCTGTTGGCGCCGAGCGTGCAGCCAATGCTGATGGCAGCATTCCAGAGTGGACTGGGGGCATGACAACTGCACCTGAAGCTTACAAAGGGGAAGGTACAACTCGTATCGACCCATTTGCTGATGAAAAACCATTATTTACTATTGATGCCAGTAATTACAAGCAATATGAAGCGAAACTAAGTGCTGGACAAAAGCAGTTATTTGCTAAGCACCCAGACACGTTTAAAATGCCAATTTATGCTACACATCGTACGGCAGCCGCACCACAGTGGGTTTATGATAAAACAAAGTCTAATGCTCTAAACGCTGAAACTACCGCCGGTGGTGATGGCGTAGCAAATGCCTTTGGTGGTTATCCTTTTCCTGTACCTAAAAATGGTCACGAAGCAATTTGGAACCATTCTTTACGTTGGACCGGACAGGGCAGTAATAAGAAATACAAAAACTTAACTGTATATGGCAACGGTAGCAGCACGCTTGGTCAAGGTGAAATTTGGGAAAGCTTTCCATATTACAATCCAGAAAGCAGTGTTGAAGATTATAACGGCAACATCCAACAAATTTTAGTTCAATACAGCTTACCTGTACGCCGTAAAGGTGAAGTTATTTTGGTTCGAGATCCTGTAAATGCTGCAGAAGACCCTCGTCAAGCATGGCAGTATATTCCTGGTCAACGTCGAGTTCGTCGCGCACCAACTATTGCCTTTGATACGCCTAATACACAGTTTGCCGGACAAGCTACGTTTGATGATTCATTCATGTTTAATGGTTCAACAGAACGTTACAACTGGGAATTAAAAGGCAAACAGGAAATGTACATCTCGTACAACAATAATGCTCTTTTTGTTGAAGCTGAGAAAGGCGATGATGCAGTAAAACAAATTGCTACTCCATATCATCCAAACCCTGAGTTTGCTCGTTGGGAATTACACCGAGTATGGGTAGTTGAAGCAACATTGAAAGAAGACAAACGCCATGTATATGCAAAACGTACCTTCTACATTGATGAAGATACTTGGATGATTGCGTCTACTGATATATATGATGGTCGTGGAAACTTATGGCGCGCAGGTTTTGCAAACTTCTTGAATGCTTATGACGTTCCATTAACTGCCGTTCGTGCAACTTGGCACACAGACTTTCAAAATGGCAATTACGCGTTTAATGAACTTGATTATGTTCCTGTAAAATTTTACCAAGGTGAAAAAGATAAGTTTTTCACACCAGGTCAGGTTCGTAAACTTAGCAAGCGTTAATCTAACTCCCCGTTAAACATGCAAGCCGGATTCTACTTTACGGCTTGCATTAATCCTCCTTTAAGAACAAGAGAAAATGAACATGCCTCGCCAATTACACAGTATCGACCGTATTTTTTTAGATATGGAAACACCGGACAACTCAATGGGGATCACTCCTTTATATTTTTATGACCCGAGTGGGTTAGCTAATGGCACGTTTAACATAGAAGCATTATTAGAACATATTGATCAATGTGTACGAAGCATCCCCGTTCTTTGCGGTAAATTACATCGTACCCCCTTAGATCTAGACAACCCTTATTTGGTTGAAGATAAAAACTATGACGTAAATAATCACGTTACCCATTATGTATTAAAAGACAGCTCAAGCATTAAAGATTTATCTAATGCCATTACGCAATATCAAGAAAGAACATTAGATACTTCCAAACCACTTTGGGATGCGATGGTGATCAGTGGTATAAATATTAAAACCCTACCTAAAGACTGTTTTTTAATCGCACTTAAAATTCACCATGCTGTTGCTGATGGCATGACCTTAATGAATTTAACCGCAAAACTTCATGGCCAAATTAAAATCGGAGCACCAGTAAAACTCGCTTCAAACAGCAGTTTACTATCAGGTGGATTACTAGGTATGGCATCTCGAGTATTTGCTAATAACCTTAAACAATCAATTCAACTGGTAAATCCTTTACTAAAGGTTGCTCCAAGATTAAGCGTTAATGCCATTAACTACTTTTTCGACAATTTGAATCAATCCAGTGAGCCCGTAGCACAAACTCGTTTTGCCGGTAATGTTACGCCAAAACGTGTGTGGGGTTATACACCATTGGCTATTGAGCCACTTAATCGTGTACGTAAGCTATTGCCTTCGTGTTCGCTGAATGATGCGCTGTTAACTGTTATCGCCGGTGGTTTAAGGGAATACCTAGAAAGCAAAAATGAATTACCAGAATTTGCAATGAGAGCTATGGCTCCAATAAATGTTCGCTCTGAAGGCGAAGTTGGTGCTGCTGGTAATGAAATATCAATGATGTCGTTGTCACTGCCAGTAGAAATTGCCGATCCGATGGAGCGTCTAGTTGAAGTAATTAAATTTACCTGTAATGCAAAAGATCAACAGCTTAAATTAGGTTCTCGTAATGTGTCAGAACTTGCCAAAAACCTGCCTGCAGCGTACTTAAGCTATATGAACAAAATTGTAAGTAGCTCTTCGGCTAATAAAATGGTTTCAAAATTAGGCAATACGGTAGTTACCAATGTACCGGGTCCTAAAGAAGAATTAAATATGCTAGGTGCACGTTTGATTAATATGGCTGGAATTGGTCCTGTTAGTGATGGCGTAGGTTTACTGCATGGTGTAATGAGTTACAACGGCAGCATGGTGGTAAATGTTGTTTCGTGCCCTTCAATGATACCTGACATCAAATTTTACATTGAATGCATCAAAAATAGTTACGAAAAATTATTAGAAGCTGCCGATGCTCGTTATGCCAACTTAATTGACGAACAATTCGGTCAAGCGTTACTTAATGAAACGCATTAATAGAAAAATAAACAAAATACAAAGTAAGCGGTCAAGACAAAACCGCTTGTTGTATTCGTTGACGGTTAAACATAACCAGAAACACCGTATGAAGGCCGTATAACTGATAGTTATCAATTCAGTCTGAAATTTAGCCGCTTTAATAAGTGGCTAAATTATTTATTAACAAATCAGTATAAAGAAATTGAGAAAAAACTTATGAAGTATCTACAAAATATTATGCTTAGTAAACGTGTACGAGACCCATTCGTACACTTTATATTTGCTTGTGCAGGGATTTTTTTTACCACTATTGTGTATGCACAAAGTGATGCATTGGAAGATAGCTCACAAATGTCTGACAACGCCGAACATAGCTTATTGATGGACATCAGTAAAACTGAATCAAAGTTAATAGCGGTGGGTGAAAGAGGTCATATTGTTTACCAGAATGCAGGTAGTAACGAATGGTTACAGGCACAAGTTCCTGTACGAGTTACCTTGACTTCAACGTTTTTTATTGATGATTTACATGGCTGGGCTGTCGGACATGACGGCGTTGTCTTATCAACTACTGATGGCGGAGAACAATGGCAAAAGTTACTTGACGGTATAGCGGTTAATAAAATGATGATTAATCACGGCGAAAAGTTACTTGAAAGTACTCTCAAAGCCATTGAAGTTGCAGGGGATGACGAATTAGATGAGCTAAATGAAGCGTTAGAAAATTGGCAGTTTTTTGTTGATGATGCTTATGCGTTTAGCGATGAAGGCGCGAGTCGTCCATTTCTAGATGTTTGGTTTCAAAATAAAAACGAAGGCTTTGTTGTAGGGGCATTCGGCTTAATTTTACGTACCGTTGATGCTGGTAAAAGTTGGACTCCATGGACTGAGAAGCTAAATAACTTTGACGGTTTTCATTTAAATGCAATAGAGCAAATTGGTGATGACTTATATATTGCTGCTGAAGCCGGAACCTTATTTCGTTCTATTGATAAAGGCCAAACATGGCAGTCACTAGAAAGCCCGTACGAAGGTTCATTCTTTGGCATTGTCGGTCATTCTGATAAAACCTTAATTGCCTTTGGCTTACGCGGTAATGCTTATATTTCTTATGATAAAGGCATTGACTGGGAAAAAATAAACACTTCCGTTGAATCAAGTCTTTATGGCGGACATACCATAAATGAGAACCAGTTTGTTTTAGTCGGTGCTGGTGGTGCCATCTTGCATATCGATAACAAAGGCCAGGTGATTAAAAGCCACACAAGTCAGTATAAATTACCAATTAGCTCAGTGATTACTGAAACTGCAATCAACGGGAAGCCTTCTCGTCTAATTATCAGCGGTATTGGCGGTATTCAAACTATAAATCAAGTAAGTAAAGGCTAAGGGGATAATTTCATGAATAAAGATAAATTAACCAATAAACAAAACCGCTTAGAGAATACTCTTGAAGCATTCTTTTTTAATTTTAGGCCGTTACATTTAATTATATTTGCCGCCCTGACTGTATTTTTTATTATTCAGGCGAGTGAAATTAAGCCAAGTGCAAGTTTTGAAAAAATGATCCCTAAAGATCATGAGTATATAGGAAATTTTCTAGAGCATAAGGCTGACTTAAACGGCCTTGGAAATGCCATTAGAATTTCTGTAGAAAACACGCAAGGTGATATCTTTAACAAGGAATATCAGCAAGTATTAAGCAAAATACATGATGAAGTATTCTATATTCCTGGGGTTGATCGATCAGCGCTTAAATCTATTTGGGCATCAGGTGTTCGTTGGATGGAAGTAACTGAAGACGGGTTTTCTGGTGGTCCGGTAGTCGGCTCTGATTATAATGGCTCGGAACAGTCGCTGTTACAACTTCGTAAAAATGTAGAAAAATCGGGCCAAATAGGTGCATTGGTAGCGAACAATCTAAAATCGGCGGTAATTTATGCGCCACTATTGGAAAAAGATCCTGAAACAGGATTAGCGATTGATTATCAGGTATTTTCACAACGCTTGGAAACTTTAATTCGCGATAAATATCAAACCGACACAATAAAAATTCATATCACGGGGTTTGCCAAAGTTGTTGGCGATTTAATTGATGGTTTAGCTCAAATTGCAGTGTTCTTTGCTGCAGCTTTGTTGATCACTTTCGTACTGTTGTACTTGTATTCATCTTGTTTACGCAGTGCATTAATACCTTTAGTTTGTTCGGTAATCGCGGTTATTTGGCAATTAGGTTTACTTAAAACTCTTGGTTTTGATTTAGACCCTTACTCAATGTTAGTGCCTTTTTTAGTATTTGCTATTGCTGTTAGTCATGGCGTTCAAATTATTAATGCCATTGCCCATGAAAGTTCAAATGGTGCAGATAAGAATAAAGCTGCACGTCTTGCATTCAAGGCCTTGTACTTACCAGGGCTTATCGCCTTGATAAGTGATGGCGTTGGTTTTGCTACTCTAATGGTGATTGAAATTGAAGTGATTCAAGATCTAGCTATTGCCGCAAGTTTAGGTGTAGCAGTGATCATATTATCAAATTTGGTGTTACTGCCAATATTAATGTCTTACGCTGGCGTAAGTGCTAAGTCTGTGCAAAAACAAATACATGCAGAAGAACATGGCAAACATCGAGTTTGGAATTTCCTTGCCAGTTTTACCGCACCTAAACGAGCCAAGGTCATTATATATTTAACCGTAGTAGTTTCATGCTTTGGTGTATTTTTAAGCCAAGATTTACAAACGGGCGATCTAGACTCGGGAGCACCTGAGCTGCGCCCTGATTCAAGGTATAACTTAGATAATGCTTTTATTACTGAAAACTACAGAACAAGTACAGATATCTTCGTTGTAATGGTTAAAACCCCACAAGATCAATGTGCAAATTACCTTGCCCTTGATGCAATTGATCAATTGCAATCGCGTTTAAATAAATTACCAGGGGTTCAGTCAACCACATCTTTGGTTGATAAAACTAAACGAATTATGTCTGGTAACAACGAAGGCAATATCAAATGGTATGCGCTAAATCGAAATCAGGTGTTATTGGACCAAGCATCAATTCGTACACCTGAAAGCTTTAATTCTGATTGTTCTTTGGTGCCGCTGTTTGTTTATCTAAATGATCATAAAGCTCAAACGTTAACTACTGTGGTTGAAGCCGTAGAAGAATTTGCAGCTGAATTTAATCGTGATGAATTGATATTTAAACTTGCTGCCGGTAATTCCGGTATTGAAGCAGCAACAAATATCGTAATAGAAGAGTCACAATATAAAATGCTGTTCTGGGTTTATGGTGTAGTTGGCTTTCTATGTTTAGTTACGTTCCGCTCAATTCGAACAGTTCTATGTATCATTATACCTTTAGCAATTACCTCGTTGTTGTGTCAGGCATTGATGGCACAAATTGGCATTGGGGTTAAAGTAGCAACGTTACCTGTAATCGCATTAGGTGTAGGAATAGGGGTTGATTATGGTATTTATATCTATACCAAACTTTTAACTTATTTAGATGAAGGAAAGACGTTAAGAGATGCTTATTTCAATACGCTTAAAACTACTGGTAAAGCTGTTGCATTTACAGGTATTACGTTAGGTATTGGTGTTGGTACTTGGTTCTTTTCACCAATTAAGTTTCAAGCTGACATGGGCATATTGCTTACCTTTATGTTTATTTGGAACATGTTTGGTGCCTTGGTAATGATCCCTGCGTTAACCTGCCTGATTAATAAAAAGGTAGTAAAAAATCGCGAGCATGATCATACAAATAGTAAATATATCGAAGAAGTAACCAGTGTAATTGAGTTTGAAAAAGCCAGTTAATCTCGTTATCGAGCTCGCAAGTAAGGTTGCAAATACGTGTATTTGTAACCTTACTGCCAAGGAATAATAAATTGAAAACTAAAGATAAAATTTTAATTGCTAGTTTGGATGCTTTTGCAGATGAAGGTGTTGGCCAAATATCTACAAACCATATTGCGGATATTATGGATATCAGTCCAGGCAACCTTTATTATCACTTTAAGAGTAAATCAGAAATAATTGCAGAATTATTAAGATGTTTTACCACGGATTTTGTTACATTTTTTAAATCTGAGTCGGAAGCTATTTCAACTAATCAATCTATGTGGTTGAAGTTAACATTAGGCTTTCAATTAATGGACAAGTACCGATTCATATTTTGCGAATCAAGCTATATCTTAAACAAATACCCTGAGCTAAGAAGGTTATTTGCTAAAGCAATGCAAACGACAAAAACAGCAATAGATACATTTTGTCAGCATTTACAAAAACAACATATAGTGAACGCTGATGAACAAGAAATTATTAGCTTGGGTAATAACATGCATTTGTTGTTTACTCAGTGGCCTAGTTATATTGCTGCAAGTGTTAGAAATGGTCTTATAAAGGATGTGAAAGGCTCCGATGAGCACTTATTCATTAAACAGGGAGTAAATCAAATATTAAATTTAATTTATCCTTATCTTAATAATGAAGACAAGGAGCTATTGATCGGTATTCAGCAGAGTGCTTAGTGCAAACGCTACATATTTTTTATTGTGGATTGGTGTTTCAATATAACTAAACACATATCAGAGTTAATTTAAGTTCTTAGTTAAAAACAACTGCTTTAGCCATTGATGAGCTTCACTGCTGGCAATTCTGTTGTGCGAAATTAAATACAGATCAAAATATTTTTGTTCAGCATTATCAAAATTATAAACTGGTTTTATTTGTTGGCTCATCGGATTTGAAAACATCAGCAAATTTGAGCCAATAAACAAATAGTCTGAGCTGTTCATAACCTCAATTAAAATGTGCATTTGACTGCTTGTTACTATGGTCGTTTTTACATTTTCTTTGCCAAACAGTAATTTATTTAATGGGTTTTCGGCCTTTACTTTATCCCCTGATTTTATCAAGAACTCAACAAACTTGTATTCTAAACAGTCTTGCAGCGTAACCTGCTGGGAAAATAATGGGTGATCATTCTTAGCATATATTATTGGACTAACTTGTTTTAAATGAATAACTTCAAAATTATCGTCATTTGGCTTTTCAAAGTGCACAACGAAATCAAGATCACCAGATTCGAGTAATGAAAATGGATTAAGTACTATTTGTTGTTCATTGATACGTATATTAGGCGCTTGGTTTACCAATTGATTAATTAGCGGCAATGTAATTGCGTGACTTAATATTGAAGGTACAGAAATATTAAAATTTTTATTACTCGTCTTTGGATCAAAACTTGTGCTTTTCATTATGTTTTCAAGAGCGTCAATAACACCAGGGAGCAACAGTTCCAATTCTTTCGCTCTTACGGTAGGAATAACACCTCTGTTGGTTCGGTAGAATAGGGGATCGTCAAATAGATCTCTAAGTCTATGCAGTGTTTTACTCATCCCCGATTGAGATATGCAAAGCTGCTCAGCTGCTCTACTGATGTTTCGCTCTTTGAGTAAAACACTTAATGGTATTAATAAATTTAAATCCAATCTGGAAAGTTTCTTTTCAGTATCACTCATACAATGTCCAATTATTAGATAGTATCCCTGGTCATATCTGGCTTGATAATAATTCATTAGACGGAATATCTCAAACTCATTATTATCTGAGAAATATCTCGACTAATTGAAGTAAATACTGAATTTGAGTTTCGGTTAACAATTAGTTTTCATCAATGAGACCACTAGGAAAATATTTTATGTTTAAATTCAAATCACTTGCGTTCATATTTATTGGTTTATTTACAAGCCAAGCTATAGCTGGTTCTACTGTAATGGAAGGGGTAATTGAAAAGGCTGAAGTTATTACAACTAAAGTAGGCAGTGACGGAAAACCATTACTTGGTGCAGCAGTTGGTGTTGGTATTGGCTCAGCGTTTGGCTCTGGTAGTGGTAAAGATGCAGCGAAGATAACTGGTGGTTTACTAGGTGCAAGAAAAGCAGCGCAAAAGAAAAAAGAAATGTTATATGGATGGCGCTATATTGTAAAAGCGAATGATGAATTGCATGTTGTTGATGCATGGTGTGATCAACCAAGCCAACAATGCTCAGGTGTTGTTAAAGGTAAAGAAGTCTATATCATTAACAATAAAGAAGTTGTAGAAAAATAGTATTACTAAATGAATATTCAGTGACTTTAATTAGAGTCACTGAATAACTTAATTTAAGAAGCCACCTTTTGTATTCATTATTTGGACAAAATATCTTTGCTACGGCAAGTTTCAAGTAATAATTCTCTTATCCATCTGTGTGACTGATAGCGTTCCATATCCCAATGCCAGTTCATATAAATACTTGCAATACCAGTATGAAACGGGGGCTCAAACCAAATTAATTCATTTGCTAAAGGTTGATAATTTAATTCAGTTTTTGGGATCACACCGATATAGTCGGTCATTCTTACTATATTAAATGTATCGCTCATGCTTGCCCCGGTAAAGCCAACTTTGCGTTCACCAAATTCATTATTCATGATTGATAAGGGATGAATATTATCTTTGTGTGGGATTAACACTGCATGCTCTTCGCTTAGATAATCATCGAGTGTTATTGATTTCTTGTTTTTTAATCTTGGATGGTTTTTTCTAGCAATCACAACAACTTTTTCTGAATATAAAATGTCATTGTTACACGCTGAATGCGATAATTTTAGATGTTCGATACATAAGTCATATTCTCGGTTACGCAATGAAGTCTCTGCATCATAAATAATATCGGACGTAACGGTAAGTTTTACCCCTGGTGCTTGTTCAAAAAGTGCTTTGGTAAAATCGAAAATAAACAGTCCATTATTAATATAGGTGAGGTTAATTCGATATTGCATCGTAAGCTTTGATGGATCGAATGAGCCTTTAACTGGGAGAGTTCCTTTAATTTCTTCAAGAACCTTGCTTATCACTGGTTGAATTAAAGTTGCTTTCATAGTGGGGTGCATTTTACGACCTTTGCGTTCAAACAGAGGGTCGTTATACATGTGTTGAAGTCTTTTCAAGGCTTGTGATACAGCAGGTTGAGTCATTCCGAGGCTTGTAGCTGTATGGCTTAAGTTCTGTAAATGGATCAGCCCGTCAAAAATTAACAGTAAGTTCAGATCTACACTTCTAAGGTTTATGTCCGTCATCCAGTCAGCCTAAATTGATTCAATAAGTTACAAACGCCAATGTTTATTAAAAGTCAATATTCATATATAAGCAATGCTTATAGTTATATAGTAAGCAATACTTTTTAATTATACAAATTGTTCAGTAAAATTATTTTGAAATTTAAGTTCATTCAGAACTTTATCGTTAATAACTTACATAGGTTTCAATTATGACTTTGCTAAACAAATTCAGTAAAATCGTAGCTGGTGTTTCCCTGATTGCAATGTCAGGTGCTGCATTGGCAACAACTGATACATCACGTCCAAACATTCTTGCTATATGGGGAGATGATATTGGTCAGAGTAACATCAGTGCTTATACGCATGGCATGATGGGCTATCAAACTAAGAACATCGACCGCATTGCTAACGAAGGTGCACTTTTCACTGATTACTACGGTGAAAACTCATGTACTGCTGGCCGTGCAGCTTTTATTACAGGTCAATATCCAGTACGTACAGGTTTGACTAAAGTGGGCTTGCCTGGTTCAGATTTAGGTTTACGAGCTGAAGATGTCACTATCGCAGAGTTATTAAAAGATCGTGGCTACACTACTGGTCAATTTGGTAAAAACCACTTAGGTGATAAAGATGAATTTTTACCAACAAACCATGGTTTTGATGAATTTTTTGGTAACTTATACCACTTAAATGCCGAAGAAGAGCCAGAACATCCAGATTATCCAAAAGATCCTGCTTACAAAAAGCAATTTGGTCCACGTGGTGTGCTTCATACCTATGCTGACGGCAGAATTGAAGATACAGGTCCATTAACAAAAAAACGTATGGAAACTGTAGATGATGAATTTTTAGCTGCAGCGACTAAATTTATGGATAAAGCTCATAAAGCAGACAAACCATTCTTCGTGTGGTTTAACTCATCTCGTATGCATGTATGGACTCATTTAAGACCAGAGTCAGAAGGTATTTCAAAACGCGGTGGTTTATACGGCGACGGTATGATGGAGCATGATTATCAAGTAGGCGTTTTATTAGACAAACTTGATGACCTTAATATTGCTGATAACACTATTGTACTTTATTCAACGGATAATGGCGCAGAAACGTTCTCATGGCCTGATGGTGGTTCTATTCCATTTAAAGGTGAGAAAAATACAACGTGGGAAGGTGGCTTCCGTGTACCAGCAATGGTTAGATGGCCGAACAAAATTCCAGCGGGTCAATACAAAAATGAGATCGCATCTCATATGGATTGGGCTCCAACGTTCCTTGCTGCTGCTGGCGTAACTGACATTAAAGAAAAGCTGAAAAAAGGTACACAAATTAATGGTAAGCAGTACAAAGTACATTTAGATGGTTATAACATGCTTCCTTACTTAACAGGTGAAACAGATGAAGCTCCACGTCCAAATTATATGTACTTTACTGATGGTGGTGATTTATCAGCAATTCGTGTTGGCGATATAAAACTACAATACTCTATGCAAGAGTGTCACGGTTTATCAGTTTGGATGTGTCCATTAACACCACTACGTGCTCCTTTGATCACAAACTTACGTCAAGACCCATATGAGCGTGCTCGTGATGAAGCAGGTGGATATGATAAGTGGTATGCTGAGCATATGTTTGAAATTACCCGTGGTATTTCTGAAACAGCAAAAGAAATGAGAACATTTGTTGCTTTCCCTCCACGTCAAGTACCACCAAGCTGGTCAGTAGATGGCATGGTAAAACAAATATTCAGTATGAATGAACCTCAATATTAATCGAATGATTTAAATTGAGTAAATCCAACAATTAACTTGAGTTGGGTTTGATAAGAAAAAGCACGACTTGTTTAAGCCGTGCTTTTTTGTGTTTTAAAGTATTTGTCAATTAGATTTACGCTAATGTGAAAGGGCAGTGTAGTAGGAAGAATTCGCAACCAAAATAACGATACAAATACTCAAATGCCTGAACCTGAAAGCCACTTCCTGAACTTGTTTCAGGATCTATCATTAACTAAGTGCTAAATTAACCCTTTCAAAATAGCATTATTTAAAACAATGCCTTAAAGCTATTGAGGTCATCGATATAATATTTTTCCTGATAGCCATCTGAGCAGTCGGCATGCAAAAAGCCGCCGTAATTCATGCCAAGATACTCAAAGGTATCTTTAAAAGCACTGATAAAAGAGTTAGACACTTCGGTACTTGCTGAGCTGCATACTACGTAAGCTGCTTTACCCCTGAGACGTCGACCTGAGTCTAATAAATGAGGAAGGTCTAATAAGTCGGATATACGGTCGAGAAACTTTTTCATTGTAGGCGTTACTGAGTACCAATACACAGGTGATGCGAAAATGATTTTTTCATAAGACAAGATTGTTTCTATCAAAGTCAGGAAGTCATCATCTTGGTTGTTATAGTTATAATCATATTCACTAACGTTGTACTTGGACAAATCGATTATATCGATATTGGTGTTCGTATTAATAGCGAGCCTGTTTAATAGTTTTTCAGTATTTCCATTTGTTCTAGCGCTTGAAAGTATTGCCACAGTATTATTCATATTGTTTATTCCTAGATTAAAAACATTTTAAATTCATATCTAGGGTAATACCTCAGGTTAAGTTGAGATCAAGTGATTATTTTGAATAAATTAAAAAAAATACACCTAAGCGTAAAGCGTAAGGTGCATTTTGTAATACAAAGAAAAATACATTGTTTAAACTTTCTACTGTATGGTTTACGGCGGTTAGAGACTAATTTATATTGCGTTCTTGATCTTGCCAGTAAACTTCACGTAATTCATTTTTCTGTATCTTACCTGCACCGGTTATTGGGAACGGTTCATTTCTAAATTCAATTGATCTAGGTACTTTATATCCGGCGATATATTCACGACAAAAATCGATGATATGCTTTTCGGTAACGATCGTATCTGGTTTCGCACGAACAATGGCATGTACAGATTCACCCCATTGTTCACTTGGAATACCAATTACCGCAACTTCGTGTACGTGAGGGTGCTTTGAAAGAGCACTTTCAACTTCGGCAGAAAATACATTTTCACCACCTGAAACAATCATATCCTTTACTCTATCGACTAAAAAGATAAAGCCTTCTTCATCCATATAACCTGCATCACCAGTGTGCAACCAGCCATTTGCTAATGCATTACTCGTTTGTTCTGGGTTATTCCAGTAACCCATCATTACATTTTCACCTTTTGCACAAATTTCACCAACTTTATGAGGAGGCAATTCGTTATCATTCTCGTCTCTGATAGTCACATTTACGCTTAAACAAGGTCTGCCTGCAGAGCGAATTTTACCCGACAATGGGCCTTCTAAGGTATGGTATTTAGCCGGAAGTATAGAACAAGCTGGTGATAGCTCTGTTTGACCGTAAGCTTGTACAAACCCTACATTTGGTAATTTCTCCATTGCATCAAGAAGTGTTCCTTCTGGCATTGGCGAAGCGCCATAAATTATTTGGTTCAGCGTGCTTAAATCAGCTTCTAACAATGCTTTATCAGCCAATAACATACTGATCATAGTAGGTACCAATAAACAATCGGTCACCTTATCTCTTTCTATGCAGTTAATCACATCCGGTACATTAAATGCCGGTACAATTGTCATAGGTACTGCTGCAATAACACTGCTCCAACACATTGCGCCTGCTGCTAAATGAAACATTGGGCCAGCTACCATCATCATTGAATGGTTTTCTCTGCCGTAAAATTTCATTTCGGCCATTATTGCAATTGAGCTTACTGAAATATTTGTGTGTGACAGCATTACGCCTTTTGGAAAGCCTGTAGTTCCACCAGTATAAAATATGCCAAGCATGTCGCTAGGATTACTATCAAAAGCATCAATAGCAGCATTTTGTTCGATCATATCTTCATAGTTCAGCATACCATCAGGGGTTTCATTGTCTCCAAGGTATACAAAGTTTTTGATTAACTCACATTGGTCTTTAAGTTGTTTTCCTGTTTCATAAAATACATCGTCTACAAACAACATTACTGACCCTGAATCATTTAATGCGTATTGGTTTTCTTTTACTGACCAACGATTATTCAGTGGAACGAGTACAGCTCCTGCCCAGGCTACCGCGTAATAATATTCAAGGTAGCGATCTGAGTTTAAGGCTAGAATCGCCACTCGTTCTCCTGGCTTTACTCCCGCATTATGCATCCCTGATGCAAGAGACGCTACTCTGTTTTTAAATTCATTCCAGGTATGAGTTCTGTCTGCACATTTTACCGCGATTTGATCGCGAAATACTTGAGCGTTTCTTTGTACTGCTTGGGTAAAAATCATGTTTTATCTCTATTCGTTCTTTTAATTATTTTCTATTGCAGCAGTTGCTGTTTTTAGCATTAACTGCGCTTATACACTGATACTAGAGAGTTTTAGTTTGTTCACAATGACAAAAGAAAACCCTTTAATTAACAATTTATTCACCTAAGAATGCTGGTTATCTTGTTTGATCATATCGGCAGCTTTTTCACCTATCATGATTGTTGGCGCGTTTGTATTTCCGCTTATAAGTGTTGGCATAATCGAAGCGTCTACGACTCTTATCCCTTCTAACCCATGAACCTTTAAACGATCATCTACCACAGCCATCTCATCATTACCCATTTTACAAGTACCAACAGGGTGATATGCATGAGAGGCGTACTCACGTAAATATTTTTCGATTTCTTCATCATTGTTAAAACGCTTTGGTGGGTGTAAAGGCCCTTGAATGTGTTCATTCATTAATGGGTGATCAACCATTTGTTGAGCTTTTTTAACGGCATCGACTAATTCAGCCATATCCTCAGGATGCTCTAGTAAATTTAATTTAATGTTTGGAGCCGATAAAGGATTTGAATCCTTAAGAGTCACTTCGCCTCTGCTTTTTGGTCTTGATATGTTAACCAGTAAGCTAAACCCCCAATTAGTCATTAATTTGTAATCACGAGCATGATCTCGATATGCCATAGGCACCGAATGAATTTGAAAGTTTGGTACGGTCATCTGTTCATCAGTTTTAAAGAAACCACCAACGGGAGTAGGTGGGTTTGCAAACCAACCTGTTTTATTTGCCAAATATTTGATTAAAGCGCCGCAACCTTTAGCAATACCTATAGGGTTTAAAGCCAAGCCCGCTTTTGTTTTACTTTTGTAAACCAACATAACATCTGGATGCTCTTGCAGGTTTTTACCAACACCGTCTAATGAATGAACAACATCGATATTATGCTGCTGCAATTGAGCCTTAGGACCTACACCAGATAGAAGTAATAGTTGTGGAGAATTGAAGCTACCACCACAAACCAACACTTCTTTTTTGGCGTTAATGGTAAAGGTTTTGCCATTAGTAATGTATTCAACACCAACAGCACGTTTACCGTCAAAGATAATGCGTTGAGCTTGAGCACTCGTTTTAATGGTTAGGTTTTTTCGCTGCTTTATTGGTTCGATGTAACAAGCATTGGTACTAGCACGTTTACCATTTTTAGTAGTAAATTGATAAATACCAACGCCTTCTTGGCTTGAACCATTAAAATCAGAGTTGAACGCATACCCTTGTTCAAGAATACTTTGTTTAAAGCTGTCACAAACATCAAATTCACTGACGCCGTCACTTACATGTTGTGGACCACGATTATCATGATACTCATCTGCACCACGTTCATTGTTTTCAGCTTTTTTAAAATAAGGCAGAACCTGCTCATAATCCCAATCTGTATTGCCCAGCTCAGCCCAATGATCAAAATCTGATTTATCACCACGCATATATACCATGCCATTGATACTACTTGAGCCGCCAAGGGTTTTTCCCCTAGGCTGATAATGAGCTCGGTTATTTAATGATTTATCTTTCTGTGTATTAAACTGCCAGTTCCAAATATTGATTTTAAAATCCTGGACTAAAGCTGACATTCCAACTGGTATTGAAATAAACGGAGTTTTTCCTGGAGTCCCGGCTTCAAGTAGACATACGCTAATGTCTTTATCTTCACTAAGGCGGTTGGCAAGGACAGCACCAGCTGAACCACCGCCAATTATTATATAATCATGCATAGTTTTTCTCTTGTTGATAAATTTTGTTTTATTGTTGTTATTAAATTTTCTGCTGAGTATTTTTTAAATTAACTACGCAGTAAGAACTTTACTATTGGCTTAATTAAGCTGTTGTTATAAGGGGGGCTAGTCCATTTACCTGGATAAAATTTTCCACGAGTCAGCACTGTTTTTGCTTTTGAGAGGGCTTTAAAGCCTTCTGGTCCGTGATAATGACCAATGCCTGATTCTCCAACGCCACCAAACGGAGCATCATCACACATTGCATGGAACAACACTTCGTTAATGCTGACCCCTCCAGAATGAGTGTTCTCTAGAAGATATTGTTGGCTCTTTTTATTAAAGGTCATAATGTAAAGGCCAAGAGGGCTGGTTTTATTGTTAATGTATGAGGAAACTTCTTCTAAATTTTTATAAGTTTTAATTGGTAAAATCGGACCAAAAATTTCTTCTTGCATCAATTGCATGTCATCAGAAACATTGGATACTAAGTGAGTAGCCATTAAGCGAGTCGCAGCATTACCTTCGATATTATTGGCTGACGTGATTGTTGCGCCTTTTTGTTTCGCATCATTTAATAAATGTTGAAAACGTTGGAAATGACGATCACTATGAATACTGGTGTGATCTTTATTGTTAACAAAATCAGGAAACAATTGTTGAAACTTTTTACAATAGGCTTGTATGAATTCATTTTCTTTATCCGCTGGACAGAAAATGTAATCTGGAGCTAAACAAATTTGGCCGGAATTAAAGGCTTTACCAAATACAATACGACTAACCGCATCATCAATGTCCATGTCTTCACCAATAATTACTGGACATTTACCGCCAAGCTCAAGTGTTACTGGCGTTAAGTTTTTAGCTGCAGCGCTCATAACATGTTTACCGACAGTGGTAGAGCCGGTAAAAACTAAATGATCAAATGGTAGTTGTGAGAATTCAGCTGATACACTTGCTTCACCTTCAACCATTGATACTAAGTGTTGATCAAATGCTTGTGCAATAATTTTTGCAACAACCTTATTAGTAGAAGGGTTAAATTCAGACATTTTGATCATTGCATGGTTACCCGCTGATATAGCCGTTACCAACGGTGCAAGTGTTACCGTGAGGGGGGCATTCCAAGAGCCAATGATGCCTACTACACCTAGAGGCTGGTACATTACTTTGACTTTAGCGCCGCCTAACAATAAACCTGAATGGCGCTTTTCTGATTTCATCCAACCTTTAAGTTTTTTACATGAATAATTGATGTAATTGATGGTTGGTAAAATATCAAGGAGTTGTGATTCTGTGCTGCTGCGTTGTCCAAAATCATTATTTAAAGCAGCACACAACTCATCTTGGTGCTCTAATAAAGCAACTTTTAATGATTGTAAGCGTTTAATTCTTTCTTGTTTTGACGGCATAGGCGACTGCAAATAAGAGTCTTTATGCTTTTTTAACTGTGTTATTAACTTCATGATTTATAAATATTAATCCGTGATGTTTGATTTTTATAATTGTTTTTAAATTCATTGAACTAGCAATTTTGTTAAACTGATGTGTGCTAGGAATTGAGCTGATGTTACATTTGATTATCATTTTCAAATACTCTTGAGACGACAACGGGGTACTCTTGAGGCGACAAGGATGTTAGAGTATGAGAATTGTTTTCAATTGGAAATTTTTAATAGTGCCCAAGTTTCAATCTCAGTTTGACCATTTAACAACTGCCGATGATGAAGATCTTATCTATGTTTCGGCCACATATTTATTAATGATGCTACCGCTATTAGATGAATATGAAATTGATCAAATAGGGTTTTTCGCTGATGAAGGTGTTGATGTTGCTAGACTTGGCGATATTGGCTATCAGGTCCAAAATAAGGTTTCCTGTATGCTTTGGCAAAAGCTATATGACTTAACCTTGGATGAAAATGTAGGTATTAAAGCAGGTCGATTTGCCAGCCCTAAAATATTCAATATTTTAGGGCCTTCAATGGGGTTAACCCAAACGCCATTAGAAGGTATGGAAACTATGTTTCGTTTTTTCCGTTTGTTTTCAAATGCGGCGAGAATGTATTTAGTTAGAATTAAGGCAGGTTATCGTTTACAAATTAACGTTTTAACTAATCTTGAAGTACCAAAAGCCAATATTGACGCTTTCTTTTCAGCTTTTATTACCATGTGTCGGCAGCATTACGGTGACGACTTTTCGCCAATTTCTATGAAAGTTCCATATCCTGAAATTAAAGATAAAACCTATTTTCAACGTTTTTTTCGCTGTCCAGTTGAGGTTTCAGCCAATAAGTTAGAAATGGTTTTTGCTAAAGACTTGCTCGAACGTAAGGTTTCAAATATCACTGGCCTTGCTTCTGGTTTATTGCCTACTGTGTCAACTAAAGCATTAAAGGACGGACTAAAAAAAATTGATAAGTATCATTTGATTGATCAAGTGAAAATTTTGGTGAAACAGAATTTAGCGACCGATGAAGCATCTATTACTAATATTGCTGCTCGCTTGCATATGAGCGAAAGGACATTACAAAGACGGCTGGCAAGCCATGAATATAACTTTAGGAGTTTAACGGAAGATTGTCGGCAAGAATTAGCATTAGATTACGTACCTAATTCTGATTTGTCTTTAACGGACATTAGCCATTTACTTGGTTTTTCAAACTATAATAATTTTGCCCGAGCATTTAAGCGCTGGACTGGGTCGTCTCCAAAATCTTATCAGTCATCAAATACTTAAGGGCTAGCTCCGCTGTTCGATAAGAGATAAAGTAAGATTTGTTCATAGATTGGTGTTATTTTGTCATTGTAGTTAAAGTTGTTCTCGCTTAATTTGTCGCCATTAATTTAATTAAGCGGATAGACAAACCCATGCCATTAAAATCTCTTAAAGTTCTCGATTTCTCAACGTTATTACCCGGCCCATTTGCAACTATGATGTTAGCTGATATGGGGGCAGAGGTTCTACGAGTAGAATCGCCTAACCGTCAAGATCTTACCAGAATATTGCCTCCTTTAGATGAGCAGGGCGTATCTTACATTCATCAAACTCTAAATCGCTCTAAGCGGTCTATTGGCTTGGATTTAAAAAAACAGGAAGCCGTAGATTTAGTCAAAAAGATGGTGACAGAGTATGACATCGTTATTGAACAGTTCCGTCCAGGTGTTATGCAACGTTTTGGTTTGGATTATCAATCATTAAAAGAGATTAATCCTAAATTAATTTATTGTTCTATTACTGGTTATGGCCAAACTGGTCCGTATAAACACCGTGGTGGCCACGATATAAACTACTTAGCAATTGCTGGTGTAGCCAGTTATACCGGTACTAAAGAAACCGGGCCTGTTCCTGTTGGTTTTCAAATTGCAGATGTAGCAGGTGGGTCAATGCATGCTGTTAACGGCATTCTTGCCGCAGTAATAGAACGTCAAATTAGTGGTGAAGGACAATATATAGATATCAGTATGACTGATGCAGCGTTTGCTTTGAATGCTATGAGTGGTGCTGGTGCGCTTGGCAGCGGTATTGCTCCCGGACTTGAGCAAGAAACACTAAATGGTGCTTCTTTTTACAACCATTACGAAACTAAAGATGGTCGTTATTTTTCTGTTGGTAGTATTGAACCTGCGTTTATGCAGCAACTTTGTCAAACCATAGGTAGAGAAGACCTGATCAAAAATGGTTTTGACTACAGTGCTGAATCACAAGCTCCGTTAATCGCGGCATTAAAAGGTGCATTTATACAGCACGACTTTGACTATTGGCAAGACGTATTCGTTAAGCTTGATGCCTGTGTTGAACCTACTTTAACAGTGGTAGAAGCGGCCGAACATCCGCAAATGCAAGCGCGAAATATGGTTGTTGAAGTAACTACAACAGATAACAATAAAATCAAGCAAATCGCGTCACCAATTAAATTTTCTAGAAACCAGCCTAACTACACCTCTGCAGGTTGTCGCGTAGGTCATCATAATCAGGAAGTTTTAACTGAGATGGGTTTCAATAATGATGAGATTGAAACCATGCAAGAAAATGGCGTATTAGGATAATTAATCCCTGATACATTATGGTTTTATGCTCATTCAAAGTATCTCATTTTAGATATTTAACTTAAAAGGAACTCTCTAAATCGAGAGTTTCATTAGTTTTAAGGGTTTTTTAGATGCACCAATTATTAGCCAACAGTTATAGTGGCACATTAAAGTTTTTACAGCCGACGATTGAAAAGTATGGTGTTGATGTCGATTCAACATTAATTGAAGCTGGTATAGATATGAATAAATTCAATTCAATTTATAAGCGAATACCTTCTCATTTGAGTAGTAATTATATTGATTTGGTTGTTAAGAAAGCGTCACCTATAGTTGCGATTAAAGCCTGTGAATATTTGAATCCGGCGATATTCCAATCGTTTGGAACTGGATTGTTATTTAGCAATTCTTTAAATGACTTTTGCCATCGTTATACAAATGGTTTTCCATTTATTACTAGCTCAATAAAGGTTAATTTTATTCAGGACAGTTTTGAAAGTTATTTAACATTTGATGAGAAAACCTATTTTAATGACATAAACTCAAATTTTTATTCTGATATTTTTGCCGCTTTAACATTAACGTTTATAAAATTAATGATTGGTGCTGATTTTAAGGCAAAAAAAGTTTGTTTAACCTGGACGCCTGAAGATGAAATGATACAGGAATATATTGATTGTTTTGGTGAAAATATAGAGTTTTCAGCAGATAAAACTAAGGTTGTTTTTGATTCTAATACGTTAGATGTTGAATTGCCTTTTGCAAATGACAAACTTGCAAAACAATCGGATAAAATGGTGGACGAATTTTTGAAACGTAGTAGTGCTTTTAATTTTACTTCTAAAGTAAGTAATATTATTTTGAAGTTATTGCTTGATGGCAATTGTAGCAAATTATTAGTGGCTGAAATTTGCGGGATATCAGAGCGCACCCTCAATAATAAATTAAACGCGGAAGGTACTAACTTTAAAAGTATCGTTGAGAAAATTAGAAAGTCATATTCAATTTATTACTTACAAGAAGGCAAATTAACGCCAGAGCAATTAGCATTTAAATTAGGTTATTGTAACTACGGGAACTTTTCTCGAGCGTTTAAAGCTTGGTATGGAGTTTCACCATTGCATTATAAAAATACACATAAAAAAGGCATGCGTTTAGCAAGTTAATTGTTTTCTTAATTTACAGGTATGAAAGCCCTTGTAGGGCTTTTTTAGATTTTTATCGTGTTTGCTGAGCATTGGTTGCGGAGACCTTAGGTGAATATCGGCAGCGGTTAAGTAACGAGATAACAAATTTAACGATTTTAAAAAATTGATAAGTAAATTCTATATATGCACAGTACGTTCGATGAGGTCCCTCATCTCGCTTATACTCGCGGGGGATGACGGTGCATTTTTTCTAAATCTTTGAGGCTCAAAGAGTGAAATTATCAAACTCCAGATACGAAAAAAGCCCGTAAGGGCTTCTTTTTCGTAGTTTGTTGAGCATTGGTTGCGGGAGCGCTGTTCTGGTATAAGTGAACTGACGACCTTCGGGTTATGCTTTTTGATTAACCCATTAATGACATTATCAAACTCCAGATACGAAAAAAGCCCGTTAGGGCTTCTTTTTCGTAGTTTGTTAAGAATTGGTTGCGGGAGCCAGATTTGAACTGACGACCTTCGGGTTATGAGCCCGACGAGCTACCAGGCTGCTCCATCCCGCGTCCGTGGTTCTCTCAAACTAATTGTCATATTACAGTATTTTCTAAAAATTAATTTGTTGTGGAGCCCTTATTTTGATGTTAGCGAACTGATGAGTCAGTAACACTTACAATATTAAAGTTCCTACATTCCCTTAATTAAAGAAAATTGGTTGCGGGAGCCAGATTTGAACTGACGACCTTCGGGTTATGAGCCCGACGAGCTACCAGGCTGCTCCATCCCGCGCCTGTAATATGTTTGAATTCAGAAACTCTTTTATAATCAAAGAATTGGTTGCGGGAGCCAGATTTGAACTGACGACCTTCGGGTTATGAGCCCGACGAGCTACCAGGCTGCTCCATCCCGCGCCTGAATTCGATGCGTACTATAAGGATTGCCTTATAGGATTGCAAGTAGATTTTACCATATTTATTAATTAATTTGATAATGTGTTTGATAATTAATCAGTCGGTTTAATTGTATACTTAAAATGTACGAAATTTAGCTTTGATATCAGATATTTCTTAGTTAAATAAAGTAATTGGCTAAGACAAATGGCAATGGGTCGTTTATAATCTGCGCCATCAAATGCTTTGGATCACACCATGAAACAATTTTTAGCTTTAACTTCTTTTGGCATAGAGCCACTTTTAGCCGATGAAATAACGTCAATAGGCGGCAGTGAAGTCGTACAACGTCCTGAAGGCGTTCATTTTACTGCAAGTATGGAAACTGGATATCAAGCCTGTTTAAAATCTCGTTTAGCCAGTCGTATTCTTATAAGAATCGATGAACCGTCTCCTGTAAAAGATAAAGACGCACTTTATAAAGCCGCTAAAGACATAGATTGGACTGAACATTTCACCAGTGAAGACTTTTTTGCTGTCGATTTTGTTGGTAAAAATGAACACATTCGTGATTCACAATTTGGCGGTTTAACTGTAAAAGATGCGATTGTTGATTGCTTTAGAGACGAAGGTTTAGACAGACCATCTGTTGAAAAAACTAATCCGGATATACGTATACAAGCTCGCTTACTTAGAAATGAAGTAACGTTTTATGTAGATTTTTCTGGTCGTTCACTATCTAAACGTGGATACCGTGAAAATTCTGGTGCTGCGCCTATTAAAGAAAACCTTGCTGCGGCTCTTGTAGTTCGTTCTGGTTGGTTAAATGATCCAAGTAAGCCATTGGTTGACCCTATGTGTGGTTCAGGTACGTTAATGCTTGAAGCTGTGTCTATGGCATCAGGAATGTATCCAGGTGTCGATAGAACACATTGGGGCTTTAGTCGCTGGAAATTTCACGATGCGAGCCTATTTAACCAATTGTTAGATACCGCTAAGTTAGAAACCGACCAAGCCCTAGCTAATAGTACTGTTAAAGTATTTGGTTTTGATATGGATGGGAGAGTACTTCAAACGGCTAAAGCAAATGCTCGCAGTGCAGGACTTGGTCATTTAATTGAATTTAAACAGGGCAGAGCTGAAGATCTTAAAAATCAATTTGGTGAACCTGGCCATATTTTATTTAATCCGCCTTATGGTGAACGTATTGGTTCATTACCAGAGCTCGTTTCTACGTTTACCGAACTTGGCAAAGTGTTTAAACAAGAGTTTTTAGGCTGGAAAATTGGCTTAATTACCGCGAATGTTGAAATGCTCTCTCTATTAAAGCTATCTAGCTTTAAGCGTTATAAATTCAAAAATGGCCCATTAGATTGTCAATTAGCGCTATATAACATTGACGAAGGGCAATTAGACCGTACACCTGCACAAACAGACTTTTCTGGTCAGAACTCAGATTTTGCCAACCGTTTAAAGAAAAACGTTAAAGGGTTGAAATCATGGTTAAAGCAAAACGATGTAAATTGTTATCGAGTTTATGATGCTGATATTCCAGAATTTAATGTAGCCATTGATGTATATGACGATCATTTAGTGTTGCATGAGTATGCGCCGCCTAAAGATATCGATGAAGTTAAAGCCGCGCAGCGCTTACAAGAAGCTATATATTGGGCCCCTAAAGTATTAAACATAGATACTGATAAAGTGGCGTTAAAAGTACGAAGTAAGCAAAAGGGTAAAAATCAATACCAGCAGTTAAGCAAAAGTAAAAAAGCACTTATTGTAAAAGAATACGATGCCTTGCTAAAAGTTAATCTGTGGGATTACCTTGATACTGGCTTATTCTTAGACCACCGCAAGACTCGTAAAATTGTTGCTAAAAAGTCTAAAGGAAAAACCTTATTAAACCTCTTTGCCTATACCGGATCTGTTTCATTACAAGCTGCAATTAATGGCGCTGAAAAAGTAACTACCGTTGATATGTCAAAAACCTATTTAGACTGGGCTCAAGATAATTTCGAACTAAATAAGTTACGTGGTCATAAATATGAATTCGTTCAAGCTGACTGTTTGCAGTGGTTAAAAGAAAACACAAATAAATATGATGTGGTATTTATTGATCCACCAACATTTTCTAATTCTAAACGAATGAACACTACATTTGATGTGCAACGTGACCATTTGGATTTGATTAAAACCGGAATGAAATCAGTTGCTGATCAAGGTGAATTAATTTTCACTAATAACAAGCGTGGTTTTAAAATGGACTTTGACGGATTAAATCTTGTTGGCCTTAAAGCTGAGTGCTTAACCGAAGTTACTCGTGATTTTGACTTCAAGCGAAATAAGCACATTCATAACAGCTGGTGTATCAGCCGTATATAATGAAAGGCTTTTAATGAACACAATACAATATAATTTATATGGCACAGATGGCTGTCATCTGTGCGAAATAGCTGAGCAATTATGTAAAAATCTTATCAGCGAAGATAATATTGCCTACGTTGATATTATTAATGAGCCTAAGTTGGTTGAATTATACAGTACAAGTATTCCTGTACTAGAGCATTTACATAGTAATATGGCCTTATATTGGCCATTTAACGAAGAACAATTACAAGAGTTTATCAGTGGAACTAATTAGAATAACTAACGCCGAATTAGCCTTTGGCGAAGACAAAATACTTGATAATACCGAATTGCGTATTAAAACCAGCGAACGTGTATGTTTGGTTGGTCGAAATGGCGCAGGTAAATCATCATTAATGAAAATATTAATGGGTATGCAACATCTAGATGATGGCCAGTTGGTGATATCTAATGAAGTTAATGTGGCAATGCTCGCTCAGGATCCTCCTAAATCTTGTGACCAAACAATTTTTACTTATGTGTCAGATGGTTTAAAAGAAAACGGTGTCTTGATCCAAAGATATCACGACATTATTCATGTGGTCACTGAAGACCCAAGTGAAGCCAATTTAAATAAAATGGCACAAATTCAAACGGAACTTGAGCAAAACAATGCTTGGGAAGATGAACAACGCGTTGAACAAGTGTTAAGTAAACTTTCGTTAAATCCTGATCAGAATGTCAATGAGCTCTCTGGTGGTTGGTTAAGAAAAATTGCGCTAGCTCAAGCACTTGTAACAAATCCCGATGTATTACTCCTAGATGAACCTACTAACCACTTAGATATAGAAAGTGTGTTGTGGTTAGAGAATTTCTTAAAAAATTACGCAGGAACGATAATATTTATTTCACATGATAGGGCATTTATACGTTCACTAGCTACTCGTATTGTCGATTTAGACCGAGGTATATTAACGAGTTACCCTGGCGATTATGATACTTATTTAGCACAAAAAGAGCATGATTTAGAAGTAGAGAGTACGCAAAATAAATTATTTGATAAGCGTTTAGCAGAAGAAGAAACTTGGATTCGACAAGGTATTAAAGCCCGTAGAACTCGTAATGAAGGACGTGTTCGAGCATTAGAAAAGCTTCGTCTTGAGCGAAAAGCTCGCAGAGATGTTAAAAAACAAGGTGAGATGGTGCTGTCGCAAGGCGAGAGAAGTGGTAAGTTGGTATTTGAATGTACCGATTTATCTATTGCCTTTAATGACAAAACTATTATTGAAGATCTTGAGTTACTTATCAGTCGTGGTGATCGCTTAGCGTTAATTGGTGGTAACGGTACAGGTAAATCAACGTTACTTAAGCTGATAACTGATCAATATAAACCAACATCTGGCAAAATGCGTATTGGCGTTAACTTGGAAGTTGCTTATTTTGATCAGCACAGAGAACAGCTTGACGTGAATATGACGGTACAAGATGCAGTTTCTGAAGGTAAACAAGAAGTAACTGTTAACGGTGTGACCCGTCATGTGTTAGGTTACTTACAAGATTTCTTATTTAGCCCTAAAAGAGCTCGAACACCTGTACGTGCTTTATCTGGTGGTGAAAGAAATCGTTTATTACTCGCTAAATTATTTTTACGTCCAAGTAATTTATTGATTCTCGATGAGCCTACTAATGATCTAGATATTGAAACTCTAGAGTTATTAGAAATGGTTGTCGCTAATTACCCAGGTACTGTACTATTGGTTAGTCATGATCGAGATTTTGTCGATAACTGTGTAAATAGTTGTTTGTATTTTGATGGTAGTGGCCGAATTGCCCAAATAGTAGGTGGTTATAGTGACGTTGAAGATTATTTATCTTACAAGGCGGAACAAAATGCAAAATTTACACTCAAAGACAAAACTAAAGAAAAACCACAGGTAAAACCCGTTGAAGTAAAAAAAGTTAAAAATAAATTATCTTTTAAAGAAAAACATGAGTTAGAATCATTACCAGAATTATTGGAAACCCTTGAACAGCAAGTGGATGATTATCAGATGCAAGTAAATGCAGCCGATTTTTACACCCAATCATCAGATAAAACTCAACAAGTATTAAAAAAATTACAAGAAGCTGAAGCCAAGTTTGAACAGGCTTTTGACCGTTGGCAAGAATTAGAAGAAATTCAAGAGAAAAGTAGTTAATGAAAACCTTGATAAAATCCGTTTTAGCGCTAAGCATTTCAGGTGCATTATTAGCACCCGCAGCTCAAGCTGTAACATACACCATTGAAGATTTAGGTATTGTAGACTCCGTTGAAAATACATACGGCATTGAACAAAACAATGTCGGACAAGTTTTACTGTCTGGACAAACTACCTATAATTTCCCTGTCCAATTTCAACATTTCGCTGAAGATGGCGATGATTATGATGAAATTGTACGCCTGGCTAATAATACTCATGATAATTACTATGATTTATTTAAAATAGATGATGCAGCTGAAGAAGCATTACGTGCCGGTAACCCTGATGCCAATGCTTTATCTTGGACTATTCTTTGGTTAAGAGGGAAAGGTAGTACTCTTTACCAAAAATACGGCGATGCGCAAATTTATGTTTATGAACCGAACACAACCACCGCAACTGAGCTGCCTGTATTTGATGTTGCTTTCGAAGATGGCAATTTAACTCGTTCAACCGTTGATGTTCCGAAAGGAATAACGGATGAAGGTTTAGTATACGGTTATTCATCAGCTCCTTTTTTATCTTTACCGCCGTTTGATGATGGTGGCAGTGAATTAGATATTCATTGGGTAAGTGATTTTACCAGTCGTGGTTGGATACGAAGTGTTGATGGCTCTGTTGAGTTTGAGTTAATTCCTTTTACTGAGTTAGACGAAACGACGAATCATTACGGTGGTTTGTCAGCTGTAAACGATCTCGCTTCAATAAATGGAAATACAGTTGCAATTGGTACTTCTAGTGTTGATTTGAACCCTAATGCTCTTGAAGATTTAGAAGAAGAAGGTGACTATTGTGACGATCGTTTAGACGACATGCCTTTCGAGGCTTGTGTTCAAATTATTCGCCAAAACTTGTACTACTCAAATGCTTTTAAATGGGAAGTTGATGAAACCGGTACCCTGGTAACAGCAACAGATTTGGGCCGAGGCGTAGTAAACATTCATCCAGATGATAAACGTCCTTTTACTAGTGACGCGTTAAGTATTAATGATGCGGGTATCATTGTAGGTTATTCTCATTTTTGGTGGGATGAAGATGAAACTACTCCAAGTCGAGGCGAGAGTGTTGGTAGTTTTGCAGCAATATTTAAAGATGGTGAGATAATCGATTTTACTGATCGTGATGATTATTTCGAATCAAAAGCAATAGAAATAAACAATGACGGTATTTTTACAGGTTATATGTACAAATACGTAAATGGTAAAGCCAGAACTAAGTTCTATTATGCCAATGCTAACGATGCTGAAATAACGCCTGTTTTCCCGGTAGATTTCTTTAAAGGCTCGTCGAGTTACCCGCATGGCATTAATATAAATGGCATGATTGTTGGTGAAGGTGAAGTAGAAGATTTCGTCGACAGTCCAAGTACTCCACGTCGTCGCCACGGCTTTTTATACAGCATAAATGATGATGCGTTTTATAATGTTAATCAGTTTTTAAGCTGTGAAGATCAAGAAAAATATACAATCGTAGAAGCCAGAGATATCAATGACGAAAATGTAATTTTAGGTACCGCATGGATTAAAGCACCTAAGCTTGATTCTAAGGGTGAACCTTTCTCTATTGATGGTGAAGTAATCCCTGATGCTGAACAAGACGTATTGGTTGCGGTAAAATTAACACCAACAGGTGAAGGATTTGTAATAAACGATTGTTCTGAAGAGCTTGATGAAAAAACAGAGCGTAGAGGGGCAGGGTTTGGCTTCTTATCGTTATTTGCAGGTATGGCTTTATTGTTTAGAAGACGTCGTAGTTAAATAATTTATTTTAGAATGTTAATTTTCTAACAAAAAGGCTGCCAATTGGCAGCCTTTTATTTTTTTAGAAACTAGAAACTAGAAATTAGAATTTTGAAGTATCTTCAAACAAACCAACTTTTAAATCTGTTGCGGTGTAAATTACACGACCATCAACTTCTACTGTACCGTCAGCTAAACCCATGAACAATTTACGCTTGATCACACGTTTTAAATCAATACGGTAGGTAACTTTAGACGCAGTTGGTAGTATTTGGCCAGTAAATTTAACTTCACCCACACCTAACGCTCTACCTAAACCTGGTCCACCTGACCATGCTAAGAAGAACCCAACTAGTTGCCACATAGCATCAAGGCCTAAACAACCTGGCATTACTGGGTCGCCTTTAAAGTGACAATCGAAGAACCAAAGATCTGGAGTGATATCTAGTTCAGCAATAATTTCACCTTTACCATACTTACCACCTTCGTCAGTGATTTTAATGATGCGATCCATCATCAACATATTATCTGAAGGTAACTTGCTGTTTCCAGGACCAAATAATTCACCAGTACCTGCTTGAATTAGACCTGCTTTGTCAAATGAGTTTTGTTTTGTCATGACTCTACTTTCTCAATTAAATGTGTAGATAATGAAAATTATCATCAATTATCATTATCAGAAAATTCTGGTCGCTACTTTAGCGAACACTTGTACACTAAACAATATTTTTTTGAAATAAATTGCAATTAGTTTGGTTATCCGTAACCATAGACCTTATTCATTATGAGGTAATGCCTATGACTATTAAGACTAGCAAAAAAGCAGCATTAACCAATGCTGAAAAGCAAAAAAGATTTCGAGATAAGCAAAAAGATAACGGTAAGAAAGAAGTTAGGGGCTATTTAACCGCTGAAGCCATCGAATGTTACGCAAAAATTAGCGATCAGACTGATTGGAATGACAGTGTTATATTATCTAATGCGATAAGAATTACCTATGCTGCCTATAAAAATGGCCAAATAGGGTTACTTAATAACTGGCTTACCCAAAATAAACTTTAACCACGTAGTACATATGTGATATTTTTATATTAATAATAAAGAGCCTTAGCTCACCTTAGGGGAAAGTAAGTGATCAAAGTATTGTTAGTTGATGATCATGATTTAGTTAGAATGGGGATCAGACGTTTATTAGAAGATGCTCCAACAATAGAAGTTGTTAGTGAAGTGTCAACTGGTGAAGAGGCTGTGCAGTATTGTCGTACTCATAATCCTGATGTTGTTCTAATGGATGTTAATATGCCAGGAATAGGTGGCTTAGAAGCAACTAAAAAGATCATACGGTATAACCCAGACATTAAAGTGTTAATTTTAACCGTCCATATTGAAGATCCTTTCCCGACCAAAGTAATGCAAATAGGAGCCTCAGGCTTTTTAACCAAGAATACGCCGCCACAAGAAATGATCCAGGCGATTAAAGCTGTTAAGAGTGGCCAACGTTACATAACGCCTGGCATTGCCCAACAAATGGCATTGAGCCAATTCAATAAACCCGACGAAAGCCCATTTGCCTGTTTATCAGAACGTGAATTACAAATTATGATGATGATCACTCGCGGCGAAAAGGTTGTTGATATCTCTGAGCAATTAAGTCTAAGCAGTAAAACTATCAACAGTTATCGATATCGCATGTTTGATAAACTTTCAGTAAGCAATGATGTCGAACTAACTCATTTAGCAATACGCTTTGGCATGCTCAACACTGAAATGCTTTAAGAGTTATATCTAAATAGACTTATAATTGGTATTTTGATGACTGAGCAAAGTAATGCTTTTGACCATAAAGCTTTTTTATTAACGGTAACTGAGCAAAGTGGTGTATACCGAATGTATGACGGTGAACAAACTGTTATTTATGTTGGTAAAGCAAAAGATCTTAAAAATCGGCTGAGCAGTTATTTTCGAAAAGATGTTGGTAATGTAAAAACCAGAGTTTTGGTTAGCCATATAAAAGCCATTGATGTTACCGTTACTCATACCGAGGGCGAAGCCCTTATTTTAGAAAACAACTACATTAAAAAGTACCAACCTAAGTATAATGTTCTACTTAGAGACGACAAATCCTACCCTTATTTATTAATTAGTGCACATAAACACCCTAAACTGGGTTCTCATCGTGGAGGCAAGCGAGTAAAAGGCGAGTATTTTGGTCCTTTTCCTACCGCTGGAGCTGTTTGGGAAAGCTTACGCTTAATGCAAAAGCTGTTTCCAATCAGACAATGTGAAGACAGTTATTACCGAGCTCGTTCTAGGCCGTGTTTACAATATCAACTTAAACGCTGTTCAGCCCCTTGTGTGGGTAAAATTTCCGATGACGCCTATCAACAGCAAGTTCACTTGGCGAGATTATTTTTACAAGGTAAAAACGAACAGGTAATCGCCTCTCTTGTTAGCAGTATGGAAGTTGCCAGTGAACAGTTAGATTTTGAAAGTGCAGCGAGATTTCGCGATCAAATCGCTACGTTAAGAAAAGTACAACAACAGCAGTTTGTCAGCGGTACGACTGCAGAGCTTGATGTGATTGGTTTCTATCGGTTAAAAAATCAAGCTTGTTTGCATTTGTTATTTATTAGGGATCAAAAAATTCTTGGCAGTAAGAGTTATTTTCCAAATATACCTGCCAATACCAGTGATGAAGAAGTCGTAGAAGCATTTATAAGTCAACATTATTTAGGCGAGGGTATTGATCAGGATAATATCGCTAAGGAGATAATATTGCCTATTGCTTTTGATTCTCAAAAACAATTAGCTACATTATTGTCTAAACAGGCAGAACGTGACGTAAAATTGTCAGTTAATGTTCGCAGTGAACGTGCTCGTTATTTAAAACTTGCAACGACTAACGCTGAAAATTCCTTAAATGTAAAAAATAGCCATAAAGAGTCGATGCAAGCTCGTTTTAGAGATTTAAATAATGAATTTGAATTATCTAAACCAATAGAGCGGCTCGAATGTTTCGATATAAGTCACACTATGGGTCAGCAGACGATTGCGTCTTGTGTAGTTTTTAATACTGAAGGTCCGCTAAAGAGTGATTATCGACGCTACAATGTTCATGGTATTACTCCCGGAGATGATTATGCTGCGATGTCATTTGCTCTTAATAAGCGTTACGGAAAAATGACTGATGAAGATAATTTACCTGATATTGTATTTATTGATGGTGGTAAAGGGCAACTAGCACGAGCAGAAACATTCTTCGCGGAATTAAATTTAACAAAATCTCCTATGTTGATTGGTGTGGCGAAAGGAGAGTCTAGAAAGCCGGGATTAGAAACGCTTATTATGGCTGGCTCACACCAGCTAATTTCATTGCCTGCTACATCACCTGCACTACATTTAGTACAACATATTAGAGATGAGTCACACCGTTTTGCAATAGCAGGGCACCGAGCTAAAAGAGGGAAGGTCGCTACGAAGTCAACTTTGGAAGAAATTCCTGGAATAGGCGCTAAAAAACGTCAGGCTCTGCTTAAATATTTGGGCGGGTTACAAGAAGTTAAAAAAGCAACCATAGAGCAATTAATGAAAGTACCAGGGATAAGTAAAGATTTAGCGACAAATATTTTTAATAGCTTACATGACAATTAACCTTCTTCCTGTACAATGTATTTATAATAACAAGCCAGTAGTAGATTTATGTGGACAATACCTAATCAAATAACCCTGTTTCGGATAATTTTAATCCCTGTTTTTGTCGTTGTGTTTTATATGCACGATATGATGCCTGATACATTTTCAAAAAATTGGTCAAACTTTGCATCGTTTGCAGTTTTCTGGATAGCTTCAGTTAGTGATGCATTAGATGGCTATTTAGCACGAAAACTTAAGCAGTCGAGTAATTTTGGCGCATTTATAGACCCAGTAGCCGATAAACTCATGGTAACTATCGCTTTAGTCTTAATCGTTTCTGAATATCGTAACCTGTGGGTTACCGTTCCTGCTTTAATCATGGTTGCTCGTGAAATAATAATTTCTGCCCTTAGAGAGTTTATGGCTGACTTAGGCAAACGTGGCGATGTTGCAGTATCTGAGTTAGGCAAATGGAAAACTGCTGCGCAAATGTTGGCATTAATGGGCTTAATTTGGAACCCAGACTATCCGATCCCATTAGTACTGTTTGATTTACCCGCAATTGTGATTAATTATGCTGCATGGGGCTTTTACTTTTTTGCCACTGCATTTGCTTTTATATCAATGTTTCAATATCTTAAAGCGGCTTGGCCAGAATTTTCAAAAAAATAATAAACATTTATTTACATAGCCTGGTTAATTAAATTACAATTTTTAGCTAAAAAATCGGCATATTAGTCGTATTTTAAGCAAACAGAAAAAAATAGAAAAAAATTGAAAGTAAAGTGTTGACTCATCAATAGAACGATGTAGAATGCACATCCGTTGACAAGGAGTCGACATCTTGAAGCGGCTGTAGCTCAGCTGGTAGAGCATCACGTTGCCAACGTGAATGTCACGAGTTCGAGTCTCGTTAGCCGCTCCAATTTTTTCTAAGGAAGTACATCACCAACTAGTTGATGAATATTGGCGGGTTGGCAGAGTGGCTATGCAGCGGATTGCAAATCCGTGGACCTCGATTCGACTTCGGGACCCGCCTCCACTTTGCCCGGGTGGTGGAATTGGTAGACACATGGGATTTAAAATCCCACGTCTTAACGGACGTGCCGGTTCAAGTCCGGCCCCGGGTACCATTTCATCAACTATGTTGATTGTACGAAGAACGTATTGATTAAATTAAGCGGCTGTAGCTCAGCTGGTAGAGCATCACGTTGCCAACGTGAATGTCACGAGTTCGAGTCTCGTTAGCCGCTCCAATTTAACAATACAAAATAGATTATATAAAGCGGCTGTAGCTCAGCTGGTAGAGCATCACGTTGCCAACGTGAATGTCACGAGTTCGAGTCTCGTTAGCCGCTCCAATCTAATATTTTGCTACTTAGTCATGTAGAAATGACAGGCAGTATCCTTGAATAGGAATACAATGCCCGGGTGGTGGAATTGGTAGACACATGGGATTTAAAATCCCACGTCTTAACGGACGTGCCGGTTCAAGTCCGGCCCCGGGTACCATTTATGGTATTGACCATTTCTACAATGTATTAAGTAACATAGCTCTATATGAAGCGGCTGTAGCTCAGCTGGTAGAGCATCACGTTGCCAACGTGAATGTCACGAGTTCGAGTCTCGTTAGCCGCTCCAATTTCTCATTTATAACTCCGTGTTTAACATTCAGTTGTGATTGAAAGTAGGGAACCAATCTCTACTCTAAAAAATGCTTCCCATACTTTTTAAGTATTATGCCCGGGTGGTGGAATTGGTAGACACATGGGATTTAAAATCCCACGTCTTAACGGACGTGCCGGTTCAAGTCCGGCCCCGGGTACCATTACTTTCTTTATACAAATATCCTGTTAACAATTTTATATCTGCTGAATTTATTCAGTATCTAGATGTATATCATCACGTTAAAAGTTATCTAAAATCCCGCGTCACTCATATAAACGTGACGTACAGGTTCAAGTCCGGCCCCGGGTACCATTACTTTCTTTATCAAAATATTCTGTTAACAAATTCATTTCTGCTGATCTTATTTCAGTGTTTAAATGTATATAACGTTTAAAGATATTTATAATCCCACGTCACTCATATAATCGCGACGTACAGGTTCAAGTCCGGCCTTAGGTAGCATTGCTTTTTTATTAAATCGTCCTATTAACAAATTCATACTTGCTGAACTTGTTCTAGTTCCCAAGCTATTCTTTAACTTCTTCAATTTAAAACTAAATAAATCTACCTTTTTATATTATTCTTAGTATTATTAATTACATAGACTTTTATTGAGATGTATTTATGAAATTTTCATGTTTTAAATTAGCTGCCTTATTACTTTTACTTTCAGGTTGTGCCACAAGCTATAACCCTGATATTGATTACAATCCAGAATATAACTTTGATCAGTTACAAACATTCGTAGTTTTAGATGACTTTGAAGCGAACCAAGAAGCGTCAAAGAAACTTAATCGCAACTTGAGTAGTCTGGATAACGATCGTTTAATTAAGGCGATAACTAACACCTTAAAACAAAAAGGTATGGTTGAAGCAGATAAAGCTGATGCAGACATGCAAGTGCGTTTCCAATTAGTTACTAAAGATAAAACTCAATTAAGAACTTACAACACTGGTTTTTATCAATGTTGGCGTTGTAGAGGCCATTATGGCTACGGTGGTATAACTCCAGTGCAACAAGTTGAAATAAAAGATTACGTTGAAGGGACCATCATTATAGATTTTGTTGATCCTGCTAAAGGAAAGTCTGTATGGCGTTCTGTGGTTTCTAAAGCAATTAAGAAAACCAAGATACCTGTTGAAGAAAAACAAGCCAAAATACAAGAGTTAGTAAACGCCATGCTAGCAAGCTTTAAAGCACCTGCCGTACCAGCACAATAAAGGAATCGTTATGAGTGAAGAAACTATATTTTCAAAAATAATTCGCCAAGAAATTCCGACCCCCTTGCTGTACCAAGATGATTTAGTCACTGCATTTCGTGATATTTCACCTAAAGCGCCTACACATATTTTGATTATTCCTAATAAACTAATTCCAACGGCTAATGATGTTGAAGAAGAAGATGAGTTAACGCTTGGAAGAATGATCACCGTTGCTAAAAAGTTAGCAAGGGAAGAGGGGATTAGTGAAGATGGTTATCGTTTGATTATGAATTGTAATAGTCATGGTGGCCAAGAGGTTTATCATATTCATATGCATTTACTTGGTGGTAAACGACTAGGACCAATGCTGTCTTTTTAGAACAATTCAAAACTTCACTTGTTAATAAGCCAGATTTTTATCTGGCTTATGTGTTTTTGTTTGTAGTTATCACAAAATTTATAGAGTAAAAGTTCAAGTTATTATAGTTACAAGTATTTACAAAGTGTGAAAACTTGATAGTATTCGCACCGAGCCAGGGGGTGTTATCGTTGTATAAGCAATGATAACTGAGATGCACTTCACAATTAACTATTGTAAAAGCAAACCCTTTGAACCTGAACCGGATAATACCGGCGTAGGGATGGTTAAGAATTTGGGAACTTTTCTTTTACAACGTTATTCCAATTTCTATATTTCCTTCTTTGTGCCGGATCTCCATTATAAAATTAATATGAGATCTGTAATGAACTTTCAAAACACATTTAAAGCCACTAAATCATCTTTAGCTACTGCTATAACAATGGCTTTAATACCAACCACTGTATTTGCCCAAACAACGACTGATGCTGAATTAGACAAAGATCTTGAAGTAATTCAAGTAGTCGGCGACTTTCGTGAACAAAATCTGCAAAAAACAGCATCATCTCTATCAGTCGTTAATAGTGATGATATAGCGCTACGTAACGCGCAAAACCTTGAAGAAATTGTCCTAGCTACACCAAATGTAAACTTTTCCAGTGGTTCAAGTCGTGCCCGTTATTATCAAATACGCGGAATAGGCGAGCGTAGTCAATTTAAAGAACCAATTAACCCATCTGTTGGTGTGATAATTGATGAAGTCGACTTTACAGGAATTGGCAGTGCTGCGTCGTTATATGACGTTCAACAAGTAGAAGTGTTTAGAGGCCCTCAAGGCACTAAATTCGGTGCTAATGCTATGGCAGGTGTGATCAATATAACTACCTTTGATCCTAGCGATGAGTTTGAAGGCTCTGTTAAGGCAATGGTGGGTAACTATAATTCGTCATCTTTAGGGTTAATGCTGTCTGGTCCTGCAAGTGACAAGCTTGGTTATAGATTAGCTGTTGAACAATTTCAAAGTGATGGGTTTATTGAAAACACTTACTTAGATAAAGAAGATACTAATAATAAAGATGAATTAACGGTTAGAACTAAGCTTAAGTACCAAGCTAGTGATGATTTAACTCTAGATATGACTGTATTTTATTTAGACTTTGATAATGGTTATGATGCTTTCTCTTTAGATAACACTCGTAATACTTTGTCGGATGAACCTGGCTTTGATACACAAGAAACTATTGCGACAAGTGTAAAAGCTACATATACCGGTTTAGAAAGCATCGACGTTGTTTCAATTTTAAGTTATGCCGACTCAGATCTTGGTTATGGCTATGATGAAGATTGGAGTAACCCTGAATTATGTATAGAAAATGATTGCCCTTGGGGAGATTATTCTTCCACAGATCATTATTTTAGAGATAAAACTACTTCAACTCAGGAAGTAAGATTAGTTTCTAAGCCCGATCACCAAATATTCGCTGATACCACTTCATGGGTTGCCGGCATTTACCACAAAAGCGAAAGCGAAGACTTGTTACGTGAATATACCTACAACGATGGCGATTATTTATCAGAATTTGAAGCCACTACGATTGCTGGATTTGTGCAATTCGATAGCTCTCTTACAAATAACTTAACATTAACAACCGGTATTCGTGTTGAAGACAGAGATGCAGATTACAGCAATTCTGAAGGTAGTGAATTTGAGCCTTCGGATACTATGGTTGGTGGTAAAATTGTATTAGCTTATGAAGCATCGGCCAACACATTAGTATATGGCTCAGTAAACCGTGGCTTTAAAGCTGGCGGTGTAAATTCAAGTGGTAGCTTGAGTGATGAAAATCGTGAATTTGAACCTGAATATGTAATGAACTACGAACTAGGTTTAAAACAAAACTACCTAGATGGTGATGCTTATGCTCGTTTTGCAGTGTTTTACATGGATAGAACTGACATGCAAGTAAGTACGTATGCAGCAAACAAACGTCCAGATGGTAGTGAAGAATTTATTACTTATTTAGATAATGCTGCTGAAGGTACTAACCAGGGTATTGAAATTGACGCTGCATGGAATATTACCGATTCTTTTGAAGTGTATGGTGCGTTTGGTTTACTAGACTCAGAATACGTAGATTTTATTAATGGCAATGGTGATGACTTATCAGGGCGTGAGCAAGCCCACGCGCCAAAATATCAATACAATGTTGGTGTTAATTACTATGTGAATGATCAATGGTTAGTGAATGTTAATGTCGATGGAAAGGATGAATACTTTTTCTCCGATACACATGAAGAAAAATCTGATGCTATTGATTTATTAAATGCTTCAATCACATATTTCCAAGACAGTTGGCAAGTTAAGCTTTGGGGACGTAACATTACTGATAAAGACTACCAAACACGTGGCTTTTATTTTGGTAATGATCCTCGAGATCTATACACAGCTAAAGGTTACTATCAATTAGCTGCACCAGCAGAATTTGGTGTTACATTAGATTATCAATTTTAATCTAAACAAGCTTAGTAGGGCGGTTATAATTGGTTAATCGCCCTTTTAATATTGAAGCAAGTAGCGATCGTACTTGTTTCACAGAATGAGAAAGTTATGCAAATATCAATTGAAATAAGTTTATACCCATTAGCTGAAGAAAAGTTTAAAGCTGAGATTTGGTCTTTTATTCGAACGTTAAGAGCGGTTGACGGATTAAAAGTAGTCACTAATGGCATGAGTACTCAAGTGTTTGGTGATTATGATTTAGCTGTTGCTACCGTTATGCAAGAAATAAAGCAAGTCCATCAAACTCTTGGCAGTGCTGTGTTTGTTTGCAAATTTATCAGTGGTGATCGAAGTGAACCTGAAGCTGAAATATAACAATCGAGTAAAGAACATCTAATGGAAAGTATCATTAATTATTTTATCGGCTTACCTTTATGGGAATTACTGGCAGTAGGCTTGTCTATCGCCTATGTGGTATTAGTGGCCGCGAATAATAGCTGGTGTTGGCCTGCTGCTTTTATCAGTACATTGATATTTACCATTATTTTTTATGATGTGTCGTTATTGATGGAATCCTTGCTAAGTGTTTATTACATGGCAATGGCAATTTATGGATGGTACCGTTGGCAAAATTCGGATGTGCTCACGGCCAATAACACTATGCCTGTATGTACATGGCCAGTGATAAAGCATATTAAACTTATCTGTTGCTTAACAATTCTAAGTGTTGGATTAGGTTGGTATATGGATAACTTTACTCATGCTGATTATGCCTACTTGGATACATTTACTACGGTGTTTGCAATCGCAACGACGTATTTAGTTACGATAAAATTATTGGAAAACTGGTTGTACTGGTTTGTGATAAATAGTATTTCGGTATTTTTATATTTACAAAAAGGCCTTGAACCTACAGCAGCACTCGCTGCGTTTAATATTTTAATGTGCGTTATTGGTTTTATTAATTGGCTTAATTTGTATAAGTCAGAGCAGAAAACGCTTAATGAAGCTATAGAGGATAACAGTGTTATTACTCGATGATATTTTATCAACAAGTAGCTGTTTAGTTGATCATACTCAGGTGATTGAACTGACGAATGGTTTAAGTCATCAATGCTTTAAAGTTATCACAAAAAAACATTCTGTTTTTCTTAAAATATTTTTGAATAAAACAGGTATCACCAAGGAACAATGGAAAAATCAACAAGAGGTACAGATTCAAGCTGCAAAATTAGGCTTCGGACCAGCAGTAATCGAAAGTTGTTACCAGCAAGGCTATCTAGTAACAGAGTTTATTGATGGTAAACCACTTAGCGACAGTGGCTTGCCATTAATTCAAAACTTATCTCAGGCTGCTCGTGTAATCTCTCAATGCCAACAATTAAAATGTTCGCTGGCTGAATTTGAACCACGAAATATCATTGACTACCTTCTAAAAAATGCTGCGCTTAGTTTAAAAGACAAATCCCAGATCAAATACCTTTCAAACAAGATAATTGCATCGTTAGCGATAGATAATAATCGCCTCGTTGTCAGTCATGGTGATGTTAATTTTGATAATATTGTCATTGCTCAACAACAACCATGGTTGATTGATTGGGAGTATTGCGTATTAGCTGAGCCAGAGTTTGACCTAGGGATGTGTTTAGCAATTAACAATATTGATGAGTCATTGCATAAGAGTTTCATTAGTGATTTCAATAAAAATATAGACGTTTTATCCTTTTCTACACCTATCATCAATACCCATAAGGTTACGCGTTACTATGAATTGTCTCTTATAATCAATGCTTTATGGTTTTTTGATCAAAATATAGAACCTTCTGAAAGCCTAGCATGTCAAAGTAAAAATCAATCAATTAAGGCACTTGAACGTCTTCTACAGGCGTAACTTTGCGGTAAGTAGCAATATTGTTACGATTAATTACAGTGTGTTTACACTTATCTTAAGTGATAATGATGTTATAACTTAAGTATTTTAATTGTTGAGTAATATTTTGAATTGGCAAGAGTTTATCGAAAATCGAAATCGTTTTTTCTGGTTACTGCATATTGGTGGCTGGATTGGTTTTGCTTTGGTTCACTTCCTTGGGTCTTTACTACATGACTTAAGAGATTTATTTATCTGGGTGATCTTTTTAAGTGCCTATGCAGGTGCAATCATTTCTATTCCTCTACGTTACATCTACCAAAAAGCTTGGAATCTCTCTCCTATAAAAATAGCATTAGTTATCATAAGCTCATCATTTATAACTGGTTTGTTATGGCAAATAGTCAAGAATATTACTTATTGGGAGATATACAAGCACGGTTGGAAGCCAGACTCGATTTGGTACTATAGCCAAAATACGTTGTGGTCTTTCTACATCATTTTAAGTTGGAGTGGCTTGTATTTTGGTATTAAGTACTACCAAATGTTGCAACAAGAAAAGCAAAAAGTTTTAAATGCTAATAATATGGCAAACCAAGCACAGTTAAAAATGCTGCGTTATCAGTTAAACCCTCATTTTCTTTTTAACACTTTAAATGCAATTTCTACTCTTGTTTTAATTAATGATAATAAAACTGCCAATGGTATGGTTACTAAACTCAGTGACTTTTTACGCTATTCATTGGATATGGACCCAATGAAAAAGGTAACCTTGTCGCAAGAAGTAAAAGCGGTAAACCTTTATCTAGAAATAGAAAAAGTACGGTTTGAAGAACGTTTGAAAGTTACTTTTGAAGTACAAAACAATTGTCAAAATGCTTTAGTGCCTAGTATGCTGTTTCAACCAATCGTTGAAAATGCAATCAAATACGCCATAGCTGTTAAAGAACATGGTGGAACTATTGCCATTAAAGTATCAAGGTTTGCGAATGATCTTCAGTTAGAGATTGCAGATGACGGTCCTGGTGCTGAAATTAAAAATGGTAATTTACACAGGGAGAATGGTGTAGGGCTTGTTAACACCAAAGATCGGTTGTCAGCGCTATACGATAATAATTATTCTATAGTTGTTAGTGACAATATTCCTACAGGCGTTAAAATAAACATACGTATTCCTTTTCAACTTGACCATGACGAATGAATGAAAAGCTAAAAACAATAGTTGTTGATGACGAACCTCTGGCACGAAAGGGCTTAGCTGTAAGGCTAAGCGCTTTTGATATTATTGATGTTTGTGCGCTATGCAGTAATGGGCGTGAGGCAATATCTGAAATCACCAAGCAGCAACCAGATTTAGTTTTTCTTGATATTCAAATGCCTGAAATAAATGGCTTTCAAGTAGTTCAGGCTCTAGAAGAAATGCATGATAATATGCCGCTTATTATCTTTGTCACAGCATTCGATCAATATGCCATTAAAGCGTTTGAAATACATGCCTTGGATTACCTATTAAAGCCCGTTGATCATGAAAGGCTAGGCAGTGCCATTGATAAGGTCGTTAAAACCTTAGAACATGCTAAAGATGGCGAGCATAAACATAAACTTGTACAGTTAGTTAGCGAAGTTACTGGTAATGATTGTGAACAAATATTAGCAGAGCTCGCATCCAATACCCCGGTTAGTGTAAGTCAGTATTCTGATGTGTTAGCCATTAAAGATGTTGGTGAAACCACATTAGTACCAACCAAGGATATACTTTGCATTGATGCTGCAGGCGATTATATGTGTGTCCATACTCATAGTGGCACCCATATTTTGAGAAAAACAATGAAAGATCTCGAAGAAATTCTTGATCCAAAAGTGTTTATCCGTATTCATCGGTCTAGCATTGTAAATAAAACTTACATCGATAAATTTGGTAATCATGTAAGTGGCGAATATTACTTAATACTCACTAATGATAAAGAAATGAAAGTTAGTCGTAGTTATAAAGACAAAGTAAAGCAGGCCGTACTTGGTTAGTGAACAGCTTTCGTTAAGTTTAAAGTTTATTTATCTTTGCTAATTCAGCAATGTCTAAAATAGAATTTTGAGCCATTAACAAATCGCCATTAACTTGCTTTCTATGTTTAACAGCTTGTTCTAAATTAACTTCTACAGTTTTCGAAGAAACCTCTCCAATCATAATCATTGATTTATTTGCAATAACGGCATCTATCGCTGCGACTCCCATCTTTGTGGCCATTATTCTATCTTTAGGTACCGGAGAGCCGCCTCTTTGGATATAACCCAAAATACAAGGTGTACATTTGATATTCGCATAATTTTGAAGATCGATGCACAGCTGTTCTATTCCCTGTGGCCAAAGATTTTCCGCTGCGACTATTAAATAGCTACTGGCACCACGTTTTTGTTTACTAAGCTTTATATGTTCGGCAATTTTTTGTAGTTCAACGCCAGGGTTTTTGAAGTTTTCAAAGGTAATAACTTGCTCTGCGCCACTAGCGATCCCAACGTTCAATGCTAAAAATCCACTGTGCCTACCCATAACTTCAATTACAAATACACGCTCAAATGCATCAGCGGTGTCTCTAATTTTATCTATAGCATCAATAGCGGTATTAACGGCTGTAGCAAAGCCAATGGTGTGATCTGTGCCATCCACGTCATTGTCGATAGTTCCAGGTATTGCAATCAATTGTCCATTGTAATATTTATCAAGCGCTAACATGCCAAAAAAAGAGCCATCGCCTCCAATAACAATTAATCCATCGATTTTTAATTTATTTAAATTATTAGCGGCAATCTGTTGATTGGCTTCATCATGGAATTCATGGCAGCGTGCACTTTTTAACATTGTACCACCACAATGGATAATATCTCTTACATGTTGTTCTTCTAAACGGATAAAATCATTATTAATGAGACCTTTAAAACCATGCAAAAAACCAAATACATTGTGGCCATAGTGTAGGGCAGCTAAAGTGCAGCTACGAATTGCTGCATTCATTCCTGGAGCATCACCACCACTGGTCAGTATGGCTATGTTTTTGACAGGGCTTTTATTGTTCATGGCTATAAGTTCATGTTTATAAGTCATTAATAAATAAAAGTATAACAGATTAGTTTAAATAGAACGGACTTCTTCTAGTTTCTAGAAACTAGAAAGCCAACTAAAATTAGTTGGCTTTCTTAAACAAATAGAGGGTGTTTATTTGTTAACGGTTAATATCTTCATCGTATTCGATGCACCAACAGTTTCCATCGTATCACCATGGGTAAAGATCACCAGATCACCATCATTGAGTTCAGAAATTTCAGTTTCTAGTACCGCATTTAATACATCTTTTGACAAGTCGTGTTCAGTTGAATTTGTTGAATCAAATTCAACTGGATATACACCGCGATAAATTGCCGATTTACTCAATGTTTTAATATGACGAGATAAAGAGTAAATAGGTAAACCTGACGTAATACGTGACATGATTTTAGAAGACATGCCCGATTCCGTTAATGAAATAATTGCTTTAACACCTTTCAAGTGATTAGCTGCGTACATTGCCGATAATGCAACTGTTTCAGATACACCTTCAAACATCATTTCAAGTCGGTGGCCTGAGATATTAACAGAACGTTGTTTTTCAGCGCCAATACATACTTGTGCCATTGCTTTAACAGTTTCTACTGGATATTTACCGGCAGCAGTTTCAGCACTTAACATCACAGCATCAGTACCATCAAGAACTGCATTCGCAACATCCATCACTTCTGCACGTGTAGGCATTGGTTGGGTGATCATTGTTTCCATCATTTGAGTCGCAGTTATCACTACACGATTTAACTGGCGAGAGCGAGCAATGATGTGTTTTTGTTTACCAACAAGCTCAGCATCACCAATTTCAACACCTAGGTCACCACGAGCAACCATTACAACATCAGAGGCTAAAATAATGCCGTCCAGAACATCATTATCGTTTACGGCTTCAGCACGTTCAATTTTAGATACTAAGCGAGCGTTACATTTAGCTTCTTGAGCTAATAGACGTGCTTCACGCATATCTGCTGCATCACGAGGGAAAGATACCGCTAAGAAATCTGCATCCAACTTGGCAGCAAGCTTAATATCTTCTTTATCTTTAGCTGTTAACGCTGCAGCAGATAAACCACCACCTTGGCGATTTATACCTTTGTTGTTTGATAGGGGACCACCAACAGTGGTAACAGTATGAACTTTATTGCCGTCAATACTTTCAACTTGTAATTGTACTCGGCCATCATCCAATAAAAGTACATCTCCGTTAGAAACATCTTTAGGTAAGGCTTTATAATCGATACCGACACTTTCAATAGTACCTTCACCTTTGCCCAAGTCAGCATCTAAAATGAATTTATCACCAATATTTAAGTGAATAGGGCCATCTTTAAAGGTAGAAACTCGTATTTTAGGACCTTGTAAATCACCTAAAACAGCTACGTATGTATTTAACTCTTTAGCAATAGCACGAACATTTTCAGCTCGTTTGATATGATCTTCTGCGACCCCATGTGAAAAGTTAAGGCGTACAACATTAACCCCGGCTTTAATTACTTCTCTTAATACATTGATATCATCTGTAGCTGGCCCTAAGGTAGCAACAATTTTCGTTCTTCTAGGCATGGAGGGGAAACCTTATTTTGTAAATATTTAATTAATCTTTACGCTCAAAACGAGAGCTTCGTAAACTGTCTTTAACTTTCTTTAAGTTATCTCTAAATTTAGAACCACGACGTAATGTAAAACCAGTGGCTAAAATATCAATAAGTGTAAGTTGCGCGATGCGAGAAGCCATTGGCATATATAAATCGGTATCTTCAGCAACAGTAGGTGACAACACAATATTGCATTCTTTGGCCAATGGTGTATTTGCATCGGTAATACCTATAACAATGGCATCATTTTCTCGTGCTATAGCTGCTACTTCAACAAGAGGCTTTGTTCGCCCTGTATGAGATATAACGACTACAACGTCACCTTGAGAGCTATTTATACTACTCATACGTTGCATTAATATGTCATCAAAATAAATAACAGGAACATTAAAGCGAAAAAATTTATTTTGCGCGTCATGGGCAACGACTGCTGATGCTCCAAGACCAAAAAATGATATTTTATTTGCTTGGGTTAATACATCTACAGCGCGATTGATCAAACTTGTGTCTAAACTTTTGCGAGCCATTTCAAGGTTCGCCAAGGTCGAATCGAATATTTTAGTTGTATACTCATCTGCAGAATCATTTTCATCTACATGGCGATTAACATAAGGCGTACCATTTGCTAACGACTGGGCTAAATGTAATTTAAAATCAGGGTATCCCTTGGTGTCCAAACGACGACAGAACCTATTAACGGTAGGCTCGCTTATATTCGCTTGCTTAGCTAGGGCAGCTATACTTGCATGTATAACTGTAGCCGGTGACGCTAAAATGACTTCCGCAACTTTACGTTCTGATTTACTAAAAGAATCAAACTCGTTGGTGATTTTTTCTAATATATTCATTAACAGGCCTCGGTTGAATTGCTGTTACTGTAAATTATTTTTATGAAATAAAACAGCTTTTATGTAAATTTATTTCATATTTGTTGTTAAATACTAACTGAATTTCATACATTTTGAAACTAATTGACAAATAAATTTAGTTTAAAGCCCCAAACGCTCGTTATATAAAGGATTGTTTGCTGTAATTAAATTACAAAAAGTTCTTTACCTTAGAACGATATCAGTTTAAATTAGTGTGAAATGTAATTTATTTTCATTATTTTGAGAGATTAATATTCATGTCCGAATCTTCATTATTATCAGCTAAACAAATCGTATTGTTCGGCGCTGCAGGTGATTTATCTAAACGTAAATTGTTTGCTGCACTTTATCAGCTATTTGTTGCAGACCTCCTCGTAGAAGAGGTTAGAATAATAGGCGTAGCTCGCTTAGAGCTTGATGATGCTAGCTTCCAAGCTTTTGTAAAAGAAAATCTTAACACTTTTGTAGGCGATCAAACTGAGGCCGAAAAGGTAGATGAATTTATTCAATTATTTTCTTATGTGCAATTAGATTTCGCTGAACAAGCTGGTTTTAAATCATTGGCTAAAACACTAGATGCCAATGCATACACCTTACATTACTTAGCAACACCTCCTTCAATCTACGGAATGATCGCTGATGGTTTAAAAGCTCATAAATTAAATAATGATTTCGCTCGTGTTGTGATGGAAAAACCAATTGGACACGATCTTGAAAGTTCGAAAGTAATAAACGATTTAGTCAGTAGACATTTTAAAGAATCACAGATATATCGTATTGATCATTATCTTGGTAAAGAAACAGTATTAAATTTAATTTCATTACGATTCGCGAATTCATTATTCAGTAATAACTGGGATCATACCTGTATTGATCATGTTCAAATTACCGTCGCTGAAAGTGTAGGTATAGAAGGGCGCTGGGGATTTTATGATGACACTGGCCAAATGCGTGATATGGTTCAAAATCACTTATTACAAATCCTTTCTTTGCTCGCGATGGAGCCGCCAACGGATTTATCATCAGAAAATATTCGTGATGAGAAACTTAAAGTCATTAAAGCATTAAGAAAAATTGACCGTACAAACGTTCATGAAAAAACAGTGCGAGGTCAATATACCAAAGGCCATATGAATGGCCAGCAAGTACCTGGTTACACTGAAGAAGAAGGTGCTATAACAGACAGTTCAACCGAAAGTTTTGTTGCAATTAAAGCTGAAATAGATAACTGGCGTTGGGCAGGTGTTCCATTTTATATGAGAACAGGAAAGCGCATGCCATGTAAACATTCTGAAGTTGTGATCCATTTTAAACATCAACCTCACAACATATTTGGTAATAGTTACACACAGCTTCCTGCAAATAAATTAACCATTCGTCTTCAGCCTGATGAAGGTGTTGAATTAACCGTAATGAATAAAGTACCAGGCATTACTAAAGAAATTGAAATTCATGAAACTAAGCTTGATTTAAGTTTTTCGGATATCAGCGATTCTTCACGGGTAGTAGATGCCTATGAACGTCTGATTTTAAGCGCAATTAACGGTAACGCAGGTTTATTTATTCGTCGTGATGAAGTAGAAGCGTCATGGGAGTGGATAGACAGTATTAAAGCAGCGTGGGACGCATCAAATGAAGCGCCTAAAGGTTATGCAGCTGGTTCATGGGGGCCTGTATCTTCGATAGCTCTTATTGCTCGAGATGATAGGGATTGGGACGAATAATGATCATTAATAATACTTTTCAGTCGCGTCCTCAGCTTGATAAAAAGTTTGCCTTGCGTATTGCCAAGCAATTAGCTGCAGCAATTGCTGATAAAGGCTCTGCCAGTATTGCTTTTTCTGGTGGTAGCACTCCAAAAGGATTATTTACCGAGCTTTCAAATAAAAACATTGATTGGTCTAAAGTAACAGTTACGTTAGTGGATGATCGTTGGGTAGATACGACAAATAATGATTCAAATGATCGTTTATTAAGAGAAAATCTACTACAAAATTATGCGACTAATGCAACATTCTTTTCGTTAAAACAAGCAAACAATCTAACCGAAAGTTATTTAGCTGATTTAACCAAGCTCGCAAATGACTTTATGCCTTTAGATGTCGCTATTCTTGGTATGGGCGAGGATGGCCATACAGCATCAATATTTCCTTGTAGTGCGCAAGTTCATCAAGGGCTTGACGAAAATGCAGAGCCATCGTTAATCAAAGTAGTACCAACTACCGCTCCATATGAGCGAGTAACCTTTAACTTTGCTGCACTAATTCAATCTTCAAATCTTTATTTACACGTTGTCGGTCAATCAAAACAGGATGTTATCTCACAAGCTCTTGCTAATGATGACGCAACGCAAATGCCAATAAGAGCCTTTTTACAAAATAAAGACAAAACCTGCAATATTTTCTGGGCGGAATAACCAATGTCAAATATCAAAATGAATGCAAATATTACCGCGATCACCAATCGCATTATCGAACGAAGTAAAAGCCAAAGAGCCGACTATCTAGCAAAAATTGACAATGCTAAGTCTTCAAAAGTTCACCGCTCTGCGTTGTCTTGTGGCAATTTAGCACATGGTTTTGCCGCTTGTGGCAAAGAAGATAAGTCTATCTTAAAACAGCTAAATCATAGTGATGTTGCGATTGTGTCGGCTTATAACGACATGCTATCAGCACACCAGCCTTATGAAACATATCCTGAGATCATTAAACAGGCGATTAGAGAAACTGGCGGTGTAGCTCAATTTGCCGGTGGTGTACCCGCGATGTGTGATGGTGTAACCCAAGGTCAGCCGGGTATGGATCTTAGTTTGATGAGCCGAGACGTTATTGCCATGTCTTCTGCGGTAGCGCTTTCCCATAATATGTTTGATGGAACGTTAATGCTTGGCATCTGTGACAAGATAGTTCCGGGTTTATTAATTGCTGCAATGACCTTTGGTCATCTTCCTACAGTGTTTGTGCCAGCAGGACCTATGCCTTCAGGTATTCCAAACAAAGAAAAAGCTCGGGTTAGACAACAGTATGCTAAAGGTGAAGTAGGGGAAGATGAGCTTCTAGAAGCCGAATCTTCATCTTATCATGCCCCTGGTACCTGTACGTTTTTTGGTACAGCGAACTCGAATCAATTAGTCGTTGAAGTGATGGGTTTACATTTACCTGGAGCATCATTTGTTGCACCAAATACCGAACTGCGTGAAGAATTGACTAAAGCCGCAGCAAGACAAGTAACGCGCCTAACTCAACAATCGGGTAATTTTGTTCCGGTTGGTAAAATGATTAATGAAAAATCTATTGTTAATGCCATTGTCGCGTTATTGGCAACAGGTGGTTCAACAAATTTAACCATGCACATTATTGCATTCGCTAAAGCAGCAGGGATTATTATTAATTGGGATGATTTTGCCGATTTATCCGATGCAGTACCGTTAATGACACGTATTTACCCGAATGGTTTTGCCGACATTAATCAGTTTCAAGAAGCTGGTGGTATGGCGTTATTGTTTAGAGAGTTAATCGATGCAGGCCTACTTCATGAAGATGTTGAAACAATCTGTGGCCAAGGTCTCGAACGTTATACGCAAGTTCCTACATTACAAGAAGGAAAACTCGTTTGGGTTGAAGGCCCGAAAGAGTCAGGTGATTTAGAAATCATCGCTAATCCTGGAGCACCTTTTAAAGCAGATGGCGGCTTAAAATTACTAAAAGGTAATTTAGGGCGTTCAGTATTAAAAACCTCTTCACTACGACCTGGTCAAGAAGTGATCAAGGCGCCGGCTGTTGTTTTTGAAGATCAACATGAGCTAGATGCAGCGTTCCAATCAGGTGCGCTAGACAAAGATTTCGTTGCTGTGGTTCGATTCCAAGGACCTAAAGCTCGTGGTATGCCTGAGTGTCATAAATTAACTCCACCACTAGGTGTGCTACAAGATAAAGGCTTTAATGTTGCATTAGTAACCGATGGTCGAATGTCAGGTGCATCAGGAAAAGTACCTGCAGCAATACATTTAGTACCAGAAGCACTTGATGGTGGCTTAATCGCTAAAGTGCAAACGGGCGATATGATATTGGTTGACGGTGTTAGCGGCGAACTGACCTTAATGGTCGATGAAGCAGAATTAAACAGTCGCCCATTAGCGAAATTTGCAGCCCAGCATGAGCACCAAGGCATGGGTCGAGAAATGTTTGGCTTTATGCGAAATAGTCTTAGTGGTGCAGAGCTAGGCGCTTGTTCATTATTTCCCGAGGATTTAAATAATGTCTAAGCCAGTAAATATTGTTGCTGATATTGGAGGGACTAACCTTCGTATAGCAATGAACGATGAATCAGGAAATATTCAAAATTTAAAGACGTATGAGTGTGCTCAATATGCAAGTTTACGTAGTGTAATCGATGATTATTTTGAATTGTTTTCAATAGATACTGAAAAACAAAATGTTAACGCATGCTTAGCTATTGCCTGTCCTGTCGAACAAGACTTAATTGATATGACCAACTTGCCGTGGAGTTTTTCAAAGGCAAAATTGAAAGCAGATCTAGGGTTAAAAAGCCTACACATGATCAATGACTATACGGCGATAGCTTGGTCGATCAATAGTTTGGATGAGTGGCAAAAATATAAAATTGGTGGTGGTGAGGTTATTAATCACAAGCCTATCGCAATTTGTGGACCAGGTACTGGTTTAGGGGTTGCCAATGTTATATGGGGTAACGATCAGTGGATAAGTGTTGGCGGAGAAGGTGGACACTCCGACTTTGCTGCAATTAACGATGTAGAAATTGCAATTTTAAACTACTTAAAAGAGAAATATTCACGCGTATCATATGAACAACTGCTTTCAGGATTAGGTATAGAGCAAATATATCAAGCGTTATGTCATTATCGTGATGTTGATACCAATAACTATAGTGCGGCCGAGATTTCAAGTCGTGCAATCGATAAAACTTGCGATATATGTTTAGAAACAATGGAACAGTTTTGCAAAACTCTAGGAAGTTTTGCCGGCAATTTAGCATTAACTACTGCTAGTTTTGGTGGTGTCTATATTGCTGGTGGAATTGTCCCAAGGTTTTTAGAGTTCTTTGAAGAAAGCGGCTTTAGACGCCGTTTTGAGGCAAAAGGAAGGTTTACGCATTTCAATGCAAGAATACCGACCTTTGTTATAACCGAATCACAACCTGGTTTAATTGGGGCTAGTGCCTACTTAATTCAACAAAATATAAATGAGGACGTATGTCGTTAACAAATAAGTGGCAAACTCAGCCAGAAGAAATCTTTGCATTAGGATCTATTGTTCCTGTATTAGTAATTGAAAATGTTGAAGATGCAGTGCCTATTGCTAAGGCATTAATTGCGGGCGGTATCAATGTACTTGAAGTAACGTTAAGAACAGCTAATGCCTTAGATGTGATAAGAGAGATTGCATCTAAAGTGCCTGAAGCTATGATTGGCTCAGGTACGGTAACTAATCCTGATACTTTGCAACAATCAATTGATGCGGGTGCAAAATTTGCCATAAGCCCTGGCTTAACCAAAGAGCTATTAGTAGCTTCTAAAAATTCACCAATTCCGTTAATTCCAGGGATTGCATCAATATCTGAATTAATGACTGGTATTGACGCAGGGTTTGATCACTTTAAGTTTTTCCCGGCTGAAGCTGTTGGTGGCTCAAAATCGATCAAATCAATTTCAGGTCCTTTTCCTAACATTCGTTTTTGTCCTACTGGTGGCATAAATCAGGATAACATGGGTAATTACTTAAGTTTAAACAATGTAAGCTGTATTGGCGGTTCTTGGTTAGTACCAAATGACGCAGTTGCCAATAAAGATTGGGCGAAAATTACAGAAATCACCAAAAATGCAGTCGCTTCAGCAAAGCAATTTGCATAATTTTTACATGTGATAGTAACAGCGTAAGTTGACTTAAAAACGGGATCATATATGGTCCCGTTTTTTTGCGTTAATTATTTTAGCTATCAGTGGTGTAAGTTAAATAACAACGCCGATACTTAAGAGTAATTACACAGTTTCATTCTAGAAGTGGGTTGACTTAATGCCATCCTTGTTAAGTCGACATTCCATCATCCCTAAAGTGAGTCGACTTTATTGCCATCCTTGGCAAGTCGACATTCCATCATCCCTGAAGTGAGTCGACTTTATTGCCATCCTTGGCAAGTCGACATTCCATCACCCCTGAAGTGAGTCGACTTTATTGCCATCCTTGGCAAGTCGACATTCCATCACCCCTGAAGTGAGTCGACTTTATTGCCATCCTTGGCAAGTCGACATTCCATCATCCCTGAAGTGAGTCGACTTTATTGCCATCCTTGGCAAGTCGACATTCCATCATCCCTGATGTAAAAAAAGGAGCTTAAAAGCTCCTTTCAATATTCAGACATTTTTATAGCTAACTAAATAGCACTGGTTTAAATTAGCTAGCCAATCGCTTTGGGTTTACAGCTTCCTCATAAGCAAACATATGAGCAGCTAGATCGAGCACCTTATTTGAATAGCCCATTTCATTATCATACCAAGCCACTAGTTTTACGAATTTATCAGTCATTGCAATACCGGCTTTAGCATCAAACACGCTGGTGCAAGATTCACCTATAAAGTCATTAGATACAACAGCATCTTCGGTATAACCTAAAATACCTTTCATTGAACCTTCTGAAGCGTCTTTTACAACTTTACAAATGTCTTCATAACTTGCAGAAGTCTTAAGATTTATAGTTAAGTCGACTACAGAAACATCTGGAGTTGGTACTCTGAACGCCATACCAGTAAGTTTTCCATTTAGTTCAGGAATAACTCGACCAACAGCTTTTGCCGCTCCCGTAGATGAAGGAATGATGTTTTGGCCAGCACCACGGCCGCCGCGCCAGTCTTTAGCGCTTGGAGCGTCTACTGTTTTCTGGGTTGCAGTTGCAGCATGTACTGTAGTCATCAAACCGTTTTCAATACCGAATTTGTCATTGATAACTTTGGCTAATGGCGCTAAACAGTTTGTTGTACATGAAGCGTTAGAAACAATGTCCTCACCTTGGTACTCATCAAAGTTAACACCAGAAACAAACATTGGGGTAGCATCTTTAGAAGGGGCAGATAAAATTACTTTTTTCGCTCCTGCTGCAATGTGTTTACGAGCTGTTTCATCAGTTAAAAACAAACCAGTTGATTCAACAACTATTTCAGCGCCAACTTCATTCCACTTTAAGTTTTCTGGGTTACGTTCTGCTGTAATCCGTACTGATTTACCATTTACAATTAAAGCATTACCAGAGACTTCAACAGTACCGTTAAAACGACCATGAGTTGAATCATATTTAAGCATGTAAGCCATATAATCTATGTCTATTAAATCATTGATTGCTACTACTTCTACGTCATTTCGCTCTGCAGCAGCTCTAAATACTAATCGACCAATGCGGCCAAAACCATTGATTGCAATCTTTTTCATGCTTAAAATCCTTATGGAAAATATAATGTAGTAAAATTACAACATTTGAGCGAAATATCAAGCTTTATTTGTGTTTTTGTGTAGTTTTATTAGATTTTATCTTAATTAGTTTGTAAACATTACAAAATGAAGCTATCTATGGCAAAATACGTGGGTTAATAAAAATCATTGAATAAATGGATAATATTTTAAATGTCTAACAACACAAGTAAATGTGACATCGGCTTTGTCGGTCTTGGTGTTATGGGGAAAAACCTTGTTTTAAATTTAGCTGACAATGGCTATAAAATTGCTGCTTTTGATTTAGATTCAGAAAAAGTTACTGCAGCAATAGAGCAAGACGCTATAGAAACTAATAATCAAGCCCCAAGAGTCATAGGCTGTTCTTCATATACCGAACTGCTTTCCAAATTAAAAGCACCGCATCTGATCGTATTATCAGTTCCAGCAGGTGAAGTAGTTGACCAAGTGTGTCAAAACTTGATTGGTGCTGGTATCCAACCTGATGACATTGTTATCGATACAGGTAATAGTTTATGGACTGATACTGTAGAAAGAGAATCAGTTTATAAAGATAACTTCATCTTTTTCTCATCAGCGGTTTCAGGCGGTGAAGTAGGGGCAAGGTTTGGTCCCGCATTAATGCCAAGTGGCTCTGCATATGCATGGACTCGTGTAAAGCCAATATGGAGTGCGATTGCAGCCAAGGTTGACGCTGTTACTGGCAAGCCTATTGAACGTACTGCTCCAGGGCAAGTCATTGAAGAAGGTGAACCGTGTGCGGATTATATAGGTCCAGCTGGTTCTGGCCATTATGTAAAAATGGTACATAACGGTATTGAATACGCTGATATGCAAATGATTTGTGAAGCATACCATGTACTGCGCGAAGGTTTACAATACTCATGTGACGAAATCGCAGACATTTTTGCTCAGTGGAATGAAGGTGTTCTTGATAGTTACTTAATGGGTATTTCTGTTGAAGTATTACGTCATAAAGATCCTGATACTGGTTCTCACCTTGTCGATCTGATTCTTGATAAAGCCGGACAAAAGGGTACTGGTTTATGGACTGCAGTAAGCTCTTTAGAAGTAGGTTGCCCTGCACCGACTATATCCCAAGCGGTCTACGCTCGTTCAATTTCTTCATTTAAGGAATTACGTCAGCAAACCTCTAAAACACTGTCAGCACCACAAGTGGAATCATTTTCACCAGAGCAAAAGCAAGAAATGGTTACGCAATTACATGATGCACTGTATTGCGCTAAAATATGTGCTTATGCTCAAGGATTTCAATTAATGAAACTGGCAAGTGTTGAGCAAAACTGGGAATTAAACTTTGCTTCCATTGCTAAGATTTGGCGTTCAGGCTGCATCATTCGAGCCGCATTTTTACAGTCGATTACTGATGCTTTTGAACGTGATTATAAGTTAGAGAACTTATTGCTTGATTCATTCTTTAGTGAACAGTTAAGTCAGTATCAACAAAACTGGCGTTTTGCAGTCGCAAAAGCGACGATGATGGGGATCCCAATCGGGGCAATTTCATCATCACTCAGTTATTATGACTCGATGCGCAGTGACGTTCTACCTGCTAACCTTTTACAAGGGCAACGTGACTATTTTGGTGCTCATACATTTAAACGTATTGATAAACCTGAGACTCAAAAATTTCATGTGCAGTGGACAGATCCAGGTCGACCTATAGAACAAGTTTAACGGAGAGTACTATGAGCAAAGCAGATGATACCTATAAAAAAACATTATCGGCTGACGCTTATCAGGTATGTCGGCTAGGAGCAACAGAGTCGCCATTTTCCGGCAAATACAACGAACATTGGCAGCAGGGCACTTATAACTGTGCGTGCTGCCAATCCTCCTTATTTCTAAGTGCTAAAAAATTCCAATCAGGTTGTGGCTGGCCGAGCTTTTTCGAATCTATAGAGAATGCTGTTTTATATTTAGATGATAATAGTCATGGAATGAAACGCACCGAGATAAAATGTAAGCATTGTGATTCACACCTGGGCCATGTTTTTGATGATGGACCCGCGCCTACATTTAAACGATACTGCGTAAACTCTTTAAGCCTTATTTTTGAACCGTCCCAATAGTACTAAACGTGTTGTTTAAAAATTTATAAAAATCGTTTTGTAAGTGGTGGAGAAAAGTTACAACTTCAATTACAATACACCCGAATTTTAATATTGCATTGGTTTTATAATAAAGTTAACCGATGTAATTCCATTTAGTTTTAACAATTAAGGTTTACGTAATGACTTCTCAACACGAGGAAATGTACCAAAAGAGTTGGCAGGAACGCCAAGACTTCGCTGAAAGAATGCAACCAATTATTGGCCAGTTATACCGTAATTTCGGTGTTGAGGTTTCAGTATATGGACGTCCATTAGTGAATGCCTCTGCTATTGATATCATCAAGGCACATAAATATGTTGGTACTCATGAAGAAACCAAATTGCGTTTACGTGAAAGTTTTCCTTTCGTAGAAGCTCTAAGTAACATGGATTTACGTCCAGCAAGTATTGATGTTGGTAAGTTGGCTTACCGTTACTTGTTCCTTGGCGAAGCAAACGATCTTACAATTGAACAATATCTTGAAAAAGAATTGTCACCATTAAAAGAGCAAGATGCTCCAGAGCCAAAAGATGTTGTACTATACGGTTTCGGTCGTATCGGTCGTATCTTAGCTCGTTTACTTATCGAACGTACTGGTCCAATGGCTAACTTACGTTTACGTGCAATTGTTATTCGCCCAGGTAAAGATGGTGACCTTGAAAAACGCGCTTCTTTGTTACGTCGCGATTCAATCCATGGTGCATTTAACGGAAGTATTTCTGTTGATGAAGACCAAGGTGCAATTCGTGCTAACGGTGCATACATTAAAGTTATCTACGCTAAATCTCCAAGCGAAATCGATTACACCCAATATGGTATTAACGATGCATTAGTTGTCGACAATACTGGTATTTGGTCAGATGAAGATGGTTTAGGTCAACATCTTCAATCTACAGGCGTTGGTAAAGTACTATTAACAGCTCCTGGTAAAGGTGACATCAAGAACATCGTATACGGTGTGAACCAAGATATGATTTTGGATGATGATAAAATCGTTTCAGCAGCAAGCTGTACTACTAATGCGATCACTCCTGTTCTTAAAGCACTTAATGACAAGTTTGGTATAAAGAACGGTCACGTTGAAACTGTTCACTCCTACACTAATGATCAAAACCTAATTGATAATTACCATAAATCAGAGCGTCGTGGCCGTAGTGCACCGCTTAACATGGTAATCACTTCTACTGGTGCCGCTAAAGCAGTTGCTAAAGCATTACCAGAGTTGAAAGGATTATTAACCGGTAACGCTATTCGTGTTCCTACGCCAAACGTTTCAATGGCTATCATGAACTTAAACCTTAAAACAGGAACTAGTCGTGACGAGTTAAACGATTACTTACGTGGTGTTTCTCTTGAGTCTCCATTACGTGAACAAGTTGACTACACAGCGTCTACAGAAATTGTATCAACAGATTTAGTTGGTTCTCGCTTTGCAGGTGTTGTTGACTCACAAGCAACAATTGTTGAAGACGATCGTGCTGTTTTATATGTATGGTACGATAACGAGTTTGGTTATAGCTGCCAGGTAGTTAAAGTTATGCATAAAATGGCTGGCGTTACGTTCCAGAATTTACCAAAAGCATAATTACCTTTTTTAAATAATACTAAGCCAGTTCAATTCGAACTGGCTTTTTTTTGCACAGTGTAATAGGTGATAACCGATTGCAGTTAAATTTTCTATATTAAGAAATAGATTTTGTTTAACTATGGTCTACTAGGTATAAAGTTTATTTTCAGGATTTTAAATTGAAAGGTTTTATTGCACAGTTATTGATAATAGCCCTTATCGTCAACCTAGTATCAATGGTCAGAGAAACCAGTATGTTATCTAGTTGGCAAAAAGAAAGCGCACCAAACTTTGAGCTAACTTCTCTTGAAGGCAATGAGTCATTTATTTATCAAACCGCACATGGCGTAGACCATAATACAGTAGTGTATTTCTTTGCTCCTTGGTGTTCAGTTTGCCGAATAAGCATTCAAAATCTACAAAACCTGTACGAGCGTGATGAAAATATCAGTATTGTTGCTGTAGCGTTAGATTTTGTCGATGTAGACGAAGTTGCTCTGTTTTCTCAAGATTTAAACCTAACTTTCCCTATTTTATTAGGCAATGAAGAAGTTAAACAGCGTTATCAAGTCTCCGCGTATCCAAGTTATTATGTACTAAATCAGCTTGGTACAATTGAGCATAGATCCATGGGCTACTCAACCGAACTAGGCCTGTTTTTACGTAGCCGATAAACTACATTAATGGTAATTTGATTAAGTATTAAACTCTTTACAGTTATATATTTATCTTATTGTTATATTTTTCCTTTCCTTACTTTTTATCATGCAAACACTTGTGTACACTGATTCAAAATTTTAAATAAGTAAAAGGTTTACTATGCAAATCTCTTCAAATTTTGACAGCGGTAATATCCGTGTCATTAAGGCTGATTCAGCAAACGATATTCAACTTGAAATTAAACACGATAATCAATCTGAGTTTTATCAATGGTTTCATTTCAAATTGCACAATACCGAACGCTGTGAGCACACATTAGCGATTACCAATGCAGGTCAGTCAGCTTATGTAGAAGGTTGGACCGATTACCAAGCAGTAGCCTCTTATGATCGAATTACCTGGTTTCGTGTGCCTACAACATTTGATGGCCAAAATTTAACGATTACCGTTACCCCTGAATTTGATTCAATGTACTTTGCTTATTTTGTGCCTTATAGCTATGAGCGTCATCAAGACTTGATCCATCAAGCACAACTTGATGCCGACTGTCAGTTGGAAGTATTAGGTCAAACACATGATGGTCGTGATATTAGCTTATTAAGAGTTGGTGAACCCGAAGAAGGTAAAATGAATATCTGGCTGACAGCTCGTCAACATCCTGGTGAGACTATGGCTGAGTGGTTTATGGAAGGTTTTATTGATCGTTTACTTGATGAAGATGACGGCACAGCTCGTTCTTTATTCAGTAAGGCCGTTTTTTACATGGTACCCAATATGAATCCAGATGGCGGTTATCGTGGTCACTTAAGAACTAATGCTTTAGGGGTTAACTTGAACCGTGAGTGGCAAACGCCATCAATGGAAAAGAGTCCAGAAGTTTATCTTGTGACAGAAAAAATGAAACAAGTCGGTGTGGATATGCATCTTGATATTCATGGCGATGAAGCGTTACCAGTTAATTTTGTTGCTGGTTGTGAGGGTATCCCTTCATATGACGAGCGTCATAAAATGTTGGAAGAGAAATTTAAGAATGTTCTTTTAGCGATTACTCCTGAGTTTCAAGATACCCGAGGTTATGATAAAGATAAACCAGGTCAAGCTAACCTAACTGTTGGCTCTAACTGGGTTGGCGAACAGTTTAAATGTTTGGCTTATACCGTTGAAATGCCATTTAAAGATAACGATTTACTGCCTGATCCTATGGTAGGGTGGAATGACAATCGCAGTAGCATCCTTGGAAGAGATACCCTGACTGCTATCTATCATGTTGTAGATGATTTAAGATAAGTCATTAAAATGCTGAGTTTGAGTTTTTGAACTCAGCTTATAAACATCCACAGTCAGCAATGACTTGTGGGTTTTACAATAATAATAATATTTAGGAGTTTTCCTTGCTAGAGTTTGTTAATTTTATAAATGGGATCATTTGGAGCCCAGCACTAATATACCTTTGTTTAGGCACTGGTTTGTTTTTCTCATACAAAACCCGTTTTGTTCAAGTGCGTTTCTTCAGAGAGATGTACCGTTTACTGTTGTCAGGTAAAAGTTCAGAGCAAGGTATTTCATCTTTCCAAGCTTTAGCCGTTTCTTTATCAGGTCGTGTGGGTACCGGTAATATTGCCGGTGTTGCTGCTGCTATTGGTTTTGGTGGACCTGGTGCTGTTTTTTGGATGTGGATTGTAGCATTCTTAGGCGCATCAACCGCTTATGTAGAATCAACGCTTGCTCAAATATATAAAGAAGAATGTGACGGTTCATACCGAGGTGGTCCAGCTTACTATATTGAAAAAGCTATGGGACAAAAGTGGTACGCTTGGATATTTGCAATTGCGACTATTTTAGCTTGTGGCGTAATGTTACCTATGGTGCAATCAAATGGTATTGGTGAAGCTGTTGAACAAGCTTTTGGTACTGCAGGAACTCTAGATACTGCCTTAGGTGTAATCAGTTATGCCAAAATTTATACCGCATCTGCGATTGTAATCTTATTAGGATTTATCATTTTTGGTGGTGTTAAGCGTATCGCTCACTTCACCCAAGTTGTGGTTCCTTTTATGGCGTTAGCGTACATTTTGGTTTCTTTGATTATTATTGGTTTAAATATTGATCAACTACCTCACGTATTTATGTTAATCATTGGCGATGCTTTTACTCCGATGGCTGGTGTCGGTGCAGCAATAGGTTGGGGCGTAAAACGTGGTGTTTATTCTAACGAAGCAGGTCAAGGCACTGGTCCTCATGCCGCAGCGGCTGCTGAAGTTGATCACCCGGCTCAACAAGGTTTAGTACAAGCATTTTCAGTTTATATTGATACATTATTTGTTTGTTCTGCAACAGCATTTATGATCCTTATCACTGGTGCATACAATGTTCACGGTGTTGGCGATGCGTTTATCGTACAAAACGTTGCAGCAGAAGTTGCAGCTAACAGCCCAGCATTTACCCAAATGGCTGTAGATAGTGTATTTGTTGGTGTTGGTAAGCCATTTATTGCAATAGCGTTATTCTTTTTCGCCTTTACGACAATATTGGCTTATTACTTTATTGCTGAAAATAATATCTACTGGATTAAACGTACGTTTAAAGCTCCAGCATTAACGTTCTTATTAAAAGCTACCATTATGAGTGCAACCTTTTACGGTACCGTAAAAGCTGCAGATATTGCCTGGGGCATGGGTGATATTGGTGTTGGTTTAATGGCATGGTTAAATATAATAGGCATTCTTATTATATTCTTTATGTCTAAGCCTGCTCTTAAAGCTTTAAAAGATTATGAAGAGCAACGCAAAGCTGGCGTAGAAAAATATACATTCGACCCTAAAAAACTCGGTATAAAGAATGCCGAACTGTGGGAAAAGAAGCTTTAACTTAATTTTTAAGAAAAAACTTAGTTAATTTGTAAAAAAACGTCCGCAAGGGCGTTTTTTTTAGGTAAAATTAATCAACTATTGTAAAGGGGTCATTATGGCATTAATTAATTGTCCTAAATGTTCAAAAAGAATCTCGTCAAAAGCAGCAGTGTGTAGTCATTGTCAATGTGTTTTGGGAGAATTAAGTGAAGAGCAACGAGTTAATATGCAACAATTAACTCGACTTGAAACTTCGCAAAAGTTAATGAACCAATCGATGGTCGCCATGCTGTTATTTTGTGGTGGTTTTGGTTTTATGTTTTGGGGAGAACCATCTCCAGACTCATGGCAATATAGTATCGCTACAGGAACCGCCGTTTTAGGTTTTGCCTGGTATATTGTTAACCGAGTTCGAATTTTAATGTTAAAGAAAAAGTAGAGTAGACATGGATCTTTTTGAAGTTGTCGATAATATGTCGATTGAAATGTATGAACGTCTTAAGCATGCCGCTGAAACTGGTAAATGGCCTGAAGGTACACCTGTAGACAAAGCGCAAAGAGATTCTGCGCTGCAACTTGCTATGGCGTACCAATCAAGGCATTTAGACAGTGACGATATCCTTACTGTTGGCAGTGATGGTGAAATTGTTCATAAAACTAAAGCTGAATTAAAAAAACAATTTAAACAAGCTGCCAAGGCAGAAACTTCAGAAGACAATGACGACATTGCTAGGTTTACCGACTTATGATTTTTAACAAACTTTTCAAAGCAAAGTGGCAGCATAAAGACGCAAATGTCCGTATTCAAGCAATACAAGAGCTTGATTTACTCGAACAAGCCAATGTAGATGTTATTAAACAGTTGATAGAAAATGACAACAGCGAATTAGTGTGTAGAGCCGCTTTGCTTAAGTTAAACGATTTTGAACAGTTTCTCAGCATGGCAAATAATCATAGCAAACTGACTATTCGTCAGTTTGCTCACCAGCGCGTACAACTGCAAATTTTAGAATCTGATACAGTTACTAATTCTCAAAAAAACGCTTATTTGCAACATTGTGATAAAACGAAATTTTTAGAAAGTTGGTTAATGGCTGAACATGATCATCAAATACTGCAAGCGTTAATATCTAAAGTTAACAAACCGCATTTATTAGCTCAGTTTATTGTTAAAACTGATAATATCGATTTACAGCGTGAAATTTTATCCGGTATAGATGATATCGGATTGCTTGAAAAATTAGCGAAAAAGTTAACTGATGATAAATTTAAATTAGAACTTGTTAATAAGCTAAATGACTTGCAAGAAATTGCTGCTAAGCCAGGAAAAATTAAAAAACAATTACAGCTACTTTTATCTAAGTTACTTGCCTTAAAAGACTTGCAAGATTATAAAGACATGCAAGAGCGTAAAAGTTCATTGGAAGCAGAGTGGCAATTAGTTGTTGCCGAATTTGTTCACTTAGGTGAAGAAGAAAAGCAGCAATATCTCGACAAACACGAACATATACAGCAACAACTTAAAAAGCATTTTGGCCAACGTGAAGAAGCATACTTACATCAGCAATTTATTGACGATCAAAAAGCTAAACAACAATCTGAACTGAAAGCAATTAATGCAGAAATAACAATAATATCTCAACAAATTAGTGAAGCAGTGTTTGAAAATACTGAATTAGATGAATTTAAAGTCAGCCAGCATTTAGACAGTATAAATACTCAAATTGAATCATCAACAATTTCTGATACGGATAAAACCAAATCTTACGCTCAGGTTAAAAACCTACATAATAAACTTAACCAGTTACCTGAAGTAGCTGAATGCGTAAGTAGTGCCACATCACTAATTTCGAAACTATCAACGTTAGCCATACCTGCAAACATAGAAGAACTTAATTTACGTAAACCCGTGTTTGATCAATGGCAACAGCAATGGCAACAAATAAATAATTTAGCCAATGATGTGCTACCGCAATCAATAAAAAGTGCTCGAGATGAATTACAGTCTAGTTGGACTGCCGCTCTTAAGCCTCTTGTAAAACAACAGCATATAGCTTTTGAACATTTTCGTAAGAAAGTATCAGAACTAAAACGTTTAATGGCAAACGGGAAATATAAATCTGCTTTTGGTTTACATAAAAAATTAACTTTTTTAATTAATGACTTATCGACAAGTCAGCAAGAGCGGATAACTGCCGATTTTGAAACCGTTACAGCTAAAATTAATGAACTGCACGAGCTTGAAGCATTCATTGTAACGCCAAGAAAGCAAGAAATGCTGGAAGAAATTAAAGCCCTTATTGAACAACCTCTCGACAATCCAATGGCGCAAGCAGAACAAGTTAAAACATTTAGAAAGCATTGGAATTCTTTGGGGCATGCAGATGAAACGTTAGATAAAGAGCTCAATGCAGAATTTAATAAAGCCTGTGAGCTTGCTTTTGCACCTTGTAGAGCTTTTTATGCCGAACAAGCGAATATTAGAGCAAATCATTTAACGCAAAAATTACAAGTAATTGATAAAGCTGAAGCATTGTTAAATCAATCAAAAGCTGAACAAGTCAATTGGCGAGATATTGACAATCAACTTCATAAACTTTTAAAAGAATGGCGTGACTCTGGTGAAGTAGATCGTGAAGAATATGTAAAGATTCAACCAAAATTCAATCAGCTAATAGAGCCGTTAAAAAAAGCCATAAATGCATTTCACCAAGAAAATGCTGAATTAAAGCAAGCCTTAATTGAAAAAGCAAAGCAACAACTAGATAGTGAAGATGTATTTTCAGCGATTAATGAGCTGAAATCATTGCAGCACAAATGGCAAGAAATAGGGCATGCGGGTCCGAATAAAGAAAACAGTCTTTGGATGTCGTTTAGAAAAATAAACGATAAAGCGTTCGCTAAACGAAACGAAATCAAACAGCAAGAGCAAATTCAATTAAATGCTCAAACTGAAGAGTTCAGCTCACAACTATCAGCTTTAAATGAGTCAATATCATCGACAGATGAATTAAAAGAACTTCAAAATTTGCTTGTAAGTCTTGAGCAACTCGTTAGCAGTATAAAAGGCACCAAACCCTTGCTTAAAACATTGTTAAATCAAGGTGTAAGTGCTGAAAATAATGTTAAAGACAAAATTAAACAAGCTAAACTCGTATTGAAGCAACAGATATTCGTTAATATATTTAATGTAATTAAAGGCGATGTAACAAAGCTTAATGACAATAGTAGCTACTCTGCATTACCTACAAGCTGGCAAAAAACAGTTCAATTCGCTTTGACTAAACCAAGTAATACACAATTACGTGAACAACTCACTCTAGAATTGGAAATTCTTGCTAATATCGAGTCACCAAAGCAATTTTCTGAGCAAAGGCTGGCCGTTCAAGTTCAATTATTGTCAGACAAAATGGTACAGGGTGAAGAAATAAATATAAATACCAAGCTAAAGCAATGGTTAAATTGTGGCCCTTTAAGTGAAGAAGAATTTCCTTTGCTTGAGCGAATAAAACCTGTTTATATTAATTAATGCTTAGCTAATGTACTTCTCAGACATTACTGCATGTAGCTCTTCCATGAGCAAAGCAGAAATACGCCATCCATGGCATTTCTGCATATAGCTCTTCCATGAGCAAAAAATAGGATCACATGATGTGATCCTATTCATTTTCATGTGTATTTTATTACGACTTAGTTAAGCTTAAGCCCAACCTAATTGTTGAAGACTTATCGCGTCATTCCATATCTTTGTCATATGCCGTATTAGGTTTCCCTCGAACTGCATTACATAAACATAGTCGGCTTCAATGGATTTACCCGTTGGCTCTCCTGGGCCCCCAGGTCCGGTTTGCGTACCATGAAACACTGCGTACGCAGCAACACATTCGCGCTCTTTATCCTCAGAGAAGCATTTTAAGTCATAGTGTCCATCAGGTATTGGAGTGAGTAGGTTTTTCATCCAATCGGTATAGTTTTCAAGGGTGGTTATGTCTGCAAGCGCTGATGACTGTGCTGAAAAAGAGGCATCATTGTGGCAGTATGCTTTACAAGACTCCCATCCTTTGCCAGTTTCGCATGCTTCAAAAAATAGCTTGGCTTGTGCAAGGTTGTTACTCATATTTCGGTTCCCAATCTAATAGGCTGTCGAATATGAATTCTAGTTCATTAATACTAAATTGCCTGTTTTAGAAATAAAAAGTCGAGGAACATGCCTCGACTTTTATTTTTTTGGGGAACAGGAATAAAATTCCTGCTTAATTTCTATGTATTTAGTTTACTTCACAAACTAAACAGAATGAGTATACACCTTTAGGATCATTTAATTGATTGATGCTCTCAAACTCATTAATCATTGTCATAATACGTTGTTTAAGGGTGGGGTTAGACACACTCATCATTGGAGATTCTGTTTCTGGAAAAAATGTTTGTGCTGTTTCAAACATATTTCTTATGAACATGTCTTTTGCACTCAGTTCTTTCTCAACAAGCCAAGTATCGTAAGCTTTCAAACCCGCTCTGTCTGCAGCAGCGATAACCGCGTCGTCTAAGTTTCCAAGTTTATCAACTAAACCTAACTCTTGAGCTTTTGCACCTGTCCATACACGGCCTTGTGCAATTGCATCTACTTGTTCTAACGTCATACCTCGACTTTCAGAAACAAGGGTAAGGAATTCTTTGTAACCTCTATTGATACTTGCTTGTATGATGTTACCAATATCTTTGTTTAATGGTCGACTAACACCAAGACCAGAAAGGTCAGTAGTGCCTATACCGTCAGTATGAATGCCTAATTTGTCTAACGCTCGGTCAAATGTTGGAAACATACCAAAAATACCGATAGAGCCGGTAATTGTATTTGGAGATGCCCAAATTTCATTTGCAGAAGCTGAAATCCAGTAGCCACCAGACGCAGCGTAATTTGCCATTGAAGCAATAACCGGTTTGCCAGCCGCTTTCAATAATTCAACTTCCTGGCGAATAATTTCTGAAGCATAGGCACTACCACCGCCGCTATCAACTCTCAACACGACGGCTTTAACTTTATCATTTAAACGTGCTTTACGTAAAAGCTTCGCCGTTGAATCTCCACCAATAGTTCCTGGCTCTTGATCGCCATTTAAAATTGCTCCCTTAGCAACAACAATTGCGACTTTGTCTGTCATAGGGTTAACAACTGGGAAAGGGGCCTTATTTGCCTTTAAGTAATCTTTGTAATTAATTTGACTAAAGTGGTTGCCACGTTTTGCTTTACCAACTTTATCAATCATTGAAAGACGTATTTGTTCACGTGTTCTCAGTTCATCTACTAAGCCACTTTGTAAAGCGTAAACAGCAAAACTGCCTTCAGCTTTTTCAAGCTTTTCTAACAAGCCTACAGCTGTTTCATCAAAGTTAGCCATATCCAAGTTGCGGTTTTCCGCTATATCATGTTTATAACTTGTCCATAGCTGATCAAGCCACTGTTTGTTAGCTTCTTTAGCATTATCAGACATATTGTCTCTAAGGTATGGTTCTACCGCAGACTTATATGTACCAACTTTAAATACATGAGCAGTTATGTTTAGTTTATCTAACGCAGCTTTGAAATACGTTCTATAACGACCATAACCTTCAAGAACTATGGCGCCTTCAGGATTTATCCAAACCTTATCTGCGTGAGACGCTATATGGTATTGATCTTGACTAAAATAATCACCAAAAGCGATAACTTCCTTGCCTGATTGTTTAAAATCGTTAATTGCTGTACCAATTTCTTGTAAGTGATGTAAACCAGCTCGCTTCAGATTTTGCGGGTACAAGACTAGTGTTTTAATTCGGTTATCATCTTTAGCGGTTTTGATCACATTTTTAATGTCAGTGATCAACATTTCAGGATTTTCTTCTTTTTGATCAAATGCTTCTTGCATTATTGCATCAGCAGGATCAACAGTTTGTTTTTGCTCTACAATAGTGCCATAAAAGTTAAGCACTAATGCAGTTTTAGCTGGTACTTTAACTTCATGAGAGTCATCAGTTAACACGTTATATAATATGATTACAAATCCAAAAAACACTAAATTTAAAAACACCTTTCTCGAGGTGTTTAAAATCAGCCATAATTTTTTGAATACTTTTTTAATAACACTTGGTTTTTCAGACATATATCCTCACGTCTTAATGAATATTTTTATAACCTTAATATACAACGCAATTAATAAAAGATCTTTGTTATCTAAGCTATATTAAGAAATATTTACAATTAATCGATAATTGACATAAAAGCTCCATTCAAATAATGTACGAAATTTTATTTGAACTACAATGTTCTTATTAGTTATTGAAAACAATATTAAAACTAATTTAAGGACAATTATGAATATTATAAATTTATATAACACGGTCGTTGATAAGTTATTAAAGCTAGATGCTATTCCTGCTTTACTCTTAAGAGTTTTTTTAGCGCCAGTTTTTATAATTGCTGGTTACAATAAAATGCAATTAAGTAATGACGAACTTGGTCTTTTAGAACAAATCATGGTTAAACCAGAAATTGCTCAATGGTTTGGAAACTCCGAATGGGGCTTAGGATTACCGTTCCCAGAATTATTGGCCAATCTTGCGGCATGGACTGAATTCTTTGGTGGTTGGTTAATTTTAATCGGCTTAGCAACACGCTTACTTAGTATTCCGTTAATGTTTACTATGATTGTCGCAGCAACAACGGTTCATCTTGATAATGGTTGGTACGCTATAACTCCTACAAATTCATCTACTAGCTCAGCTCAAGTTTTTTCTTGGGTTGGTTTTGAAACTGCCGATAACAGCCTAAAGAATAGTGAAGAAGCAAGTATTAGGTTAAGTAAGATCAGGGACATTGTTGATGAGAATGGCAATCCGGAATGGCTTTACGAAAAAGGTAATGTGGTATTACTTAATAATGGCATAGAATTCGCGGCCACTTATTTTATTATGTTATTAGCATTGTTTTTTATTGGTGCTGGTAGATACGTGAGTTTAGATTACTGGCTTTTTAAACCCGAAGAAGATGACTTGAAACAAATCGATTAAACAATTATGGGTCTGAGTTTTATTTCAGGCCTTCAAAACGCCTTGAATCCTTTACATGAAGTGACTTGCTCATAAGTTTCATGTTAATTTAAGGCATACACTTTTATTTTAATTTACATTATGTCCCCAATAGAATTTTTAGCAACAAGACAGTCGAACGGCTTCTTAACATCTCCTGCGCCTTCAGCAGACCAACTAAACGCTATTTTCACCACTGCTATCGCTGTGCCTGATCATGCAGGGTTAAATCCTTATAAATTTCATCAAATACAAGGTGATGGTTTAACAAAGTTAACTAATTACTATGTAGAAGCAATAAAGTCAGTTACTGATGACCCGGTTAAAATAGCAAAAGCTGAGAAAATGGCTTACCGCGCGCCATTACTTATCGTGGTTTCCACTTATTATAAACAACATGCGAAAGTGCCAAAACAAGAGCAATTAGTTACTGCCGGTTGTGCGGCGCATGCAATACAAATGGCCAGTACAGCTCTAGGCTACGGTGCTATGTGGCGCACTGGTGATGTCGCGTATAGTAATATCGTAAAGCAAGGTCTTGGCATTTCTGAAGATAATGATATCGTAGGATTTATATACATTGGTTCCAAAAGCAAAGAACTGCCTAACAAGCCAAGAAAAGCAGCAGAGCACTTCATCGAGCAGTGGCAGTAAGAATGACACCTGCTATAAACCTTGCAAAAAAACATAAGATTAATCATATCGTTCATCAATATAGCCATGATGAATCTGTTGTGTCTTATGGGTTGGAGGCGGTAGAAAAGCTAAACGTTGAAGCAAGTAGGGTGTTCAAAACGTTAGTTGTTATAAATGAACAAAAAACACTGTTTGTCGCGATTGTACCCGTTGAACAAAAGTTAAACTTAAAGCTTTTTGCCAAAGCCTGCCATTCAAAAAAGGTTACAATGGCAGAGCCTAAACTTGTAGAACGAAGTTCAGGCTACGTGTTAGGTGGCGTGAGTCCTTTAGGTCAAAAACGTATATTAGCGTCCATTATTGATGAAAGTGCTACATCTCATAAAACTATTTTTGTTAGCGCCGGAAAAAGAGGCTTAGAAATTGAACTTGCTCCACAGGATCTTCGTTCATTACTAAACGCAAGCTTTCAACATATTACCTAATAGGCAATACTTCAGCCCTGAAGTCAATTTCATACCGTCCATGGCAAATTGACATTACTTCATCCCTGAAGTCAATTTCAAACCATCCATGGTAAATTGACATTACTTCTTCCCTGAAGTGAACCAACCTTTAAACATCCATGTAAGCTTGGCATTCCTTCATCCCTGAAGTAAAAAAAAAGGCGCTGATGCGCCTTTTTGTTTGTCATTTATGATTTTGAGGATCACAAATTAGTATTCCGCATTGTTTGGTGTGCGTGGGAAAGGGATCACGTCACGTACGTTTTGCATACCAGTTGCATAGGCAACTAATCGTTCAAAACCTAGACCAAAACCAGCGTGAGGAACTGTACCGTAACGACGTAAATCGCGGTACCAACTGTAATCAGCTTTGTCTAAGCCCATTTCATCTAAACGCATATCGAGAACATCTAAACGTTCTTCACGCTGAGCGCCACCGATAATTTCACCAATACCTGGTGCAAGTACATCCATAGCTGCAACGGTTTTACCGTCATCATTCAAACGCATATAGAATGCTTTAATGTCTTTCGGGTAATTCATTAACACAAGTGGCCCTTTAACATGCTCTTCAGCAAGGTAGCGTTCGTGCTCAGAATTTAAATCTACACCCCATTCAACTTTGTTCTCAAACTTCTTACCACATTTTTGTAAGATTTCGATAGCATCGGTGTAATCCATACGTGCGAAGTCTGATTCTACGACTGATTGCAAACGATCAATAACAGTTTTATCAACACGTTGTTGGAAGAAAGCCATGTCATCTGGGCGTTCTTCTAAAACTGCTTTAAATACGTAACGTAACATTTCTTCTGCAAGGGTAGCTGCATCACCTAAATCAGCAAAGGCAATTTCTGGTTCCATCATCCAAAACTCGGCTAAATGACGAGACGTATTTGAATTTTCAGCACGGAACGTTGGTCCAAAGGTATAAACCTTAGACATGGCACAGGCTAGCGTTTCAGCATTAAGCTGACCAGATACCGTTAAAAATGTTTCTTTACCGAAGAAATCTTCTGTGTAATCAACAGCGCCTTTATCATCACGAGGCAAGTTCTCTAAATCTAAAGTACTTACACGGAACATTTCACCAGCACCTTCAGTATCAGAGCCTGTAATTAGTGGCGTGCTGATCCAAAAGTAACCTTTTTCATGCATGAAGCGATGAATCGCTTGAGCTAAACAGTTACGAACGCGCGTTACTGCACCACCAATGTTTGTGCGGTTACGCAAGTGTGCTTGCTCGCGCAAAAACTCAATTGAATGACGTTTAGCGGCCATAGGGTATGTATCCGGGTCTTCAACAAATCCAAGTACTTCAACATTGGTCGCTTGAATTTCAAACGATTGGCCTTTACCCATTGACTCAACCAAAGTACCCGTTACAGAAACGGAAGCACCAGTAGTTAATTTTAAAACTTCTTCTTCATAATTATTCAAATCACTTGGCACAACTGCTTGAATAGGATCGAAACACGAACCATCGTGAATAGCTAAAAAGGAAATACCGGCTTTTGAGTCGCGGCGGGTTCTGATCCAACCCTTTACTGTCACTGTTTCACCAACAGCTGATTTACCCGCTAGGGCATCAGTAATTGCAGTAAATGTCATTATTGACCTCATTTTATTTTGAATAATTAGTAAATTGGTAAATGCATGTAATTTTTAATATGCATTTATTAAGTTGATGTATTTTACCTACGCTAACAATAGACTCAAGTAATTCTTACTTTTATGAGCCAGTTTTTGCTTATTTTAGTGTTTGTTAAGCTTATTTATTAAAAACATCATCACAATCAACGATTTTAGCCATTGCAGTGGTAAGTTTATATAACTCGTCAGGGCTTATTACAAACGGTGGCATTATATAAATAAGTTTGCCAAAAGGTCTTACCCAAACCCCTAATTCAACAAATCTTTTTTGTATAACCGCCATATTCACAGGGTATTTAGCTTCAATAACGCCAATTGCGCCAAGGACACGAACATTTTCTACATTTTTGCTGCTAATTAACGGCAAAAGTTCAGCTTTTAATTGTGATTCAATATCACTTACCTGGCTTTGCCAGTTATTTTCAATAAGTAACTCTAAACTGGCATTAGCCGCTGCACACGCAAGCGGGTTGCCCATAAAGGTTGGGCCATGCATAAATACGCCTGCTTCACCTTCACTGATTGTATTAGCAACGGTGTCAGTACATAACGTTGCAGCAAGGGTCAGGTAGCCACCAGTTAATGCTTTCCCTAGACATAAAATATCTGGACTGATATTGGCATGTTCGCAGGCAAATAATTTACCACTGCGACCAAAGCCTGTAGCAATTTCATCAGCAATGAGTAATACATCGTATTGATCGCATAATTCTCGACATCCCGCTAAAAACTCGGGATTATAAAAGCGCATACCACCAGCCCCTTGCACTATCGGCTCTAGAATAAGCGCAGCAATGTGTTGATGATTGTCAGCAAGTTGATTCTTTAAACTGTCTAGTTCTGATTCATGCCATGTTTCATCAAATCCAATTTTCGGAGCATCTGCAAAATAATTCTCTGTAATAAAACCGCTGAATAACTGATGCATGCCATTAACCGGGTCGCATACAGACATTGCTGCAAATGTATCACCGTGATAACCATTTTTAATGGTGAGTAACTTATTTTTCGAAGGTTTATTTTTACTGTGCTGGTATTGAATCGCCATTTTTATCGCAACTTCAACGGCAACCGAGCCACTATCAGCAAGAAATACTTTGTTTAAACCTTCAGGCGTTAAATTAATAAGTTTTTCGGCCAACTCTACTGCAGGGCTGTGAGTTAACCCGCCGAACATTACATGCGAAAATTTGTCTATTTGAGCTTTCATTGCAGTATTCAATACTGGATGATTATACCCATGTACCACTGACCACCAGGATGACATGCCATCGATTATTCTTTCGCCACTTGCCAACTGCAAGTAAACCCCTTCTGCGTCTTCCACGACATAAGAAGGCAGCGGGTTGGTCATAGATGTGTATGGATGCCAAAGATGTTCTTGGTCATACGATAAAATATCTGTATAGTTTTTAACCATAGGTAAACAAATAGTCTTTTAGTTAGTTGACAGGAAAGTTGAGAAAGCTAGACTACCGATTAAAAGCAAAACTTGCAATAACCCGTTACATTTACAGAGAATCTTATGTCAATAAATGCCATCGTCCGAAATGATTGGACCGTATCTGAAGTACAAGCACTTTTCAATTTACCGTTTAACGACCTAATGTTTCAAGCACAAACTGTGCACCGAACGCATTTTAATCCGAATGAAGTGCAAGTAAGCACACTATTATCTATTAAAACAGGCGCATGTCCTGAAGATTGTAAATACTGTTCGCAAAGCGCCCGATACACTACCGATGTTGATAAAGAAAAATTAATGGAAGTTGAAAATGTACTTGAGGCAGCTAAAAAAGCCAAGGCCCAAGGTTCAACGCGTTTTTGTATGGGCGCTGGTTGGAGAAATCCAAAAGAACGAGATATGCCCCATATTGTTAAAATGGTTGAAGGTGTAAGAGAGTTAGGATTAGAAACTTGTATGACACTTGGTATGCTGTCTAAAGACCAAGCTGACACGCTAAGCGAAGCTGGTCTGGATTACTATAATCATAACCTGGATACTTCACCTGAACATTATAACCAAATTATTACTACTCGAACGTATCAAGACCGATTAGACACCTTAGACAATGTTCGTGGCTCAGGCATGAAAGTGTGCAGTGGTGGTATTATGGGGCTTGGCGAAACTTCAGTTGATCGGGCATCATTATTAGTACAACTTGCTAATCTTGATAAACAACCTGAAAGTGTGCCAATTAATATGTTAGTAAAAATTGATGGTACACCATTAGCAGACGTTGCTGATTTAGATAACTTCGACTTCATCCGTTGTATTGCAGTCGCTCGTATCATGATGCCAAAGTCTCACGTTAGATTATCTGCTGGTCGAGATGCCATGAACGAACAAATGCAAGCGATGTGTTTCCTTGCCGGAGCTAACTCAATTTTCTACGGTTGTAAATTACTGACTACTGATAACCCGGAAGCAGATGCCGATATGATGTTATTTAAGAAGTTAGGTATAAATACCGAACGATTAAATGCACAAACTCATGGCCAACAAGCGGACGAAGAATATGCGTTAAGAACAGCTATTGTGAACAACGAAAACAAAGATTTGTTTTACGACGCAAGCGTGTAAGTTGTCAACGTTAGTAAAATGACTTTTTCTTTTATTCAATCGCAAATTGCGCACCAAAAAACGCAGAACCTTTATCGTTCCCGCAAAGAATTAGATAAAGGCACGGGACGTTTGTTGATTCATCAAGGTGAACAATACATAAACTTTTCCAGTAATGATTACCTTGGTTTAAGCCAACATGATGATTTAAAGTCTGCCTATATAAGAGGGATTAATCAGTTTGGCTGTAGCTCTAGTTCGTCTAGTTTAGTTACCGGCTACACTAAGGTACATCAGGAACTGGAAGAGTTGATTGCCGATTGGTTAGAAGCACCAAAATGTTTATTATTTTCAACTGGGTTTAGTGCAAACTCAGGTGTGCTATCAACCTTAGGACAAAATAAAAGTACCGGTTACTTTCTCGATAAGCTCAGTCACGCGTCGCTTATAGACGGGGCATTTAACTCAAAAGCGTTAAGTAGACGATTTAAACACAATGACATTAGTCAACTTAGCAATATGCTGAGCAATAGTAATTGCGAAGATAAACTTATTGTTGCTGAAGGTGTTTACAGTATGGATGGTGATGTAGGTGATGTGTCAGGCCTAAATGATGTTGCCATAAAACACCAAGCTAATTTATATATTGATGATGCACATGGGGTTGGCGTATTGGGTAGTACCGGCCAAGGCACTATTGCACAGCAAAACCTTAAAAAGGGCAGTCATCTTATTCAAATGATCACCTTTGGCAAAGCACTAGCAACACAAGGTGCAGCGATTGCCGGCAGCGAAGAGCTTATCGATTATTTAGTAAATCGGTGTCGTGACTATATTTATTCAACGGCAATGCCTGCCGCCAACGCAATGGCGACAATTGCCAGTATTAAACTTTGTCAGACAGAGCATTGGCGAAGAGAAAAAATAAGCGCGCTTAGTCAATTGTTTAAATCGAAGCTTGATGCCAGTATTGAAATTACTGATTCTCAATCGTCAATTATTGGTGTATTTACCGGTAGTGAAGAAAATGCATTGTATTGCCAAGAGCAATTAAAAAATAGAGGTTTTTGGCTAACCGCGATTAGGCCTCCTACCGTTGAAAAAGGAAAGTCACGGTTACGCGTAACCATAACGGCAAATCATAATGATAAAGATATCAGTGAGTTAGCCAATTGCATCAATGAGGTGTTAGGCAAATGCCTGCAGAACAAATAAAAAGACAAATAGCAAATACGTTCGGTAATGCATCGTCATCTTATGATGGCTCTGCTAGATTACAGCGTTTTTCCGGTGAATTATTGTTATCAAACTTACCTAAGAAATCCGAGAGTGTTGTTTTAGATTTAGGTTGCGGTACAGGTTACTTTGCTGACGTATTAGCAACACAATTTAACCATGTGATAGGGCTAGACTTATCAAAAGAAATGTTAAATTTTTCTAATCTGAACCGAAACGATAAAATAAATTGGCTCAATGCCGACATTCACAGCATTCCGTTAATGGATAACAGTGTTGATATAGTGTTTTCGAACCTAGCCATTCAATGGTGTGATCCATTAACCGATGCATTTGCTGAAATAAAACGAATATTGAAACCAGATGGGGTTTTCATTTTTTCAAGTTTGTTAGACGGTACTTTATTTGAATTAAAGCAGTCATGGCTTAGTGTCGATACTGATAAACATGTCATTGATTTTAGTAAGCTTAATGATATTGAAAAATCACTACACGTTAGTGGTTTAAGTATCTCAGAGCTTGAACAACAGCCTGTTGTACTTGATTACGAAAACGTAAAGCATCTAGCAAAAGAGCTTAAAAACCTAGGGGCTAGTAAAGTACCTAAACGAACACGTAAAGGTTTATCTGGTAAAGACAGTTGGAAAAAGATGACGCAAGCCTATGATGGCTATTTAACTGAGCAGGGTGCTTATCCTGCAACGTATCAACTTTGTACTGGTATGGTGGTTAATAATCATGAATAAATACTTTATAACAGCAACAGATACTGATGCAGGTAAAACCTTGGTTGCTACTGCCTTAACTGCTGCGTTTGTTACCAGTAATTCAAAGGTTGCAGTATTTAAACCTGTTTCTGCCGGATGTGAATTGATCAATGAACAGTTGGTTAATCTCGATGCTAAGCTTTTGCAAGGTCAGGCTAATTGTGACCAATCAATTGCAAATATTAACCCTATTGCGTTTGCAGAGCCAATTGCACCTCATATTGCTGCACTTAGTGAAAGCACAGAGATATCTACAGAAATCATTAGTACTCATTTTAATGATGTTATCAAAATCAAACCGGATGTGATCATTACAGAAGGCGCGGGAGGCTGGCGTTTACCATTAGGTAATGGTGAGTTTTTATCTGGTTTTGTTCAACAGCAACAAATGGATGTGATTTTAGTTATAGGTATGAAGTTGGGTTGTTTGAATCATGCCATATTAACTTATGAAAGTATCGTTAATGATGGTGTAAATGTTGTAGGGTGGATAGCTAACCATCCTGTCCATATGCCATATCTTGAAGAAAACATTCAATTACTTGAATCTACCATTAAAGCTCCGCTGATAGGGCGACTTGGATTTATAAGCGATATAGAACAAGCGATAAACTCAATAGATATAAAACCATTACTTGGATAACCCGTTTTTTTTAAAACTCGCTATTTTCCAAAATAGCGAGTTGGCGTTATCACTCAGGTAGCAGAGACTAATAAATCTCTGCTACCAGGGGTAATTTAATCATTAATTAAAAAACTAATGTCAGCACCTGCTTCAATAATGTCCTTTTGGCCATTTAAAAACAAATAGCCTTGTTCGCCGCCTATAAGAGTCATTTTATTACCCTCAACTTTCAAGGCTGTACCTTCAACAATGGCTGCAATATAAGTAGTAGGGTTTAATACCATAAACTCAGCAAGACGTTGCTCTCTGGTTTCACCATTATGTCCTGGAGGATTGTAATCAGTGTAATGCGGATTCAATTGAACAGGAATTAACCCCAAAGCATCAAAGCTTTTTGGTTGAATTATCGGCATATCATTGGTTGTTCTAATAGTACTTCCTGCAACGTTAGAGCCAGCGCTCCAGCCTATATAAGGCATACCTTCTGATGTTCTACGGCGAATGGGTTCGAAAAGATCATTTTCATAAAGCTGATGTAACAAATGAAATGTATTACCGCCACCAATGGCAACGGCCTCAGCATTGTTTATGGCAGATACTTGATCTTCAAAAGTATGTAAACCAACAACCTTAATGTTTAGCTCAGCCAGAGCAGATTGCACCATTTCTGTATACTTATCGTAATCTACAGTGACTCCGGCGAATGGTATAAATACTAATTCGCGTATTTCACCAAGGTGGTTATTAATCATTTCTTTTGCGTGCTGCAAATATTTTGTATTGCCAACTCTTGAACTACTTAACAATAAAAGGTTTTTACTCATTTTTTACCACTTGGATTTATTATTTATGGACTTGCTAATTATACATATTAGCTATGAAAAAATTTAGCTATTTTTTAGTTCGTTTATTGCCGCAGTGGCTAAAAAACCAGAACGTGTTGAATAGTTTGGATTAGATGAAACGCGTTCATCTATTTTCTTAATTAGCAGCTCTGGTAACGTCACATTAATTTTATGGCTTTTACCTAGAAAAGGGGTGATATCTATATCGACAACAGCCCAAACACCGCCTCTAAATTCCATTTTACTCACATGTGTTTCAAAACTTGAAGCACTTGGGATGTCTTCTGAGTACTCTGCCAATAAAGACAGATGACTCTCTATCACGGCAATAATTTCATTTAAAGCAATATCCATGGTTTTAGCTCGACAGCTACAACCAGGCATGTCCGGAACTGTGACTTTGTAGTCATTTGATTCGGGGTTAAATAATAAAACAATGGGGAAGCGCATGAGGGTAATTCTCTTAATTTTATATAAATATACGATAACCCTAACAACCCTAAACTTAAAAATCAAGATAACCCTACTAACTCCTTGCAGCTAGGTTTCGATAACTCTGATAACCCTTGATGTTTTACCGGCGGTAACCCTGCTAACCCCGCAACCTAGTGTGTAAATATTTACATACCTGGCAGTTACCAACAGTAAAGGTTTTCGTTTGAATATCAATATACTCAACGGTTGAAGATAAGTTTAAATGATTTTGATCACTGATTTATCCACAACAAATGTGAACATATAGCATTAAGGGTTATCGGAGTCTTTAAGGGTAGGTTCTTAAATGTTGGATTTTTACCTATTTTGGCGAGTCAGTACCCTACATTTAAAAATAATGTACAAGGTTTTATCTTTGTTAATACGCCATTAAAAGAAGAAATTGTGCAGGTCTAACTATTAGTTCTTACATTTAAATAATCAATTGTAGTGGTAATATCTTTATATAAACGCTTGGGGTTAAAACTAGGTAAAGGCTCATCAATTCCAATTGAATGAGGTTGCGGTTTAAAAACGGCTACAAGTTTACCGGCAGGATTAATTAAAAATAGATGCACTCCGTGGCTTACTTTAATTTGTTGATTGTTTTCAACTTGGGTAGTTTCAATTTTTGCTTTAATGCCTAAACTTTTAGCAAAGTCGTGTTCATTGGGTGGAATATTTTGATGTGTTAACCCAATAAATTCATCATCAAAATATCTTAAATATTTTTTTAAATTTTTTGGTCTATCTCTTACTGGATCTACGGTGTAAAAAACGACATTGAGCATATACGAACTATCAAACAATTGTTCCTTAATTCGTGTTAATAATAATAAGCTGGTTGGGCAAACATCAGGGCACTGTAGATAACCATAGCTCACTAGATGCCAATCACCGGTTAAATTACTATTGTTAAATATCCGATTATCTTGATCGACTAAAGCAAAGGGGCTTAGTGGATATGGATCGATAAGTATTGTGCCACTGATCTTCGGTGGTGGTTGAAGGTTTTGTTGAGACGTTTTATTTATTAAATAAATTAGGGAAATAAAAGACAATAAAATAACAAAACAAATTCCTATGAAGTACTGTCTTGATAACGTATTCATTATTTATATCACAAACTTAAATATACCAGGATAAAGTGATCTACTAATAACGCCATAAACAACCCTAATAGATAGTATATGGAAACATAAAAGCATTTAATTGCACTTGTTTTATCTGGAAAGTACTTAAGTTTTATTGACGAATAAAAAAACCATGCTGACAATGCCGTAGCTAATACGACGTAAATAGTACCGCTCATACCAGTGAATACCGGAATATAACTAACGATTATCGTTATGAACGTGTAATTGATGATGCAGTTTTTAGTATGAGGGATCCCCTTAACAACAGGTAACATCGGAACTTTTGCTTTTTTATAATCTTCAATTCTGTCTATCGCTAATGCCCAAAAATGCGCGGGTGTCCAAAAAAATATAATTGCGAGTAATACTAAGCCATTTACGCTCACTTCGTTGGTCATCGCCGTCCACCCCAATAATGGTGGTAACGCACCAGAAAGCCCGCCTATCACGATGTTTTGTGGAGTTGCATGCTTTAAATATAAACTATATATAAAGGCATACCCAATAAGACCTGAAAACGTTAATAACGCGGTGAGTAAATTGACATAATTAACCAAAATATACATTGAGACTATTGCCAGGAATGTAGCTAATAACTTAGCCATATGGCTATTTACACTACCTACCACCATAGGCCGTTTATGAGTACGTACCATTTTACTGTCAATGGCAACATCAACTAAGTGATTCACAATAGCAGCTGCACTGGCTGCTAATCCAATGCCAATTAATGCAATGAACATCGTTATAAGTCGAGTTGTCGCAAGTTCCTGAGTTACATTAGGTGCTAGTTGCATTCCGACAAATGCCGTTATTAACAACATAAATACGACTTTAGGTTTGCACATTTCAAAGTAAGCTAAACCATGTAAGGCAAATTGTTTTTGTAAAGTGACTATCTTCTCAACCATTGTCAGCCTGTTATTAAAGTTATTGTGAGAAAGTTAAACGATTCAAATAGCTATAATCGGCCTCTATAGCCATAAGCGCGATAAATATAAGTATTGCCACAGGGGGAACGAACAATAATAGTTTTACCGAATACTTTTCCCAACTTACATGCATAAATATTCCAATAATCAATCCGGCCTTTAAAAACATAAAGATTATTATTAACGTCCACCTAAGAAAGCCCTGTACTTGAAAATAATCAACCATGTAGGAGAGGGTACTTAACACAAACAACAGTCCCCAAATTTTCAAATATAGACTAATTGGATGTTGTTCATTGCTTGATTCACTCATCATAGTTCTCCATTAAACCAATCCCCGTTCTACTGAGTTACCAAAGATAGAAAAAGGCAAATATAAACACCCACACCAAGTCAACAAAATGCCAATACAACCCGGTTATCTCGACTATATGAAAGCCTTTCTTATCGTAATCACCCTTGCGTACTTTATTTGCGACAACGGCCAAATAGATAACGCCGCAACTTACGTGTAAACCGTGAAAGCCTGTGATCATAAAAAATATAGAGCCAAATTGCTCTGCACCTAATGGATTTCCCCACGGCCTTATACCTTCATCGACAATTAACTTGGTCCACTCAAAAGCTTGCATACCAACAAATGAGGCACCTAACAATGCCGTGAGGATCATCAGGTAAAAGGTTTTGGATTTATCTCCCTTATAGGCATAGTTTACTGCCATAGCCATGGTGCCACTGCTTGTGATCAGGATGAAAGTCATAATCGCGATTAACACCAGGGGGATGTGGTTACCAGCAATCGTTAAAGCAAAAACCTCGCTGGAACTTGGCCAGTCTGCGGTAGTTGTCATCCTAACTTTCATATAACTGGTTAAGAAAATGCTGAAGATGAATGTATCGCTTAATAAAAAGATCCACATCATCAACTTACCCCAAGGCATGTTGAAGGTTTCTTTATCGGCAGACCAGTCGGCTACAGCACTTTGCCAAGAGCTTTGTTGTTCTGGTTGTTTGTCGTTATTTGCCATGAGTCACCTAAAAGCCACAAATTTCGGCTATCGTTTTAAATGTTTCTGTTGAACTGGTTAACAAGAAGAATAAAGCTAACCATACAAAAAAGAGGTAATGCCAGTAGGTAGTTGCTAGTTGCAATGCTCGCTCAAACTTTAACGAGTTTTTACTACGATAGAGCACATAAAGCATTCTGAACATCGCAAACAAGCCACCTATTAAGTGCAATGCGTGCATGCCAGTAAGTAAATAAAAGAAACTGTTTGCCGGGTTTGAATTAACGTAGTAACCATTATTGTTTAATAATTGCCATACTTGCCATTGACCAAAGATAAAAAGCAAACTTGCTACTAAAGCAGCACAAAACAAACTTAATCGTATGTTTGTAGAGAGCTTCGTTAAGCTAACAGAAAGTTGTAATAAAATGCTGGCAAATAAGATGACACCAGTATTAATCATCAATTGATTGCTGTTTTCTAGTGGTAGCCATGGCTCACCAGCTAAAGCTTGAAAGTCAGCAAATTGAGTACGTGATAAAAAGGTAATCGTAAATAAGAAAAATACTACAGAAACAACTGCTAGAAAGAACTTAAGCGCTGTTTTACCTGGTCTATAGTCCTCTTCAGTTTGTTCAAAACCAACTCCAGAGGTACTTTCTAACCAAGGTTTTTCACCTAGTGTATTAAATATAGCCATTAGCCTTCTCCATGCTTTTCTGGGCTTTGCCCTACATAGATAGAGTTGTCACGCATTTTTACTTCATTATCAGGCATGTTTTGCGGTAAAAAATCACTCGCAGCACCGGGTACGCTGAAGTCATAAGCCCACCTATGTACCACCGGTAATTTTTTCCCCCAATTACCATGTTTTGGCGGATTATCGGGAGTTTGCCACTCTAAACTTGTTGCTCCCCAAGGGTTAGGAGGTGATTTCTTTCCGTATTTTAAACTGTAAATTACATTGTAGATGAATATTAATTGCACCACGCCTACAATGATTGCAGACACCGTAATACTGGCATTTAATGATTCGGCAGACTCAGGGATAAAATTAGTTTCACCCATTGCAAAGTATCTTCGGGGCACTCCTAAAAATCCCAGATAGTGCATCGGTAAGTAAATTGCGTAAGTGCCTAAAAAGGTAGCCCAAAAGTGTATTTTACCTAGACCATTATGGAAATACCGCCCAGTAATTTTAGGGTACCAATGATAAATAGCAGCAAATAGCACCATAACTGGCGAAACACCCATGACCATATGAAAATGAGCGACAACAAAGTAAGTATCAGACAAGGGTAAATCGACGACAACATTGCCTAACCATAGACCGGTTAAACCACCATGGGTAAAGGTAAATATAAAGCCAATAGCAAATAACATGGGTACGGTTAAATGGATGTTACCTTTCCATAAGGTTAAGACCCAATTATAAACTTTAAGGGCAGTAGGGACGGCAATAATTAGTGTCGTAGTGGCAAAAAAGAATCCGAAATATGGGTTCATGCCACTTACGTACATATGATGAGCCCATACAATAAAGCTTAGTCCGCCAATTGCAACAATAGCCCAGACCATCATACGATAACCAAAAATATTTTTACGTGCGTGTGTAGCGATTACATCTGACACCATACCAAACGCAGGAAGTGCGACAATATATACTTCAGGGTGGCCAAAAAACCAAAACAAATGTTGAAACAAAATAGGGCTGCCATTGGTGTACTCCAGAGACTCGCCAAGTGAGATTATCGCCGGCATAAAAAAACTGGTGCCCAATAATTTATCAAACAACATCATAATGGCACTTACTAATAATGCAGGGAAAGCCAACAATCCTAGAATGGTGGCAATAAATATTCCCCAAATGGTGAGTGGCATACGCATTAGGGTCATACCTTTAGTTCTTGCTTGTAAGACCGTGGTTACATAATTTAAACCACCCATGGTAAAGGCGATGATAAAGATACCTAATGAGGCTAACATTAATATTATGCCTTTATCTGCCCCAGGTGTGCCTTGTAAAATGGCTTGTGGTGGATATAGCGTCCAACCGGCTCCGGTTGGCCCACCTGTCACAAAAAAACTACAAATAAGCACAATAACAGCTAATAAATACGTCCAATAACTGAGCATGTTTAAATAAGGGAATACCATATCCCGAGCACCAACCATTAAGGGGATCAAGTAATTACCAAATCCCCCAAGGAGTAGTGCGGTGAGTAGATAGATCACCATGATCATGCCATGCATGGTTACAAATTGTAGGTATGAGCTTGGATCAATAAATGAAAAACTGTCAGGGAAACCTAACTGCAAACGCATCATTCCTGAAAGGACAAGAGCGATGAGTCCAACAAATATAGCGGTAATAGAATATTGTATGGCAATAACCTTATGATCTTGGCTCCAAATATATTTACGAATAAAGCCACTTGGTTCGTGCTCTTCTTCTTCTATTTGATCTGCAATCGCAATATGTGTCATAAAAAACCTTTAAAGTGCTAGTTGTTATTCTTGCAAAACAGCGTTGTTTTGTTCGCTATCAATGGGTTGCAGCTGATTTATATAGGCAATCACCTGATCAATTGCTTCATCGTTTTGTAATAAACGTGACATAAGGACCATTTGCTTACCATAGAGATCATCAGTATGTTTCCCACGAATATCGTTTTTGAAATTAAGTAACTGGCGTTTTAAATACCAATCATGTTGACCTGCTAGCCTTGGAGCGTTTAATGCGTAATTGCCTTGGCCCTTATTGCCATGACAAAAACCACAATTTCGATACAAAATTGCGCCTTTATTAATGTCTGCAGTGCTGTGTTGTATTTGTTGTGCAATAGGTAAGGATTGGATGTAGGCAGAAACATCGGTAATTGCCTTATCATCTGGCAAGGTTGCGGTCATAGCAGCCATCTGAACGCCATAAGTGTCTTCTGCAGAAGAGCCTCTAATATTGTGCTTAAAGTATTCTAATTGCCGTTTACTGTACCAGGACGATAAGCCCGCAAGTTTAGGGGCGTTCATTGCTTTATTACCTTGCCCGTCAGTGCCATGACACGCGGCACATGCTTGATAAAATTGTTTACCAGCAATCACGTCGCCCTTAGGTAGTTGTAATGATTCAGCAAAGGTTGGGAATTTACTTAGCCATAAATTAAAGTCGGCTTCTGTTTGAACAACCACTTTTCCACGCATCAAATAGTGTGCAATACCACATAACTCTTGGCAAAGAACATCAAACGTACCGAGTTTAGTTGGCGTAAACCAAAAATAACTGGTAATACCCGGAACTAAATCCATTTTTACTCGAAATTGCGGAATGGCAAAATTATGCAATACGTCTTTTGAACGTTGTAACACTTTAACAGGTTGGTTGATTGGTAAATGAACTTCGTTAGAATTGATTAGTACATCGTCTTGACCATTAGGATCGCTTGGAATTATACCGAAAGGGTTTTGTGAGGAGGTATACGTATTATCAGTTTTACCTAATACTCCATCCTCACCAGGAAACCTATAATTCCAGCTCCACTGTTGTCCAACAACCTCAAATTCCTTAGCATCTTCTGGAACATGGACAAATTCTGACCACACAACCAGTCCTGGGGCAAGCATTGCAGCTACACCAATGGTGGTAATGATTGTTAACCAAGTTTCCAGTTTTTTATTTTCTGGCTCATAATCTGCGGTTTGATCCTTTTTATAACGGTATCGATAGACTGCATAAGCAAGGAATAAGTTAACTAATACAAAGACGACACCTGTCACCCACAGTGTAATATCTATGGTGCCATCAATAGAACTCCAATTAGAGGCGAGGGGAGTAAACCACCACGGGCTTAAAAAGTGAAAAAGTACCGTCGCGAGTATGAGAATAAGTATAACAATCGAAATTGCCATGCCGTATGAATCCTTTTTAAATTATTATTACTGTTATTAATGCGTACAATGGCGCTTTCAGTGCTAATTATTTATTTAGGGTTTTCACTACATACTACGAAAAGACCAAATAATATTTATTATTATTAAACATAGTCTATTTTCGCTATTTGACCACAAGTAATTGAAATATCGGTTTTAAAATGATTTTGAGTATTTGGTAAGATTAGGGGTTAAGAAGTGAGCGAATAAATTCTTACCAACCTTTGATAAAGTAAGGTTGGTTTGAATTCATTCGAATGTTATCCCTTAAGGGATATCAATTGTAAAGCGTTTTACTGCTAAGGCATTGTTTTCATGAAGTCGTGGTACTTATCCTGACCTCTAACTACCCAACTCGGGGTAGCTTCACCAAGCCCTTCAACAATTAAGTTAGGATGATTTTTCATTAACCTTTTCAATAATGGCTCTTGTTCCGGTTCGGCATCAACAAAAAATATGTGATTACCTTCGGCCAACATTTTTTGAAAACGTACAAATTCAACATTAGGGCGTTGAATGCCAATAAAACCACCTTCCCAGGTACAAAAACCTAGCACTACTACCGATAAAAAGATAAACGGCATCCAACCGGCTGCGCCATTTGTCCACCCTAACAAATAGGCAGTGAGTAAAACCAATACCGCACCGACAAGGCCCACTAAAGCACCTATTTCAGTGGAGTGGACCACGTCTTTTTTTAATACCGATTCGACTTCATGTAGATGGTGTTTTTGTACTTCCGCATCATTTTCACTTAATACGTGCATTTGCGGTGTTGTAAATCCCTCTTTTAGAAGCTCGTTTTCAACGTCTTCTAATTCGTCCAAATCATTGCTTAAATAATAATGGCGTACCATAAGGTTCTCCGCGTTGTTCAGTGTTGAATAATATTCATTAAACAAGTGCGGTTTGGGAAGAGTGCACAACTTAGCATAAACATTATTTAATGAATGCTTAATTAATACTAAGTCCAATAAATTCTCTTATTTTATTGGACTTAGTATTAGTATAGCAGGTAAATAAAATAAGAGAATTTAACTGATATTAAACGGTGAACTGTATTGTTTATCGAGGTTTATTGGTCGGGATGTCTATATAAGAAACGTGTGACCATTTTTTAGATAGAGAGTATTTTGTTTTATAATTTTTTTGAATTGGTGGGATATCTATACAATAAACTTGTGACCATTTTTAGATAGAGAGTATTTTGTTTTATAATTTTTTTTGAATTGGTCGGGGTGTCTATATAAGAAACTTGTGACCTTTTTGAAAGAGAGCAGATTGTTGTATTTTTTCTTTGAATTGGTCGGGATGTCTATATAAGAAACTTGTGACCTTTTTGAAAGAGAGCAGATTGTTGTATTTTTTCTTTGAATTGGTCGGGATGACAAGATTCGAACTTGTGACCTCACGTCCCCCAGACGCACGCGCTACCAGGCTGCGCTACACCCCGACTATATTCAATTTTAATGTTCATCTATAAATAAAAAAGAGCCATATAAATGACTCTTCAATAGTAATTAAGTTTTTAACTAATGCATAGTTAAAATTTAACTTAAGTGATTGATTGTTTAATTATTAATCTTTTCAGTAGGTTTATTTTTCAAACTAAAAGAGTTAATTAGTTTCACACCATCAATAAGCATCGGAAAATCAGAATCTTCACTGATCAACGTATCTAGCTGAGTAGAATATGTTTCAAAGTTTCCTTGTTGATCAACAAACAAATTTTTATCCTTTTTGATCACCATCAAACCATTTTCTGTTGTGTTGGCGAATAACCTATCATCGCGGACTCGATATATGTTATGGCCGTTACTGTAGCGCTTGTAATCCAAGCGGCAGCCAAACCAATTTCTCATTAACGTTGTTTGAACATCCATAACACTTGTTAATTCAGTAATTGGGCGACTTTGTTGTTCAGGAAATATAAACAGTGCGGGCTTTGGTGTTAACGATGTTTTGTCTGTTACATTACCTAGAGAGCTAAGCCATATAATATCCTTTAACTCTTTCTGCTGTTGAGCAAGCAGCAATGCATTTACAAACAATTCATATTGATAATCAGTTTGTCCTGAAAAATAAAAAACATGTAAACCAGCATTTAAACCATTGAGTTTATCTGCAAATAGAAAGCTTGAAATATCTTCATATTGGCTTTGATGGTTAAATAATTTAGAAAGCCATAATGGTAAGCTTGTATTTTGCCCTTCATTTGCAAATACATTAATTGATGTATCAAGCTTAGCTGCTTTGATTTGTTGCAGTAGAATAGGTACTGACTGCTGGTCTTTCATGTCTTCTTGATAAATTGTTGGTAAACCATAAAGCAAGTTAAACCAAGCATCATGACTATTGGCATTGTCAATATAGTTAACTAAATTGCTACCTTTGATGCCAGAGCTTTGATTGAATTGTTTAAGTTGTTTCTCAGTTAACACTTTATCATTTAACACTAAAAATGTAGAACTTTGAGGCCCCGTTAACGCCTTACACTCTTGTGTTAGTTCAGGGTAAGCAGGAGCTTTATTGGTAAACGAAAAGGGGTTGTTTTTACGCTGTTCATAATCGGCACGATCAAATAAGCCATATTTAGTAAGTAATGTTTTAGCCGTTGATGGATATGAAAAAGGTAAAACAGTATCTTGTCTTAATACACTGTATTCAAGCTTGGCGTCAGCCCAAACGTGAATTAAATGAGAAATAAAGAATGATGAAACAAGCGCGGCCACAATATATTTAGGCGCTTTTCGTTGTTGTAACTCTTTAAGGTGTCTCCAACAATAATTACTCATAACTAATTGAAATAATAAAATAGCAATAAATATTATCCAATTAAACGTTGTTAAAGAGACAGTTCCAGATTGAAACTTTTCCTTTAACAATGCAAATATTTGCGAGCTGGAATCTGTGTTTATGTGATAACCAAGCTCTGCAAAGGTAAAACCGTCAACAACTAATAAACAAAGGACAAAACTGAATATAAAAGAAGCTGCGCCTCGTATAAATTGAGTTTTGGGAAACAATAAGGTTAACGGAAATACAGTAAGTACAAAGGTGATAAACGTTAGAAAAGCCATGTGACTCAACCAATTAGTAAGCATATAAATTTTACCAATTAGTTGTTCAGGTATGCCTTCTGCATCCAAAAATATTATAGCGATTAATAATGCAGCACCTATATTGAAGAAGGTGAACCAATGTCCCCAACTAATAAGATGCAATAGTTTTTTACTGTATGAACTATTTTCTGTAGTAACCATATAAATATTCTTGAAATTTTGTTATTTTATTGTTTTTGTTGATTTAGCTAATGCATTTGCAAAGTTTTTAGCAATAGCGTCTCTTTGATTTTCTGGTACTTGATTATTTATTATCGTTGATAATGTGTTACCAAGACACATTAAGGCAAGATCCGTAGAGGCTTCTTCATTAACGAGAACATCAATTAAGTCTTGAACAATCTTTTCTACACGTTCATTAGAATATTTAGATACAATAGGCATTATTTTTTAAATTACATCCTTTTACAGGGTTTTTAGTTTAATAGCATTTAGTTTATCAAAACCTAACACAAGTTAACACTGACCAATTATTATGAGTTTAATTATAACCAATATCGATCTGCATTATCTAACTAAAGCAGAAAATAGCTCTGATGTTAAAATTACATCAAGTAAAGGGCTAATTGACATCAATGAAAAAATTACAAACTTCGTTGAATCTCTTCACAATACTTATAACAGCAAGGGTAGTAAAGCCTACGGTTCTTTTAAAGATGAACCTGCTGAAGACGTATCACAGCCATTTAAAAAATTAATGCAAGATTACTTAGATGATCAAGAGCAATTTATTCCGTTTTCTAATCAAGCCTGTATCAGGTTAAAACAAGAACTAGAAAAATATGATCTTGCAGAAACAGGCTATTTAGTTACTTGTCACTATGAAATGCTTGGAGGTCGCTATTTATTTGTTTGTTTATTACCAGTTACTGAACATTATTATGTAGATGGTGAACTAAATATAGCCGCTGACCAACATATTGATAGCTCTAAAATGCAACTCGCTGCCCGTATAGATTTATTTGACTATGCTGACTCACCAGATAAAGCTCGTTATATATCCTTTATTAAAGGGCGTGCTGGTCGTAAAGTATCAGACTTCTTTTTAGACTTTTTAGGCTGTGAAGAGGGCGTTGACCCTAAACAACAATCGCAGGTCTTAGTACAAGCGGTAGAAGATTTTGTAAGTGTTAATCAGCTAAACCCTGAAGAAAAGCAAAATACACGTAAAGAGTTACTTTCTTACTGTAAGGAACAGCAACAAACGGGTAAAGAAGTTGATTTACAAGAATTGTCACAAGCAATACCCCATGAAGATAATGGTGATGAGTTCTTTAATTTTTGTAAAGAAAATGAATATGAAATCGAACATACGTTTCCGCACGATCAGGCCGTTATTAATAAAGTAACAAAATACTCTGGATTTGGTGCAGGAATCAGCGTGAGCTTTGAACGCTCTCATTTTGGAACAGACGTTACCTACAACCCATTAAAAGGTTCGTTAACGATTCATAAAGTTCCACCAAACTTAAAAGATCAGTTAATGAAACTACTTGCCGCTGCTGAAGATGAAAAGCAAAAGCAAAAGCAAGAAGAAAGCCAATATCAGCAAGAAACTACGAATCAATTTTAGTTAATTGATTATATGAATGTGTAATAAAATGTTGATTTTATTGTCTTAATAAATAAGGCGAGCTAGGATCGACAACAGTATAAAATTAAAATTTGCTTACGAATTGTAAGCTGAATAAGTTGGAAACTATGACTACATTAACAATTACCCGTCCAGATGACTGGCATGTACATTTACGCGATGGTGATGTACTTAAAGATACCGTAAAAGATACTAGCCGTTATTTCGGCCGAGCAATCATTATGCCGAACTTGGTGCCCCCTGTGATGAACGCTGACCAAGCTAGAGAATATCATGATAGAATTCAAGCGGTTAACGAAACTGAGCATTTTCAACCATTAATGGTTTTGTATCTAACTGATAACACTACTGCTCAAGACATCAAAGCGTGTAAAGAAAGTGGTATTGTTTATGCCGCTAAATTATATCCTGCTGGTGCAACAACCAATTCAGCATCTGGTGTAACTGATATTAAAAATATTTACCCTGTACTTGAGGCTATGCAAGCTGAAGATATGCCATTATTACTGCACGGAGAAGTGACAGACAATGACATAGATATCTTTGACCGTGAAAAAGAATATATTGATAGAATTTTAACACCTGTTGTTAAAGACTTTCCTGGACTAAGAATTGTACTTGAACATATCACCACTAAAGATGCGGTAGATTTTGTTAAAAGTGCAAGTTCAAATGTAGCGGCAACCATTACAGCACATCATTTATTGTTTAATCGCAATCACATGTTGGTTGGTGGCATTCGTCCACATTATTTCTGTTTACCTGTGTTAAAACGTAATATCCATCAACAAGCGCTTATTGAAGCCGCAACAAGTGGTAGCTCTAAATTCTTTTTAGGTACAGATTCTGCACCACACACACAAGCGAATAAAGAAAATGCCTGTGGTTGTGCTGGCTCTTACACTGCGCATGCCGCCATTGAGCTTTATGCTGAAGTATTTGATCAAGAAAATGCCATCGATAAACTAGAAGGATTTGCAAGTTTTAATGGTCCAGACTTTTACAAGCTGCCAAGACACACAGATACAATTACTTTAGTAAAAGAAAGCTGGGATGTTCCTGCTACTATGCCGTTTGGCAACGATGTAGTTGTTCCTATTCGTGCAAACGATAAAATTTTATGGCAAGTAAAGTAGGTACTTTCGATGAAAAACATGCAACTGTTTGTTAATGATTTAACCGTAATTGATTTCTCTTATTTATGTAGTGAAAGGGGAGTTGTCGGTGAAAGTTGGATAGTTGATGTACTTTTATCTGGTGACTTGAATGCGGAAAGTATGGTACTTGATTTTGGTATTGTTAAAAAACAAATTAAAGCCATTATCGATAACAGTGTTGATCACAAGTTAGTGCTACCAACGTTAAACCCTGATATTTCTATCTCAAAATCAAGTCGAATTAATCATTTATATGTTGATTTCGACTTAAAAGATAACGGTTTATTTTTACAATCGCCAAGTGAAGCATTCGCGCAAATAGAAACTGACTTTATCAATGAGGAAAACGTTACGCGTTACCTTGAACTTGTGATAAAACAACAGCTTCCAGAAAACGTACAAGGTATAGAATTAACTCTAAGACCAGAAAAAGTTCCTGGAAATTCCTATCATTACACCCATGGTTTGAAAAAACATGATGGTAATTGCCAGCGTATAGCACACGGGCATCGTTCTACCATCCACATTTATGAAAATGGTAATCGGAGTAACGATCTTGAGCAAATGTGGTGTAAACGTTGGCAAGATATATATTTAGCAACTCATTCAGATCAAATTCAATTAAACGAAGTTGAACTGTCAGAACATGCAAAAGCTAATTTAAAACCCGATCACCAATACTTTTCCTACTATGCACCACAAGGAAGGTTTGACATTGCGGTACGAAAAGGCACACTAGAGGTGGTAGATTGTGATTCTACAGTAGAACTTTTAGCGGATTATATTGCCAGACAATTAAAGGCAGCTAACAATTCTAATGATTATAGAGTTGTTGCATTTGAAGGTGTAGGTAAAGGAGCAATAGCAAGTGCTTAAGAAGTATTTAGTAGGCAAAGTTGTTTCAGGCTTATTATTAGCCTGTTTGAGTCAATCAATACAAGCAAAGGTATCATTAGAGCTTGATGGTGAAATTACTCAAGGTGGTTTAGTTGTTGGTAAAACAAGTCCCGGCAATGAAGTTTATTATGATAAAGACCCATTAAAAGTCTCACGACATGGTTTGTTTACATTAGGTTTTTCTAGAGATGATGATCAAACACATGAACTGAAGATTATAAAATCTGACGGACAAAAGCTGGTGCAATATTTAACGCCAACCAAGCGTAAATATAATGTACAAAGTATTGAAGGCATTGATAAAAAAATTATGGAGCCAAGTGCTGAAGCTCTGAAACAAATTGCTAAAGACAGTATACAAATTAGAGCTGCCCGTGCGATTTCATCAGACAATATAGATTTTGCTCATGGCTTTAAGGCGCCTGCAACAGGCAGAATTACTGGTGTTTACGGAAGCCAACGTATATACAATGGTGTACCTAAAAATCCTCATTACGGTCTAGATTATGCCGGACCTAAAGGTACTGCGGTAAAATCTCCAGCGGCAGGAGTGATCACACTATGGGCACCAAATATGTTTTATTCTGGTGGCACGTTAATTATCGATCACGGTCACGGGATTACTTCAACATTTTTACACTTAAGCGCAAGCAAAGTTGATGTTGGTGATAAAGTATTGCAAGGTCAGCCAATTGCAGAAATCGGTTCGACAGGGCGCTCAACTGGTCCTCATCTTGACTGGCGAGTAAACTGGCACAATGTAAGACTGGATCCCGCATTGGCATTAACTCTGCCCAATTCACATACATTTAAACCAAAAAAGACTAAAGCGGCTGAATAGCCGCAGCTAGTTAAATTAAAGGGGTCAGCGAAAGTTAAAATTCACTGACCCCTTTATTGTTTTACTTACTTTCAATAAGACGTTTCTTACCTGATTTAGCTCGTTCTAGATGATCAGACTGTACGTACACTCTATCTGTAGTGCCCATGCTCGCATGACCCAATTCATCAGCCATATGTTTCAATGGTCTTGAATCTATGTCCATAGAAGCGCCTGTGTGTCTAAGCCAATGAGTTGTGGCTTCTTTTAATGTTTGTGCTTCATTGCTAAAACCTTCTCTAACCATTTGCTCGTAAGCAAAGTCAAAAGCCTGTTGAACAATGCGTCGTAATTGTCTTGAAGTCATACCGCCAGAGCCTTTAAGCTTATGGATCAAAGGGTCTGTTTCACTGGATAGTGGATACCCTGATAAGCCACGGCATTCACGGTAGCGTTCCAGGTATAAAAGATATGAGTCGGGCACTGATACATCTCTTTGTTTAGAGCCTTTACCAAAGACTTTAAACCAGTGATTTTTGTCTTTATCTTGCCAAAAATGGCCCATAACTGGCGCCCAATTGCTCCGTTCAGACAGCTCGGATATACGTAAATATAGGGTTTTTAGACTGGCAATAATGAATAGGGTGCGTTCATGATCTTCGTTTTCATCAGCCATTTTAGTTGCGCTTTCAAGGATATAATCCCACTGTAAGCTTGATAATCGCTTAACTTCGGTAAAAGAACTGTCTTTTATTAAATAGGGACAATCTTTCTTTACAGATGCAATGGCGTTACCAAATGCATAATCTTCGGTAACTAAATAGTCATAATAGACATTAAGCACTGAGAACGTTGCTTTAAGCGTATCTTGTGAACATTTATAATTAAGCTTCTTTTGTTTATGGTCAATTTTATCCAGGCGTTGAGCTTTAGGGATTTTAATCGCAAACGGCCGCCAGTCAGGGTTCACATCTCGAATACCGTTACGATTATCAAAGCGTCGATATACATTATCAGCAATCCAATAATGTGGAGGCTTATTAATAAAATCAATGTAGGTTTCTAAATCACGGCGCTTTAATTGCACAACAGATTTTTTAGCAATGAGCCAAGACCACAATAAAAACTTTTCAGTTTCACCGCGAAACAAATTATACGTTGCTTCATTGCGGCGTCCTTTAGATTGTAGAAACTCTTTTGTATATCGATAATCTTCTAATGCATCAGGCACAGATTTAACAGAAAGTTCGACAAATGATTTAACGGTTGGGTTGTCATCACAGAATAAAGTGTTTTTATGAATAAGTTGGAAATATCGATGAGAATCGAATAAAGGCTCAGCGTTGAAAACATCTGACATAGTAAAAGCACCGAAGTTATTATTATTGATTAAAACGCCATTTCTTAAATTTAATTAAGTAGCAGCGTTAGAGCCTATGTTAAATAGTTTAAAACCAAATGTCCACTAATTAACATTAACGGACATTTTAATGTAATAAAGATGCCCTTATGAGTCTATATACGCTTCTATGTCTATTTACAATCACTTATATTCCCAAATACAAACCTATCAGTTTTCGTAAACTTCATATATACAGCCACATAAGCGTCGGAATAATTTTCGTAATGAATGTATCATTTGATAATTGCAGCTATACAAAACACAAATCCGAACAACATAAAAATTAATCTAACAAATTTATTACCATCACTTCCTTCAGCTTTAAGGGTGACATACGGTGCGAACATTATACTATTGGTGAAATAAGCCAAAATCCAATGGAAACCGATCATATAAAATAAAGCAGACGCACCCCAATTCACGATTTGCTGACTCTCTGTTAATAGAATTTTTCCAAAAATAAACAATAAAATGCTGAAAAAAATTACAGTTATATTTTGTTTTATAAAATTCATAATATACATAATAAGCTGTTTTATCTATTAAGCTGAGGTTTCCAGTTATGCCAACTTTCTTCAGCTTCGGCATTCAGTTTAAATATGTGACCATCTTCAATTACCGTTGCGTCATTATCTTCCGGCGTCGCAAATGCTATACCGCCGGCTAAAATGGCATCTATGGATGTTGTGTCTACTTTAACGCCTGAAAATAAACCTGCATCGATTTTTATTCCGCTGGCATTATAGAACTTTGTTTTGTTATTAACTAAATGCTTATGTTGATCATCAATATTTATATAAACATAAACACCATCTGAATTTTCATTTAGATTTACGCCTAACACTCTGCCAACTTTTACCTGACGATAATAGACAGGATTATTAATATTAATTGAACCTTTAACATCGCTGGTTAATACGATATTAACTCCAGTTGGTTTTGTCGTTGTTGCCGGCTCACTAATTGAACCTATGAAATTTGTTTCATCTTCACCGTTACCAGGTAAAACGCCAATATAATTACCTGTAAAATAAGCTTTGGCATTGGCAACTCTTGCCACACTAACTTCCGGTTTAACCAACCAGAACTTTGTGTCTGTAGCGCTTAATTGCGGATGACTTTTGCTTAATGTTAGCAATAACTTGGTTTGAGTTAATTCATCGTTAAGGGAAACTGACATAACATGGCCAACAATATGACCCGCATATTGAACGCTAGCGTTCACTTTAATATCAACCACTTCATTAAATACTAAACTTACTTCTTTCCCTGATTGGTTCATCGTGTCAAAGTTTGGATGTAGGATAAATTCGGCCATTTCTGCAGCCAAATCGTCTAAATTTGCTCGTTCGTTATCAAGAGCAATGCCGCCACGAATGATGCTTTGCAAGCTTTCAGTCTGTATGGTCATGCCTGTCATATCTGCATGGGCTCTAATACCGCTACTTTGGTAAAACTGAGAACTGTTACTAACTAAGTATCTAAAACTATCAGCTATAGTTGCAGCCACTTCTATGTGTTTTCCATCAGCACTAAAATTAACAGAATCAACTATACCGATAACCATTTTCTTATGAGAAATTGGCGTGCCCTTTTCAATTGAACCGGCAGTTTTCAACTTAAATACCAGTTGTAAGCCCTCATCTTCAGCAGAAGATGGCGGTGCTTTAGCTAACAGTTTAAAGCTGTTTTTATATTTAGCACTGTTACCAGGTTTAACTTGTATGAATGTTCCTGAGATTAATGCACTGAAACCGGCTAAATTACCACTAGATAATTTAGGCTCAACAATCCAAATTTTTGAATCTTCTTTAAATAATTCTTTATAATCTCGATGATAACCAATAGTTAAGATTGACGACTTTAAGTCGGAACTTGGCTTGATGTCTTTAATCGTACCTATTTGTTTATCCGCAAACATTAATTTAGTAATGCCTGGCGTAAGCTCATATTTATTAGCCGCAATAATCGTTACTAATTCGGTATTTAACGCATCTTCAAAATTTCTGTTTAAATCAAAAGAAGCCCCATTCTTAACCGCTTCGACGTTGTCAAAATCGACAGTATGAAAAGAGACACCACCAATTAACATCGACTGTATAGGAGATGTTTTAACCGTGAAACCTTTTAAAGATCCTGTCACTTCAACACCGCCTTGTTCGAAGAAAACTGATGTTGAATTGATCAAGTGCGCATATTCTTTTTCAATATGAATATGAACGTTAAAGAAACGTTGATTATCAGACAGTTTATGATCCTGGACACTACCTACTTGTAAGTTTTTATAAAACACCGGAGAGCCAAACGATAATGAATCAACACTGTTGGCAACTATGTTAAGGTGCAGGCCTTCTTCAGTATATTTTAAAGCAGGTACTGATGGTAATACATCAAACTCGCGACTAGGCTCACCATCGCCGAGTCTAAAAGATACATAAGTACCACTAAGCAAGCGATCAATGTTAGAAACTCCAGCTAGGCTTATACGTGGTTTTACTAACCAAAATTCCATATTGCTTAATAGATAAGGTTCTAAACGAGGATCAAATAATACGGTAGCTGTTACACCTCCTTTTGCCTGGTTATAGACAAAGTCCTCTATTAAACCAACTTCAACACCTTCAAAAATCACTTTTGTGATCCCAGCTTTTATACCGCTGTTACGAGGAAAATTCATCTTAACGATAATGCCGGACTTTGCTTCATCAAAACCTTCGAATAAAGGGTATTCAGTAAAGTTCTCTACTTTTGTTTTAGTGTCGCCTAACTCTGGTGTATAAAAGGCGATGCCGCCTCCTATAATCGATGATAAAGATTGAGTTCTCAATTTAAATCCAGATAAGTCCCCTGCCATCTCAATACCACTGGCATTCCAAAAGCGAGAATTTAATTTAACCAAATCTTTGTACTGTTCTTCTATTAACAAATGGATTTTTATATGGCTTTTATCGTCAGAAAAATCATACCCATACACTTCACCAACTTTAATTTGTTTAAAATAGATACTGCTCCCATGTGTTATTGAGCCTAGCTCTTTCGCATGAAGGGTAACATGTAACCCTGGCGCATCTTCTGACTTTGGTGGTGGCTCATTTAAAGCGACAAACTCTTTAACAAATGTATTGCCTTCTTCTGGCAAAAGTTCAAAGTAGTTACCCGTTATAACAGTATCGAGACCAGATACACCAGACAAACTAATTTTTGGTTTTACCAACCAAAACAATGTATTTTCAGAAAGATATTTTTTGACGCTGTTATTAACTTCAATAGACACTAATACTGTATTGAGGTCTTCTAAATCTAAAGCTTTTACTAAACCAACTGGAAAACCCTTGTAGCGAACTTCAGTTTTACCCGCAACGATGCCATCAGCACTGTCTGTTTTTACTATGATATCAACACCAGCATCGCTGAAAGATTTAAATAATAACCATAAACCAATTAAAGCAGCCAAAACAGGTAATAACCATATGGATGAAATTGGCGATTTATTTGAAATTACAGCTTGTTCTTCACTCATATTTATTTTTCTTCTGTTAAATTATTAAAAGCATCTTCTTCGTTTTCCTCGTCCCATAACAAGCGAGGATCAAAGCTATTAGCAGCAAATATAGTTAAAATCACCATCAGTCCAAAAGCCGTTGCTCCTGCCCCAGCCACAACTTCAACGACAGCTCCTATTTCAACTAACGCGACCAATAATGCCACGACAAAAACATCAAGCATTGACCAACGACCAAATAATTCGATGTATCTGTACATCTTGGTTCTTTGCTGTTTGGTAAATTTAGATTTATTTTTTAATGAGACTAATAATACAAACAAACCTATGATTTTTGCTAATGGCACAACAAAACTGGCGATAAATACAATGGCTGCAATTGGATACATGCCAAGTTTAAGTAACAAAATTATGCCAGACAAAATTGTATCGGGTTGGCCTTTACCAAAGTACAAAATAGTCATTATAGGATAGGCATTGGCAGGGATAAACGCTATTAGCGAACAAATGGTCAACGCCCAACAGCGCTGTAAAGAGTCATAAATACGCATATGAATCTTGCTATCACACCGTGGGCAATAGTTATCTACTGTTTCTTCAACACGGACTAACAGTTTACAGACATGACATTGTGCCAAACCTTTAGATTTAGCTGTCTGAATGTCATGCACAGTTGTATTTTGATCAGCGCTCATAGTTTAGATCATCCCAGATCATTTGCTTGTCTAACGTGATTTTTAAAGATAAGACACAAAGCATAAAAGCACTGAAACACAACAGTCCTAGATTAAAGGATAAATCAGCCATGTCTTTTAGCTTTATAATAGACACCAAAATGCCTATCAAAAACACTTCTAACATTTCCCAACTATCAACATGATGATAGAACAATAACAATTGTTTATAGAAAGGATGCTGATGTTTATTGTGTTTAAAACCCAAAGTAACAACAAAAGCAGCGGTTAATTTTATTAAAGGAGATAACACGCAAAATAGAAAAATTAAGGTTGCAACAAAGTAAAGCTTGGTTTGCCAAAGTGCCGCTATTCCGGATATTAAACTTGCAGAACTTTCTACTGACAATAATTGCATAGACATTAATGGAAAAAAAACAGCAGGTATAAACAATAAAAGCCCCGTACCACTTATTGCGAGAGTACGGTTAATTGAATCATGTTTTTTATCTAAAATATGATGATGACATCTTGGGCAACTAGCAATCTCCCCTTCATTTATCGAAGTGACTGTTATTAAAGTATCGCACTCATAACAAGCAAATTGCGTTTGATTCAAAGTAGTGTCGCCCCAATAATATGTATTTGAACTTCTATGTATATGATTGTATTAATAAACAGAGATTAGGCAAGCTTTATATGCATATATTTATTTTAATCCACTTGATTTAGCTCAATAAACAAACTGGTTTGTAATCAAGCGATTACAACTTTATGATTTTTCTTAGAAATTTGTAATTTTTACTTATATTTTCTTGCATAGTTTACGTTTTGAACTAATACTTAATATCAAGAGGAATTAAATGAATTCCCTTATAAAAATAATTAGCCTTTAACCTAGGTTTGTATTTGTCTTTAAGGATAATAAAATGAAAAAACTATTAATTACGTCGCTATTATTAGCGTCAACTTCAGCTATGGCTGGTGGCTCTGGTGTTGCAGGTAGCGTGAGTGATGTGCCAGACACTCCAACTGAAGCTAAATCGGGTTGGAAAGCATCTGTTGGTCTAGGTGTGGTGAATGCACCTACATTTGCCGGTGTTGATGACACAGAATCTACAGGCGTACCATTAATAAATGTAAGCTACAACGATACATTTTACTTTGAATACAACAAACTTGGTTGGTGGGCTTGGAAACCAGCTGATACTGGCTTCCGTTTAGGTTTAGTTGCTCAATCACGAAAAGGTTATGACCGCGGCGATGGTCCTTGGACAAGCCATGAAGTTGACGATACCGGTTTAGCTGGTGTTCGTGCTCAATGGAAATCTGGCATGTTCAAATTAGATGCATCTTTATTAGGTTCTTCTGAAGAAGACAGCGGTGGTGAAATGCACATTACTGCGAGCTATACGTTCTTGGCATCAGCTAAAGGTACACTTACTGGTATGGTAAAAGCTGAATCACTATCAGAAGATTCAGTTAATTACTTCTACTATGGCGCAAATGCAAATTCTGGTGACCCAATATTCTCAGGTGGCGAGAGTACAACAAACGTTTCTGTTGGCCTAGTTGGTACATACAACATCGCGCCTAAATGGACATTGATTGGTGCAGTGTTAGCAACATCTTACGGTGATGCAATTGCTGACGCTCCAACAAATCGTGGCGCAGGAATGGAAGATTCAGGTACTACCGCATTATTTGGTGCTACTTACACATTCTAATAGCGTTTATATTAGTTTATATAAAAAGGTCTCAGTAGAGACCTTTTTTTATTTTTACTCAAAAGTAAAGATACAATCCTTGTTTACTTGCCATTCCTTCCTCCCTGACGACCCCCTCCCTTGTCGCCATCCTTGGCACGGAAGGATAAGCACTTCCATGCTACAAATCTAATACCGTCCCTAGTGATTTGCATTACTTCATCCCTGAAGTGAGCCAATCTTATAAACATCCATGTTTAATTGGCATTCCTTCGTCCCTGAAGTAAAAAAAAGAGTACTAATGTGCCCTTCTTCCATGTTTCAAAATTTATTATTCATCAAATAATATATCATGAATGTTTGTTAAATCTTGTTTGCCAGCGATAATCTCTTCTTTTGACAAGCCTGATAATTCATGAGGGAACACTAGCCATTCATCAGAAGAGTGAACATAGTAGTCTGGTACTATATCTACTTTAGAGTTTTGTGGTTTGTACCATGGGCATGCAACTCGAATATCTTTTGGTGTATTTAAACGCATTTGCTCTTTAATTTTATCAATTAATGCTGCAACACTTCGACCTGAATCAAATACGTCATCAACAATTAACAATGAGTCGTCAGCATTGGCATTTTCAATAAGATAATGTAAGCCATGTACTTTAATTTCTTTTGATTGTTGATTGATTCCATAATAAGAAGAAGTACGAACAGCAATATGATCCGTTTCTATTTCCTTATAATCAAAATACTCTTGTACAGCAATACCAATTGGTGCACCACCACGCCAGATACCAATAATAAACTGTGGTTTAAAACCATCTTTATATACTTTATGTGCGACACGAAAAGAGTCCTCTAGAAGCTCTTGTGCGGTAATGAACTTTTTATCCATATTATTAATTCCCATGGATTGATCAATTTGACTGTTATAAGGCAATCAAATGATAGTGAAATAAACAAAAGTTGATTATAACGTAAAAGGGTAAATTTTGAGATTCAAATTTTATTTTTTTGAGATAAATCTTGATCAACAGCTAAAATAAGGTTTTTAATGCTTTCAAATGCTTCTGAATAAAAACTCATATTAATATTTTCAAACGTATCATTAGTAGAATGGTAGTTTTTATGATTTTCACCGGTGACAAACAAATAAGGTATATCGCTTTTATGAAACTCATAATGGTCGCTGGCTTTGTGTAAATTAATATAAGACTTAACTGATGATATCGAGTTATCTTTAAGTCGACTTTTATAGGTAAAGTTTACCTCTGCGGTTTGATTTACTTTTTCTACTAAAGTTTTAAGTTCAGGCCTTTTGCGAGTACCGACAATATATAAATTCTGCTGCTTTGTGCCATATGAGATCATATCTAAGTTTATATTAAAAATAATATCTGACTTTTTGACTGTTGAAGCTGATAAAAATGCCTTCGCTCCATATAAGCCCTCCTCTTCGGCATCAGTAGCTAATAGTACTATAGAATAGTTTGTATCTGTTGAACTCAACCAAGACTTTAAGGTGAGCAATGCTGCTACACCAGAAGCATTATCATCTGCACCATGGTAAATTTTTCCCGATTTTTTTCCAAGATGATCGTAATGAGCTGTAATGACAATATATTTTCTTTCATATAGGCTCCCGGTTTTAATAAAAAGGTGATTAGTGCCCTGTTTATTATTAAACCCATATTTATAGGTAAATACCTCTGTGATTGAATTCGTTAAAGGAGATGTAGATATAAGATGTTGAGCAATATAATTAGACGCTAAAGTATGCCCAACGGTGCCAGGCTCTCGACCAGAAAAACGCGAGGAAGAAAGCTGTTCTAAATGATTGATTAATTGTTTATTATTATCGTTAAAACCATGCCCATTTACACTATATAAATAACAAACAACACCAACAATCAGTAAACTACGTCCTCTAAACATTATAATTTTGAAAGCAAATTGAGTTTGCTTTGATATTTATCTTCTAAGTCTTTGAAATTAGCATAACGTTTGGCTTTCAATAAATAATATTCAGACTGTTTATAGTCACCTAATTTATAGTATGACCTTGCTAAACCAAAATAAAATTCATGCTCTCTATCAGACATCGTTTTAGCTTTTTTATAATGATTAATCGAGAGTTTATAATCACCATTGTAAAATGCCTCTTCACCTAACAATGCGTGATAATAAGGGTTCTTCATACGCGCTTTATGTATGTAACTATAAATTTTCGTGGCTTCCTCGTACTTCTCTTGCTCGGTTACTAAAATAGCCAGATTATTCCAGGCATTATAATTTTTATTATTAAATTTTACTGACGCCAAATATGCTTGTTCTGCGTAATCAGTTAACCCTACCTTTTTATATAGAAGCCCTAGATTACCCCAGACAGGACTGAAATCATGCTCTTGTATTATTGAGGCTTTAAAATAAGCATAGGCTAAAGATAACTCATCATCTACTAACGCTTGAGCACCTTTGTTGTTGTAATACATCGCGGTTACGCGATTCTTAGATATGATATTTTTAGGGAAATGTTTTTTTACTGCATATGGATCAAAGTCTATTGTGGTTTCATTTCTTCCCCAGACAATCTTATATTGGGTTTTGGCATCACCAACAACTTTTAAGTTAACATGCCCTGTCAACATGTTATAGCTGCCCTCTCGGATCCAATATTCAGGGATAATAACTTCTTGAAATTTGATGTCTAAATTTGATTCTCTTGCTAAGGCATAGGCCAAAATGGTTAATGACAAACAATTAGCGGTATTTTGATGAAATGCTTGCTGTGCCGTTAGATTTGCACCGCTTAGATATTGTAATTTTTCAGGCGAGCGATAGAACAGCTTAGTTAATAAAAGTTTAGCTCGAATGAAGGGATCATCTTTTTGCATTAAATGACTATGAACAAAGTCATACATTTCATCGTCTAAGGCGTAAATTTGTTTCTCTGTTTCTATGGTAAACGTTGAATGTTCAGGAAATGCTTCATCGTATAATAAATCACTTGTATCAACATCGACAACATGAGGAGTAGCTTGGTTACTCGAACAACCACTTAATAACAAACACAAACTGATTGTAAAAAATAAGGTGAACTGTTTCGTACTTATCTTCATACTGCCCTCGAGTGAACAAAAACAAATATTTGCTGATAATTTAAGCATAACCAAAGATATAAAAAATGACAGAAAATCCATTGATTAGAAATACTATATTACAATTAATAGGGATTTCAGTTGATTAGTATGGAGTGGATGCAAACTTAAGAAATGTTATTTAAATATGGCGGTTAACTTCAAGGATGAAGTTATGTGGTTTTCACAAGGATGTGATTAAAACCTGGAGATAGGGATTGTATAAATTACTTCCCTATAATTTACCCTATGGACGATCGAGTTCGTGAAAAAATGTTCCATACATTTGTTTGAACTCTTGGGTTGGCTTTGCGATACAAACCCAAATGGGTTAAACGAAAAAACCCCGTACAAAGTACGGGGTTTTATCCTAATATGGCGGTGAGATAGAGATTTGAACTCTAGATGGGCTACAAACCCATGCCGGTTTTCAAGACCGGTGCTTTCGACCACTCAGCCATCTCACCAATGACGCGAATATTAAAGATTGATGGCGCACTTGTAAAGACCTAAATCTAAATATTTTGAATTATTTTAAGAAAACTTGACTGTTTGCAGAAAAAAACATCGAACTCTGTACAAAAAATAAAAAACTCCAAAAAATGGAAGTAAAAGCAGCCTAAAAGAATTGAGCGTACTCAGATAAATAAACTTGTATTAATTACTAATCTACTAGCACACTTGGTGTTCTTTTTGGCATACGAGTTAACGCTTCATAGCCAATCGTGAAAGAACACTTTGCTACTTCATTAACGGGAAGCTCAGGTCCCCACAAAATAACTTTGTCGCCTAACTTAACATCTGTAATATCTGTCACATCAATAGTGATCATATCCATAGATACTCGGCCGGCCAATGGTGCTATTTGACCATTAATCAAGGTAGGTGTACCAGACTTCGCACTTCTAGGATAACCATCCCCATAACCGATAGCAACGGTTGCAATCTTAGTTGTTCTTGATGCTGTCCAGGTCTGATTGTAGCCAACAGATTGACCTGCAGATATCTCTCTTATAGATATTATTGCTGACTTAAGTGTCATCACTGGAATTAAACGTTTTGAAGCCTCGTTCTCTCTTTCAAGAGGTGAATTACCATAAAGCATAAAACCTATACGATTCCAGTCTAAATGGGATTTAGGGTGAGCAAGTAATCCTGCTGAGTTAGCTAAACTGCAAGGAATGTTGTCAGCTTGATCTAAACAGTCTTGAAGGGATGCTTTCGTTTTATCAAAAATCGCCATTTGATTTGCTGTTTCACCACTGCCATGTTCGTCAGCACTGGAAAAATGAGTCGTTAGTACAATGTCATTATTAACATTGTCACTCGCTCTTAATGCTAAATATATCTCATTCACAAACTTAGGCTGTACACCTAAACGGTGCATGCCAGTGTCCACTTTAAGCCAAACTTTAACAGGTTTTGAAATGTTCGCGTTCAATACCCATTCTGCTTGTTGTGAATTATCCACCATAATCCAAAAGTTGTTATTGGCGGCTAATTCAACTTCATCACTACTAAAAATACCTTCTAATAACAGTACGGGTTTCTGTATCCCACCTGCTCTTAGCTCTAATGCTTCTTCAATACAAGCGACACCAAAAGCAGGAACTAACGCTTCTAATATAGACGCGACAACAACGGCGCCATGGCCGTAAGCATTAGCTTTTACCACGGCGAGGTTATTTGAATTAGGCGCTAATTCTTGTGCTACTTGATAGTTGTGACACAGAGCTTTTTTGCTTATTAACGCTTTAGTAGGACGTGACATTAGTAATTATATTTTCCTGAACTAAAAATCGACTGGGCGATTAACCAAACATCGCCAATTTCACCATTACCAACAGCTTTACCGTTAAATTCTATAACAGGAGCTACTTCTTTACTTGAACTGGTTAGCCAAATTTCATCAGCATTTTCAACTTCTTCCATAGTAACTGGACGTTCTTCAACTTTCAATGAGCTTTCTTTTGCAAGCAGGTCTAATAAAATTAAACGAGTGATACCAGGCAGAATTTGATTATCTAATGGCGGAGTTGCAATGACTCCATCTTTAATGACATAGACATTACAAGCACTTGCTTCAGTTAACTCATTATTTGCATTGAATAATAAGGTTTCATTACAACCCTCAGCAAAGCCTTGTTGATAGTGCATGACATTACCTAGTAAAGCTGTCGATTTAATATGACAACGTTTCCAACGTAAGTCTTCTGTTGAGTTAACTTTATAGGTTTTGGTCACTGATTTATCGGCAACATTGGCCGGCGGAATTTCAAACGCGAAAGCATATACTGTAGGTGTTACGTTCTCAGGATAAGCATGTGAGCGCTTAACATCAGCACCACGACTTACATGCAAATAGACACCTAAGTTACCGCCGTCATTTTTTTCGATCAATGTTTCAACAACGTCACGCCATTTTGCTTCGGTCCAACCAAGGTTAATACCGATAAGCCCTAACCCTTCTTGCATGCGGGCTATGTGAGGAGCAAAACCAACCATTTTTCCATTGTATGTTGGGATTACTTCATAAATACCGTCACCAAATAAAAAACCACGATCCATTGGGGAAATTTTTGCCTGATCCATCGGCATAAAAGAATCGTTTAAAAATACAATACTCATACTACTCTCTAATCTTAAATAAATTTTGTTAATTTTCGCAAATTTGAAATGATTTCATGTCCATAAGCAGGAGGGAAACTGTCTTCGGTTAAATTGTTTTCTCGGGTAACGCCATCGACACTACCCCGTTCAGAGATATACTCTAATATTGCAATAGGGTCGACCTTTGCAAGCAAGTCAACATTTGCCCACATTCCTAATAACGCAAGGATCCCATAAGCCCCCCAATTAGAAACATCGGCTATTAACAGCTCATCACATGTTGTAACTGATGGCGTAATATCTAAACTTGAAATAGCTTGTTTAATATTGCCCATACCAATTTCATTACCACCGTCGCCAATGGCTATTGTCGAACATTTAGCTTCATTCAAATAATGATCAAAACAAGCACAATACGTACTTATGTCCTCACCTCGCATATTAAAATAGCCACCTTGCTCAGAAAGGCCAGGTCGTTCAATGGATATAACAGCTTGGGGATTTAAATCAGCTAAAGTTTTGATCGCTTCTTGTTTGGCATTACTGAGATCACCTTCTATCAGTTTATGCACACGAAATTCATTTTCAGTTAAACTTAAAAACGACTCTCCACCGACTAAAATGGGATGTGCTCCCAATTCTTCAAGAGCATTATATAAAGCAATGGCACCTACTGGTCCATCTGTTTCAAATGTATCCGTTACAGGAAATCCGGTTCCGATCAAAATTGTACCAGTTAAACCTTGTAAAGTTTGGGCTGCGCGAAAATAATATCCAGGCGTTAGTGCCGTTTGGACATCCTTCATACCACGAGGGTTTCGAGCGACAAGTAAATCTTCAATATGCTTACTTAACTCAATATCTCTTTCTAGCGATAGGCTTAAATCAGTCAAAATTAATCTCTTTTAAATACTTAATGTAATAGAAGCTCAATAGGCTCAATTGGGTTTAGCTCTATTACTGCTTTTTCTAAATGTAGGATGTTGTGTGCTTCTTCAATTGAAACAGGCTCAAAAGTGACCGTTGCACCTGGCCCGCATTGTGCCAACTTAGCTAAATCTAATGATAAAACCGAACCAATTTTTGGGTAGCCGCCTATAGTTTGTCTATCATTCATCAGTACAATGGGTTGACCATCTGCAGGCACTTGAATTGCTCCTAAACAAATTCCTTCTGATAAAATTCCATCAATCGAAGGTTTTGTTTTAGCACCTTTAAGTCTATATCCCATTCTGTCGCAACTTTCTGATACTGTATATTTACTTGAAAAAAACACCCGTTTTTGCAATTCGGTAAATGCGTTATGTTGATACCCAAGTAAGACTCTCAATGTTACGTCTTTCTTATAAGATGGCGTCTTAACAAGCCTGTTGTGATGAGCAGTATTACTCGCTGAAAAAGGTAGAATCTGCCCTTGCAATACTTTGTCACCATCTACTCCACCAATACCTTCTCTAACCACTGTACTGACACTGTCAAAGGTTGGCTTTATATTAAAACCACCCGATACAGTCAAGTATGCTCTCATTCCTTCACAGGCAAAACCTAACTTTATAATGTCACCTTTATAAACAGATAAAGATTGCCATTGTGGTTTGCTTTTACCATTTACCGTTAGAGGTAATTTAGCACCTGTGACGCAAAAAGTTGTATCAAGTTGTACTTCTAACTCTAAGCCGCCAACAGTCACTTCTAAGCAACTGGTATTGCTTGAGTTTGAGCATAATTTGTTTGCCCAATTAAAAGCATTTGGATCTAACGGGCCTCCGGTTGTCAGGCCGATATTATGACAACCGAAGCGTCCTAAATCTTGAATAAGGGTAAGCATTCCTGGCTTTAACACTTTAAAGCCTAGTGCGTTCGATTCACTCATATCACACCACCTAAAGCAATAAATTTACTGCGACTAACCGCTTTAAACTTTACTGTATCTCCGACTTCTACAGGCATGGTTGGTGTTGCTTTCGGGTCAAACATTCGCTGCGGACAAAGGCCTATAATATTCCATCCGCCAGGTGATTCTGCGGGGTACACAGCAGTTTGTCTGTCTGCAATAGCTACTGCACCGAGTGGAACTTTTAAACGGGGCGTGGCAAGTCTTGGCATTGCAATGCGAGCATCCACCTCACCTAAATAGGCGAAACCAGGTGCAAAACCGATGGCATATACTCGATACTCTGATTGTTGATGTATATCTATGACTTCATCTACGCTTAATTTTGAATGCAGAGCAATACGCTCTAGATCAGCACCAGATTCTGTTGAATAATAAACAGGTAACGTAACGACTTTACCTGTTTCTACGATCGCAGTTGAGCTGTCAGATAATGTTCTATTAATGGTGGATAGCACATAAAAGTTATCCGTTAACAGCGGATCATAAATGATCAGTAACGATGCGTATGAAGGAACAACATCTACTAATACATCAGCAAGAACATTTTGCAGTAGTCTTGATGATTTCTGTACTTGCGCAGATACTTGTGGTGATGCATGTTCAGAAAAATAAATGATTAACGAATTTTCACCCGCGATCTCTATATTCATTTAGATATCCGCTCTCTAACTTCTTGAATAGCATTTATGCCTTCCATGTTGTCACCATGAACACACAATGTATCCGCATGAATAGCCAATGAATTACCACTTACTGTTGTTACTGTTCCGTGAGCACATAGTTGCTCTACCTGGGCGATCATTTTTTCTTTGTTGTGTACGGCGCCAACCTGAGTGCGGGACAATAATTTTCCATCGTCGTCGTAACAACGATCTGCAAACGCTTCGAACCATAATTTAATGCCAAGCTGTTCAGCCTCTTTTTGATGAACTTTATAGGCAGGAGTTGCTTGTAACATTAAGGTGATCGGGTATGGAAACTCTGCAATTGCTTGCATAATTGCACAGCGAACATCAATATTGGCCATCATATCGTTATACAAAGCACCGTGTGGTTTAACATAATCTAACGATAAATTTTGGGCTTTAGCCATACCCCATATTGCCGACATTTGATAATGCATAAAAGCAATAATTTCAGGTTTTGAGCAGTTCATTGAGCGACGTCCAAAACCCACTAGGTCTGGATAGCCGGGATGAGCACCAACCATTACATCGTGTTTTTTTGCTAACGCCAACGTATTTTGCATTACTAAAGGGTCACCAGCGTGGAATCCACAGGCGATATTTGCTTGGTCAATAAACGGCATTACTGCGGCATCCAGTCCCATAGTCCAAGAGCCGTAACTTTCACCTAAATCACAATTTAATAACAACGACATGAATATTCCTTTATATAATTATAAAACAGCTAATTTACTGTTAGGTAAATCGGTTACTAACATACAGCCTGGGCTATGAGTGATACAAAATGGTGGTTTAGCTTGTTCTAATGCTACTTGCGGTGTTACACCACAAGCCCAAAATACCGGTTGTTCACCTGGTTTTATTGTTACTGGATCACCGTAGTCTGTAGAATTAATATCATCTATGCCTATCATACTAGGATCGCCAAAATGAACAGGCGCACCATGAACTGAAGGGAACCTTGTACATATCTGTATTGCTCTTATTGCATCACTTGGATTAAATGGGCGCATACTGACTACCATATTGCCTTTGAATGGCCCGGCTGGTTTGCACTCAATATTTGTTCGATACATAGGTACATTTACTTGTTCGCTTATATTTCTTACATCCAAGCCATCAGCAATAAGACTTTCTTCAAACGAAAATGAACAACCTAAAGCAAAGGTAACAAGATCATCGCGCCAATACGGTGTTATATCGGATACCTCTTCTGTCATCACACCATCTTTGAAAATTCGATAGCTCGGTATATCAGTTCTTAAATCTAAATCTGTTGCTACATCAGGTAAATGTGTATCACCTGGGTTTTCAGAAACACTAATCAATGGGCAAGGTTTCTGATTCAATTGACAAAACTTTAAAAAATCTGCCGCCCAATCTTTTGGCAGCATCACTAAATTACATTGCACAAAGCCATGGCAATATCCGGAAGTGTTAGAATTATGCTCGCCATTTCTGATTTTTTGTCTTAACTGAACCGGGCTAAAGTTTGTACTCATGATATATGGACACTTTTTAAATGATGACTATTAGTACTATTACTCTATATTGCTTTACAGAATATTCATAGTCTAGGCGAAAGGTAGTTTATTATAGTCATTTGAATGAAAATTTGTATGATATGGAAATATTATCAGCGTTTGAAATAGAAAATGAAGGATTTGATATATCAATTTCTTTATTTTTAACTACTACCTTTCTAATCGCGCATATAAAACGTTGACTTTATAGAGCAATTTAACAGCCATAACCTTTATCTATAGCATTGAAAACTCTTTCGAATGTTCTTAGTTGTTAAAATGTTTTAATCTAAATGTAGAAATAATGTTAATCCAAATCCCTATATTAGAGCAAATAAGGTGAAGTCATGAACGAAGTTAAAAATGAAGATAACGATTCAATTTTAGACTTATTGAATAAATACTATTCCCCAAAAGTGATTGATGACAAATTTATGAAACAAAAGTTACAGACGAAACTCTATGAACAACTGGAAGGGTCCTGCGAAGCTTTTGTACTTGGATATAACTAACCCCCTCTTCCCTGGTGGTTAAAAGGATTTAGCCACATTTTATTTTCCCCTGTCATATGAAAAACACCTATTCCTTTTAAAACTAATTGAAGATGCAAAACATCTTCAACCAATTTATATGTATTTAAGCCTATTTATTCGAGATAAACTTACCGGACAATTTGTTTAAATATTGTTCATTCTCAATAACTACATCACCATTAATAATAACGGTATCAACACCTTTAGAATATACATTCCATTTAGCAAAGCTCGCTTGAGGTGAATATTTATCACCATCAAAAATAATAATATCTGCAGTAAAGCCCTGTTGTAATGAACCTCGTTTATGTAAACCTAAAATCTTTGCTGTTTTTGTCGAGCTTCTGGAAATAAACTCACCTACAGTAAGTAATTTTTTGTTACGTACATATTCATTAAATTTTTGTGGAAAGCTGGCAAACTTGCGCGGGTGACCGTTTGTACCATCAGAAGAAGTTACTACCCAAGGTTTAACCATAAAGCGTTCAACATCTTTTGGCGACATATTGAATGAAGCTACTCGTACATCACCTTCTTGAACTAATTGCATTGCCGTTAGCTCTGCAGTTAAATTACGCTGTTCGGCAATTTGTTGTAAATTCAAACCTACTAAATGCTGATCTTTAAAGGCTGTTACAAGTAACGATGTAGGACCACCTCTACGCCTAATGTTTTCTTTAATTTCTCGATAAAGCTGTTCTGCCAATTCAGGATCATTGAGTCGTTGATGAAAAGCAGACTTTGAGTCTGCCATGACCCACTTGGGCATTACTGCACTATGTAATTTGGTACCTGATGCAAGCCACGGATATTGATCGGCAGTGATACTGATGCCGTTTTGTTGTGCTAATTCAATTTTAGCAATGGCCTGTTCACTTTGCCCCCAAACATCTACGCCCAAGGCTTTAATATGAGCTAAGTGCAAATGAATGCTTGCCTTTTCTGCCACTTCAATAGCTTCATCCAAAGAAGATAAAAAACCAATATTGAAGGTACTTTCATCACGCATATGAGTGTCATAAATCCCTTTATATTTGCTGGCGACTTTTGCCAGTGTGATTACTTCTTCTGTATTAGCATAACTGCCAGGAACGTAATATAAACCACTCGATAAACCAACAGCGCCATCTTTCATAGCTTGTTCTACTAATGCGGACATTTCTGTCAGTTCTGCATCTGTAGCAAAGCGTTGCTCTCGTCCCATTACTTGTTGACGAACACTGCCATGTCCAACAAACAACGCAACATTAGTGCCTATACCATTATTTTCAAGTAACTTGGCTGTTCCAGCAATATCAACAGGTCCTTCACCATCGTTACCATTAACAACAGTGGTTACGCCTTGGGTTAAATAATTTAAGTTATGATTCTTATCTTTACTACGTAACTCTTCAAGACTATGTGTATGAGGGTCAATAAAGCCTGGACTAACTATTTTTCCCTTAGCATCAATGACTTTTGTTGCATCAACCTTTACATTACCTGACGGATATAAACCACAAATCACTTGCTTACATACTGCAATATCCAAGTTTTGAGGGTGTAATTTATCACCCGTATAAACAGTCCCATTGGTGATCAGTAAATCGATATCAGCAACATTGTTGGTATCAACATTCTCAGGAGAACACGAAGACAACAAAGTTAAACTAACGGCTAGAAATATCGGACTTCGGTTAAAATTTTTCATATAAAGTTTTTTACCCTACTGTTTATTATGGTCTTTGTCAGACAACATATTACTCATTAATAGATTAGAGGCATTAATGGCTATATCTATAATCTCTTGTCTATCGGTGTTATCACCCATTTCATAAGTAATGGCATGTACACCAAATTTATCTGAAAAATATTGTTTTGAAACACCCAAATCAGGATTGTTACCAGGTTTTAATACCACTTCTACATCTGGCATTTTTTTGTCTAAGTCACCTAACCAATGACGTACAAAGTAAGCATTTTCAACACCATAATCAACCGGCATTGTATAAAACACATTACTTCTAGTGGAATGAAAATCGACGGCAAATTTGATTTTTTGGTTATTCTCTACCAGCTGTTCTAAATAGGCATTTATTTGACGAGTTTCAACTTGATTAAAATCATTCCAGTCACGATTTAAATCATAACCATTGGCATTATGACGCCAATTACCGGCTTGTACGCCATCTGGATTAATATTAGGAATAACTAATATATTATATTTTTCACGAAATGAAGATGCTAAATCACTGTTCGAAAGTAGCGTTTCAACGAAGGGGAAAAGAGCCAATGCGCCTGTTATTTCGGGCGGATGTTGACGGCCTAAAATGACTAGCCATTCATTACTACTGCCTTTACTTTCTATTTTATAAATTGGTCGACCTTGAGTAGACTCACCCAGTAAGTCATAACTAATTGATGATTGCTCTAATAGTTGCTGAGCCCAATCATCATAGTATTCGTTGTTAATAATTTCCTGACCAGCAATATATATAGCTTCATTTGATGCTTCTATATTCATAACCAAGCGTTGACCATTTAATTTGTAGGGTTGTAATTGCCAAGTTTTACCATTTTTACTGATTTTAGGCGGATACCTATGTTCATCACCTTTAACAACCATAGTAACTTTGATCGATGCAGGTTGTTTTGCTTGAACTTTAAATGCATACCAAGGACTAGAGTTGATCGGCGTTTTGGCTTTATTTATTTCTGGTTTTAAAGTTATAAAGTACTCGTTTTCAGCAATTCGTTTACAGCTATCCATTCGACCGGTCGCAAAGTTAGTGGTTAATGTAACATTGCCAGTATTACACGCTTGCGCATTATCACTGTTACTTGATGTGCATGAGAAAAGTAATGCAGTTGAAAATAATAATGAGCAAGTAAATAATAAATTTTTCATAATTTTATCTTTATTAATTTATTGGAGAAAAATATGGCCCGACTAGATTAACGAGCCGAGCCACATTGAGTTTAGATAATTTCAATAAGTGTTAAGCAGTATTTAAAACTCTTTGCTTAAACTTAATTGGAAGTATCTGCCACGGTTTGAGTGAAGTCCACCGAAATAACCATGTGCTAATTCATCAGCTAATGGTGGTTCTTCATCTTCAATGTTACGAGCAGTTAATCTAATTTTACTGTCTTTTAGGAAACCTTCATTAGCAAAACGATATTCACCATATAAGTTAATGGTTGTAAAACTATCAACTGGTAAGTCATAAATGGTGTCATCACCTTCTACTGTTGCGGTAGCACTGGTGTCAAATACTTCGCTAATATAATTTGCACTAATACCTGCGCCCCATTGATTTAAATCCCAATCAAGTGCAACTCGTGCGCGCCATTCAGGTCGACCATTTTCTTTAATTAAATCACCAGCACCTGCAACATTTCTATCAGCTGGAACTGACGGGTCGCCGGCTTCTTGGGCATCTAGTAGCATTTGTGAAATTGGATCTGCTTCTTGATCAAACTTAGTTAATTTAGCCGCATTTAACGTAAAGCCCCAATCACCGAAAGACGTATCAATATCATACACAACACTTACATCATAACCTTCGATATTACGTACACCCAAGTTCATGTAATCATTGTTTATTTGAATCACTTCACCAGTATCAGGGTCGCGAATAACTGCTTCATTACTAGAGCCTTGACTACGTAATAAAGAATCATAAAGTAAGTGTGAAGAGCCCGGAAGGATACCTACTAATTTTTCTTGCTCTATAGTCCAGGTATCAAACGTAATGGTTAAATCATCACCAGGTTGTAACACGATACCAAATGAAGTATTCACATCATCTTCAGGCTCTAAATCAGTTGTACCGCTGCGAATATCTACAATTGCATATGAATCATCAAGTACAGGGTCATACAAGTTATTACTACGAGGAACACCTTCTGCACTTACTTGCGGAAGACCTGGAGCTCGGAAACCTTCAGAATATGATGCCCTAAAGCTTAACCAAGGTGCAGCTTCCCAAAATAGAGCTACTTTTGGTTTAAGAGCATCGCCTACATCTGAGTAATCTTCGTAGCGAGCAGCAAGTTGTAACTCTACATACTGGTCACCAAATTCAAGTAATGGTACTAAAAACTCTGCGTAAGCTGCAAAGATATCACGATCAGCGTCTGAATCAGGCGTTGGACTAGAGCCTAATACATCACTTCCTGAAAGCTCTTCGCCAGTAATTGCATCTACAAATGGATTACTTCCATCTAACAATGAATCACGATCATCTTCAAACGTTTCATGGCGAAATTCAACACCCGCTGCAACACCTACTGTACCGGCAGGTAATTCAAAAATATCACCATTACTCACTTTAAAATCTACTTGTGCCAAACTTGTTTTTGAATCTCGTGAAACGTTAACCATAAATTGGTCAATAACACTTGCTGGATTTAACGTGGAGTCACCTGTATTCCAGTTATTTAAATCACCACCGGTAAATAAATCATATGCTAAAGCAGGATCAGTACTATTAATGGCTGCTTGAAACTTACTGGCCTGAATACGATTAGCGACATCATTAGTTTCAGCTTCGGTATAAAACACAGCAGATTCCCAGTCCCAATCGCCCCACATACCTCTTAAACCACCAAGAATACGATAACTGGTATCGTCCACTTCGATGTTACGAGGTCCACTATCAATAGCTCTATAGCGGCGTAACGTTACTTCTTCACCAAATGGATTGTAAGCAGCATCAGCAGATACTTGAAAACGTTGTGCTGTTAAATTATGAGTTTGTTCACGTGTACGCTCTGCTGTTGCGCTGTAATAAATAGCTTCAGAGAAAAACTCTAAATCATCGCTTAATTCATGAGTGAAATAACCATAAAAGTTTAAACGGTCAACATCAGATGATAATGAACGTGTTGTACCACGATCAAAACGAAGGTCACGAGAAATACTACCTCCATCAGCACAAACACCACCAGCTAAATTAACTTCACAACCCGACATGGTATCAGGTTGAATATGGAATCTGCCAAGCGAATCAGATTGAAACTCACCCCAAGGTGTTGATGTTGTACGGTTATCTAATTGTGTGTCACCAACAAACTTTTCTGGTAAACCAGGGTATTCACGTAAGTCATGGCTTGCTGAATAAGGTCTTTCGCTTGCCATCATGCCATTACGTTGATAAAAGTTAAATGATGCAGTTAGGTGAGATTTACTTTCATTAAAGTCAAATCCTGTAAGGTAGTTAAACGTTGTTTCATCAAGTTCAGTACCCTCAGAAACACCATGAGTTAAACTTACTTTATTACCAACGTAATCACTGTTTAATGCATAGTTAACTACACCTGCAACAGCATCTGAACCATAAATAGCCGCAGCGCCATCTCTTAGTATTTCTAAAGAACGTAAACCTGCAACTGGTAAAGTGTTTGAGTTAACGGTAGAAACAGGCACAAAGTTTTCTGATTGTGTACCTGGATGAGTTACCAGGCGGCGTCCATTTAATAACGTAAGAGTATTACCCGTACCTATACCACGTAAATTAATTGAAGAAACATCTCCTCGTGCATCATTTACACCACCGTTACCGGTAGCTGCACCAAAATTTACTGCGCCAATTTGTGGAATACTTCTTAATAATTCATCACCTGTTGACACACCTAGGTTTTCAATGTCTTTTGCAGACAAAGTCGTAACCGGCATAGCTTCAACATCAGTACCGCGTTTGATATGTGAACCTACAACAAGAATTTGTTCAATATCTGCATCATCAGATTCGGCTTCTTGTGCATACACAAACTGTGATGACATTGCAGCTAAGATACACAAACTTAAATGCTTACGTTTTAAATTTGCCATAGTCTTCGTTTTCATTTTATTCACCTTATTTCCCAGTTAATCGTTTATTTTTTTAATTTAGTAAGTTGCTACTAAATTTATATTTCGATTTTGTTTTCAATTGGTTTACGTTTAATTAACACCTAGTAACCATGAATAAAAAACGTAACAAATACCAATGACTGTTGATTGTAAATCCATAACCAAAGGTTATGGATTAAGGTTGAATAGCTTAAATACAAGGTGTTAAATAGATGTTATGTTACTGAAAAAATAGCACAATTTAAAAATATTGCACAAAACTGGGTGCAACATTAAAACTATTAATTTGCACTCTACAGATGTTCTGATTAACTTAACTATGATAATGAAAGCATAAAATACTGGCTTTATTATAAGCTTTTGAATCAAAAATTAGATGTTTTACTGTAGTGATATGTATAAATTCACTAAAGAGAGAAATGTATGCGACTACGTCATATCGAAATATTTCATGCCATATACACTACTGGCTCAATTACTAATGCGGCAAACATGTTGCACGTGTCCCAACCATCGGTAAGTAAGGTGTTAGCCCATGCAGAACTGCAGTTAGGTTTTAATCTATTTAAGCGCATTAAGGGGCGGTTAATTCCTACCGATGAAGCAGAAATGCTTTATACCGAAGTAGATAAAATATATAAACAAATTTTAGCGTTAAAAAATACAACGGATAATATCAAGAAGTTGGAGTTTGGCCGTATAAATCTAGGTATCAGCCCTGCCCTAGGTTTTGATGTTACACCTATAAGTATTGCTAAATATCATCAAAAATTTTCAAATGTAGAATTTAATATCACCACAATTCATAACGATTCAGTGCAGCAAGCTTTGATGGAACACAAATGCGATTTAGCTGTGTTATTTGCACCTGAAGACATGCCAGGAGTAAAAGCAATCGACTTGACTACATCAGAATTAGTTATTGTTTATCCAAAAAAATTATTCCCGCATTGTCCAGATAAACTTAAACTGAGTGAAGTTGCCGATGTTGAGTTCATCGATATTACTAGCAGTGGTCCACTGGGTGATATTGCTTGGAAAAGATTGCTGGAAGAAAAGGTTGCGCCAAAATCTTTAATTAAAGTACAAACCTATTTTATTGCCGCGAGATTAGTTGCCCAAGGATTGGGAATATGTATTGTCGATAAGTTTACTGCAGAAAATAACTTAACTGAGGATATTGCCATTGCTTCGTTTGATCCACTTTTAAATGTGTCGATTAAAGGGTTACATTTAGAAAACAAAGGCTTGCCTAAAGTAGTACAAGAATACATTCCTTATTTGACCGAAGTATTTGCCAGCAAAAAATAATTAATACCCGTTCGCGTAATGATGTGAACAATTGAGAATGATATAGAAAGCTTTAGAACAACTGAAATTTTAAATAGATAGTTATTCATATCTTTTTAAAATTTCAGGACGTTATCAAGCTTTATCTACTTTACCGAAGGGTAACTCATATGTTGTTTATATGAGTTACTCAATGATCAGATCATTATACGGATTGGTATAATGGCAGTTAATCATTAACTGCCTTTCTCTTCAATCGTCCGTTTTATTAACTTAACAAAGTGCGCATTTGTCTATTAGCAAAATGCAATTTGTCGATATTAAGTAATCCGGTAGCTTTTAGATCCTCAATAACTCTGCTTACTCTTTTTAAATCAGCTTGTTTGGTTTCTGCCCACTTGTCTATAGCAATATCAGCAGCAAACTTAGCATAGGCTTTACTTATTTTTACAACTAATTGCTCTCGTAACTCGAGCAAATCTAACAATAGCGAAAACAGCGCCATTCTAGACCAATGGTCTGTAGTATCAATAACTTCTATTTGTTCAATCAACCAAGAGATACCAATAAGTGGAGTTAACTTTTGGTAACTCATTAACACGTGTTCAATAGGTACTTTTAATTCAACAGAGTTTTTTACAATATCGCAAAAAACGACACTTGATACTTTTAACTGATGAATTTTATCGACAATACTGCGACTACATTCCCCGGTTTGTATTTGATATAAAGATTTTGCAACAGGGGTAAACGGTAATATTACTTCATCTCCGTTAAGTTGTTGTAACAGCTTTATACCCGGCGTAAATTTATTTACAACAGTGATTACAGTCGATTTTTGATCGTCATTATTTATAAACCAAATAGCCATTAACCGATAGAAACGTTGCACTTCTACCATCATTTTGACTTGTATCTCAGAAGAAACAATTCCGTCTAAAGACTCTATTTCTTGCCAAATTTTATCGAGTTGGAACACTTCTTTAGTGATCACGAATGCCTTCACTATTTGAGCAATACTTGCTCCAGTTTGTTCGCGAACGGCATGAATGCCACCACGATTAAAGATCTCGTTAGCGACAGCTGTTGCAACAATTTGCTTAGCTAGAGGATGTTCTAAAATTTCTATTGGATACCTTGTCTGTAATATTGATGGGAATGCTGCCAATAAATATCTCTGAAAATACTCATCCTCGAGTAAATTTGATTGCTGCAATAATGCATTATTTACATCCATTTTTGAATACGCCATTAAAACAGCTAATTCAGGACGTGTAAGGCCTTGTTTATGCTGGCTCCGCCCTTGCAATTCATCTTCATCGGGCAAGTATTCCAACTCTCGGTTTAACTCTACATTGTCGATTAAATAGTTGGTCAGTCGAGTGAAGCTGTCAAAATGCGAATGGCTATTTGCTTCATCCAAACTTAAGGCTTGCACTTGTAGTGTGTTATTCTGCAACACCAATTCACTGACGTCATTGGTCATTTCTTCCAGTAATTTATCTCGTTCTAGCTTAGTTAATTTGCGGTCTGTGATTAAACGATTGAGTAAAATTTTTATGTTTACTTCATTGTCCGAACAATTCACTCCAGCAGAATTATCTACGGCATCAGTGTTTATCCTGCCTCCAGCTTTTGCAAATTCTATCCTGGCTAACTGTGTACAGCCTAAGTTACCACCCTCGCCTATGACTTTACAGCCCAATTGAGCTGCATTTATTCGTACTACATCGTTACCTTTGTCGCCAACATCATTATTATTTTCTTCTGTTGCCTTTACATATGTGCCAATACCGCCAAACCATAGCAAATCAGCTTTTGCCTTTAATATATAAGTGATTAACTTATTAGGAGACAAGGTATTTATATCAGATGGTATATCCAACAATTGCTTAGTTTGATCACTAAGATTAATACTTTTAAGGCTACGGCTAAATACACCACCACCTGATGAAATCAATTCAGGGTTATAATCTGCCCAAGATGAGCGTGGCAGATTATATAGGCGTTGACGTTCTAAAAAGCTTGCCATTGCCTCTGGTGAAGGATCGATAAAAATGTCACGGTGATCAAATGCTGCAACTAGCTTTATGGTCTTAGATGACAACATACCATTACCGAACACATCACCAGACATGTCACCAATACCAATTGCCATGATTTCATCTTTCTGGACATTCACGTTCATTGCTCGAAAGTGTCTTTGTACAGAAACCCACGCGCCTTTTGCGGTAATGCCCATTTTTTTATGGTCGTAACCAACACTACCACCAGAAGCAAAGGCATCGCCCAACCAAAAACCATAATCATCAGCGAGTTGGTTCGCAATATCTGAAAATGTTGCCGTACCTTTATCAGCAGCTACAACCAGGTAACTATCATCACCATCAAAACAAACAACCTGTTTAGGCTTAACGATGCCTTGTGGGGTGTTATTGTCGGTAATATCAAGTAAGGATGAGATAAATATTTTATAACATTCTATAGCTTCGCTGGTTATTTCTGCCCTAGTACCATCAATTGGGAGTTGTTTAGGAACAAACCCGCCTTTTGCACCTTGCGGTACTATAACAACATTTTTAACTTGCTGAGCTTTTACTAAACCTAGAATTTCAGTACGGAAGTCTTCTTTTCTATCCGACCAACGAAGTCCACCTCGTGACACCGCACTAAAGCGTAAATGAACACCTTCTAATCTGGGCGAGTAAACAAAGGTTTCAACATAAGGTCTTGGTTGCGGGGCATCTTCAATTTCACCACTTAATATCTTAAATGAACAATATGATTTTTGTTGCCCAGTATCCGATTGTTGGTAAAAGTTAGTCCTTACGGTTGCAGAAATAGCAGCGATGAAGTTACGTAAAATACGGTCATGATCTATCTGAGAGACACCGTTCAAACGGCCAAATAAACACTTTGAAATATCATTTGCTAATAGCATGCGTTTAGCAATAGAACTGTCATTTATTGAAAAGCGTTGTTCAAATAATGCAACTAAATCTGACACTATATCTGGGTATGAAATCAATGCCTGTTGAAAATACTCTTCGCTGTAACCTAGCCCTAATTGACGTAAATATTTACCATAAGCCCGTATAATAACGATTTGTCTAATATTGATGTTGGCGGTTAATAATAATTTATTGTAACCATCATTTTCAATGTGCTGGGCCCATATATCAGTTAGAGCTTGTTCTAGATTAATTTTAATCTCTTTTAGACAAAGGTCTGTATTAACTGGACACTCAAGGGTATAGCTGTACAAAGCATTACAACTATTATCCTTTGTTATAACCTTAAAACTAAATTCATCTAATGGTCTAAATCCAAGGTTTTCTAAAATTGGAATTGAATCACTTAGAGCTATACCTTGAGCAAGAGAATATATATTCAAACGTAATAAATTACTTTGGTCTTCTTCGTTTCGGTAAATTTGAAATTGATATTTACTCTCTTGTGTAAGTTTTTCAAAATACTCAATATCTTTAAGTGCGGCGGTTACAGAAAACGTCTCTCGATAACTTTTTGAAAAACTGTTGCTGTATTTTTGAATAATTTGGGTTGCGTATTCATCTTTCCAACGTTCAAGTATCGAACTGTTTAGCGATTCCATCCAACTCTTTGTTTTTGCTTCAATTCGATTAATTAAAACATTACGGTTTAAGCCACTAGATATTTGTTCATCTTTTACTAAAGTAAAATGCCATTGGGCGAGATTATTATCGTTAAGCATCGAACAGCGAGATAATATTTTTCCTCCATAAAATTGGCAAAATAATGTTTCAATTTCATCACGTAGGTCTGTACAAAACGCATCTTTAGAAACAAATACCAAGGCAGATACCTGTTGATTAAAGTTATTTTCACGTACAAAGGTTCCGCCTTTATTTTGCGCATTTAAGTTATAAATACCTTTCGCCAAATTAAACAAGTTACTGGCATTGCTCTCAAATATCTCTCGTTTGGGCAAAGCTTTAAGGATATGTCGAAATGTTTTGTACTTATGACTTTCGACTTTGTAATTGACGCGTTTAAGTACGGTGTTTAATTTAGCCTCTAAATAAGGGATGTTTAATGGGTTTTGATTGTTCGCGGCTTGAGTAAACAATCCAATAAACCTATGTATTACAATGATATTTCCATTTTTAGAGTATTCTTTTATGCTTATTTGATCATAATAATCAAGGCGATGAATTTTTGCTTTTACAGTAGATTTTGATATTAACAAGGATTGTTCAGAATCGATAAAATGCTGCAGTTCCTCATTTTTTAATTTGAGCCCTGACTCTTCAGATGCAATAAATTCACTACTTTGTTTAAAAATTCCTAAACTTTCAACACCACGTTGTTCTTGGTGTTCATCAATAAGAAATTGATGATAGCCTAAAAAAGTGAAATTATCCTGGCAAAGCCAATACATGAAGTCTTGCGCTTGTTCACTATTTTTACTTTTGATAACGCTATCACTTTGATCTTGGGCAACTGCTTTTGCTTGATTAAGCATATTTGACCAATCATCCGTTACTAACTGAACATTTGTTAACAGCGCAATAATTTTGGTCTTTAAAGATGCACATGCATTGTCATTTAATAAACTACCTAACTGTATATAAATTACTGAAACGTCTGACTTATAATTTACGTTTGATGATAGTTGCTTGTCAGATATTACCGGATGTAAACAGTTTTTGATGCGGTACCCTTGTTCAAGCAACAAGTTAGTAATGGAATCAAAAATAAAGGGTTTATCATCACTGATTATGTGCAACGTTGACACGTCTATGCCACCTTGCCTTAGGGGACTAATAGTGACTTTGTTTTCCTGCGGTTTACGACTGGTAAAACTACTCCAAAGTGAAAGTGCCAAACTGAATCGGCGCTCTAGAGGCATTAGTAGTATTTCGTCATTTAAGGAGGATTCAAGCAATTCCTGGGAAAACGCGGTAAATGAGTGGACGTTCGCTTCATTGTAATTTTTAGCAATATAACTGTTAAAGTCCTGAGGCATTGCTGTAGTCATAATAATCACCTTAATATGAAATTTAGTTTCAACCAAAGCGCAAACAAGCTTATGCTTTGGGATTTAAAAATCATATCCAGTGCAAATATCTTCGACAAATTCATTTCAATAGCAAAGGTATAACCTAGTGTTGTACTTGCATTTACAATGCCATAACCAAAAGCTATACATTAGCCAACACTTAATAATATCGCTATCTGTAACTGTCCTTTATCTTAAATGCATCAAATTTTTTACAAAAATCAACACTAGAGATGACAAAATGATTAGAAAGCAACAGATAATGAAAACTGCCATAGCGACGAATGTTATTGATAGTGACCTGACTGCTATTGGTATTATGGATTTCGACGGTTTACAAAAAACTGTTGCTGCAGCCTATGATGCCTTTCCAAAGAATTTTTTTCATACATTTGCAGTAAAAGCCAATGCACTTGTCGAGGTGTTAAGAGTATTGCGTGAATATGGAATGGGAGCTGAAGTAGCTAGCCCAGGGGAGTTATTAATTGCAAAAAATGCCGGTTTCTTAAACCAGGATATTATCTTTGATTCTCCAGCAAAAACATTACATGATTTGCGAACATGTATTAAAAATGATATTTCGATAAATATTGATAACTTGCAAGAACTCACTCGTGTAGAGCAACTGATGCAGGAGCACCCTAATACAAAATCAGTGATCGGCTTTAGAATTAACCCGCAAATAGGTGGTGGCGCGATAAGCTCCACCAGTACGGCAACAGCAACATCTAAATTTGGCTACCCATTAGCAGATGCCAATAATAGACAAGAATTAATAAATATTTATCGTCAGCGTCCATGGCTTACTAGCCTGCATACCCATAGTGGATCACAGGGCTGCGCATTGGAGTTAATGGCAAAGGGCATTGAAGTTATTACAGAGCTAGCTGAAGAAATTAATAACAACATCGGCAGCCAACAAGTTGTCCGAATTGATATAGGTGGCGGCTTGCCCGTAAATTTTGCATCTGAAGATGTTACCCCGAGCTTTGCTGATTATGCACAAATATTGAAGAAGAATGTACCACTATTATTTACCAATAAATATCAGGTTAAAACTGAGTTTGGAAGAGCTATTGCAGCTAAAAATGGGGTGATAATAACTCGGGTTGAATATACTAAAAACTCAGGTGGACGTCACATTGCAACAACCCATGCTGGAGCACAAATATTTACCCGAACCGCATTTTTACCAAAATCTTGGCCAATTAGGGTAACCGGCTTTAGCGCCGAAGGAATAGAAAAAACCGCAGATACCTGTGAAGTTGTAACAACGGATGTTGCCGGACCGTGCTGTTTTGCAGGTGATTTAATTTGTGTAGGGAAACAATTACCAAAGCTTGTACCTAATGACTATGTGATGGCTCATGATACAGGAGGCTATTACTTTAGTAATCACTTTGATTACAATAGCTTACCTCGCGTCGGCGTGTTCTCAGTAAGCGGCGATGATGAAAATCTAAATTTTTCCTGCATTCGAAAAGCCGACTCCTTTGAAGATGTTGCAAATAAAATGTAGCTGACATCAAATTATTCAAAAAATTACTGACTGAGAGAAATTAAATTTATTCATAGTAAAGTCAAAAGCAGGAAACACTTTGTTCGTTAACAAGTGCTAAAAAACAAATATAAAAATTAAGAGGTGAATACTCTCCCATGAATATTGAAATTGGTATTATAGAAACATTGTTAGTCGCGTTATTGATCTTATTTGCCGGCTATTTCTGCAATAGTAAAATTGCAATTCTACGTAACAACAATATTCCAGAGCCTGTCGTTGGCGGTATTATTTTCTCTTTAATAGCTGCCATTGCATACAGCTATTTTGATATTGTATTCGATTTTGATATGAGCTTTAAAAAGCCATTTATGACAATCTTTTTTACCACAGTAGGATTAGGTGCCAGTTTTAAATTGCTGCTTAAAGGCGGCCCTAAAGTTGTGTTGTTTTTAGTCGTGACCTCAGTGTATTTAATTTTGCAAAATGCAGTAGGAGTAACACTAGCAATGTCTACTGGCATGGACTCCTTAATGGGATTACTGGGCGGTTCGGTTACTCTTTCTGGTGGTCATGGCAATGGTGCAACTTATGCAGACTTATTTATTTCAGAATATGGCATGCCTGGCAGTGTATTCGAATTAGCAATGGCGGCTGCTACTTTAGGTTTAGTGTTAGGTGGTTTGGTTGGTGGACCGGTGAGTAAACGCTTAATTAAACGCCATAATTTAAAACCGGCTGAGTATCATGAAGAAGTCGATGACACAGTAACGTTTAGTCCAGAAGATCATGATTTGGTGACTCCAAAAAGAATGATGGAGACATTGTTTGTGATTTTGTTATGTATGGTTGTTGGCCATATTGGTCACATTGCGTTGAAAGAAGCAGGTGTTATTCTTCCCTCCTTTTTAATCCCACTGTTATTTGGTGTGTTAGCCACCAATGTATGTGAATTTTCAAAGGTTTATACTATAAGTCGCCCATGTATTGATTTATGGGGCACTATGGCTCTGTCTATATTTTTGGCTATGGCATTAATGTCATTAAAGATTTGGGAGTTGGCTAACCTTGCTGGCCCAATGATGTTTATAATATTAATTCAAACCATAGTTCTAATGATGTTTGCTTATTTTATCACCTTTAGAATTATGGGAAAAAACTACGATGCCGCAATTATGGCCGGTGGTCATTGTGGTTTTGGTTTAGGAGCAACACCAACAGCGGTGGCCAATATGGAAGCATTAGTTGCCCGTCACGGCCCTTCCCCTCAAGCTTTCTTAGTGGTTCCGTTGGTTGGTGCATTTTTTATCGATATTACAAATGCTTTAGTGATTCAGCTATATTTAAGTTTACCATTTGTTGGAAATTAGCTTTAGAGACTTAGGATGTTGAAACAATTTATCTATATGATTATTTATTTATCTGCAACTTTGTTGTCGATAAATTCTGTTAACGCCCAAGATAGAACAACTCAACAAACCTCACAACAAGTGTTACGTGTTGGTACTATGCATTCTCCCCCTTTCGCTATTAAAAACCCTGACAATAGTTGGTCAGGGATCAGTGTAGAATTATGGCGAGAAATAGCCATCGAACTCAATCTTAAATATGAATTTGAAGAACATACATTACCGGAGTTATTACAAGGCGTAGAGCAAGGGAATTTAGATGCTGCCATTGCAGCGATTACCATCACGGAAGAACGTGAACCATTAATGGACTTTACTCACCCACACCATTCCACCGGGTTTGCCATTGCAACCTTGTCTGACGAGCAAGTCAATGTATGGTTATCCACCTTTAAACAATTATTTTCATGGCAGTTTATTCAAGTAGTCGTTTCTCTATTTTTATTATTATTTATTGTCGGTTGGCTTATGTGGTTGGTTGAGCATAAGCATAAATCCAAAAATGAAGACACTCATACAATTGAGTATATCAGTGAAGGTTTTTGGTGGGCGGCAGCGACGATGACAACCGTTGGTTATGGTGATAAAACACCGATGACTAAGATAGGACGGGCGTTTGGTGTGATTTGGATGTTTACTGCATTGATGATTGTAGCCAGTTTTATTGCTGCATTCTCAAGCATATTAACTGTTCAAAAAATTAATACTAACATTCAAAATTTAACCGATTTAAATAAACTTCAAATCGCTACATTAGACGGTTCAACCAGTGAAGCCTTTCTTCAAAATAACGGCTATATGATCGTCACTTTTGCCGATGTGAAAGGTGGACTACAAGCAATTACTGAAGGGAAAGTTGATGCCATGGTATACGACGCACCTTTACTACAGTACTTTGTAGAAACAGAGTTTAAAGGTGAAATTGAAATATCGCCTGCTACATTTGAACGACAAGACTATGGTTTTGCCTTAACTCAAGGCAGTGAACTAAGAGAGCCTCTAAATCGTGTATTAATACGAATTGTTCGTAACGATAGCTGGCGCGAAAAACTGGAAAAATACCTTGGTACTAACTAATTAGCTTCCAAAACTTCACGTTGTTCAGCGACTTCAATGCGAATGTCAAAGTCACGTGGCCAGCCGCCATTATCATAATCAAACACTGTTGTATCTGACACTTTATTTACTTCTACTCTTTCGTTCTGCTCTTCCATTATATTCTCCTGAACAATCATTATGTAATATTATTACAGTAAAATGAGTTAAATAACAAGTAAACAGGGTTATTTACATCTATTTTGTAGTTAACTTACGAAATATTTGGTTTTAAACAGGGAAAATAAGAAAGAAAGGCTATGGAAGAGTTTTTCTACTTTAATTGGTGAACCTATTAAATAACGTTGTTTCCTCATGCTCAAAGGAAACAACATTATAATAACACCGCTTGCTAATGAATTACGGTAACAGCTTCATCGGTGGTTAAATTTAATCCAATGAAACTTGCTTGCTTACTACCTAAATTAAACAACTTTGGCACAGGCTCTTTTGAAAATGCACTTTGCCACTCGATTAAGGAAAAATCATCCAAGTCGATGGTACCGTTACTACCATCTTGTAATTCAAATTCTACTAACACTCTAAAACTTCGATAACCAATACGTGGTGAATTAAAATCTATTTCAATCGGTTGCCAGGTATTTTCATTATTAAAAATAACTGAACTAATAACATGTTTCTTGCCATTAGTTAACGCATCAGTAAAACTTTGTTTTGATTTACGTCCCTGCCAATAAAAAGTTGCCTTCGTCAGTTGACTCGTTCTGATATTAGCTTTGATAGTCATCGGGCTACTTGGCTTGTAAACACGTCTGAAGGTTTGCATACCAAATATTGTTGGCTCACTTTTATCGATCCCTATTTGAAGGTTCTTATTGCCATTAAAGTCATTAATTTTAGTGTTTTCTCTATTAAATAAAAAACCGCGTTCATTTGAATCAAATGTTGCAAAACTTTCAAAGTCACTGCCATTTATTAAGTTCGTCCCTAACCGGTAACTTAAATTCGGCTCAGGTAAGTCAACGGATGTTAAATTGTTATACCATGGTAGGTTTGACAAGCTTCTAACTCGGGTGCCAGATTTAAAATTTAACGTATATTGACCAGTATTTTCTACTGCTTTATTGGCAGACGTGATCACTCCGTGACCACCAGAATAACCAATATTGGTTCCTCTTGCTTTCGATAATGTCACCAATCTTTTCATGGTATTAAATCGATTCATACCTGTAGCAGGAGTTGGTTTATAGCCTTTTAAATAAATTGGTACTATTTCAGCACGATGAAACTTTTCACCATCCATCCACACATAAAGGATAAAGCTATGAGGGGTTGAATTGAAGTACTGATCGAAAACAAAATTCCCCATTGAGTACGCAATAAGCTTTCCATTATAAAGCTCAAGGCCCTGGGTGACATGAGGGTGATGGGCGATAGCTAATGCCGCACCTTCATCAATTGCCGACTTTAACCGTTGCTCTGTAACACCGGTAGGTCCAGTAGAGTATTCTTGACTGCCATGGTATTGCACAAAGGTAACCTTGTCGTTAGCAACTTCGCGACTTACTGAGTTTTTAATATTGTTCATTGAACCGTAAGCTGCCCCGCCTTTATCTTTGCCAGCAGTTTGATTTGGTGTAAAGCCGCCTTCCCAACCGACGTAACCAAGCATAGCAAAATCATTATCATTTATAGTTGTGTGATAAGCAGACAAAGCCTGCTGTTCATTAATGCCAGCTCCGGAATAGCCAAGAGTACTGTTGCTGAGGTTTTCCAAAGTAGATTTAAGACCAGAATTCATATAATCGAACGTATGGTTATTCCCTAATGTTACATAATCAATTCCCGCCCAAGACAATGCCTCTAATACTTCAGGTTTTGAATAAAAGGTAACTGATTTAGGTGCGCGCTCTTCTGGTTCGGTTTCAGATACCTGAGTCTCTAAATTTACAGCTGCTAAATCAGCAAGACTCATATACGGTTTAACATGCTGTACTATGGCTTTGCTGTCACTCAGACGATTATCATCTGAAATCAAAACACCATCACCAAATTTTGGTTGATAATACCGACGCCCCATCATCACATCACCGCCAAAGGCAAACATCACTCGCTTTTCTGTTTGTTCAACCAGTGTAATATCTGCAATTAAAGCGTGACTATTGATATTTGTGTGTAATTCATAGTCGCTGAAAGTTTGCACTGAATGATAAAAACCTTTCTTAGAAAATTTAAGTTGATATATGTCTGCTTTAGGGAGTTTAAGCGTATATTTACCTTGTTTATCGGTTGTTGCTGATTTATTTGCAGAAAGAACACCTACTCCCGCGATCGGTTGGTTTGATTCAGTAAACAGTTTGCCCTCAATAGTGATTATTTTTGATTGCTCAGCAGTACACCCAAGAGATACAAGTAATAAAATAATTAAGTAATTGCGCATTCACATTCCTAATATGACAAAAGAACCAGTGTAACTATTTAAAAGCTTATGGTGCATTCATATTTACCAATGAACCATAACTTAAGGTTATACAATTATATAACAAAGTAGATTCATAAAAATTTAACTTAAATTTAATTGTATACACAGCCTCGGTTTAATAATATTAATACATTGTCTTTTATGGATGAACGTTTTGTTTATTGTTTTTAAAACCTTTTTTTTACTTGGTTGGATCAGTTTTGGAGGCCCTGCTGCTCACATTGGCTATTTTAGAAACACCTTTGTTGAAAAACTAAAATGGCTGGACGATCAAGAGTACGCCCAAATAGTTGCATTAAGCCAATTTATACCAGGGCCAGGTTCAAGTCAGGTTGGCTTCGCCATAGGCTATAAAAAGCACGGACTCATGGGAGCATGCCTCGCATTTATAGGCTTTACATTGCCCTCAGTGCTATTAATGCTAATACTCGCAGTACTTAGTAGCCAACTTACCGACACAAGTATATTTCAACAAATCATTCATGGGTTAAAACTCTTAGCTGTAGTGGTCGTTGCTGACGCTTGTTGGGGGATGTATAAAAGCTTTTGTAAGGACACTATAACTGTAGGGTTGTGTTTCTTTACTGCTATTGCATTATGGCTAGTTTCAGGGATATTGTCTCAAATAATGGTTTTGGTTATTGCTGCTTTAATAGGCCTTAAGTACTTATCTGAAAACACCAATCACTTGACAGAAAAATCAAATATTTCAACCATACCTTTTATAGTTTTTGTTGGACTACTATTTGGTTTGCCTTTATTAGGGGAATATTCTACTTCGATCAAAGTGTTTAGTGACTTTTACCAAGCTGGTAGTTTGGTATTCGGTGGCGGACATGTAGTACTGCCATTATTGCAAAATATTCTAGGTGAGCAAGTCACTCAAGATACTTTTCTTACCGGTTATGCTGCGGCTCAAGCAGTACCGGGGCCTATGTTTACGTTTGCGACATATTTAGGTTTTCACTTATTACCAAGTACACCCCTTGTCGGTGCATTACTTGCTACCTTAGCTGTTTTCTTACCTGGTTTTTTATTATTACTAACCGTTCTAAATAATTGGCACAAGCTTGCCAATCATCCTAAGCTGTCTGGCATTGTCGCAGGCGTAAACGCCTCTGTAGTAGGGTTACTGTTTTCAGCACTTTATAATCCAGTATTTGCTAATGCGGTGTTTAATACTGTAGACATTGCTCTAGTTGGGGCCGGTTGGTATTTATTTAAGCACTTAAAGGTGTCAATAATGTGGTTAGTGGCGTTTTTTATAGTATCAGGCTTAGTTGTAGGGTTATTTGTTTAGCCTGCATAAAACAGGCTAAATTTAATGCTAATGAAATTAAAAGACTTTAACTGTTATTAGAGTAACGTTTCAGTAATTTTGTTACCTGTGACATTTTTCTTAAACCTTGCATACGCATAGTTGTCATCACACCACCCATTAAGGCACCACCAACACCTGCAGTCATAATATCGGCACCGGTTAAATAAAGGTTTTTAATCGGAGTTTGAGGATGCAGGAACGATTTATTAAAACGCTCTACCCTATGATCCAATCCATAAATTTCACCTTCAACATTATGCTGATAAAATTGCGTAGATAATGGCGTTGACAGCTCATAATAATCAAGCTTGTCACGTAATTGTGGCTTTCGTTCGAACAACTTATTTAATAGTTTTTGTGACAGCGCCTCTTTGTATGCAATATATTCATCGCCTCTTTTGTTCCACTCTGTTCCTTGCCATTGCTCAAACCAATGACTATGAGTGATAGAAACAATTTCAACAGTAGATTTATTAGGAAAATGAGTAGACCACTGAGGATCTTTAGTTGAAGGAAAGGATATGTATACTAATGGTAGCTCTGTTTCGACATCATCTTTGGTTGTATTTTGAAAACGCTCTACATTCCCCTCATGATCACTATTAGGGTATAACCATAAATTAGTACTGTGTAAATTTAACTCTTTACTGTCACCTTTAAATCCGGCATATAAACAAATAGAGCTGCTAGAAAGATTAACCTCATTCATCCAATGCGAAATTTTATGTTCGCTTTGGATGGATTCAGGTAATAACTTCTGCATGGTTTTAACAAAGCCAATGTTGCTGACGATTTTATCTGCAGTAATTTCGCAGCCATTACTGAGTTTTACGCCATAAGCGGTATTATTCTTTATCAACACTTCTTCAACAAGAGCATCAGTAAAAACACCTCCGCCTGATTTAACAATTGTAGGTATTATTTCGCGTGCAATTGCTGAGGCGCCACCAACTGGATAAGCTGCACCGGCAAGATAGTGTTTTGCAAGTAATGCATGCATTAAGAATGCAGATTCTTTAGGAACATGACCATAATCTCCCCATTGACCTGTTAACACCGAGATAAGTTTTTGGTTTGACGTCAAGCTTTCAAGTACTTCACGTGTCGTTAGAAAGAACTCTTTAGATACAAACAAGGGCCTAAATTGGTTATAAACCTTTGCGAACCATAGTGGCAATGCTTGTCCTGCAAAGTATTTAGCACTTTGTTTACTGAGTTTTCTAACCAGTTCTACATAGAGATTAATAGCACGTTCATCGTCAGGAAAACGCTCTACAAGATGAGAAATAAAATTATCTTTTCCTGCAACAAAATCATACTCTTCATTACCTAATACAATTTTGTCGTACACGGGATCCATTTCGGCCCATTTGAGGCGACTGTTACTAATGACATCGAATATACGGCGTAATGAAGAATACTCTTTATGAACTTCACCAATATAATGCACACCTACATCCCATTCGTATCCTTTACGTCGGTATGCATGAGTAAAGCCACCCGCGGTATAATGTTGCTCAAGTACACAAACCTTTTTTCCAAGTAGCGATGATAAAGCTGCATTTGTTAGCCCACCAATACCAGAGCCAACAACGATAACATCATAATGTTCATCAACCAGTGACTTTCTAAAGCGACGACCATTTCTAACAGTTGTTTTTTTATTTGTTCTGTCAGTACTAAAATCATCGTCTGCTTCGGTTGCTAGTTTGCTCATAAATTCCCTGTTATTATTTATCGGCAATTACATATAGAAATTACAGTGTTGCATCTAACCAATACGCCTTTCAATAGCTCTGTTAGTTAAATTTATTATTTAAGGTTAAATAATCAAAATAGTAACCCTTAAGTATCATTACGTATGAATACGCATCATTTATCTGATAAATCCTATTAAAATCAACTTATTAGTAAATAGTTAAACGCTACATCCTCAATTGATTGATATAAAATAGATAAAAAAATGATAAATAAACGAACGTTAACAATTGATTCTACGGACTTTTTATGTATATTGTACATCTTTACAATAATTAACAAATATTTACAAAATCGTAAAGATGTTTTGTTTATTGTGTGATTGTCAAAAATTTAAAAGCTTAATAAAGAAAAATATTATGAGTACAAAAATTAAAACTTACCTTATCTGCGCGCTAACGATGATTATGGTTGGCTGCTCTACCTCCCCTACAAGTAACTCTTTTGATCAGGATAATGTAAGAGCAATAAAACTTAGTGGAAAAAATTATTCTGGTATAGAAAAGTACAGTGAAGCTCAATGGCATTTTGAGATTGAAAGTATTAGGCATTTAGATAGTAATAAATATATTTTTAATGCTAAAGGCAATCAAGAAACATTTGAGCAAAATATATTAAAAGTTAAACCTAAAAAGTACATTGTTGTTGTAGATTGTTTTTACAAAACCAATAATTCAAATGAAGAAAATTTTAGAAAAAGAGAAGAACATACAATTAACTTACGATGGATTGAAGGCGTGTCTTTCCATGTAGGCTCTGTTGAAGACGCATGTTCAATGAGACCATTATATAATTCAATTATGATCTAATAAGTGAATACATATAATTGAAATTGTAAAAGCCCACAGTTGTGGGCTTTTATATTTTTGGGAGGATACAAAGATTAAGCCCAAGATTATGTTAAGAATGCTGAAAATGTAAAAGCTTTAATTGCTTTTGATGATTACCAAATGGAAGTCGCTAACCTTCTAGTCTACATAACCACTTCCAATAGCACTAAACGGTAGCTCTAACTCAAGCTCGGGCACCTGTAAACCTATCCAAGCTAAAAAAGTATTACTATTAGGGCCAGGAAATACAGTATATTCATTTGCCCAGGGGTAACTTTCAACTGCAGTTTTAACCTTAGGAATTAATTTTTCGGCTTGTTCGCCTTTTAACGAGATTAACTTTTCCGGTTTTGAACCATACCAATAACGATCTGGTGTTACTGTTTGATAGCTTCTTATTGCTGGCAAGCCTCTTTTTACCCGCCACCCTGTTACTTCATAAACGGTATATTCTGATGCGTTAGCCTCTTTGATTGCTATCCAAGGGTGCACAGCAAACCAACCACGCCAACTGAAGGCATCGGCAGCATATACTTCAATCACAGCAGCTTTATTCTCACTGGGTATAGGAGCAATACCAGCGGATTCTCGACTTGCTGTGCGCCAATTATTGGCACATCCACTTACCAAAATTACAAGAAAAATGGACAGCACTGTATTTTTCAATTTTTTTTCCATTGGTTTACGTGTTTTCTTAAGCCTAGCAATTAAATTTTCTAATAAAAAGTATGTTTAGTAGGAGATTTGTAAGTAGTTTTTTCAAGTTTTTTATGATCACAATATATTCTAGCAAAGGCTTTTTTATATGACGGTTAACCTCAAGAATGAAGTGATGTGGTTTTCACAAGGACGTGAAAAAAACCTGGAGATAGAGATTTGAGCTCTAAGTTGGATTAGCGCTACAAACCCATGATTTTTTATTGGATAAAAAAAAGCCCAACTTATGTTGGGCTTTTCTTTAAATATGGCGGTGAGATAGAGATTTGAACTCTAGATGGGCTACAAACCCATGCCGGTTTTCAAGACCGGTGCTTTCGACCACTCAGCCATCTCACCTGAAGTCTTAAAACAATGCTTGCTTCAAGATGGGGCGAATATTAAAGAGTCTCTTAATTGTTGTAAAGCATTAATTTCAAAAAAAAGTTTGTTTGCAAATTTTTTCGCCAGTTCGATTGAATTTTCTGCTAAATTAACAATATATGAACAACCCCTCACCTTCTGTCAGGAAATTAAATGCCCAACTCTACTGTTAAAATGAAATGCCGTTGTCCATGGCTAGATAAATCTAAAGCCGATTATGTTGAATATCACGATAAAGAATGGGGAGTTCCTGTTAGAGATGACCAAACTATGTTTGAATTTTTAACGTTAGAATCAGCACAGGCTGGCTTGAGTTGGTATACGGTATTAAAAAAGAGAGAAAATTATCGCAGACTTTTTGCCAATTTTGATGTTAAAGCTGTAGCAAAGTTTGATGACGACAAAATAGAAGAGCTTTTACTGGACGCAGGTATCATTCGTAACCGATTAAAGGTAAAGGCGGCAGTGAACAATGCCAAACTGTTTTTAGAAATCCAACAAGAGTTTGGCAGTTTTTGTAGTTATATATGGGCTTATGTAGATAACAAGCCGATAATAAATAATTTAGATAAATTGGCCGACTACCCTGCTACATCAGAAATATCCGACAAACTCAGCAAAGATTTAAAAAACAGAGGTTTTAAATTTGTTGGCTCTACTATTATCTACGCTCATATGCAGGCGTGTGGCATGGTGAACGATCACAGCAATGACTGTTACAGAAAACAACAAATAATAAATGCTTATTAGTCACTTTTTCTGGCAAATATTTTAACGTATGTCATAATATGTCACGATTTATGTTTACCTATGTTGATGTTTACGATATAAAAGTAGGTAAAGGGATTGATTTAAAATCATTTAATCTAAAAATATTGAATTTTTTTAATTTATCCCCATCTAATATAAATAGTGATTTACTAAGTAATTAAGTTTTCAAAGGAAATTTTATGCAATCTCAAATGGGTTTTAATACTGCTAGCCAAAGCTCAGCTATCGAAATCAATAAGGTTTTACGCAACACCTATATGCTATTAGGTATGACGTTAGCTTTTAGTGCGGTAACAGCGGGTATCTCAATGGCCATGGGCCTTTCTCACATAGCGGCGTTAGTAATGACTTTAGCTGCATTTGGTTTATTATTTGTTGTTCATAAGCAAGCGGATAAAGCGAGTGGCATTTACTGGATTTTTGCATTTACTGGTTTAATGGGTGCTTCTTTAGGTCCTATGTTAAGCATGTATGCATCTATGCCAGGTGGCGGCGCGTTAATCATGCAAGCCTTAGGTGGAACGGCATTAATTTTCTTCGGATTATCAGCATATGCGCTAACCAGTAAAAAAGACTTCTCTTTTATGGGTGGTTTCTTGATGGTAGGTCTACTAGTTGCTGTTGTTGCAATAATTGCCAATATCTTCCTTGCAATTCCGGCTCTATCACTTGCAATTAGCGCAGGCATCATTTTAATTATGTCTGGTCTAATTCTGTTTGATACTAGTCGTATTATTCACGGTGGTGAAACGAACTATATTCGCGCTACAGTGTCTTTATACTTAAACATATATAATATTTTTGTACATTTACTACATTTATTAGCTGTGTTATCAGGTAATGATGATTAATAAATTATAAAAAATCATTTATAATCAAAAGCTCCTTACTTAGTACGGAGCTTTTTTTTACATCAGGGATGATGGAATGCCAATTAAACATGGATGTTTTAATGATTGACTCACATCAGGGATGATGGAATGCCAATCAAACATGGACGGCTTATAGTTATACACGGTCGGCATTGATGGCCATTTTGTTTTTAATTAATAAAAAATAGGTATAAATTGAGTAGTTTTGCGTTGATAGTGACAACCTCAGTCATTGACAATAAAACCAATACCGCCTTGGCATATGCTCAAGAGTTGGTACAACAAGGTCACAGTATTAATGGGATCTTTTTTTATCAAGATGGCGTATTAAATGCGAATAAATACGTACAAGCTCCTAGTGATGAAACTAATTTATTAACTGCCTGGATAGATTTTAATAAACTTACATCAACCCCCCTACATCTTTGTATTACTGCTGGAGAACGTCGTGGTTTAACTGATAATGATGATGAAGGGTTTAATCATAATATTCACCCTGCATTTACGATATCAGGCCTAGGCGAGCTAGTTGTTTTAACAAGTACTGCTGACAAGGTGGTACAATTATGATGCCCGATCAAATAAAAAAGTATGCAATATTAAACACCAGTTCAACATTCGATAGATTCAATGCTAAAGAGGCGCTTGATGCAGCTCTAATATTGGCCAGTTATGAAATGGATGTGTCATTATTTTTTATCGGTGATGGTGTATATCAAACGCAAGCTAAGCAGGATCCAGAGCGTGTTGATGGTAAAGATTTTATATCTTCTTTTAAAGCGCTAGGCTTTTACGACATCGATAATATTTATATTAGTCAGGCTTGTTTAACCGAACGACAATTAACTACTAACTTCGCCTTTAAAGATGTTAAGTTAGTTAACCAAGATGAACTTTCACTCATTCTCAACCAAGCAGACGTTATTTTAACTTTTTAATTTATGGCTATTTTACATATTGTGCGCAGCAGCGCATTTAACGACAATAAACTCAATCTTTGCTTAAGCATTATCAGTAGTAAAGACACCCTCTTTTTAATGGATGATGGTGTTTATAATGTCGCTCATCCAAAGCTTATGACGAGAACTGATTCACTAACTGTATATGCTTTATATAATCATCTACAAGCACGAGGTGTAGATATAGGCGATAGTGCTATCGTTTTGGCCAATTTAAAAGACTTGGTTACATTGTCTGATACAGCAACAAAAGTGATCACATGGCAATAACATTTAAAAATCAACAAATAGAAACCGATAAAGAAGGCTATTTATTACAGGTTAGTGATTGGGATGCAGAGCTAGCGATTATTATTGCCGAAGGCGATAACATTGTTTTATCAGAGGATCATTGGCAAGTTGTTAATTTCGTACGCGGTTTTTATTTAGAATACAAAACGTCTCCCGCTATTCGCGCTTTAATAAAAGCGCTAAAACAAGAGTTTGGTGAAGAAAAAGCAAATAGTCGCTACCTTTACCGATTATTCCCTAAAGGCCCTGCCAAACAAGCGACAAAAATTGCCGGCCTACCAAAACCTGCTCGCTGTATATAATACGAAAGCTCCATTCCATGGGGCTTTATCATTGTTACCTGCCTATTTTTAACTAACTCATACTTTCTTACAATTAAAGATCCACAGTTACATAGTGATTATTTGCTAAAGTAATGTATATTAATATGATATTAACATATTAGACTTAGTTTAAACCTTCTATAAGAGAGCTACGATGAGCAAATCAATTAAAGTTAATGGCGTAGACCAGCCAATAGATGTCGATGAAAACATGCCGCTTCTTTGGTATCTACGCGACCGATTAGAAATTACTGGCACAAAATTTGGTTGTGGCAGTGGCTTATGCGGCGCTTGTACTGTACACGTAGACGGTGTGGCGACACGTTCATGCATTACACCTGTTAGTGTATTAGCTGGTAAATCCATTACCACCATAGAAGGATTATCTAAAGATGGTACCCATCCATTACAAACCGCTTGGTTAGAAAACAATGTACCACAATGTGGCTATTGTCAGGCAGGTCAGATCATGAATGCAGCAAGTTTTTTAGCGACCAATGCTACGCCTACAGATGACGAAATAGATAATGCCATGCAAGGAAATATTTGCCGATGTGGCACTTATCAGCGGATCAAAAAAGCAATTAAGTCTGTTGCCTTTGATTTAGCGAAGGAGGTTTAAAATGAATAAGCATGTCGAAGAAGCACTAGCCGAGTACTATAAATCAAACACACCTGATTTAGGTACTATCACTAAAATGAATCGTCGCAGTTTTTTAAAAGCTACCGGAATTACTGCAGGAGGTTTGGTACTTGGTGTTTCAATTCCAAATATTACTGTTGCTAAATCTCCAACAGACGAGTTTAATCCAAATGCATTCATACATTTAAGTGAAAACGGAGACTTATTGTTATTTTGTGGTCGCTGTGAAATGGGACAAGGTATTTCTACCGCACTACCAGCAGCTGTTGCCGATGAGATGGAGGCAGACTGGTCAAGAGTAACCGTTGAGCAAGGTGAAGGCAATGAAGACAAATATGGCAATCAGGCGACTGGTGGCTCAGCAAGTATTCGTAAAATGTATAAACCTATGCGTAAAGCAGGTGCAGCAGCTAAAGAAATGTTAATTATCGCTGCCGCAAAAGTTTGGGATGTAAAACCAACAGATTGTTACGCTGAAAATCATTTTGTCATTAATAAACTCAATAAACAAAAGTTGGGCTATGGCGAGTTAGCAAGTTTGGCCGCTAATGTTAAAACACCCAAAAAACCTAAGCTAAAAACAAAAGAGGAATTCAAATACATTGGCAAGGCATTGGACAGACACGACCAAGACAAAGTTGTAATTGGTAAACGTACTTATGGTGTCGACACTAAATTGCCAGGTATGAAATACGCTGCAGTCACGCATTGCCCGGTACTTGGTGGAAAATTAAAATCCGTAGATAAAACAGCTGCGCTTAAAGTACCAGGTGTTATTGATGTTGTTGAAATAACGCCTATTGAACACCCATTTAGTTCTGTTGGAGCGGTTGCTGTTGTTGCCGATAATTCATGGACAGCACAACAAGCAGTTAAAAAATTAGTTGTTGAATGGGACCTTGGTCCTAACAAGGTTTATAACACTAAAGAATATAAAGCTGAGTTAGTTAAAAATGTTGAAAAGCCTGCTGAGGTAGCTAAAGAGCGAGGAGATCTAGAAAATGCTTTTCAATCGGCTAGCAAAACAGTAAAAGCAACTTATACTGGAGGGCATTTATCACATGCCCCTATGGAACCGAATGCTAGCGTTGTATCGGTAACGGATACCAGTTGTGAAGTTTGGGCTTCCACTCAAAGCCCTGCTGATATCCAAAAAGTCCTTGCCCAACTGCTTGGCCGTGAAGCAAAAGACATTTACGTGAATGTTATGATGGCAGGTGGCGCATTTGGCCGTAAATTTAAATGTGATTATGTGCATGAAGCGGCGGTTATTTCAAAGAAAATCAAGGCGCCCGTACAACTTATTTGGTCTCGTGAAGAAGATATGCGAACCGGTTTTTATCACTCAATCAGTGCTCAACACATAGAAGCGTCTTTAGATGACCAAGGTAATGTAACTGGCTGGCTACACCGTGCTGCGTTTCCTTCCATAGTTTCATTATTTCAAGAAGGCCTTGATAGAGCTCCTGCACAAACATTGGGGCAAGTTGATAATCACCCATTTGGCATTAAAAACTATCGCAGTGAAACAGGTCTCGCACCTGCACATACACGTATCGGTTGGTATCGAGCGGTTTATTCTATTTTTTATGGCTTTGCCTTTGGTACCTTCGCAGATGAATTAGCGGTAGAGGCCGGTACAGATACGTTGACAATGCTCAACAACATTTATGATGCTAATGACAATCCTAAGCAAGCAGAACAAGTAAAACGCTCTAAAGCAACACTGGCTCTTGCGGCTAAACATTCTGGTTTTGGTAAAGAATTACCAAAAGGAGAAGGTATTGGTCTTGCTGTACATTATAGTTTTAAAAGTTATGTAGCAATGGCAGTACACGTGAAAGTTGATGGCGACGATATAAAAGTATTAAATGTCGATTGTGCCATAGATTGTGGCCAAATTTTAAATACAGATGGTGCAACCGCACAAATGGAAGGTGCTGTTGTTATGGGGATGTCACTGGCTCTTGCTACTGAAATTTCATTTAAAGACGGTGCCGTTGTTAATTCGAATTTCCATAATTATCCGGTTATGAGAATATCTGATATGCCAAATGTAAATGTACACATTATTGATTCAAATAAAGGCCCCACCGGCTTAGGTGAGCCTGGCGTATCACCTTTTGCCCCTGCATTAAGTAATGCTATATTTGCCGCATCAGGTAAACGTTATCGAGACCTACCAATGAAACCTATGGCGGTTTAATGTTTTGAAACTAAAAAGGCTATATTTCTATATAGCCTTTTTTTACGTTTACGGTTTAACTCGCAAGTGATTTACTGTTCATTAAAATGATAAGCAAGGTGCTGATGGAAGCGTACCGCAATTTCTTCATGCTCTGGCGTCATTTCTAAGTCAGTAGCCAACAGTTTTAAGGCACTGTCTACTCGTTTAAGAAATTCACTATAGCCTTTGTTTTCGATATCTTGTTCTGTTGCGGCAAAAACAATTTGCACATAATCAACTAACGTATCAGCTTTCCAGCTACTGTAAAATTCGTCATTAGCTTGCTTTGGATCAAAACCTAATAACTGTAGTTCTCCAACTTTTTGCTCGGGTTCATTCGAGCTGTTACGCACGATCGGTGTTAAACCATTTGCAATAAATGCGCCTGTAGTTAAATTTTTTCTTTTAGCTGCGGCACTACAGGAATCGCTGATCATTTTATAGAATTGATCATAAGATTCTTGTCCAACTAACTTAATATTTGCACTTTTCAATAATCTTCTCGTTATTGGCAGGCTGGCAACAACGTAGCTAATGGTATCGTGCTTGGTTGGTAACGTGACATCTGATGCTTGGTAACGGTTTTTAATTAATCGTAAATTATGGCTATTACCGCCCTCTACACCTTTATCTTTAGCAAATAAATCGTAAGTTAAATGTTGATGGTCGCGTAAACGTACTTGTGACGCATTAACGCCAAGTTGGTCAATTAATTTATTAACGACCTTGCGAACTTTTGTATGGTAACCTGCTGCACTTGTTCTAACAGTACTTCCAGAAGCAAGAAATAATATTGATATTTTCTTGGCTCGCAATGCGGGATCAAAATGTGATTTGTAAAATTGATGATATTCAGGATTATAAAATATCAACATTTGCTGTTCTGTTTCCCAATGACGAATTTCTTGGTTAAACCGTACTCTTGGTAATTTGTCATTAGCAATAAAGTGAACATTATCTATCTCTTCATCTTCACATATTGAAAATAATTGTTCAGAGACATTTTGATAAAAACCTTGCCAAGGTGTTAATTTATCGGCATTTTGCTCTGCCTTTAAACGATCTAATAATTCATCTGTGATCTTAAACTCGGCAAGTAAATACTGATTGTAACGAGAGTTAGATGGCAAAAAAATGGTGTTTCCTTTACTTCTACTACGACGAACTGACATGGCTGAACCTTATTTAAAGTTGAATTTAATGGTTTGAAATGATTATAACTTAAGAGTTTTCTCTAAATGTTATTTTAAAACAAATTCTATTACATTTCCGTAAACATTTCCGATTTTTTTAGCTATGACAAAGGTTTACTAGCAATCTAATAAAATTGTTAATTTAAACAATTTTCAACTTATGAGTTGTAAATGACATATGCAAAGGGAAATGCAGAAATGGTCAATTTGGCAATACTAAGTTAATTCACCCATGATTAAATCACACTCTAAAGGCTATCCATGCCTGCCGTGTATAAGTATGTCCATATACAAACAGAATATAAGCCATTTTCAACATGGAAGTTGTATATGCAATGATCACAAGGATGTGAAGAAATGGTCCTTGGCTATTCTAAGTTAATTCATCCATGATTAAATCACACTCTAAAGGCTATCCATGCCTGCCGTGTATAAGTATGTCCATATACAAAAAAAGCGCCGAAGCGCTTTTTATTAAGAAGTATTACTGTGTTGGTTACCCTAGTTTGGTTAACCCACCCATATAAGGCTGCAACACGGTTGGAACAGTAATAGAACCATCGGCTTGTTGGTAATTCTCAAGTATTGCTACTAAAGTACGTCCAACAGCTAATCCAGAGCCATTCAAGGTATGCAGTAATTCAGTCTTTTTAGTTTCTTTGTTTCTAAAACGAGCTTGCATACGACGAGCTTGGAAATCACCCATATTTGAACATGAAGAAATTTCACGGTAAGTATTTTGTGCCGGTAACCAAACTTCAATATCAAAGGTTTTCATCGCACTAAAACCTATGTCGCCTGTACATAACGTTACGGTGCGGTATGGTAACTCTAAAAGTTGTAACACTTTTTCAGCATGCCCCGTTAATTCATCTAACGCATCAAATGATGTTTCTGGCTTAACTAATTGCACTAATTCAACTTTATCGAATTGATGTTGACGAATTAAACCACGAATATCGCGACCTGAAGAGCCAGCTTCACTGCGAAAACATGACGACAGCGCAGTTAATTTAATTGGTAATTCATCTTCATCAACAATTTCATCACGCACTAAGTTTGTCAGTGGAACTTCTGCCGTTGGAATTAAAGAAAACTTTTTGTTGCCCAAATCAGTGTGGAATAAGTCTTCACCAAACTTTGGTAATTGACCAGTGCCGTATAACGACTCATGGTTAACCAATAATGGCACGTTAGCTTCTGTATAACCGTGTGTGTCGGTATGAAGGTCTAACATGAACTGCCCTAATGCACGGTTTAAACGAGCAATTTGACCTTTTAAAACAACAAAACGAGTACCACTTAATTTAGCGCCACTTTCAAAGTCTAAACCTTTGTTTATAGCTGCGCCTAAATCAACATGATCTTTAACGTCAAAATCAAATTCTTTCGGTGTGCCCCAACGTCGAATTTCTACATTATCATCTTCATCTGCACCGTGTGGCACTGACTCATGAGGAACATTTGGTACAGAAGAAACAATAGCGTCTATCTTAGCAAGTAAAACATTTAACTCTTCTTTAGCTAAATCTAATTTAGCACCTAGCTGACCTACTTCAGCCAATAAAGGTTGAATGTCTTCGCCGCGGGCTTTCGCTTGGCCAATAGATTTTGAACGGGTATTACGTTCATTTTGAAGTTCTTGAGTGCGAACTTGTAATTCTTTACGCTCATCTTCTAAAGCGTTAAATGTAGCAGTATCAAAAATATAACCTCTTCCGGCTAGTTTTGCTGCAATTGTATCTAAGTCTGCTCTAAGCAGTTTTGAGTCAAGCATGATCTGTCACTGTATTATAAATTTATTTTGTAAAAAACATTCCTAAACCTGCCGCTAATACACATAGCACCACATTTAAAAGAACGTTTAACATGGCTTTCATTATCTCACCTTGTTGCAATAACAACAACGTATCTAATGAAAACGTAGAAAAGGTGGTAAAAGCACCCAGAAATCCAATACCTATTAATGTCCGGTATAAGACAACCTCGATAACACCTTGTTCAATTAATCCGTATAAAACACCCATTATGAGCGAGCCCGTTATATTAACGATCAAGGTGGCAAAAGGGAATCCTTTTCCAAGTAAATTTAACACTATTTGTGCAATAAAAAATCGCAGACATGCTCCGCCTGCACCACCAATGGCAACAAACAAATAAATCATTGCATTATTCATAACGCTTATTCCCACTCATATCGTCACGTTCACGTAAGTATTTGATTTTTTCCTGCAATTTTTTTTCTAATCCACGATCAGTAGGTTGATAAAAATTAGCATGATTGATCAACTCAGGTAAATAACACTCTCCAGCGGCATAGGCCCCTGGTTCATCGTGAGCATAACGGTATTCTGCCCCATGGCCTAACTCTTTAGTTAACTTAGAAGTCGCGTTACGAAGATGTAATGGCACTTCTAAGTGACCAGTATCTTTAGCCAGTTCTCTAGCTTTTTTAAATGCGGTATACACGGCATTACTTTTTGGCGCTAAGGCCATGTAAACGGTAGCTTGTGCGATTGCTCGTTCGCCTTCACTGGGTCCTACTCGATGATAAGTATCCCAGGCATTTATTGCGAGCTGCATCGCTCTAGGGTCGGCATTACCAATATCTTCACTGGCAATGGCTAATAACCTTCTACCAACATATAAAGGATCACCGCCACCTTCTAGTATTCGGCAATACCAATATAACGCTGCATCTGGGTCAGAACCCCTTACTGATTTGTGAAAGGCGCTTATTAAATCGTAAAAGTGATCACCACCTTTGTCATACAAAGCTTGTTTTTCACCGGCAACCATATTCACGATATCTAAAGTGATAATAACCTTATTATCGGCTTGTTCGCTGATATCGAAACAATTTTCCAGCAGGTTAAGTAAACGACGTGCATCACCATTGGCAAGCGCAAGTAACGACTCTTGTGCTTTAGGCTCTAGGGAAACATCATAGTCACCGTAGCCTTTAATTTTATCTTCTAACGCTTTGCTTAATACTGTATTTAAGTCTTCATTTGAGAGTTTTTGTAATAGATATACACGAGCTCTCGATAATAAAGCCTGATTCAATTCAAACGATGGATTTTCTGTTGTGGCGCCGATAAAAGTAATGGTACCGTCTTCAATGAAGGGTAAAAACGCATCTTGTTGTGACTTATTAAAGCGGTGCACTTCGTCTACAAATAAAATGGTACGGCGATTTCTTGCTTGCGCGGTTAGTTTCGCCTTTTCTATTGCGGCTCGAATTTCTTTAACACCTGATGTTACCGCTGAAATACGTTCAATTTCAGCGTTCGCATAAGTAGCTATCAGTTCAGCTAACGTCGTTTTACCAGTGCCGGGAGGTCCCCAAAAAATCAAGGAATGACACAACCCTTGTTCGATTGCGACTTTTAATGGTTTACCATCAGATAATAAGTGCTTTTGACCAATGTAATCGTCAAGCACTTGTGGGCGCATTCTTGCGGCTAATGGCGCAAATGTAGATTGATGATCAAACTCTAATGACAGGCTGCCATTATCTTTGGTCATCGAAATCTACACCTTCAGGTAAGGTAAACTTAAACATTGAATCTTTTGGCAGTGGCGTAGATACCACATCTGCTAAATTAAAATGGCTTAACTGCCCTGTTGCATCGGTTACGGTGAATTTAATTAAGTCATTACCAGAAAACACCAAATGTAATGTTTTAACTTGTGCATCTTCATTTAAAGATGTGATGCGAAACTCGTTTTCAGTAACTTTAGCAACACTGTAATCTTGCCAAGCTTCATCATTTAACCCTGACAATAATAAAATTGGCGTATTAGTGACGGCATTTGAAATATTAAAGGCCGATACTTGTTCGACAAATGGGTTATAAAACCACAATGTTTCACCATCGCTCACCACCAACGTTTCATCTGGGGCTTTCGTTTCCCAATAAATTAAATTAGGTCGTTTTACTGCTAACGTGCCACTGGAATTTTGTAAAACATTACCATCGGCATCTACAACGTTCTGAGTGAATGATGAACTGAAGCCTTGCACTGTATTGAGTTTGTCTTTTAACATAGCTTTTTGATCTATTTCGATTTCTGTAGCATTAGCAAAGCTAAAAGCTAAAGCTAGAAACGTTGCTGGCAGTATTTTTGTAACGGATGTTAATTTAGGCATATTACTTCTTAATCTTTTACTGGAGGAGGCGCAATTACCTCTCTGTTACCATTATGGCCTGGACTACTTACGACGCCATTGGCTTCCATTTGTTCAATAATTCTCGCCGCTCTATTGTAACCAATTCTGAATTTTCTTTGTACACCCGATATAGATGCACGACGAGATTCAGTTACATGCATTAACGCTTCATCGTATAGAGCATCAGTTTCTTGGTCTTCACCTTCAGCAGCTTCACCTGGTAGTAACGTATCTTCAGTAGTATCACCAGATAATATTTCTTCAATGTATCTAGGTTTGCCGCGAGCTTTCCAATCGTTTACTACCGCATGTACTTCATGGTCATCAACAAAAGCACCCTGTGCTCGAACTGGCACACTGGTTCCTTGCGGTAAAAATAACATGTCACCATTACCAAGTAGCTGTTCTGCGCCCTGCTGGTCTAAAATTGTTCTTGAATCAATTCTTGATTGAACGGTAAGCGCCATACGAGTTGGAATGTTGGCTTTAATTAAACCTGTAATAACATCTACCGATGGACGTTGAGTCGCTAAAATAAGGTGTATGCCAGCAGCACGAGCTTTTTGAGCGATGCGAGCAATTAGCTCTTCAACCTTTTTACCAACAATCATGATCATGTCAGCAAACTCATCTACAACAACAACTATGCTCGGTAATTTTTCAAGCTCCGGTGCTGTTTCTTCCATGCTGTCGCCTGGTTTCCATAACGGATCGACAATCGCTTTGCCTTCTTTTTTAGCCGCGAGTATTTTTTGGTTATAACCGGTTAGGTTACGTACACCAAGTGCAGACATTAATTTATAACGACGCTCCATTTCTCCGACACACCAACGAAGTGCATTGGCAGCATCTTTCATGTCGGTAACTACTTCAGATAATAAATGCGGAATGCCTTCATAAACGGAAAGCTCCAACATTTTTGGATCGATCATAATGAAACGTACATCATCTGGCGTTGATTTATACAACATACTTACAATCATTACATTTACAACCACAGACTTACCTGAGCCCGTAGTACCTGCAACTAGCAAATGTGGCATTTTGGCTAAATCTGCAATAATAGGATCGCCGGCGATGTCTTTACCTAAAACCATAGTTAATGATGATTTTGATTCAACAAATATTTCGCTTTCTATAACTTCACTCAAGCGCACCATTTCACGGTGTTTATTTGGAATTTCTATACCAATTACAGATTTACCCGGTATTACTTCAACAACCCGTACGCTGGCAGCAGAAAGTGCTCTGGCTAAATCTTTTGATAAATTGGTTATTTTACTAACTTTAACTCCGGGGGCTAAATCAAGTTCAAACCTTGTAATAACAGGGCCTGGATAAACATCAACAACTTCACATATCACGCCGTAATCTAACAATTTTGCTTCTACTAAACGGCTAACCTGATCAAGTTCATCTTGAGAAATAGGATTTTTAGTACGATTAGGTTTATCAAGCAAGTCAATTGTTGGCATGCCTTTATAACGTTCAAGCGGGTTTTCTTCTACTTTATTGCTTGCATCAGTTTTGGTGGCTGGTTTAGTGTCGGCAATGTCATCATCTTCAACATCAATTTTGTCAACTGTTTTAAATGCGGCATCTAGTTCATGTTCACCAATATTTTCATCTAAATTGGCGATCATAGGTTCATCAATTAAATCATCTATCTCAACAAAGCCATCATCCGCTATCATAGGCTCAGGATGCTCATCATCAATTGACACTGCAGGTGAGCTGTCGCTATTACCAAATAACTGTGCTGCAAGATCAGCTTGCTCATCAAATTTAGTTGTTTGACTTGCACTTTTTGAAGGGTCTTCTTTGGCAACAGGCTTTTTCTTAGTTTTGTCATTTGCTACAGGCGTAGAATTAAAGTTCTGTTTAAAACTAATAAGCAAAGACTTAATTAATAACGCGAACTTAATCGTATGCTCACCAATGAAATCAATAATTGTAAATAATGATAAGCCGGTTAATAGCACAAAGCCCGAGCACGTTAGTACCAAAAATAAAAGGCTGGAACCAATAAAGTTAAAATAAGGCAGTAATGAATACGAGATATAATCACCGACGATACCACCAGCCGAAAAATCAAATATATCATCAAAATTCATACTCGCTATCGAGGTTAAACCGATGTAAAACATCATAAAACCAATGAACTTTAACCCTAAGGTAAAAAATTCAATTTCAAGCAGATAATGAATACGTTGAAATAATAACCAACCGATAATAGCGATAACAAAAGGCAAACTGTAGGCAACGCTGCCAAAGGCGAATAAAAATATGTCAGATAGGTAGGCTCCAAAGGCACCACCAGCATTATTGACTGTGGCATGATAAGCCGTTTGTGACCAACCTGGATCTGCTGGGTCAAAGCTTATAAGGGCAATAATTAGGTAAAGGGAGAATATACTGGTAAAGATAAGTCCCGCTTCTAATAAGCGTTGCGTACCAGTAAGTTTTATAGATTCTTTAGCTGCCAAAGTCGCATCCATGAATTTGTGATTATAATTGTTGTTATATACTTACAAAATAGCAGATTATTACGTTAGATAAAATATCTAAACGCGGTAATTATGACTATCTATAGTTAATTGGTAATTTATTGCCCGATTTAACCTCTTCCATTACCACATAAGTCTTACTGTCACTGACTGACGGGAGCGTAAGTAGTGTGTCACCAAGTAAGTTCCGATACGCTTGCATATCTGACACTCGAGTTTTTAATAAGAAATCAAAACTGCCAGACACTAAATGACACTCTTGAATAACGTCCAAACCCATTACTGCCTTTGAAAACTCTTCAAACACATCTGGACCTGTTCTGCTTAATGTTATTTCGACAAATACCAATAAAGCTGCATTCAATACCTGTGGGTTCAAATTGGCACTGTAACCCGTGATTACCCTTTCTTGTTCAAGCTTCTTTACCCGCTCTAAACAAGGCGTTGGACTTAAGCCTACTCTTTTTGATAATTCAACGTTAGATAACCGCCCATTATTTTGAAGTTCAACTAGAATGTTTTTATCAATACGATCAAGTTTTTTATTTTCAGCTGGCATAACGTAGTTTTTAACTCCGATAACTTATACTTTTACGATATTTTATTCTGCAGTTATAAATATAACGGTATGTAATCCTATAAATGCCTAGATATACTAGCGTTAAATAAAACAAATAACAATTCGTAGCATTTTAAACTATGAATTTTACATTACAGCAAACATAGCGAGATATTAATTATGATTATCGGTGTACCTAAAGAAATTAAAAACCATGAATACCGTGTAGGTATGGTTCCTGCAAGCGTTCGTGAATTAATTGCTCACGGCCATCAAGTATTTGTAGAAACGAATGCTGGTAGTGGCATTGGCTTTTCTGATGCTGATTATATTACAGCTGGTGCAACGATTTTAAATACTGCCAGTGAAGTGTTCGCTAAAGCTGAAATGATCGTTAAAGTAAAAGAGCCACAAGCTGTAGAGCGTGCAATGTTACGTGAAGGCCAAATTTTATTCACTTACTTACATTTAGCACCTGATCTTGCTCAAACTGAAGACCTTGTTAGATCTAAGGCTGTTTGTATAGCATATGAAACAGTAACTGATAGTCACGGTGGTTTACCACTTCTTGCTCCTATGTCAGAAGTTGCAGGCCGTATGTCAATTCAAGCAGGCGCACAAGCATTAGAAAAATCTAACGCTGGTCGCGGTATGCTTCTTGGCGGCGTACCTGGTGTTGAACCAGCTAAAGTAGTTGTTATTGGTGGCGGCATGGTTGGTAACAACGCAGCGCAAATGGCTGTAGGTATGGGCGCTGAAGTTGTAATTTTAGATCGTAACATCAATGTATTACGTAAATTAGATGCTCAATTTGGTAACAAAGTAAAAGCCGTTTACTCAACTGCTGATGCATTAGAGAAACATGTTTTAGAAGCAGATCTTGTTATTGGTGGCGTTCTTATCCCAGGCGCAGCTGCTCCTAAACTAGTAACAAAAGAACATATCAAAAACATGAAGCCTGGTTCAGCCATTGTAGATGTTGCAATTGACCAAGGTGGTTGTATTGAAACTTCTTACGCTACAACTCATGCAGAACCAACCTTTATCGTTGACGACGTTGTTCATTACTGTGTTGCGAATATGCCAGGCGCAGTGCCACGTACTTCTACGTTCGCATTAAATAATGCAACATTACCGTTCATTATCAACTTAGCGAATAAAGGCTACAAAGAAGCACTATTGTCAGACGACCATTTCTTAAACGGTCTTAACGTTATAAACGGTAAAGTTACAGTACGTGAAGTAGCTGAAAACCTTGGTTTTGAATTTGTTGAACCAAAAGTAGCTTTAGGCTAAATACCTTGTTAGTTTTGTAACTTAGTACCACTTAGTTTACAAAATCTAAATTTATTAAAAAACGCAGTCAGTAATGACTGCGTTTTTTTTGTTGATGCTCTTGCATTAATTGCCTATCATCCCAATCAATAATAAATATCATAGTTATAGCGCAACCGCTATTTTCAAATACACTTGGAGTTTTTCATGAGTGATGTAAGACATTGCCCTCTTCTAATTTTAGGCTCAGGCCCTGCAGGTTATACTGCTGCGGTTTATGCAGCACGTGCTAACTTAAACCCAGTAATGATCACTGGTATGCAACAAGGTGGTCAATTAACAACTACCACTGAAGTTGAAAACTGGCCAGGTGACGCCGATGATTTAACCGGTCCAGCATTAATGGAACGTATGCAAAAGCATGCTGAAAAATTTGATACTGAAATTATTTTTGATCACATCGATGAATTAGACTTCTCTGAGAAACCTTATAAGTTAAAAGGCAGCTCTGGTGAGTATACTTGTGATGCACTAATTATTTGTACAGGTGCTTCGGCCCAGTACCTTGGCTTAGAATCTGAAACGGCCTTTATGGGTAAAGGTATTTCAGCATGTGCGACATGTGACGGTTTCTTTTATCGCAATCAAAAAGTTGCGGTTGTTGGTGGTGGTAACACTGCTGTTGAAGAAGCGTTGTATTTATCAAACATTGCCTCTGAAGTGCATCTAATTCACCGTCGCGATACATTCCGCAGTGAAAAAATATTAACAGCCCGTCTAATGGACAAAGTAGCAAACGGTAATATTGTATTACATACTGACCGTACGTTGGATGAAGTGCTAGGTGACAACATGGGTGTTACCGGTTTACGTTTAAAAGATGCGAAATCAGACGCGACTGAAGAAATTGATGTAACTGGCTGTTTTATTGCTATCGGCCATAAACCTAATACAGATATTTTTGCAGGCCAATTAGACATGAAAGATGGTTACCTAACCATTCAAAGTGGCACAGTAGGCAATGCAACATTAACCAGTAAAGAAGGTATCTTTGCTGCTGGCGATGTTGCTGATCATATCTACCGCCAAGCAATAACATCAGCAGGCGCAGGTTGTATGGCTGCATTAGATGCTGAACGTTATTTAGATGCGTTGAATTCAAACGTATAACGGATAAAACATTATGAGCCAGTATCTTTACACCTTAGATGATAAAGAGCTGGCTTTTCCTCCCCATCAATTCGCACTCAATGAACCAAATGGTTTGATAGCCATGGGTGGTGATTTATCGCCAGAACGATTAATTCAAGCCTACTCTAACGGGATCTTTCCATGGTTTAATGATAACGATCCAATACTTTGGTGGTCTCCTGATCCTCGCGCCGTAATAAAAATTGCAGATTTAAAAGTAAATCGCAGTTTAAAAAAGTTTATTAACAAATCACCTTATAGAGTTACGCTTAACCAAAACTTTAACCAAGTCATTGCTCAATGTGCAAATGCGCCGTTTAGAAACGATGATACTTGGATCTTACCAGACATGCTCAATGCATACAGACTACTTCACCAACAAGGTTTTGCCCACTCTGTAGAGGTTTGGCATGACAATGAACTGGTAGGTGGTTTATATGGTGTGGCAATAAATGGATTTTTCAGTGGCGAGTCTATGTTTTATACTAAAACCAATGCCTCAAAAATTGCACTTGTTTCATTAATAAATTTGCTAAAATTAATAGAGGTAGAGTTTATTGATTGTCAAATTCAGAATCCATTTTTAGAAAGTATGGGAGCGGTTGACATCAGTAGAGACGAATTTTTACAATTAAAGAGCAATGAATTAAATCGCAACGTTAACAAAGACTTTTGGCTTAATAGAGAACTAACGTGGTAAAACGATCAAAAGTGAATCTTGTTTTTATCATAGATGAGAAATAAAGTAGTGAACCAACCAAAAAAATATTTTCAGTTTGGCTTAACTAAAACATTTCCCTGCAATTATTTAATGACCGAAAAAGAAAGACTAATTGTAGTGACAAATGTAGAGGAGCTTAACAGTGAAAACTATGAGCGACTACTCACCGCAGGCTTTCGTCGTAGTGGCGAACAGGTTTACCGCCCTCACTGCAGTGATTGTAAAAGTTGTGAGTCAATCCGTTTACCAATAGATGAATTTACTCCGTCAAAAAGTCAAAAACGCATTAATTCTATAAATAAAGATTTAACTCTTCGAGTAGTTAAGTCCCCTCGCCCAGAATATTTCAGTTTGTATCAACGCTACATTGATACCGTCCATAAAGATGGTGCTATGTACCCTGCTAATTACGAGCAATACGAAAGCTTTATTTTCAGCTCCAGGGTTGATCAACTTTTTATTGAACTTTACTTAGAAGATGAACTCGTTTCTGTTGCGGTTTGTGATAACTTGCCTTTTGCCCTGTCTGCGCTGTACACGTTTTTCGATCCAACTTTATCAAAGCGTTCATTAGGAAAGTTTTCAATATTAAAACAAATAGAATTAAGCAAAAAAATGCATAAAAAGTTTTTATATTTAGGCTATCAAATTGATGAATGCGCCAAAATGAACTACAAAAACCAATACTTTCCGCATGAACGCCTTAAAGATGATCAATGGCAACGTACAGAAAACAAGCAAGCTCTAGTTCAAAATACACAAAAACATCCAAATAAATAGTGGTTTACCTTTACAATCACTTCACTTTTGGGCATTATCTCGGCAGCAAAATTTTATAGTACAATTTATAGAGGTTTAACGCCCAATGGCGAAAGAAGAAAATATTGAAATGCAAGGTACGGTATTAGATACACTACCTAATACTATGTTCCGTGTTGAATTAGAAAACGGTCACGTTGTTACAGCTCACATCTCTGGCAAAATGCGTAAAAACTACATTCGTATTTTAACTGGCGATAAAGTTACTGTTGAATTAACGCCTTACGACTTATCAAAGGGTCGCATTATTTTCCGCGCCAGATAATAGTTACTTTAAAGGTGATCGGTTATCTAAATCAATCATCTTAAAAATATAAGAATTTAAAAGCCCTGCTAAAATAGCAGGGCTTTTTTTTACTTCATGGATGATGGAATGCAAACTGCCATGGAGTGTTACCACGTCAGGCAAGAGACAAAACCTGTAGTTGGACCGGACTTATTCAGACGTTATACAAGTACCGTCTGCCTGCCTTTTTTAGAAAACCAAATCATCATCAATGGCGCAAACATTAGCATAAGTAATGCTACTTGTTCGCTGATTGTGATAGGTACCATTTGAACTAAACCAACCAACAGCGCTGCACCACTCATTTGCATAAATCCGAGCAGTGCTGACGCTGTACCGGCTTTATCGCCAAATGATGCTAATGCTTGTCCTGCACACGTTCCCATAACTAAAGAGAAGCCAACAGAACTTAACATTACAGGAAACATAAATGCGATAGGTGTATGTAAAGACTGTAACGCGAGCATTAATAAGCCACCACTAAATAATGTGATCAATCCTAAACTTATCGTACGAGCAGCTCCTTTACGAATTAATATCTTAGGTGCTGTGACACAGGCAATGATATTGACAACCGCATTTAAACTAAACCAAAAGACAAATTCATTTTGACTCAATTCAAGCTCAATCATTAACCAAGCAGGCGAACTGCTCACATAGGCAAGAATCACTCCCATCGCAATCATGACGACGATGGCATGAAATAAAAACACTTTATTGGTAATAACACTTTTATAGCGTGATATTTTAAATGGGTTTATTAAACGTCTTTGTTCAACCGGCGTTCTATTACTTTCAATTAAATAATATGCGATGAGCAAACCAGCCACAATGGCGTATAAAATCATAAATACAAAATTACTTTGCCAATTAAATGTTTGAGTTAACCAACTCCCAAGAATTGGCGCTAATGCTGGTATGCAGCAAATTAAACCATTTAAATAGCTATACATTACACCACTTTGAATGGCATCGAACTTATCTCTAACGACAGAAAACGCAGCTACAGCAACTGCACAGGTGCCAAATCCCTGCATTAGTCGTGAAAACAGGTGTAATTCAATAGATGAAGCATAAACCGTTAATAATGATGATAATGCATATACCGCTATGCCTATAATCGCGACAGGTTTACGGCCATATTTGTCGGTTAAAGGACCAGTAAATAATTGCCCCAAGCCCATACTTAACATAAAGATGGAAATACTCCATTGCATGGTTGGTAAGGAAACAGAAAAGTCACTTGCCATAAGCGGTAACGCTGGTAAAAAAATATCAATGGCTAAAGGACTAAATATGACCATTAGCATTAATACTGGCAGCATTTTAAGTTTGTGCATGAAGAAACCGAGAAAGAAAAAGGAATCATATTATATAGCAAAACCGACTCAAATTTCATTAACTGCATTTTATTGTAAATAAAATGTAAAAAACCAACGTTAGATACTTATTCGTATTGTTTATAACTAGTTCCTTCCGTAAAGAGATAGGAACGTGTAACTAATTAAACGCTTTAAGTGCATGCTTCTGCATTAACTTAATAATTTTAAGCTGGTATTAAGCGCTAACATTGTTAACTTGATTGCCTATTAAACAGATTGTTAGCGCATTTTTGCCATGTTCCTTTCAACTCACAACATGCATAAACAATGAATAATATGACTTTACCCTTACAAACGTTTTTTACTGATCATTTTATTTACCATCAACGCATAACTACTCAAAACAGCACTATTCTATTAGCGCGACAGGGGTTAAGCGTTAAAAAAACTTCTTGCAGTTCGTAACCATAACAGGCAGGTTATGTGCATAATTTGTGAATAATCGATGAATAATTAGTATGGTGTAATGGTCTATGCAAAAATTGAAGAATACTAAGTTACCAAGTTTAAGCGATGCGTTTATCCCTATTTTTGTATTGATAATATTGCTTTCAACTGCCGTTAAGTATTTTGGTGATAACTCTTCTTATGGACCTAATCAAATCGCTTTGTTACTTAGTATGGGCGTGGCAATCGTAATTGGATTTAAAAATGGTTACTGCTGGACGTCAATAGAAAAAGCCATAGTAAAAGGTATTTCTTTATCCTTAGGTGCTGTATTAATTTTACTTACCGTAGGTTCACTAATTGGTACTTGGCTATTATCAGGCACTGTGCCAACGATGATTTATTATGGATTACAAATATTATCGCCACAATGGTTCTACCCTGCTGCGTGCATTATTTGTGGTGTTGTTGCAATGAGTATCGGCAGTTCATGGACAACAGCCGCGACCATAGGTGTTGCTTTGATCGGTGTCGCTCAAGGGTTAGGGTTATCAGCTGAGATAACTGCAGGCGCGATCATTTCTGGTGCTTATTTTGGTGATAAAATATCACCTTTATCTGAAACGACAAATTTAGCTCCAGCGGTAGCAGGCAGTGAGCTGTTCTCTCATATTAAATATATGTTTTACACCACCATTCCATCGATAGTTACTGCATTAGTACTGTTCACGTTCCTTGGTTTGTCTGAATATAGCCAAGTGGCAGACAAAGATATTGGTGTTTTAGGTCAGCAACTTTTGAACAACTATAATATTGGCATCGAAAACTTATTTCCGCTGGTTATATTAATTGTTTTAGCAATTAAAAAAGCCCCAGCTTTCCCTTCCGTTGCCATTGGTGCACTGGCTGGCGTGCTTTGTGCGGTCATGTTTCAACAACCTTTAATAGTGACATTAGCGGATCCTTCAGCAACAAGCCTTAATGCAAACTTAACTGTTATTTGGACAGCACTATTTGATGGCGTGACCATTAAAACCGCCAATGAAGGATTAAATAATTTGTTAAGTGGTGGTGGTATGTCGAGCATGCTTAATACTGTTTGGTTGATCATCTGCGCGCTAAGTTTTGGTGCCGTATTAGAACACTTAGGCATGTTACAAACATTTTTAAACGCCATTCTAAAATCAGTAAAATCAACCGGCAGCCTTATCGCAAGTACGGTAGCAACATGTATAGGTACTAATGTAGTTACGGCTGATCAATATATGTCAATTGTAATGCCAGGAAGAATGTTTAAAGAAGAGTATCAAAACAGAAACCTACATCCACTGGTATTAAGTCGAACCCTTGAAGATTCAGGTACTATCACTTCACCACTGATCCCTTGGAACACCTGTGGTGCTTATATGTATAGTGTTTTATTGGTTAATCCACTGGATTATTTGTTTTATTGTTTCTTTAATATAATTAACCCAATCTTAGCTGTAACTTATGGGTTTATCGGCTTTAATTTAAAAAAGCTGTCTGTTAAACAAATAAATAATCTGAAACAGTCTTACGCTTAATTGCAATATTACATTGCACACCTACTATTAATGATAATAAAAGCTCGGAGTTTGAAATGAATAAATTACAAGATAATTTATTGACTACCCTAAAGTCATGTTTGTGCCCTCCCGGAGATGGTGTTTATACGGTAAATACTGCAAAAGAACGAAAACAAAAGTTGCAGAAAACCATTTTCCCAGGAGCAGAGAATGTAGATACAGCTTGGAAACAATCACTTGAAACCCTACCAGAAAGTGACAATGCCGTAATGTTAGGTATCGCTTCAGATTGTGGAGGTGGTATTTTAAGAGGCGCAAGCTGGGGGCCTTTATTTTTACGTGCAACCTTGCATGAACAAGGTTCAAGGCTTAACTACTTTGATATGGGTGATGTTAGAGTGAATCCGCATTTACTGCATGACAAATATTTGAATGATCCAACCATCAGCAATTGTCGCAATGCCTTTTATCAAGATGACTCGGCAAAATACCCAGTTAGCCCATTATCTCTAACCGAGTTGGTCGCTGAAGACTTCTATGCTGCCTATCCTAATAAAGGTTTATTTGGTATTGGTGGCGATCACTCAATTAGTTATCCTTTAACCAAAGCATACCTTAAGGCCAAGCAGCAACAAGGTAAAAAAGTGGCGATCATCCATTTTGATGCACATACAGATTTGTTGGTTGAACGTCTTGGCATCGATTTATGTTTTGGCTCTTGGTGCACTCATATATTAAAATACTTGCACAACCCTGCTCACTTAATTCAAATTGGTATTCGCTCCAGCGGCAAACCAAAGTCGCACTGGGAAGGGGAATTTGGCGTAACTCAACATTGGGCTAAAGAAGTACAAGAGCTTGGCGTTGAGCAAATCATCTCAACGATTTTAAGGCAATTAGATAATGATAATATTGATGAACTTTATGTTAGCTTTGACATAGATGCCATAGATTCAAGTTTTGTCTCAGCAACAGGTACTCCAGAGCCTGATGGGCTAACTCCTGATGAAGCTATGGATATTTTAAAAGCTTTAGCTGCTAAATACCCAATTACTGGTGCCGACATGATGGAAATAGCGCCTTTTACCGATACAAGTGGTGAAGGTATAACAAGTTCACAACAAACATTAGCAGTGGGCGCAGACTTGTCAGCATTCCTACTAACTAAAATGTCAGAAAATTAGCCCTATAAAATCTAGAAATCATATCCCGTTTATTAAAGGGATATGATGAGGTTTACTGCGCAGGAAATTCATTCCCTGAACCTGTGTGAGGATCACCAAACGGCTGTTAAGTACCAAAAGCGGTTATAGGGATTTATCTGAAATGATACCCAATGGTCAATTCAAAAATACCAAGTCCCTCTCTGTTCTCAATATACTTATAGTTTGATTGTACTGACCAACGACCTGTAAACCTGTATGTTGCCCCTATTCCAATAACAACTGAATACTTAATATCCGTTTCAGATAAGTCATCTACCGTATCATTACTATCGCACCATTTCTGACCAAAGAACAAACCTTTAGATTGGCATTCCTGGACATCGATATCTTCATCTGAATAATTAATTCCTGCAATTAAATTCAGGAATAACTTGTCATTTAAAGGGTAGTTAAATTGACTTTCAACTTGAAAAAAACGTCCTTTATAATCAACTTCTTGCCAACCACCATTATTATCTGTACTAAACCCGCCACAACTATAGCAATCAATAGGTGTTGGAAAAGAAAGTGCATAACTTAAAGAAGAGTTATAGTGATATTTAAGTTTTGCAATTAAAACATCTTGTGAAGTTCCAACATCATGACCTGATAGTTTAAAGTCATTTAATTGAATATTTCCTCCACCTAGTTCTATAGAAAAATGTGAATCTAAGGGTAAAACATCTGAGGAATAAACTTTACAGCTAAATAAAAGAAAGGCTAATAGTAAATTTTTCATAAACATCCCTGTATTTGTTGTTGCTGTTTCAAGTTGTCTCAAGATTTAAAACATTAAGCGTCTGTGAATTCGCTAAAAGCAGTCTTCCAAGACCACAGTAACTTATTGATTTACAATAACATCAAGTAAAGGGGTGATACAAATAGAATTATTTTTCTGAAGGAACAATGAATAAAAAAAATAAAAGGGACCATCAGGTCCCTTATGAAATGTTAGAGCTTTGTTGTAATAATTTGAGGTTATTGAGAGACAAGCTCTTTTTTGGGCTCAACCGTAACACTCAACGTGTCTGATTTTTTATTTACACAAACTTTTGCCACACCACCTTGCATTAAATCACCAAACAGAAGTTCGTTTGCGAGCGGTTTTTTCAGTTTCTCTTGGATTAGTCTAGCCATAGGTCTTGCACCCATTGATTTATCATAACCATGGTTAGCTAACCAGGTTCTGGCCTGTTTAGACATTTCTAACGAAACACCTTTGCCATCCAATTGCACTTGTAGTTCAACAATAAATTTGTCAACAACCTGTTCAACCACTTCATTCTCTAAATGATTAAACCAAATAATTGAGTCGAGACGATTTCTAAATTCAGGCGAGAATACGCGGTTTATTTCGCTCATAGCGTCATGACTATGGTCTTGTTGTTTAAAGCCTATAGATTTACGCTGTGTTTCTTGTACGCCTGCATTTGTAGTTAATACTAATACAACATTTCTAAAATCAGCTTTTCGACCATTATTGTCAGTTAACGTACCGTGGTCCATTACTTGTAATAAGATATTATAAATATCTGAATGCGCTTTCTCAATTTCATCAAGTAATACCACTGAATGCGGGTGTTTAATAACAGAGTCAGTCAGCAAACCGCCCTGTTCGAAACCTACATATCCAGGAGGAGCACCAATTAAACGGCTAACTGCATGTTTTTCCATGTATTCAGACATATCAAAACGTAACAGTTCAACACCCAACTGTTTGGCTAATTGCTGTGTTACCTCAGTTTTACCAACACCGGTAGGGCCTGAGAATAAAAATGAACCAATCGGCTTTTCATCAGCGCCAAGCCCTGCTCTGCTTAATCTGATCACCGAAGTTAAACCATCAATCGCTTCATCCTGACCAAATACAACCATTTTCAAGTTGCGGTCAATATTCATCAAGTTATCTTTTTCAGTGGAAGATACCGACTTTTCAGGAATACGGGCAATACTGGCAACAATTGCTTCTATATCACCAATATTTATTACTTTCTTACGTTTAGTAGCAGCGACAATTTGTTGCTTAGCGCCAGCTTCATCAATAACATCAATCGCCTTATCAGGTAAAAATCGATCATTGATGTATTTAGCAGAAAGCTCTGCGGCAGCCCTTAACGCTTTGTTAGAATATTTAACACTATGGTGTTCTTCATACTTTTCTTTCAAACCCATTAATATCTTTGTGGTTTCATCAATACTAGGTTCATGAATATCAATTTTTTGGAAACGACGAGCCAAAGCCCTGTCTTTTTCAAAAATTGTTTTAAATTCTTGAAAGGTGGTTGAGCCCATACAGCGCAGTTTACCTGATGACAAAAGCGGTTTTATTAGGTTTGAAGCGTCCATCATGCCGCCTGATGCAGCACCAGCGCCAATGATAGTATGAATTTCATCGATAAATAAAATCGCGTGCTTGTCTTTTTGTAACTCTTTTAATAACGCCTTAAAACGTTTTTCAAAATCACCACGGTACTTTGTACCAGCCAACAATGCGCCCATATCTAAAGAGTAAATGGTTGCATCAGCCAACACTTCTGGCGCTTTCTTTTCAACAATTAATTTGGCTAAGCCTTCAGCAATTGCGGTTTTACCAACGCCTGCTTCACCAACGAACAATGGGTTGTTTTTACGTCGACGACTCAACACTTGTACAGCTCTGTTTAGTTCATTGCTGCGACCGATCATAGGGTCAATTTCGCCTTTAACGGCTAATGCATTCAAATTATCAGCGTAAGCATCAAGATTTTTAGATTCATCTTCTGGCGTTACTGGTTGTTCTAAACTTGGACTAACCTCTTCCGGCTGCAAGTTTTTCGCAATACCATGGGAAATATAATTAACAATATCAAGTCGAGTGATTTCAGACTTTTTAAGGAAATAAGCAGCTTGAGATTCTTGTTCACTAAAGATAGCGACTAATACATTAGCGCCATTAACCTCAGTTTTACCTGATGATTGAACATGAAAAACAGCACGTTGTAAAACTCTTTGAAAGCCTAATGTTGGTTGTGTTTCTCTATCTTCATCACCTTGAGGAATAACCGGGGTTGTTTCTCCAATAAAGTTTAGAATTTCCATTTTTAACTTGTTGATGTCACCACCACAAGCATTTATAGCATCAACCGCTTCCGGGTTTTCTAATAGCGCTAACAACAAATGCTCTACCGTCATAAACTCATGGCGAGAATCTTTCGCCTGACGAAAAGCTAAATTTAACGAAATTTCCAAATCTTTATTCAACATAGGCACACTCCTGACACTCTATACTTCTAAACTAGTACTAACACGGGGAAAAACCAATATTTTTCTGAAACTATTTTTGCCTTTGTTATACCTTTTCCATGGTACACATCAACGGATGCTGATGTTCTCGGGCATAACGACACACTAAATCAACTTTTGTTTCTGCCACTTCGGCACTAAAAATACCGCAGCTTGCTTTACCTTTATAATGTATTGTCAGCATGATGTCAGTTGCTTGATCACTGTTCATGCCAAAAAACTTACTTAATACATCTACAACGAAATCCATCGGTGTGTAATCATCATTTAATAAAATTACCCGATACATAGATGGACGCTTAAATTTTTCTTTTTCGATTTCCAGCGTCTGCAGATCGCCTTCGAGCTCTTCTTTACCCTTGCCCATACTCAAATAATAGCCTTAACTTTGTGTTCTGTAGAATTCTTTTTGTAAAATAAATGTAAAAAAATCCAATGATTTAACTTGACTATTCTACAAAATTATCTAAATTTTTATAAGTGACTAATTTTTAGACACTAATTGTTGATATTTATTGCAAATAATTAAAAACGAAGTATGAATTGAATTTAATCATGCTTATGCCAGTAAATATAACAAATTACCGATTCATAAAGAAGGAAGTTAGTAATATGGCAAACGGTACAGTGAAATGGTTTAACAATGCCAAAGGTTTTGGTTTTATTTGTCCTGAAGAAGGTGGTGAAGACATTTTTGCTCACTACTCAACAATAGTAATGGACGGATACCGAACTTTAAAGGCAGGTCAACACGTTGATTATGAGCTTAATCAGGGCCCTAAGGGACACCATGCTGCAAGCATAAAACCAACAGACTGCGAATAACACATTAAGTGTGCAAACAAAATCAACACCTAAGGGTGTTTTTTTTGTTTCAGGGATGAAATAACTTAGAATTGCCAGGGATGGCATGAATTCTGTAGTGTCTGGAAATAATTAACTTAGAATTGTTAGGGATGGTTTAATTTCTGTTGCACGCTTAAAACAACAATGCCACATACATCGCTGTATGTGGCATTTTAATATTACTTAATAATCGTTAAATAATTACGATTAAAGTGCGCTTAACGCAGCATTAAGTGTTGCACTTGGACGCATTGCTTTTGCAGCCAATTCAACATCTGCTTGGTAGTAACCGCCAATGTTGTTTTCAACACCTTGAGCTGAGTTTAATTCATCAACAATTTTAGCTTCGTTTTCAGTTAACGTTGCTGCAAGTGTAGTAAATTTCGCTTTAAGCGCTGCATCAGTATCTTGAGCGGCTAATTCTTGTGCCCAGTACATAGCAAGGTAGAAATGAGAACCACGGTTATCAATTTGACCTACACGACGCGCTGGAGATTTGTTTTCAGCTAAGAACGTCGCAGTAGCAGCATCTAAAGTATCAGCAAGCACTTGTGCTTGTGGGTTATTAGCAAAGTTGCTCACGTGCTCTAAAGACGCAGCTAATGCTAAGAACTCACCTAATGAATCCCAACGTAAGTAGTTTTCTTGTTCAAACTGTTGAACGTGCTTAGGAGCAGAGCCACCAGCACCAGTTTCAAATAAACCACCGCCGTTCATTAATGGCACGATTGAAAGCATTTTAGCTGACGTACCTAATTCTAAAATTGGGAATAAATCTGTTAAGTAATCACGTAATACATTACCTGTTACAGAGATAGTATCTAAACCATCTTTAGCACGTTGAAGTGTTACTTTAGTTGCGTCAGTTGGTGCTAAAATTTGAATATCTAAACCCGTTGTATCGTGCTGTGGCAAATAAGCATTTACTTTTTTAATCATTTCAGCGTCGTGTGCACGGTTTTCATCTAACCAGAAAATCGCTGGTGTATTTGATAAACGAGAACGGTTTACAGCAAGCTTAACCCAATCTTGAATTGGTAAGTCTTTAGTTTGACACATACGGAAGATATCGCCAGATTCAACATTTTGTTCCATAAGAACAGTACCAGATGCGTCGATAACTTTAACCACACCATCAGCTGCCATTTGGAATGTTTTATCATGAGAACCATACTCTTCTGCTTTTTGTGCCATTAAACCAACGTTAGGTACAGTACCCATAGTTGTTACGTCAAATGCGCCATTTTCTTTACAGAAAGCAATTGTTTCAGAATATAAGGTTGCATAACAACGATCAGGAATTACAGCTTTAGTATCTTGCTCTTCGCCAGCAGTGTTCCACATTTTACCGCCGCCACGGATCATTGCAGGCATTGAAGCATCAATGATTACATCTGAAGGTACGTGTAAGTTAGTAATGCCTTTATCTGAATCAACCATTGCCATAGCAGGGGCATCAACATACACAGCATCTAAATCAGCTTTTATTTCAGCTTGTAATGATTCATCTAAAGAACTAATTTTTGCGTAAACATCACCAATACCATTATTAACATCAACACCAAGGTCTGCAAATACTTCAGCGTGCTTATCGAAAACAGCTTTGTAAAATACTGATACACATTGACCAAAAATGATTGGGTCAGAAACTTTCATCATTGTTGCTTTCATGTGTAAAGAGAATAAAACACCCTGTGCTTTTGCATCAGCAATTTGCTCAGCTAAAAATGCTTGTAATGCTTTTGAGTTCATTACTGATGAATCAATGATCTCACCAGCTAATAGCGGCGTAGAAGCTTTTAATACATTAACTGTACCGTCAGTAGCTGTGAATTCAATTTTAACATCAGTTGCGTCAGCAACAGTTACTGATTGTTCGCTACCATAGAAGTCACCGCCACTCATGTGTGCAACGTGAGACTTTGAATCTTTTGCCCAAGCACCCATACGGTGAGGATTATTTTTAGCAAATTGCTTAACAGAACCTGGTGCACGACGGTCAGAATTACCTTCTCGTAATACAGGGTTAACTGCTGAACCTAATACTTTAGAGTACGCAGCTTTTATTGCTTTCTCTTCATCGTTTTTAGCATCTTCAGGAAACTCAGGTAAGGCATAACCTTTAGCTTGTAGTTCTTTGATCGCTGCTTGTAATTGTGGAATTGAAGCACTGATGTTAGGTAACTTAATAATATTAGCTTCTGGTGTTTTAGCTAAATCGCCTAACTCGGCAAGTGCATCGCCAATACGTTGCTCTTCAGGTAAAAACTCTGCTAAGTTTGCAATAATACGACCAGCTAAAGAGATATCTTTAGTAGTCATTTCAATACCAGCCGGAGCAGTAAATGCTTCAACAATTGGTAAAAAAGAATGAGTTGCTAATGCAGGTGCTTCATCGGTAATGGTATAAATGATTTTTGAATTATCAGTTGTCATTTCAATTCCTATAGTATGCTTACCACTTAACTGTGGTCTAAGTCTTATTGAACCATCAACTTTTATTAAAGAACTTTAAAAAAACATCAATGGATACGGGTATTAATCTAATCGCGCAGTAGTATATCAGCATGTTATTGATTAAAATAGTCGTCATAGGGCTATATACCATTCATAATATTTATACTTGGTATTTATTTAATAACTACCCTGTAACTATAATCCAAATACATTGTTAATAAGAGTTTGTAATTGTCTAATTTAGAAAATAAAAACAGCCGAAATCAGCTAAAATCAAATAACAAACAAGCCCAACAAAAGCGTAATAGGCCAAGTACTGGTGCGTATAAGAAAGCGAGTTCTTTCAAACAAAAAGCCAAACCAGTAAAGCTTGATACAGGCCCAACAAAGGTGGTTATATTTAATAAACCGTTTGATGTTCTTACCCAGTTTACTGACGATCAAAAACGCAAAACATTAAAAGATTATATTGATGTTCCTCATGTATACGCGGCAGGTAGATTAGATAAAGACTCTGAAGGCTTACTAGTATTAACCAATGATGGTAAATTACAGCACCAATTAGCCAATCCTAAAAACAACAAAAGTAAAATTTATTGGGTACAAGTCGAAGGTGCACCAAGCCAAGAAGCAATTAACGCTTTAATTGAAGGCGTTGAACTTAAAGATGGGTTAACTAAACCGGCTAAAGTTAAAGTCATTAACGAGCCATCAATTTGGCCACGTTATCCCCCTATACGTGAACGCAAAAACATCCCTACAACTTGGCTCGAAATGAGTATTAGTGAAGGTAAAAACCGTCAGGTACGTCGTATGACGGCTCATATTGGTCACCCTACTCTACGTTTAATACGCTATTCTGTAGGTAAATATACATTAAGTGACCTAAAGCCCGGTGAGTACCGAATCGTATAATCTACCATTAATATAAGAATAGTCATGACAGAACAATTTAAGCCCAATACAACCGTTGCCGGAATAATTTTTCATCAGGATAAATTCCTGATTGTTGAGGAAGTCGATGACGAAAAGATTGTTTACAACCAACCTGCTGGTCATGTTGAAGAAAATGAAAACTTGATCGCCGCATTCAAACGAGAAGTATTGGAAGAAACCGGTTTACAGGTTGAACCCGATTTTATAAGTGGTATTTATTATCATTATCGCGAAGATATAAAACTACATTATCTTCGATTTTGTTTTGTCGTAGAGCTTAGTGACTTTACTGAAACGCAGCCCCAAGACAGTGATATCTTACGTGCTATTTGGTTAACTAAAGAAGAATTACTTGCTAAAGGTGAGCAAATTAGGAGCCCGCTGGTAGTCGAATGTTTAAATGATTTTTTAAATGGCAATAACTACCCGCTTTCAATTCTCAAAACAAATATAACTTCTGTTAATACATAACAAATTTATACAATAATTTTCTATATATTAGACACAATATTTACTGTCAGATTTTCCAATTCATGCTACAATTCGCGCCATTTTTACACCTACTTGGAATTTAAAGTCTTTGAATACTGAGCAAAACACAGCAAATAAAGATATTAAAGTTATCGTCGGCATGTCTGGCGGTGTTGATTCGTCCGTTTCAGCTTACTTGTTATTAGAACAAGGTTATCAGGTTGAAGGTCTGTTTATGAAAAACTGGGAAGAAGATGATGACGATGAATATTGTGCTGCCGCAGATGATCTTAAAGACGCACAACAAGTATGTGAAAAGCTTGGTATTGAATTACACACAATAAACTTTGCTGCAGAATACTGGGACAATGTTTTTGAGTATTTCCTTGAAGAATACAAAGCTGGACGAACACCTAATCCAGATATTATGTGTAATAAAGAAATTAAATTTAAGGCGTTCCTTGAGTTTGCTTGTGAAGACTTAGGCGCAGATTACATTGCTACAGGGCATTATGTTCAACGCAGAGCTGATGCTGACGGCAAGTTTGAAATGTTGCGCGGACTAGACAGTAATAAAGACCAAAGTTATTTCTTATATACATTGAGCCACAAGCAAGTGGGTCAAACGTTATTCCCTGTCGGACATATTGAGAAACCTGAAGTGCGTGCAATTGCTGAGCGCGAAGGTTTAGTTACCGCCAACAAAAAAGACTCTACCGGTATTTGTTTTATCGGTGAGCGTAAGTTCAAAGACTTCTTAGGAAAGTTTTTACCTGCTCAACCTGGTGTTATTGAAACGGCCGAGGGTGTTGAAGTTGGTAAACACGAAGGCTTAATGTATCACACCTTGGGACAGCGCAAAGGCTTACACATTGGTGGTTTAAGAGATGCCGGTGAAGAACCTTGGTATGTAGTTGATAAAGACATGCAACGCAATGTATTAATCGTCGGCCAAGGTAATAAACACCCTCGCCTTTTTTCTAAAGGATTAATCGCATCGCAATTGCATTGGGTCTCACGAATCGATTTATCAATAAGCCAGTCTATACAATGCACTGTAAAAACTCGTTATAGACAAGACGACGTGGTATGTACTGTCACACGTTTAGACGATGAAAATTATCAAGTAGTTTTTGAGCAAGAACAAAGTTCAGTTACACCTGGACAATCGGTAGTATTTTATCAAAATGAAATTTGTTTGGGTGGTGGCATTATCGACACCCTGATCAGATGATAACGCTAGATAAAAAAGTATTAAAACTATTATGAGCATGAAAGAACAGACTTTAGCCTTCGCCGGAATTTGCCAAGTTGCAATGATGGCACAAGGTATTGCCCGCAAAAATCATTGTGATGAAGATTTATTTAACGTAATGATGAGCAGCATTGTAAACACCAATCCAGCAAACTGCTTAGGCGTGTATGATGATAAACTGGAAAATGTCAGTGATGGACTGATGATGATAATTGCCCAACTAGGTGACAAGAATCCGAAAAAAGACCCAGAAATCACCCGCTATATCGTTAGTTTATTAAATTTAGAACGACGTTTACAAAATAAGCCTAAAGTTATGGCTGAACTTGGCTCTCGCATTGAGCAATGTTCTCGCCAACTTGATCATTTTGATTTAGATAGTGAACATATGCGCAATTCATTTGCGAGTATCTACACCGATGTAATAAGCCCGCTAGGTGCAAAAATACAAATTGCCGGTGATCCAAATATATTAAAACAGGTTGGTAATCAACATCGGATTAGAGCGTTATTGCTTGCTGGTATTCGTGCTACCGTTTTATGGCGTCAAATGGGCGGTAAACGCCGAACGATTTTATTCAGACGTGGCAATTTTGTTGCCACGGCTCAACAACTACTTAAACAGATTTAAAATTTAAATTATAAAACTTAGGAAAACTTATGGAACTTTCAAGCATTAGTGCAATTTCACCAGTAGATGGTCGTTACGGCAGCAAAGTAAAAGCCCTACGTCCGATCTTTAGTGAGTTTGGTCTGATCAAATACCGTGTAACTGTAGAAGTTCGCTGGTTACAAAAATTAGCCGCAACAGCAGAAATCGCTGAAGTACCAGCATTTTCAAATGAAGCGAATGCCGTATTAGATGCTATTGTAACTGACTTTTCAGAAGCCGATGCTGCTCGCGTAAAAACCATTGAAGCGACTACAAACCATGATGTAAAAGCCGTAGAGTACCTATTAAAAGAAAAAGTTGCAGCTTATCCTGAGCTTGACGCAGTTTCTGAATTTATTCACTTTGCCTGTACGTCTGAAGACATCAACAACTTATCTCACGCATTAATGTTATCTGATTGTCGCCAAGAAGTTTTATTACCGGTAATGGATGAAATCTTAAGCGAGATTAAAAACCTAGCGCTTGAATATCAATCAATGCCAATGATGTGTCGTACTCACGGTCAACCTGCAAGCCCAAGTACTATGGGTAAAGAAATGGCTAACGTTTATGTACGTTTAAAGCGTCAACGTGATCAAATTGCCAATGTTGAAATGTTAGGTAAAATTAACGGCGCTGTTGGTAACTATAATGCTCACATATCAGCTTACCCAGAAGTAAACTGGCATGAGTTCTCTGAAACATTTGTTACCTCTTTAGGTGTTACATGGAATGCTTTCACTACTCAAATTGAACCACATGACTACATTGCTGAATTATTTGATGCTGTGGCACGTTTCAACACAATACTAATCGACTTTGATCGTGATGTTTGGGGTTATATTGCCTTAGGTCACTTTAAGCAAAAAACTATTGCTGGTGAAATTGGCTCTTCAACAATGCCGCACAAAGTTAACCCTATTGATTTTGAGAACTCTGAAGGTAACCTAGGTATTGCAAACGCAATATTGAACCACCTTGCACAAAAACTTCCTGTATCTCGCTGGCAACGTGATCTAACCGACTCTACAGTTCTTCGTAATTTAGGTGTAGGTTTTGCTCACTCATTAATTTCATACCAGTCTACGTTAAAAGGTATGAGCAAGTTAGAAGTAAATGAGCAAGCGTTATTAGATGAATTGGACAAAAACTGGGAAGTTTTAGCTGAACCAATTCAAACGGTTATGCGTCGTTACGGTATTGAAAAGCCATACGAAAAACTGAAAGAATTAACTCGTGGTAAACGTGTTGATGCTGACTCTATGCGTGCATTCATTGATACTTTAGCAATGCCTGAAAGCGCTAAAGACGAATTAAAAGCTATGACTCCAGCAAGTTACATCGGTCGAGCGATTGAGTTTGTTAACGAAATCTAAGCTGTTGTTTAGTTTTCGGAATATAAAGGCGCATTAGCGCCTTTTTTACTTCAGGGATGAAGGAACTTAGAATTGCCATGTATAGTTTAAATTCTTCTGTTTCTCACTACACTATACTTTTATAGAAACCAACATATTTATATAAGAACCAAAATGAAAATAGATTTTAAAGATTTAACTCCAGAAACCTTTCTTGCTGAATATTGGCAGAAAAAACCATTAATCATCAAAGGTGCTTTTGCTAATTTTGAAGATTCAATAGACGCTAACGAATTAGCTGGTTTAGCGATGGAAGAATTTATCGAATCTAGGATCATTAGTTGCAACAATTCCAAGTGGGATGTGAAACATGGGCCCTTTGAAGATTTTAGCGAGTTTGGTGAAGCAAACTGGACCCTACTTGTGCAAGCAGTTAATCATTGGTCAGCAGATGTTGATTCATTAATTGAACCATTTAAGTTTATTCCAAATTGGCGTATTGATGATGTTATGGTCAGTTTTTCAACTCCAGGTGGCGGTGTTGGTCCCCACTTGGATCAATACGATGTATTTATCATTCAAGGTGAAGGAAAAAGGCGTTGGCAAGTAGGTAAACCTGATGCTTCCTTAACAGAGCTAATTCCGCATGAAGATTTAAAGCAGGTCTCAATGTTTAATGCAGTAATAGATGAAATTACCGAACCTGGCGATTTACTTTATATTCCGCCGAACCACCCACACAATGGTGTGTCTATTGATAATTCAATTAATTACTCTGTTGGCTTTCAGGCGCCAAGTGCACAGGAGTTAATATCTGCATTTGCTGATTACCAACTGGACAATCATTTATTTGAACAACGATTTGATGACAGCAAACGACGAGCGACAGACAAACCAGAAGAAATCGAAGGTTCAGATCTAAACCTACTACATAACGTAATGACATCCGCATTTAAAGACGAAGGTTTAGTACAGGATTTTCTAGGTAAATACTTAACAACAGTACACCACACCTTAAATTTGCTCGTTCCTGTTGAACCTTTGCCGATCGAGCTGATAAAAGAACTTTTAGCGGAAGGCGAAGTACTTTACCCAGTATTAGGTCTGAAGTGTATATTAATAAATCAACATGAAATCAAACGCTTATTCGTAAATGGAGAAAACTTCCCGGTAGACACTGATACTATTGAGTTAGCAAAATTATTAGCTAGCAAAAAACCTTTGACGAAAAACTTAGTAGAAAGTTCATTAAATTGTTTGAAAAACCAACAACTGTTAACTAGTGTTATTAATAAGGGGCTCTGGTGTTTTGAGTGTGACTAAGGTTTATTCTTTTAAATTAAGTTGCTGTGCTTAATTTTAAAGAACGGCGTGGAAATGTATTTTTGTGGTTTACCAAGTAAATATTGTTGATTGGAAACAAGCGAAGCAACAATTAAAATCTGTACGGGAAAAGGTATTTGTTTGTGAAAGACGTATACCTTATAACGTCGAGTTTGATCGCCATGACAGAAAAGCCTATCACGTATTAGTCATTGAACAAGGATCACAAGAGCCTATTGCAACAGGACGTATTACCAACCAAGGTGAAATATCAAGAGTTTGCGTAGTTATGTCTAAACGCAAGTCTCCAGTTGGTAAAGAAGTTATCGATGCCCTTCTCAATATTGCCAGAAACAATAATCTTTCCGAAGTGTATATAAACAGTTCGTTAGATGCTGTTGATTACTTTGCCCGTCATGGGTTTGAACCGGTCGGTTCAGTGTTTATGGAAGCAGGCATGCCAAGACAGCGCATGGCATGTTCATTAGGACAAATAAACTTTAAACGCTTCTATTTGTCCCACTGATTTATTTATATACTCTTTAGTCTTCTGGCCATATATCATCTTTTTCACATAATTCAAAAAGCCCTTCTGCGCGACTGACCAATAATCTAGCAAAATCCAACTGAGTCTGATCGTTAACAGTCTGCACAATGTTTTGAGCTTGTAATTGCCACTTCATCGAAAAATTACGCAACGCATCTCTTACGTTATCAGCTGCAGATGTAGAAATATGATCACAAGGCAAATCACCACTTATTACCCATACGGATCCATCTGACATGGTGTTAAGTTTCCATACGGCTACTATAGGCACTAAGTATCGACTGTCTTGAGGCGCTACATTATCTGTTACTACCCCTTTGTCGGCCAAGTATTTCGTTGCTTTTAGGTATTGTTCACGAACCCAAGCAGATTGCTGCTCTTCGGTTAAATTAAGTTGTTCTGACATTTTACTTCTCATCAAAATAGGTTGAGTCAATACTCGCTGAAAAAAAGGGTTTTGACAAGTATAACTTAAAGATACGTTGAGTAATTTGCTGTAACTAATTCTTAACGAATGTTTGTGTGTAATTATTGCTAAATAACTAGCGTTTAGTCCAAGTAAAATGCTATGTTGCGTCCACAAAAATATACTTATGAAATTGGTTGTTATAATTACTTTAGCAACGGATTATAAATTGGAGAAAACTGTGTCTTATTTTGATTTAGTCGATTTTGATCACCATGAACAAGTTGTTTATTGTTCAGATGAGCAATCAGGTTTAAAAGCAATTATTGCTGTGCATAATACAAATTTAGGCCCAGCTGCTGGTGGTTGTCGTTTTTGGGATTATTCAAACGATGCAGATGCACTAAAAGACGTTTTACGTTTATCTAAAGGCATGACTTATAAAAATGCTATGGCCGGCTTAAAGCTTGGTGGTGGTAAAGCGGTTATTATAGGAAACCCTAAACAACTTAAATCAGAAGAGTTATTAAAAGCATTTGGCCGCGCCGTTAACAATTTAAACGGTCGATACTACACCGCTGAAGATGTGAACATTACAACAGCTGATATGGCTATTGCTAATCAAGAGACCGACTTTGTTTCTGGTCTTGAAGGAAAAAGTGGCAATCCAGGTCCATTCACGGCATACGGTACACTGCTAGGCATTAAAGCTGCGGTTAAATTTAAACTTGGTAAAGATACGTTATCAGGTGTCAAAGTTGCGGTACAAGGCCTAGGCAGCGTTGGTTATTCATTATGTGAACAACTTAAAGCTGAAGGTGCAGAATTAGTTGTAACAGATATTAATCAACAAACTCTTGAAAAAGCGGCTAAAGAGCTCGATGCAACAGTAGTTGCTTTGGATGACATCTATAGCCAGGATGTTGACGTATATTCTCCATGTGCTTTAGGTGCAAGTATTAATGATGAATCAATCAAACAATTAAAAGCAAAAATTATTGCCGGTTGTGCCAATAACCAACTTGCTGAAGCACGTCATGATCAAGTATTAAAAGATTTAGGCATTTTATACACACCTGATTATGTCATTAATGCTGGTGGTATCATCAATGTGGCGCTAGAAATCTACGAAGATGAGTATTGTGCAAAAACAGCAACAAGCTTAGTTGAGAATATTTATAATACGTTAATGCAAGTATTTGAAAAAGCGGCGCAGGAAGATTTACCAACGGGTATTGTCGCCGATCAAATGGCTAGAGAAATAATCAAGAACGGACATAAATAATTATACAAACTTATGAGCTAACGCTTTAAAGTATTAAATAAAAAGCCCGGTTAAATTAAATTTAACCGGGCTTTTTTTGGCTATGTTCCATTATCGGTTACAGGTGCATTAACAACGCCTGTATAGGATGCTTCAATTGTTTTTGCCCCAGCCTTTTCACTTGACTACGACATGAAAACCCCGTTGCTAATTGATACGATGTATCACCAGCATCAATCGGTTGTTGCCAGCTTAACTCATATAAACCTTGCGAATTAGCTTGGTTTTGTTTTTCATGCCCGTAGGTACCGGCCATTCCACAACAGCCCACACTGATCGCGTTTAATTTTAAACCAAAGAAGGTAAAAATTGATTGCCAATCTGATTCAGAGCTTGGTAATGCTGTTTTTTCAGTGCAATGACTAAATAATTGGTATATGGGCAAGTATTTAGACTCTTTAGGTTGCTCATTAACCATGATTTGTTTTAACCATTCATGACTAAGCATTACTTCAAAATCACCACGTTTTTCAGCAAGTATTTGTTTATATTCATCTCGATAACAAAGCACTAGTGACGCATCCATTCCCAGCATAGGAATGTTTAACTGATGAATTTCATTTAATAATTCACTTGCTGTTGCTGCAGTTTTCGTAAATTGAGCTAAAAAACCTTTCACATGTTGAGGTTTACCATTTGGCATGAACGGTAACAAAATAGGTTTAAAGCCAAGCTTAGCAATAAGTTTCATCATATCACTAACAAGCGAGGCTTCGTAAAATGACGTAAACGGGTCTTGTACAACTATTACGTATTTAGACCTTTGCTCAAGTGATAAATTTTGTAGGTTTTCTAAATTAAATGTCTCAAAGTTTTCATCACTAATTTCAGCTTTTAGCGTAGGTACAGACAATAACGGCGTATCAATGTACCCTAAAGCATGCTTACTGAATGATTTGAATAAACCGTTATTAATAGAGAAATTAATTACCGATGGTAATTTTGCCATTAATGGCGCTAAATTTTCAATTTGGCCAACAAAATGATCTTTCATTGGTCTTAAATATCTTGAGTAATACACTTGTGCAAATTGTGCTTTAAAGTCTGGCACATCAACCTTTACCGGACACTGACTGGCACACGCTTTACACGCTAAACAACCACTCATAGCTTCCATCACTTCATGAGAATAGTCGTAACCACCAACTTTACTCTTAATGGTATTTAACGTTTTTAATGCCATAGTCTTGACTGATACGTGCGTAGATTCACGTTGCAATTGTTTAAAGTCGACACCTTTATCGGCAAGTAAACGTAACCATTCGCGCATCAAACCTGCGCGCCCCTTTGGTGAGTGCCTTCTATCTCCAGTAATTTTACTTGATGGACACATTGGGCTTTTACTATCAAAGTTAAAGCATAAGCCATTACCATTACAGTTCATTACTGATGGTAAGGCTTCTCTAATAGTAATTGGAATTTCACGATCATATGCACCACGTTTTTTAGCATCAACGCTAACCAGTTGCTCATTACTGTCCAGTGGCGTACATATTTTACCCGGGTTCATTTTATTGAGAGGATCAAAAGCAGTTTTAATCCTTCTTAACTCATTAAAAAGCTCATCACCGAAAAATTTCGGGCCATATTCACTACGGTAGCCTTTACCATGTTCTCCCCACATCAAGCCGCCATATTTAGCTGTTAATGCGACAACTTGGTCAGATATTTCTCGTAGGATAACTTCTTGCTTTGGATCACACATATCAAGCGCTGGACGCACATGTAGAACACCGGCATCGATATGTCCGAACATACCATAATCAAGGTTATAACTATCAAGTAGTGCTCTGAACTCTAAAATAAAATCGGCTAGGTTTTCTGGAGGAACCGCAGTATCTTCTGCAAATGCTAACGGTTTTGCTTGGCTTTTGGCATTACCTAATAAACCTACCGCTTTTTTTCGCATAGCATACAGTTTGTTAATACTGCCTAAGTCATAGGTAACTTGAAATCCAATTACTCCAAGAGTCTGCTGCTCTATATTTTGGTTAAGCGAGGCTGATAAAAGCTCAATTTTTTGTTCGACGTCGTTTAACTCTAAACCAGTAAATTCAACAATGTTTAAACCGTCCATTGTTTTATTTTCAACGTCACAGATTAAATCTTTCACGGTATGCCAAACCACATCTTGTTTGGCTAAATTTAACACTTTACTGTCAATGGTTTCTACCGATAACGCTTTTGCTTCAAGCAATGCTGGCGCATGTCTTAATGCTGACTCAAAATCGTTGTATTTTATATTGACCAAAGCCCTGGCTTTTGGAATAGGTGTAATATTTAATTTTGCCTCGGCGACAATTGCTAAAGAGCCTTCAGAGCCCGTTATTAAACGACCTAAATCAAACTCAGACAAATCGTCGTTAAACACATTTTCAAGGTCATAACCTGTTAAGAAACGGTTTAAACGAGGGAACTTAGCGATGATTTGTTCACGATTTTCAGAACAACTGGAAAAAGCAGTTTTATATAACTGGGCAATCGAATTTGGTTGGCTTATAAGTGCTTCTGTTTCTGCGATAGTTTTAGCTTTAGTAGAAAATTCGTCACCATTTGCTAGAACACAGCGCAAGCCCAATACATGGTCTGACGTTTTACCGTAAACTAACGAGCCTTGCCCCGAAGCATCAGTATTTATCATGCCGCCAATAGTGGCACGGTTACTGGTAGATAAATCTGGAGAAAAGAAAAACCCCAGCGGTTTTAAATATTCATTGAGCTGATCTTTTACTACACCCGCTTGAACTTTAACCCAGCCTTCCTGCACATTAACATCGAGGATTTTGCGCATATGCTTGGATAAATCAACAACAATACCTGGTGTTAGCGATTGTCCGTTGGTCCCTGTACCACCTCCTCTGGCACTAAATTTGATCTCATTAAATTTTTCAAGACTCGAAATTTGATTGATCAATTTAATGTCTTCAACAGTTTTTGGGTGTAAGACAGCTTGTGGAAGTTGTTGATAAATACTGTTGTCTGTCGCTACAGCAAGACGGGAACTATAGTGACATGAAATATCACCAGAAAAATTGGATTTTTTCAGGGCTTTAATATATTGCTGATATATCGGTGCAATAACATCTGTAAAGTCTAAACGAGGTAACATAGTGCTCTAATGAACTAAGAATGTAGAGAGCCCTATGATGCTAAATATTTGTTACGAAAACAAATGCTTTCTGCTTACTTAATAGAGAAATACGCTATATACCGATAACTTTGATGGAATTTTTGTCAAAGTTTACTTTAAATGTATATTCAGCCTGACCATTTTCTGTAGATGTGAAGCTACCACTGCCCTGTATACCGATTAAGTCCCCAGTAGAGTTTTCACTAATAATGTCAAACTTACTACTGGCGATTCCTTGTTCAAATAGACCGTCATGCTTTAATACTAATTGGCCTTGTTTTCCATCAATAGTGACATTCATCACTTCATAACCGACAAAACAAGCAGACGTTTCCGTTTTATAATTCATCAAATATTTTATTGATGAATCACCTTTAATATCGCCATTATAGGTTTGTTTTATTTGTGCATAAGATTGCTTTCCGCCTTCATCAAATACAATATGTGATTCTTCATCCCATTGGGTTATTTGGAATATACCGGTTAACGTTTTGCTCATATTTTCACTCTTTAGTTAGATAACATCGTCATTTACCATGATTAAAAAACCATCAAACATCAATGGTTCCGGTCAAATACTTAACCGCTTTACCGCTCACTAAAACTCTGTTGTTTAAAAGCTTACATTTCACTAAACCGCCGCGCAATGAGGCCTGACGGGCCTCCAAACAAGTAACGCGTAACCGAGAGTGCCAGTATGGAGCAAGCCCAGCATAGATAGAACCGGTAACCGGGTCTTCATCACCACCATTGGCTGGCCAAAAATAACGACACACAAAATCATAGTCTTTAGATGGCGCTGTTACTACCACATCTAACGGTGCTAACAGTTTGATTTGGTCTGAATTTTGTACAACATTTATAACATCAGATTCATTTTCATAAACAGCAAAGTATGCTTGTTTATTTTTAAGAACCAGGATTGGTTTAATCGATAAACCAGATATTATTGGCAATGGTATTTCATCAACCGCCTCTGGTGTCATTAAAGGGAAATTCATGGTAATAAATTCGACATCTTTTTCAACGGTAAAATCCCCTACCGCATCGGCATGAAATATTAATGAGTTCAATCTTGAATTGTCGGTAAATAACGCATAGGCGCTTGCTAGTGACGCATGGCCGCAAAAATCGATTTCCGTTATCGGTGAAAACCAACGTATATGAAAACGTCCATCAGGCAATTTAACTAAGAATGCTGTTTCTGAAAGCATATTTTCAGTAGCAATAGACTGCATCAACTCATCACTCAGCCATTGTTCTAGCAGTACTACAGCAGCTGAGTTCCCCTTAAATAACGTATCAGTAAAAGCATTAATAAATTGAATGTTAAGTTGCACAGGTATTAAATTCCTTATTGAACAAAGTTTTTCAGGTCTTATGTATTTTTAGTCCAGCTAAATTCCATTTGCTTTGCAGTTTGCTCTGCCAATTCATGTGAATGTAATTTACTGACCAAGTGTAGGCTCATATCTATACCAGCAGAGATACCGCCAGACGTAACAATGTCGCCGTTATCTACCCAGCGCACTCCTTCTTTTACATCTAAGCAAGGAAACTGCTCTCGTAAATCTTTTATGTCTTGCCAATGAGTTGTAACCTGCATATTACTGAGCACTGCCGCTTTGGCTAACAGAAACGCTCCTGTACACACTGATGCGGTTAAACACGATGAGGCAGATTGCTGCTTTATCCATTGAATCACATTAGGTTTTTCCATTTCAGCGTCGTGCACACCACCAACTATGATTAATACATCGATATTGGGGTGATCATCAAAAGAATAGTTTGACTGCAGCGTATAACCTGCTCTTGCTTGAATTTGCTTTGATTGTTCAGAAACAAGAAACGTATTAAAAGGAACCACATCACCCGCAATTCTTGCTGCAGTGGTAAATACTTCAAATGGCCCAGAGAAATCTAAAACTTCGGCATTATCATAAATATAAATAGCGACATTGATCATAAGTAAGATGGGTTGACTAAAATACTGTTTATCTAAATTACGTTGTAATTTATAGCAAGTCCATTAATTAATTCTTACGCATTCTTGATTTTCCTAAACCAGGTTATTGAAAACAAAAAAGCCGGCTAATAAGCCGGCTTTTTATTCAAACAGTTTCAATGCTTATTTGTTTTGCTCAGCAAGGTATAACCAAGTATCTAATACTGAGTCAGGGTTAAGTGACACACTATCAATACCTTGTTCTACTAACCATGCAGCAAAGTCTTTATGATCAGAAGGACCTTGACCACAAATACCTACATATTTACCACGTGCTTTACAGGCTTTAATCGCCATTGAAAGTAATGCTTTAATCGCAGGGTTACGCTCATCAAATAAGTGAGCAATTAAACCAGAGTCACGGTCTAAACCAAGAGTTAACTGAGTTAAATCGTTTGAACCAATTGAGAAGCCATCGAAATGATCAAGGAACTGGTCGGCTAATAAAGCGTTTGATGGTAATTCACACATCATAATCACTTTTAAACCATTTTCGCCACGAACTAAATCATTCTCAGCTAAAATTTCAATAACTTGCTCAGCTTCTTCTAACGTACGTACGAATGGGATCATGATCTCAACATTTGTTAAGCCCATGTCATTACGTACACGTTTAATTGCGTCACATTCCATTGCAAAACATTCACGGAAGTCTTCAGAGATGTAACGAGAAGCACCGCGGTAACCAATCATTGGGTTTTCTTCTTCTGGCTCGTAAATGTCGCCACCAACCAAGTTAGCGTATTCGTTTGATTTGAAATCAGACATACGAACAATAACGCGTTCTGGATTAAACGCCGCGGCTAATGTTGAAATACCTTCAGTCAGTTTAGTTACGTAAAACTCACGTGGAGACTCGTAACCAGCGATAATGTCAGTGATCTCTGCTTGCAAGTCAGCTGATTCATTATCAAAGTTTAAAAGTGCTTTCGGGTGTACGCCGATCATTTTATTAATAACAAATTCAACGCGCGCTAAGCCAATACCAGCATGTGGTAAACGTGCAAAAGAGAACGCTCTATCTGGGTTACCAACATTCATCATTACTTTTAATGGAATATCAGGCATGTTATCTATTTCAGAAGTTGTAACTGAGTACTCTAACTGGCCTTCATAAATGAAACCTGTATCACCTTCAGCACATGATACAGTTACTTCTGAACCATCTTTGATAAGCGCTGTAGCATTACCACAACCAACAACCGCTGGAATACCCATTTCACGAGCGATGATTGCAGCATGACACGTACGGCCACCACGATTAGTCACAATAGCGGATGCGCGTTTCATGATTGGTTCCCAATCTGGGTCAGTCATATCAGTAACTAAAACGTCACCAACCTGTACTTTATCCATCTCATCAATTGAATCAAGAACGACTACTTTACCTTTACCAATTTTTTGGCCAATAGCACGACCTTCACAAACAACTTTTGATTTGTCTTGCAATTGGAATTGCTCTAAAACATTTGCGCTTTCACGGCTACGAACAGTTTCAGGGCGAGCTTGTACAATGTACAGTTTACCGTCTAAGCCATCTTTGGCCCATTCAATATCCATTGGACGGCCGTAATGCTGTTCAATAATTACTGCTTGTTTAGCTAATTCTTCAACTTCGCTATCGTTAATAGAGAATGTATTCGATTGTGCTTCTTCAATATCAACGATATCAACTTGCTTACCATGTTCTTGAGTATCAGCATAAATCATTTTTATTGCTTTTGAACCGATATTACGACGAACAACAGCAGGCTTATTGTTTGCTAATGTTGGTTTATGAACGTAAAACTCATCAGGGTTCACAGCGCCTTGAACAACCATTTCACCTAAACCGAAGCTTGAAGTGATAAATACTACATCTTCGAAACCTGATTCAGTATCAATAGTAAACATAACACCACTTGATGCAATGTCTGAACGAACCATACGTTGAATACCAGCAGATAATGCAACACCACGGTGGTCATAACCAGAATGTACGCGGTATGAAATAGCACGGTCATTGAATAATGAGGCAAATACGTGCTTGATAGCGACCATCACGGCGTCTAAACCACGTACGTTTAGGAATGTCTCTTGTTGACCCGCAAAAGATGCATCTGGCATGTCTTCAGCTGTAGCTGAAGAACGAACTGCAAAAGAAGCTTCAGCAGAAAACTCACCCGCTAATTGAGCGTAAGCTTGTTCAATGTCTTTTTGCATTTCAGGTAGAAAAGGAGTGTCGATAATCCATTGGCGAATTTTTGCGCCTGAATCAGTTAATGCTTGAATGTCATCAACATCCAGATTATCTAATTCAGCATAAATTTTGTCGTTAACGCCAGATTGCTCTAGAAATTCGTTAAATGCAAAGGCAGTCGTTGCGAAACCACCCGGTACTTGAACCCCAACGTTTGAAAGGTTACTTATCATTTCACCAAGGGATGCATTTTTACCGCCAACGCGTTCTACATCACCCATACCTAGATCTTGATACCAAAGTACATTCTCTTGCACGTGTTTCTCCTAACAAGAATAATCAAATTGTAATAAACGGGTTATCAGCATAATAACCTGCAAAAATCGTCGACATTCTACACTGCAAAAGGCTAAACTAAAACCAATTTAGTAAGTTTTTATTTTAGGTTACAAAATGCGCGCAGCTTTTTACATATCCGACGGTACAGCAATAACTTCCGAGGTTTTTGGACATGCTTTATTGTCACTTTTTCCGCTTGAATTTGAGCACATCACCATTCCTTTTGTTGAAACTATAGAAAAAGCTGAGGAAGTAAAGAAACAAATTAATCTAACTTATAAAAGGACAGGTGAAAAACCATTTGTTTTTCATACCTTTGTTAAAGCTGAAACGCGGGAAGTTATAGACAGTTGTGATGGTATTATTTATAACTTTTTAGAGCACTTCATTAGCCCAATGGAAAAACAACTTGGTATTGAAGCAAAGCCTAAAGCACATCGCACACACTCTATTCATGAAAACAGTTATGACTTTAGAATTGATGCGGTTAACTTTGCTTTAGCCAATGATGATGGCAGTAAAGTTACTGACTATGAACATGCCGATGTTATTTTGGTTGGTGTTTCACGTTCAGGTAAAACCCCTACTTCATTATATTTAGCACTGCAATATGGCGTTAAAGCGGCTAATTACCCTTTCACTGACGATGATATGGACGAACTTTCTTTACCACCATTTTTGAAAAAGCATAAAGGTAAAATTTTCGGGTTAACCATAAAACCTGATCGCTTACATGAAATTCGTGATGAACGAATGGCAAACTCTAAATATTCTTCAGCAAGGCAATGTCGAATGGAAATTAGAGAAGTTGAAAAGTTATACAAAAGAGAAAAAATTCCTTTTTTAAACACCACGAAACTTTCTGTAGAAGAAATATCAGCAAAAATATTATCGGAAACTGGCTTACAACGATATAAATACTAAAATATCTTGTTAAAGATCATAAAATTATAAGAAAACGGTTCCCTTAAGAGCCGTTTTTACCTATATTAGCGCCAGATTTTGCTTTATAAAAAAGACTTTACATGACTATTAGAACCGATGAGTTTCGCACATCACTGATTGACCACTTAGTATCACCTGCTCAACTTGCTCGCGATATCCCGTTATCAGATAAAAATGCCCAACACATAATTGATTCTAGAAACATTATTGAAAATATTATTAGCGGTAAAGATAAACGATTATTAGTCGTTATTGGTCCGTGTTCAATTCATGACCCAAAAGCCGCGTTAGATTACGCTGAAAAACTTAAAGTATTGCATGATCATTACATCGATGATTTATACATTGTTATGCGTGTCTATTTTGAAAAACCTCGAACCACTGTTGGTTGGAAAGGACTAATAAGTGATCCTGATTTAGACAAATCATTCAACGTTGAAAAAGGCCTACACTTAGCACGTAATTTATTAATGCAAATTAATGATATGGGCTTACCAACAGCCACTGAATTTTTAGACATGGTTACTGGTCAATATATTTCCGACCTTATCAGTTGGGGCGCTATCGGTGCTCGCACAACTGAATCGCAAGTTCACCGTGAATTAGCGTCAGCCCTGTCATGCCCAGTTGGCTTTAAAAATGGTACAGACGGTAATGTAAAAATAGCCATTGATGCGATTCAAGCGTCAAGCGTACCGCACGTGTTATATTCGCCGGATAAAACCGGACAAATGTGTATCTATCGCACTTCAGGTAATCCATTTGCTCATATCATTTTACGTGGTGGTAAAGTACCTAACTACTCATTGGAGCATGTTAACAGTGCATGTTCAAAGCTTAACGATGCAAAGCTTACTCCGAGCATTATGGTTGATTGTAGTCACAGTAATAGTGAAAAGGATCATCGTAAACAAGTGAACGTTGCGAAAGATTTAGCTACGCAAATACAAGGTGGTTCAACTGGTGTATTTGGTGTAATGATTGAAAGTTTTTTAGTGGAAGGCAATCAAAAAGTCATTGCAGAACAAGAGCTTGTGTATGGCCAAAGCATTACCGATGCGTGCGTTAACTTAGAGCAAAGCGAAGATATTCTAAATATATTACAAACAGCCATAAAAAGTACAAAATAAGCAACGAAACATACCAATAAATAAGGCTCCCATTGGAGCCTTATTTTTTAAGTCCTGAAACGTTACATTCATCGGGTACTTCGAAAGTAAAGTTATATACCTCACTTATGCGAAACAACCCAGAGTAATCATTAGCAAAACCAGCCAATTCTTCATCTAACAGCATGCCTCTAAATTCAATGTACATCGGCTGATAGGGTGTTGTTTGCATTTTCTTATAATAACGTTGCATAGCTTGGCCTGCAAAATCGTAGCTAACCCAATAAGCGTTTTCTTGATCACAGGGCTTAAAACTTCGAACTTCTGGTCCCCAGGTATAAACACCTCGATGAACTTGTTCTGCCTGTGCCCCTGAATCCGAAGAACAAGCAGGTATTGAACAAACAACCATAGAATACAATAGTGCTTTATATATATTCATAAATGGTTCATTTCTTTCAATAAACCATCACTAGCATCCTCAATGAGATCCAGCACTAACTCAAAGCCACCACTACCACCATAATAAGGATCTGGCACTTCTGTTTCTGAAAAGCTTTCACCATACTCTAAAAAGAGCTTTATTTTATGGTGATGCTCGGTTGGCGATAATTCGATTAAATTAGAAAAATTTTCATTATCCATAGCAAGCACTACTGAATAGTTATCAAAATCTTCAACTACTACCTTACGAGCAAACAAACCACTAAAGTCATAACCACGAGCCTCGCCCGCTTTTTGTGAGCGGGCATCAGGTTTATGGCCTACGTGATAGCCAATGGTACCGGCCGAGTCAATCTCAACATCAACGCCCTGCTCTTTTGCTTTATGGCGAAACACAGCCTCTGCCGATGGCGAACGACATATGTTGCCCATACAGACAAACAGTACTGACTTAATATTATTTAACTTTTTATTATCAACCAACTGGCATTTCCTCGGATCAGAACCACACTAAATAATAGGCTAAATTGAATTAACTTAACAATGTATGTTCTCAAAAAATTAGATGTAATATTTCACCTATTATGAGCAAATATGAAAAATTTTATATACGGATTACCTAAAGTTGAACTTCACCTTCATATCGAAGGTACATTAGAACCTGAACTTATGTTTGAATTAGCCAAACGTAATAAGGTAGAAATTCCTTATAACTCCCCACAAGAAGTACATGAAGCTTATCAATTTAACAATCTACAATCGTTTCTCGACATTTATTATCAAGGGGCCAATGTATTAATCACAGAGCAGGACTTTTTTGATTTAACCTGGGCTTATTTATTACGTTGTAAAGAAGATAACGTTATTCATACTGAAATTTTCTTTGATCCTCAAACCCATACCGCTCGAAATATCAGTTTCGATACCGTAGTAAATGGCATTTATCGTGCACTTGAGCAAGCCGCTGCAGAATTAAACATCTCAAGCCGATTGATCATGTGTTTTTTACGACATTTAAGTGAAGAGTCAGCGTTTGAAACACTAGGCCAGGCGATGAATCATAAAGATAAGATTATTGCTGTAGGGTTAGACTCTTCCGAGCTTGGTCACCCGCCCAGTAAATTTACTAATGTATTTCAAGCTGCTTTACAGGCAGGATTATTAACTGTTGCACATGCTGGCGAAGAAGGTCCTGCACAAAATATTCATGATTCACTAGAACTTTTAGGGATAACCCGTATTGATCATGGCGTGCGTTGTATTGATGATGAGGCACTTATGAATCAACTTATTGCGAATAAAACGCCTTTAACCGTTTGTCCATTATCTAATACCAAATTGAAAGTGTTTGATAAAATGGAACAACATAATGTAGTCGAACTGCTACGAAGAGGCCTATGCGTCACTCTTAATTCTGATGATCCGGCATATTTCGGAGGGTATATGAATGCAAACTTTATTGCAGTTGCAAATGCTCACCCAATGAGCAAAAAAGAACTCATACAACTTACATTTAATGCGATTCAAGCAAGTTTTATATCTGAACGAGAAAAGAAACGATTGACCGAAATAACTAAGGCTTATCTACATCAATAAATATGATACAAGCGAATGTAACCAAAGCGTAACCCAAACGTAACAAGTGCAGTTTTTCAGGTGCAAACTGCATTTGTAAATGGTAAAAAATAAAAAAGATAAAGTATTTGGTTGTTAAGAATGAAAAATGTGTTGATAAAATACATCGCAAGTTTAACTTGCCTTTTGCTGATGCTTTTTATTAAACCTGGCTTCACATCCAGTTTTTCTCACTTACAGCGATTTAGTGTTGTAGACGGTCTTAGCCAACAAAACATTACATCTTTAGTAAAAGGTAATCAGGGAAATATTTGGATAGGTACAGACGATGGCTTAAACATATATGATGGTTATACTTTTCATCAACTGCCAGGACCGAAAGCTAAATTTTCTGATTATCGTATTGCCAAGTTGTACCAACAAAACAATGATGAGATGTGGATTAGTTTGTTTGAAGGAGGATTATATAAATACACTCCTCACGAACAAAGCTACCAACTCATCTACGAACCTTCAAATCCGACTAATTCTAACGATACAATCATTGATATTCAGCAAGACCACAATGGCAATATGTGGTTTGCAAGTTCGCATTCGCTGTTTAAGTTTTCGTTAAAAGAACAGCGTTTAATTGAACAAGTAAACATAAGTCATTTATTTGATCTAGAACACCGTATCTTTGATATTAATATACATCAAGGAACAGTATATATAGCGACTAAAATAGGTCTTTTTGTTTACCAAACGAATGTTCAAAAGATCAACAAACTACCGCTCCCCGAAGTAAGCAAAGCTCATTCTGTAAATGAATTATTTACCACCGAAATATTAAACCAACTCCTTTATATTGGTACTGATAATGGTGTGCTTTCGTTACCACTTGCTGCAATCGATAACTATTTGGAACAGACCACGGATAAATTAGATTATCAGTTAGAGATAGCCGACCTTAATGTTTGGCATTTGTTAACCCAAGACAATCAGCTCTATGTCAGCAGCCATAACGGCTTATACCAATACAGTGTTAACAAGCAACAACTTAAAAAATTAACAGCCTTTAGTGATGTTTATCCACAAATCAAAAATAACAGGATTAGTTCCCTGATTATTGGTGATGATAATATTTGGCTAGGTTCAAAATATTCTGGATTATTCAAGTGGCCTTTAAGACAGCAAAACTTTACCAGTATCATCGCTGATAAAAGCAGACTAAATAGCCTTTCAAGCAATAATATATGGGCGTTAGAACAAGACCCTAATAAAGATAACTTATTATGGACAGGTACCGAAAATGGACTCAATGTTATCAATATGGATACATTAGAAGTTTCTCCCTATCTAGTAAATAACAATAAACAAGAAACAATTAATCAAAGTTATATTTACGATATGGACTTTGATACTCAAGGGCAATTATGGCTTCACACTACCGATGGTTTGACTATATTCGATTCTGGTACTAGAACTCAGCAACCGTTAAATGCTAAACAGCAAAAACTTGGTGAGTTAATGAGGCGCAATATATACAAAAACACTTTTTATCAAGACACATTTTGGTTCATTAAAGAAAACATTCTTTATAGTGCCAACACTATAAACGGTGAAATTAATGAATACCCCGAAATAAATGCGCAACTTCCCTTAGAAAGTATCAACCGTTTAATTGGTTTTTTACCAAAAACTGATACGTTAATGTTAGGTAGCAATGATACTTTATGGACATTTAATACCTCAACCAAACGCGTAACAAAACTTTTTGTAAATCCACTAACACAGGATAATAAACAAGCACTAATAGACAGCTTTCACATTAAAGATAATACCTTATGGCTAAGTTACTATAGTGCAGGGTTAATCGCTATTTCGCTGGATAATATGGCGATTACATATAATAGTTTTGAAGAGAGTAACTCGGTAAAACATAGTTATGGCATTATGTTTGATAGTAATAACGATGCTTGGTTTGCCAGTCACCAAGGCATACATAAACTAAATATTGCCGATCAAATGTTACACAGTTACAACAAGAATGATGGCCTTGTTAGTGATGAATTTAATTCTAACGCTCACACTAGATTAAAAAATGGAAACTTTGCTTATGGTTCAGCAAATGGTGTTTCTATTGTTAATCCTTCGAAGTTTAAATTAGCAACACAAAGACGAAACTTAAAAATCAACCTATCTAATGTTGAAATTATGTCGACTCCCAAGCCGTTTGTATTACTAAACAACCACGATGATTTAACATTTAACCACGATGATATTGGTATAAAATTAAGTTTTTCTCACTCTCAAGCACATGCAAGTCAGTCTTTTTCCTTTGAATACAAATTTGCTGATAGCGATAAAGATTTCATCTCTATGGAAGGTAATAGCATTTCTTTCTCAAGCCTGCCAAGTGGAAACAACCATATAATTGTGCGTTTAGTTAATGCCTTTCAACACAAGACGTTAGCAACATTTAATTTACCTATTAAGGTTTCATACTCTCCTTGGTTATCGCCAATTAGCCTCAGCATATATGCGTTGATAATAATTTTTATTTCAATAACCTATTACCGTCACAGACTGGGGTTACACCAACAGTTACTCGCGGCGCATCAACAAGTAAAGCAACGCGAGAATCGTTTACAAATAGCCTTAAAAAACACCAAAAGCGGCGTATGGGAATGGCAACTTAATAATAATCGAATGATTGGTAGCAGGTACCATGACGAACTTGCTCTTCATCATTTAGATAAAGCCATAAGCTTTGACGAACATTTATCTTTAATACATGAACAAGACCAACACAAATATAAAAAGCATTGGCAAAGTTACCTGCATATTAACCAACATGAAGATTTTAGTTTCATTTATCGACTTAAAAACCAATCAGGTCAATATGAATGGTATAGGGATACAGGTAAAGCGGTAGAGTTTAACAAGGTTGGCTTGGCCACTAAGGTGGTAGGAACCTACAGCAATATCACCAGTTCTCGCTACGGTGAAGAGTTAAATGAGATTTACATTGAAGCAATAGAAAACACCAACGATTGGGTGGTCATTATTAATGCTAAAAATCAGACCGCGGTGGCAAATGAATCATTACGCAAAGCCTATGATTTAGCTGATGAAGCATTTGATTTTACGCCTGAAACATTTGGTTTAGATGCTAGAAAATCTGACTATTACAGAACGTTATTTGCGGAACTAGAACCAGGTTCTAATTATCAAGTTGAAGAAAGACTGTTTCTAAAAGATGGCAGACCAATAGATGTGTCATTTAAAATATCCACACATACGAATAAATACAGTAAGGATCTTTATTTTGTCTGCATTGCTTCAGATATTACGGAACAAAAACGTAACGCCAGACAATTAGAAAAACTAGCAAACTATGACAACTTAACGGGGTTGGTAAACCGAAAGTTTTACTTAGAAAAGATCACCGCAACTATTGAAGAAGCAGAGAACAACGATTTGAGCTTCGCGATTTTATTCATCGACCTTGATAAATTTAAATTAGTGAATGATTCATTTGGTCACGATGTAGGTGATCAACTGTTAATTACTGTCAGTCAACGAATTCAATCGGTTATCAGCAATGAAGATACATTGGCAAGGATCGGTGGCGATGAGTTTGTGCTGTTGGTTAAGAAGGCTCCTGATGTTGCGACAATCGAACAGGTCATTACTGATGTTATTGACGCAATCGAAATGCCTATCAATATCAACACTTACAAATTAAGAGTAGGCGCCAGCATCGGTGTTGCTATGTATCCGACCTTACAATGTGATGCAAAAGAGTTATTAGCAAATGCAGATGCTGCAATGTATTTCGCCAAAAAAGACGATAAGTTTAAATTTAAAATTTACAACGAAGATATGAACTTATTGACCACAAAGCAGTTTGTTTTAGAGGCTGATATTAAAAATGCGATTGCAAACAATGAATTCTTCAACCTATACCAACCTATAGTTCATGGTAACAACCGTGAAATTTGTGGTTGTGAATTGTTACTTAGATGGTGTAACGATAAAGGAAACATTATCGTTCCTGACGAATTTATCCCCGATGCAGAAAAGCTTGGCCTAATAAAGCCAATGACAGTGGCTGCTATGGAACGAGGAGCTAAAGATCTAGCTCATTGGAGAAAAGTGAATAATGACTTGTATTTAACTATTAATATTTCAGCAAATCATTTCACTGATGAGACTTTTATTCCGCAATTGTTACGCATTTTAGCCAACCATAATTTGCCCTGTTCAGCTATCAAGTTAGAGGTTACTGAAACAGCTCTAATTAATGAGCCAGAAAAGGCAATAGCCGCAATGACGCGTATTAATGAATTAGGAATTGATATTGCTTTGGATGACTTTGGCACTGGTTTTTCATCATTAAACTATTTGCGAAACTTGCCTATAAAAATCATTAAGATAGACCGTGCATTTATCAATGGCATGGATAAAAATGATACCGATGAAATTATCGTTGAAACAACCTTATTTTTAGCTGAAAAATTCGGTCTTCATTGTATTGCAGAAGGTGTAGAGACATTCGAGCAAGAACAAGCGTTATTAAATAAAGGCTGTACTCAAATGCAAGGCTTTTTATTTAGCAAACCTATCAGCAATGATGCCTTTGCCTCACTGCTAAAAATGTCTTCTAAAGCTCATGAATTAACTTACGAATATTAATATCTTCATATTCTAATTAACCATGTTTGAGCTTCTCCATATTTGGAGTCGCTCAAATAAATAACAGCCTTATTCTTTCATTGATAATTCTTCAATTGGTAGTTTATTGCCTTCCATTGTCCCTCTTACCAATTTACTTTTTTCAATTAAAAGAATTTCTCCATACTTACCATTTTTAATACTGCTATCAATAGCGATAACACGACCATCATATCGGCTTTTTATATTAGTTTGAGAAGTATGCCCAACAACAATATGGTTTATTTTATAAAACCTTAATAAATTGTCGATTTCATCACTGGTTGCTAAAGGCTCTCTAAAATAGCCCCTGTACCAAATTGGTCCATTAGTTTTATGTAAATAATCGCCTAATTCAGATCGTCTAATTGGCAACAATGGTTTGGTAATATTATTACTGAATACCTGATTAAGCTTTTTCAGGGGTAGTTCTTTTTTAACCAAATTGGGATGAAAGCCCCCATGAGCAAACAATATGTTGTTTATTTTTACTAGAACATTTTTTGAACGTAACCACTGCCCTAATATCGTATTGTCACCATATAAACTGCTGTACGATTGTTTTAATATTTTCTCTACTTTAAAATATTTGGGATGCAAATAACGTAAGTCATCATTAAGGACCATGGTTTCATGGTTTCCGAGTAACAAATGCACCCTTCCCCCTTGCTTTATAGCCTGTTTCTCTAAATTAAAAAGAAACCATAATATTTCTGTTACTTTATCGCCACGGTCAAATACATCACCGGTTATCACTAAGTGACCTTTATCAAAGTCCCAGTTTCCATTTTCATCTATTACACCGTTATTCGTTAAAATTGTGGCCATTAATTCATATTGGCCATGAAAATCACTGATAGCAGCAATTGAGTGCGCAGTTTTATATTCAACAGCAGTTTTAGCACTGTGATAAAAACGACTAAAACTTAACGCTTTGTTGCCAGAACAATCTTCAGTTATAACAATGTTATCTTTGTCACTAACATTTTGAATCACTTTGCTGTTATGACAAACATTAATAATTTTATCTATTTTGTGTTTATCGTTTAGAAATATGTAAGGACCATCACTAATAACATTGACAGTTTGAGTGTTAGCTTGTGCATCATTGCTAATTTGAAATGTTGTAACAAGCACAAACAACAGTAAATAAGAGGAGAATAATTTCATTAAAATCTCGAGTAAATAAAAAAGAAAAAAGCTCTATATCCATATAGAGCTAAAGTAACACGTTCTTTAAATGGTTAATTCCTTTTAACCTTCTAGGAGGTTAAGCCTATGAGTGAAATTAAAATTTAACTTCGGTTCCCAAGTATACGAAACGACCAACGCCACCTTCGTATTTGCTGTCGTAGTTACCTATACCTCGTTCATAGTTGTCACCGGTACGTGGAATAAACGGTCCTTTATTATCAAACACGTTGTTTGCACCACCAAATAATCGGATTTCAGTTTTGTTGAAATCAAAGGCATAAGAAACACTCACGTTATGCTTGATGAAAGAACCGTAATACAAATACTTTGGCGTTTCAGGGTTTTCGATACAGTCTTCATTACCCGCAGCACAATTTGCATCATTTTCAGCGAATAACTCTTTATAATCGTCAACACGATCATGAGCATCTACTACAGGACCTTTGTACTTAGTGCTCCAACGTACACGCCATCCATCTTTATACCAAGTTAATGACGCTGACGCTCTGTCTTCGAAAATGCCGGTATCTAGTTGACCATTGTTATCTAACTCAACTAAACCATCATTACCTTCAAATGATTCACTGTGCTCAATTACGTGGGTCATATCACCTTTGAACGCCAATCGTCCGTAATCATTTAAATCAAGTGAGTATTGAATTGCAATATCGTAACCACTGGTTTTAAGTTCACCAACGTTTATTTGACGTTGTAACATCTCAATTATCTGACCTTCATCATCACGAGTTATGTCAGCACAAAATGGGTTTGAATCACCAAAACCAATTGAAGAGTCGTAACATTCTGCCAGTAATTCCTCATTACCAATTTCCGAAATAGCGTCTTCCACTGTAATGTTGTAATAATCGATGGCGATATTAAAGTTATCGATAAAACTTGGGCTCATGGTTATACCAAGCGTATAGGTATCAGCCGTTTCTTCTTTCAGGTTTTCATTACCTGCACCAGGACCATAACCATTATTGTCATCTTCAAAGATAAAATCAGGATCAGCGGCAATCTGAGCAGCAATGCCAGGTTCTAAACGACAGTTATCGTGACCAGCTTCTGTTGAAGTTGCTGATGTACCATCACAAATATCTGTATAAGTATCATAGTCACCGCGTGGTGGTGATAATAACTCAGTGATATTAGGCGCACGTTGTGCACGGGCAAAGTTACCACGGATCATATAACCTTCAACAGGTTGCCAAGTTAAACCAAGTTTGTAACTCGACATTAGATCAATACCTTCATGCGAGTAATCAGCGACACGAACAGATGTTTCTGCATCAAGCGACTTAGCAAAAGTTTTATTTTTCAATAATGGGAATGCAAATTCAGCAAACGCTTCATATACATCTACATCACCAGTAAAACTAGGGACCAAGTTGAAAGTAATACCACCATATTGGTGACCTTCGTCTGTACTTACTGTTTGTTTATCTTTACGGTACTCGGCACCAAACACAGCGGCAACAGGCCCAGCAGGCATGTCGAATAAATCACCGGCGATAAAACCTAAAATGTTTGTTTGTTCAATTTCAGTATCAATTGTAGGAGTCGCTCGGATCCAGTCAGCCATATCAGGCGTAATTGAGCCTTCACCAAAAATATTTAAAGGCACACAACCAGCTGCTCTTGCATCTTCATCCGCACACTGGATAGTAACGCCATCATCAGCATATTCTGAATCTAGGGCTTGTGACACTCTTACAGTATTTAATTCATTTAAACGTCTTTGATTTTGCTCAAATTTACCGTAACCTACAGATAAATCCCAATCCCAGTCGCCATCAAACATAGTGCCTTGCAGGCCAGCCCAAGTTCTTACCGTTTCACGTTCATTGTCAGTAGTTACATTACCTACTTCGTAAAAACGGCGATCCCAACTAATACTGCTACCAGCGTTATCAGCAATAATAGCTGGAGCAAATGGATTATCTGTAGATATATAACCTGGGCGTACTCTTCCTAGTTCGCCGGTTTCAGGGTCAATAATTGGTACATAAGCACCTTCATATTCATCTTCTGGAGACTTAACATTTACTGATTCATTGTTAGAGTACTGAACCTGAAATGAACCTGTAATGTCATCAGTTAATTCATAATCAACTTTCACAGCTGTAGCTAAGCGATCATTTGGTGTTTTAATTTTATCCCATTGATAAGGGTTAATACCGTCTCGTTCTTCAGTCCAGCCGGTTTGTAGGCCGTCCGCGGTATAAAAGAAACCACCGTCAGCAAATGAACTCCTTTCTTCAAATACGCCACCTTTAGTACCATCACTACGTTCACGCCAATCAGCTTTAGTGATATCACGCATACATTGATCACCGTCAACAGTGTTCATTTCGTTACAAAGTTCGCTAGTGTTATAATCGTAACTTGATTCAACCGCTGAACGGTCTCTGTCAGATACATCAATACCAAATTGGCGATCCCAGGTTGAACTGACAAACATATAACCACGGCCATCAGCAAACTCAGTACCGTAATCAGCATCTATTGTGAACTCTCTACCACCACCTTCTGGTGTTTCACCGCCACGTACTTGAAATTCAAAACCTTCTTTGTTTTGCTGTGTAATAATGTTCACTACACCAGCAATAGCATCAGAACCGTATGCTGCAGAAGCGCCACCGGTTATCACTTCAACTTTTTCAACCATACCAGTAGGTATGGTACTTAAACTAACGTAGTTACCACTGTAGCTATTAGATACAACACGACGACCATCAATAAGCGTTAGTGTTCTATCTGTACCTAAATTACGTAAGTTAACCGTTGAAAGGCCCGTGGCACTTACAGATGACTGGGTATTCATATTACTAGAACTTTCAGAAATAGCCGGCACTTCATCAACTAATACTTCTGAAAGTGAGCCTAAACCTGTATCTAATATCGCTTCTTTGCTTACTGTTACAAGTGGTGTTGCTACGCTGAAACTGTCACGGCGTAAACGAGAACCGGTAACGGTAATTTTTTCAACGTCATCGTCTTGAGTTAAAGCATCTTTATTCTCAGTTGTTTTACTCTCTTGAACGACACGATTAATGCTTTGTTCTTCTTCAGCAATTGCTTGTGGTGCTAGTAAGGTTGTACCACCAATAATTGCCGACTGAATTGCCAGTGTGATTAAATTCTTTTTCATCACTGCTCCCTTATGTATGTTTTAATTTCTATTTATTTTTTATTTTAAGCCTCCGTACTTAAGAGGCAGCCACAACAATGTAAATATGATGTTGCGATTAAGTTTTTAAGGAATGACCAAGGTTCACTCAACCTATTGAGTGTCGTTTCTATATCTATTTAACATCTATTCTTTAATAAACAATCACTTACAGTGTTTATAAAAATAAATCCAAGATCAGACTTCATTAAAAAAGGTGGAAAAAAAAGTTGAGTTATTAAAAAAAGAAAATTAGAATTTAAAGGCGTGTGTTACCGCCCTGTAACAATTATTCAAATAACAAGAAAGTTGGCGATGTTTCAAAAACATACTTATTCCCTATCTTCTATCAAAGTACAGCCAAGTGATTTTTGTCTTTATTTTTCTTGTGGAAAAAAAATTCAATTACAACCTAAACTGATCGAGGTATTAGGGTATTTAGCCAACCAGTATCCAAGAGTTGTACCAAGAGAAGAAATTATTGCAGCCGTTTGGGGTGAAAATAGTTTTGTCGGTGAAAAAGCGTTAACCAACGCAATTTGGAATTTACGACAAAAACTAACACTAGAAGATCAGCAAGAAGTTATTGAAACCATCCGAAAAAGTGGTTATCGATTATTAGTTGCGCCGCAGTTACTAAACAGCACAAATGAGCTAAGCAATAATGCCAGCTGTCAAGCTGAGATTTCCAATCCAACAATTAAAAATAAGAATAATGCCTACTGGCTTAGAGCATCATTGTACGGTTTAGCTTCTTTTTTAATGGTTTATATAATTTGGCAACAACTAACCATTGATACCTCAATTAATGCTCCTATGTTTGAACAAATAACCACAGAGCCTGGCAATGAACTCTTTACGTCTCCGTCTCCTGATGGCCGTTATATTGTTTATCAATGGCATGATCCACAGGGTATTTCAAATTTGTATATGCGGGATAGAACTCAGCCGCAGTTAAAAGCAACCCAGCTTACTTATGATAGTGCCGAACAAGGATTTTCAGTGTGGAGTTTAAACGGAGAATATCTATATTTTGCCAAAAAAGATAAAATTAATAAGCGCTGTGATCTTATACAAATGCAAGTAAAAACCAATGAAGAAACCATTATTGGTCAATGCCATAATAGAGGTGGTTACTATTACATTGATATTTCAGCTGATGGTAAAACACTCGCCTATCATGGTAAAAATGCCAGTGACAGTCATTCAGGAATATATTTCTTAGATTTAACGTCTCCAGAGTTAAACACACACAGGTTTTCTTGTAACTTGAACTGTAACTACCGCGATCGGGATATGTCTTTTTCGCCTGATGGCAGATATATTGCTGTTTCCCGAAGGTACAGTACGTTTGAAGAAAACATATACTTAATAAATTTAGTCACTAAGGAAGAAAAGCAACTTACTTTTTCTGAAGAAGACATTGTTGGTTTAACCTGGCATCCAAACGGCAAGCACATAGTGTTTGCTACTCAGCGAGCTGATATTCGCCAAGGTTATATGGTTGAACCAGAATCAGGAATTATCACTAATTTAAATGTTGAAGGTTTTAGCTATCCTAAATATTCGAGTCAATCTGCAGAGTTATTTTTTCAACACAGATTAGAGCATTATCAGGTATCCAGTTTATCAGTAAAGTCCGATATAACGGCCAGCCCTTTTCCCGTATTACAATCTAAATTTAACCATTTATCTGCCGATTATTCAGTAAGCCAAGATAAAATTACTTATGTTTCTAATGAATCAGGCTTTTATGAGCTCTGGTCTGCTAATTCTGATGGCTCACACCGTCAACAGCTAACTTTTATCGAAGATACGGTAAAATACCCTAAATGGTCAAATGATGGCTCTAAAATTGCGTTTTTATCCGCAAATCGCTCAGGGAAAGGCGACCAAATCTATATATTAGATTTCAATTCAAAAAAATTGCGTCAGTTATCGACTGAGTTTAAGCGACACAATCGCCCTACTTGGTCATTTGATGATAATTACATAATTTCTGCAGTTTATGCCGAAGAGTATACCGATTTACATCAATTTGACTTGAAATCTGAAACAAGTAAAAGAGTAACGTTTGACGGAGCAAGAACAGGAGTTATCAATAAAGAAAACCAGTTATATTACTCTCGAGTATCGGGCGGCTTATGGCAAACAGACTTAAATTCTGACAAGTTAAGTGTAAAGCAATTGTTAGACAAGGATATTTTCAATACCGTATATAGTTGGGAAATTACCGAGCGAGGTATTTATTTTAATCACCATACGACTAGCACGTCGAAATTAAAGTTTTATGATTTTAGCAATAATCACATCAGCACATTTCTTACTCAGCCTAAAAATGCCGTAGCAAGTTCTACAAACCTAACAATTATTGATGATCTACAGCTTTTATTATTCACCGGCTCTAGCTTTCCTCAAGCCGATATCAAAAAATTACAACATCCTAAACTACGTTAAACGAATTTATCTGTTATTTTTACAGCGGCTAAATAACAAATAAATTTCTTAAAAATTAACAACCTAAAATAAAATATTGGCATAACAGTTAAGATCATATAGCATCAAAATCTGTACGTTATTTAAAATCGATTATAGTTAATTGGAGTTATTCCAGTTAAGTTAACTTTATCAATAACAATGAGAACTAAATGACTATACCTGATCTTCCTAATAATCATGCCTTAGCTATGTTGCTAATTACTATAGTCGCATTATATTTTTTTCGTCGTGATGATATACCGCTACAAACTTCTTCTCTAGCCGTAATAGCAATATTAGCGTTAGTGTTTACTGTGTTTCCATTCGAAGTTAATGGCGTGCACCTAGAGCCATCGTCATTGTTTTATGGGTTTGGTCATGAAGCGCTTGTCACCGTATGTGGGTTAATGATCATTGGCCATGCGTTGGTAAGAACTGGCGCATTAGAGCCTATTGGTCGAAACTTAGCTAAGCTGTGGAAAATAAGCCCGACTCTTTCATTACTTGTCACATTACTTGTGGCAGGAACACTAAGCGCCTTCGTTAACAACACGCCAATTGTGGTGCTATTTTTACCAATATTGATCAGTGTTGCGATCAGAACCAAAACTGACTCTTCCCCTATGCTGCTGCCTATGGGACTTGCAACGCTGGTAGGAGGCATGACAACAACAATAGGCACCTCTACTAACCTGTTAGTTGTTAGTGTTGCTAATGATATGGGCTTTCGTCGCTTTGGTATGTTTGACTTTGCATACCCTGCTTTATTTGCTGCATCCATTGCCATTATTTACTTGTGGTTAATCGCTCCTAGAATAATTCCTAAACGCACGCCATCACTGCCAGATACATCACCAAGAATATTTGGTGGTTATTTAAATATAAGTGAAGACGGCTTATGTGTAGGCAAAACGGTTGCACAAATAAGAAAGCTTACTGACAACCAAATGTCGATTGAATTTATTCAACGTAAACCCGATTTCCGAAATGTTATTCCCCTACCCGATACCATAATTAAAGCGGGTGATCGTTTAAAAATAAAAGACTACCCCGATCGTTTAAAAGAATATGAAACGGTTTTGAGTGCAACTTTGTATACAGAGAAACATAAAGTAGATACTGAGCATCCTTTAGTTGAAGAAAAACAAACTCTGGCTGAAATTGTTGTTATTCAATCTTCTGGTCTTAATGGGCAAACATTAAAACAAGCGAACTTTAAAGAACGCTTTGGTGTTTCTGTATTAGCGCTGCATCGTGGTGGTAAAGCGTTAGATCTAGGTCGCAGAAGCATCAATAAAGTACCAATACAAACTGGCGATGTGTTGTTAGTGCAAGGTGATGATGAGCAAGTAGAAGTATTAAAAGCAGCACGTGGGTTACTTATAATCGATGGCGCGGCTGACCTGCCCCATTCTAAAAAAGCGCCACTTGCCCTAGGGATCCTTGTAGGGGTTATTTTAGTGGCTGCAATTGGCATATTACCTATTGCAGTAAGCTCTCTTTGTGGCGTATTAGCATTATTAGCAACTAAGTGCATTAATTGGGATGATGCTTCTTCTGCATTAAGTAGCCAAGTGATCCTTATTGTCGCGGCGTCACTTGCCTTAGGTGCGGCAATGATGAAAACAGGTGGCGCAGAATACATGGCGCAGATGTTTGTTGCCTTAGCCTTTGATTTACCACCAGCAGGGATATTATCAGCGTTAATGCTATTACTTGCTGTACTCACTAATATTGTTTCCAATAATGCAGCTGCGGTAATTGGTACACCAATTGCTATTTCTGTTGCTAACCAATTAAATGTGCCAGTAGAACCCTTTGTATTAGCGGTATTATTCGGTGCTAATTTAAGCTTTGCCACACCAATGGCTTATAAAACCAATGTGTTAGTAATGAATGCCGGTGGTTATAAATTTTCTGACTTCATGCGCGTAGGTATTCCACTGATTATATTAATGTGGGTTACCCTATCTTTTGTGCTTAGTTGGTTGTATTTATAAAGCCATATTTGAACAGGCGCTATTTTTATTTAAAGCGAAGGTTGTTTCTTTTTTCAGTCAAAACACCTATACTGTACAAATTTACAGTATAGGTGTTTATGAAAATAATTCCGATTTATGCAGAAGCTGGAATTACTGGCTTTGAATCTCCTGCCGCAGAATACAAAGAGTTGGGATTATCCTTAGATCAACTATTGATAAACCATCCCGATGCCACTTTTATTGGTCAAGCCAGTGGTGATTCTATGCAAGGCGTTGGCATTTATGACGGTGATATATTAATTGTTGATCGGTCACTTAATTGCAAAAATGGTGATGTGATTGTCGCTAACTACAATGGCTGCTTTGTTTGTAAAATACTCGATAAAGTGCAAGCAAGGTTAATTTCTGCATCATCAACCCACTCTCCTGTAACCATTACTCGTGGTGATGACTTTCAAATTGAAGGTGTCGTTATTCGCTCTATTCGTCTACATCACCAAGCACCAGAAATAATCGCATGTATGCATTAGTCGATGCAGTATCCTTTTATGCCTCGGCAGAAAAAGTGTTTGATCCAACCATAAGAAATAAACCGGTTGTGGTGCTTACCAATAATGATGGCTGTATTTGTGCGGTTTGCCCTATTGCCAGAAAACTTGGCATTCCTAAATTTAAGCCTTACTTTCAAATAAAGAGTTTTTTAGAAAAACACAATGTTGTAATTCGTTCATCAAATTATGAGTTGTATGCCGATTTATCAGAAAAAATGATGAATGTTATATCTCGATTTTGTGACAATCAGCATATCTACTCCATTGATGAATCATTTTTATCGTTTAACAACTATGCCTGTATTAATGATTGGCACAATTATGGTCAACAGATACGTAAAGCGGTTTGGAAAGAAACCCGTTTACCTGTAGGTGTAGGCTTTGGCTCGACTCCCACGTTAGCAAAAGCGGCTAACCATGCCGCTAAAAAACTCAGTGGCTTTGATGGTGTTGCCATTGCCGATACGCATAAAAAAGATATTTTAAAGCGCATGTCGGTTGAACAAGTTTGGGGAATTGGAACTCGGCTTGGCGCTAAACTTAACGTGCTTGGGGTAAAGTCGGCGTTTGATTTAGCAAAACAAAACCCGAAACAAATGCGTAAACAATTTTCAGTATTGGTTGAACGCACCATTAACGAATTAAATGGGATCAAATGCTTATCATGGGATGAGGTAAAGCAGGCAAAAAAAGAAATCTTTTCAACCCGTTCATTTGGTCAACGCTTAACTGATTTTAATGCCCTAAAATCTGCATTAGTATTCCATGCTTATATTGTTGCCAAAAAAGCACGTGAGCAACAATCACTGATCAAACGTATTAGTGTATTTGCCTCAAGCTCTCCTCATGATGATGACTACTACAAAAACGCGGTACAGGTACAGTTTTCTTCTGCAACAGACAATACTCTGTATATAGCTTCCTGTGTGGCAGAAGCGGTACAGAAAATATATTACCCGGGTGTTAAGTTTTACCGTTGTGGCGTTGGCGCAATAGAATTGGATACCAATATTTATCAGCCAGATTTATTTGCTAAAGACACCAACAACATTGAATTAATGCAATGCCTCGATGCCATTAATAACCGTTATGGCTCAGGCACATTACAACTTGGCTCAATGAAAACAGAAAAATTTCATATGCGACGCGAGTTTATGTCCCCAAGGTTTACCAGCCAATGGCAAGACATTCCTAAAATACATTGTTAAAAGCAATGTAATACCACACACATTAAAAAGGCGCTAAACAGCGCCTTTGATGGATTATATTAGTATTAAACGATTAGTTTTTGCGAGCAAGTTTAGTCAGCTTTTTATCTAATACTTGGTTGAACTCCCAAGGGTAGAACACTTGTCCGGTGAGCTGGGTAGTTGGGAAAATAATTAAGCATAAATCATCTTCTTCCATACCTGGCAGCCATTTGTCTTTTAGCTCATCAAAGCTGATAAGCTTTGGCTGACAATGATCCCATTCATCAGTTGCCCATAAAGATGCGGTTTCTTCTGTAGGCCAAAACGGTACGTAATCTTCTTCGTTCTCGGTAAGCATTACAGCGCCATGCTCGTCCGTTAAGATCCACGTTTCACGTTCGCTCATCAAGTTTTGCATAAACAAGTCGTAACGCTGTTCGTCCGAGAGTTTTACACTGTTTTTATCAATTAAAACCATAGTTAGCCCTGCATACGTTGAGTAGAAGCTTTTGCTAGTTTTTCTAATAATACTTCAGTATCTTGCCAGCCAATACAAGCGTCAGTAATACTTTGCCCGTACGTTTCAACTTTATTATCTACAATATCTTGGCGGCCTTCGACTAAGTGACTTTCAACCATAACACCAAAAATAGACTCATTGCCGCTAGTCATTTGCGTACAAACATCGTCACAAACCAGCATTTGGTTTTCAAACTTTTTACTAGAGTTCGCATGGCTAAAATCTACCATAATTTTAGCAGGTAAATTGACAGTTTCTAGCTGTTCAGTAATTGAGTTTACATCTTCCGCGTGATAGTTAGGCTTTTTACCGCCACGCAAAATTATATGACAATCTGGATTACCTTTAGTTTCAACAATGGCTGAATGGCCAAGTTTGGTTACTGATAAAAAGTGATGTGGCGCACTCGCCGCACCAATGGCATCTATAGCAACTTTAATTGTGCCATCGGTACCATTTTTAAAACCTACCGGGCATGATAAACCTGAGGCTAATTCACGGTGAACCTGTGATTCAGTAGTACGAGCGCCGATAGCACCCCAACACATTAGATCAGCCATGTACTGCGGAGTGATCATATCCAAATACTCACCCGCTGTTGGCAAACCCATGTCATTTAAATCTAATAACAATTTACGGCCTATGCGTAAACCTTCGTTAATTTGAAAACTGCCATCTAAATGAGGGTCATTGATCAAACCTTTCCAACCAACAGTTGTTCGAGGCTTTTCAAAGTAAACACGCATTACAATTTCTAAACTGTCTTTATATTTAGTACGCAACTTATTTAAACGACTGCCATATTCAAGTGCGGCAATAGGATCATGAATTGAACACGGGCCTATAACAACTAATAAACGGCCGTCTTTATTATTTAAAATGTTACTGATCGCCTCGCGTCCACCAACAACACTTTTTGCAACTTTCTCGTTGGTACGATAGCGCTCTAGTAATGCAACCGGTGGTAACAAGTCTTTAATTTGGTTAATACGAACATCATCGGTTTGAAACAACATAGTCAGCTCTTTTTGTTTAATGGGTTATCTATAGGGCTAAATCTAGCAGTGTTTTATAAACAAGCCAATGACAAATTTCAGTAAATGCTCTAATTGTTAATAAAATAGCCAACCGATATGGTTTTTAAGACAATTTTCTGATTTTTTAAGTAAAATAATTTAAACTTCGCCGTAAATAACAAGTAAACCATAAAATTACCCTGTATGAGCAAAATACAGACTATATTTATATTTACTTTTTTCATTCAATTTTAAATGGCTACTTTAAATGATTTGTGAAACCTTGCCGCTGATAGATTTACACCGACACCTTGATGGAAATATTCGACCAGATACCATATGGGATCTAGCCCAACAAAATGGCATAGACTTACCGGTTGAGCATTTTAACGACTTTATTCCTCATGTACGCATTCAAGATAAAGCCAGTGACTTAATGGAGTTTTTAGTAAAACTCGACTGGGGTGTAAATGTATTATCGAGTTTAGAGGACTGTAAACGTGTTGCCTTTGAAAACGTTGAAGACTTATCGTTAGCAGGCATAGATTATGCCGAGCTTAGGTTTTCACCTTATTACATGGCAATGAAGCACAATTTACCAACCGCAGATGTTGTTGCTGCAGTTATTGAAGGTGTTAAGCAAGGCTGCGAAGAGTTTGGCGTAAAGGCCAATTTAATCGGAATATTAAGCCGTACGTTTGGGCTAGAAAAATGCCAACATGAACTTGATTCACTGCTTGTTCATAAAGATCACCTTGTTGCCATAGACCTTGCGGGCGATGAACTTGGTAAGCCGGCAAACTTGTTTGAAGATCAATTCAAACAAGTTGCCAACGCAGGTTTGAACGTAACTATTCATGCAGGTGAAGCCGCAGGGCCTGAAAGCGTGTGGCATGCAATTAAGCTGTTAAAAGCTCAGCGCATCGGTCATGGCGTTAAAAGCTATGAGGATAAACATTTACTGGATTATTTAGCCGAAAACAACATCACCTTAGAAACTTGTTTAACCTCTAACTATCAAACGGGCACAATTGATCGCATAAGCGACCACCCTATTCATACCTTCTTAGAACATGGCGTTAAAGTGTGCTTAAACACTGACGATCCAGCGGTAGAAGGTATTGAGCTTAAACACGAATATACACTGGCGAAACAGCAGTTAGGTTTAACCACCCAGCAATTACAGGATATACAGTTAAACGCGTTAAATGCGGCGTTTATAAGTGATTCAGAAAAACAAACTTTGCTTACTGAAAAGTCAGCTAAAATTTAATTACCATCAAATCCTACTAAAACATGGATTTAGATACCTTTTAAAAAACACCTAAGACATAGGAATTATCAATATGGCCACTCCACACATAGAAGCCAGCGTCGGTGATATAGCAGAAACAGTGCTAATGCCAGGCGATCCACTTAGAGCAAAATTAATTGCGGATACTTTTTTTGAAGACGCAGTCTGTTTTAATACCGTTCGTAATATCTTGGGTTATACCGGAACTTACAAAGGTAAACGTATTTCGGTTATGGGATCAGGTATGGGTATACCATCTATTTCTATTTATGCCACTGAACTTTATAAAGATTACGGCGTAGAAAACATTATCCGTATCGGCAGCTGTGGTGCAGTATTAGACGACATTAACATGATGGATGTTATTGTTGGTATGGGTGCAAGTACTGATTCAAAAGTAAACCGCATACGTTTCAATGATCATGACTTTGCTGCAATTGCTGATTTTGGCCTATTAAAAAATGCTGTAGATGCTGCTGCCAACTTAAATAAACCAATTAAAGTCGGTAATATTTTTACTGCTGATTTGTTCTATACGCCTGAATTTGAATTTTTCGATACTATGGCCAAACACGGCATTTTAGGTGTTGAAATGGAAGCTGCAGGTCTTTACGGGGTTGCCGCAGAATACGGTAAAAAAGCATTATGTATATTAACAGTGAGCGATCATATAAAACGCGGTGAAAGCCTGTCTGCACAAGACAGACAAACATCATTTAGAGATATGATGGAAATTGCCTTAGAGTCAGTGTTGTTACAAGGTTAATAGCTCTAAACTTTACAACATCGTTAATATATTGGAATTACTTCTGTATATGGCATAGTGACATTGAGGGATGGTGATACCACCTAAAAGCACCTCCCTCAGTACAAACCTCAGTTATTAGTGATGTATTTTCAGGTAACTTAATTACCTACATAAACTAAAATAATTTCTTCCGTTGATTTTCCCTTATTTACACGTGCGATGTCCTGAATGGATACTTTTGGTGCTTTATCTAAAATGTCGCTACGGGTGTATTTCTTTAAGTATTCAAAAGTCAAATCGGCATGATACGTTTTGGCAAAATTTGCAATATACATATCATTGCAACGAGTCGTATTTGCAAGAGTTTTTACTCTTTCCCTCTGGCGTTTTAAGATTTTTTTTAGAGCCTCTTGTTCATTATTACCTGCAAGCACACACATTTTTGTGTACACAGAATTATCCTTGGCTACGAATTTATATTGAACAGCATAAGCACTATTCATCATGAAAATAGCCGCGGCAATTAGTAGTAATTTGGTTGGTTTCATAATTTTTTACTCCTATCATTACTCATGACGACAAGTGTGCTGCAATCATCAAGTAAAATTGACTAAGATGAACTATGAATTCGCAACAAAAAGTAGTTATACACATTGTTACGAAAGCTAGACTACACTTTCAATATAGTGAAAGTGTGCTTGCTTACCCTATGCGTTTTCTATTATTTGCTATGGAATAGCTATGGATTACCTATTTATTTTGTACCTCATTGTTATTATTGATTAAAAATTATCATTAATAAAAAATAATAGGTTGAGCAAAATTGAAAATGCCAACTAGGATGACATAAACCAAATGATATTCAGGTTCGATAGCTGTGAGCTAAATACTGAAAATTTCACTTTGCTGGTCAATGGAATACCGCGATTGGTAGAACCTCATGTATTTGATTTGATTTTATACCTGATCGAACATAGAAGTAGACTAGTATCTCGAGATGAATTATTCAAAAACCTTTGGGCGGGTCGTGAAGTCTGTGATGCCACTTTAAGCAATAATATAAAATGCGCGCGCGCAGCTTTAGGTGATGATGGTGAAAAACAAAGTATTATAAAAACGACTCGTGGACGGGGTTATCAGTTTATTGCTGAAATAGAGCTAGCGAGTGGAAATAGACAACTCAACATCTCTTTATCTAGCATTAATGCGACTTTTCAATTTATTTTTACAGCTCTTGGCTTTAAACATAATGTAAAGCCCTTAGTTGCAGTAAGTTTACTATTCATATTTATCATTAGTTATATATGGCTCTTTAATAGCGAAAAAGCCATGATGGATCAAACTAATATTCCCAAACAAAAGTCAATTGCCGTTTTACCATTTAAAAATCATAGTGATTTGGAGAAGGACGCTTTCTTTACCAGAGGAGTTCATGATGACTTACTGGTACACATTTCAAAAATTAGTGCTGTAAAGTCAATCTCTCGTTCTTCTGTGATGACTTACCAAAATAGTAGTAAAAATTTACAAACTATCGGCAAAGAGCTAGGTGTAACAACAATTCTGCAAGGTAGTGTACAACGAGCTACGGAGCAAATTCGTATCAATGTTCATTTAGTCAATGCCTTAAATAATGAAAATATTTGGTCAGAAAGCTATACCAGAAAACTCACAGCTAAAAATGTTTTTGATATTCAAGAAGAAATAGCTAAAACTATTGCAGCAGAGCTTGAAACGACGCTTTCACCTAAAGAATTAGCTTATATTGAAAAACTACCAACTCAAAACCTGCCTGCTTTAGAAGCATACTTTAGGGCAAAAGAAAGTAGCACAAAGCACACACATGATGGTAATCAGCAAGCAATTGTTTATTTAGAGGAAGCAGTAAGACTAGATCCTAATTTTGCCACCGCATACGCATTATTAGCAAATTTACACGTTGGGCAAATTTACTGGACGGGTTTACCAGTAGAAGAACAAATAGTGAAAGCTAAATCTTTGATTGCTATTGCGATGAAGCTAGATAGTAATGATAGTGAACTTCATCGAGCTATTGGTTCACTTAAGAGCTATGAACAAAACTTTAGCGCTGCTGATTCGGCTTATCAAAAAGCAATCAATTTAAATCCAAATAATGCCGAGGCTTATGCGTCATACGGTAGTTTATTTATGAAGTATAAAATCAATATTCCTAAAGCCATTACCTTATTTGCAAAAGCTTATTCGTTAAATCCAAAAGATGATGGCTTGGTCCTGTCTCTAGCACAAGGTCTAATTTTCGTAGGGAGGTTTGAAGAAGCAAAGAATATAGTAAAGGATGTTATTGCCCGCAACCCCACCTACGCCATCGCTCATACAAAATTGGCATTTATTAGTTTTTTTGGTGAACAAAATATTTCAGAAGCTCTTAGATCACTTTATAAGACAGTTGAACTTGAGCCTAATGTGCCCTTTAATTCATTGTTAGTCGGTATGACACTTGCGCATTTAGGCGAAAAGAAACTTGCTTCATCATGGTTTAACCGTGCTGTAAAGCTTGCTCCAAAATATAGTGGAGCAAATCATGGTTTAGGGATGATGCATGCACTTAACGGCGACTATAATGCATCTGTTGATTCCTACCTTAAGGTATCAAGAGACTTTTGGTTAGCTAATGAGTCTATGTATAATTTAATGAAAGCAAGCTTACAAACTCAGCGAGCGGCAGAAGTCATTGAATATTACCAAAATAATTATCCCGAATTTTTTCAGGCTGATGCAAAGGTAGACCAATCCAATTATGCTATCGCTTTTACACTTGGCCGATTATTAAAAAAACAAGGACAAACGGAACAGGCAGATAGGTTATTGAAAGCTAGTCTTAAAGCTGCTCAATTTAGAATGCATGGAAGTTGGACAGACCTTCATAATAACTGGGAGGCTAAAATTTACTTGGCAATGGGAAATGAAAAGGCAGCACTTAAAGCTTTTACTAACATTGTCGAAGAAGGTTGGCACTCAGAAAAACTTGTCACTGACCCTGATTATAACGTATTTCGTGACGACCCTAAATTTCAAACACTACAGCGAACAATGAAAATCCGGCTAAATAAAGAACGAGAAAAATTCAAAAACATGCGTATTAATGGAGAAATATTTCCTTTCCATTCAATACAATAGGAAAAAAGTAGTCGTATAGCCTGAGAAGGTTTGAAGTGATTATATTAAAAATTTAAGAAGCGACTTAACCCGTAAGAGTTAAGTCGTTTGAATAGCCCCTTTAAGTTGAATACAACTTAAAGGGTAATAAATTTAAAGTAGTCCTTAAAAGAAGCTAACTTTAAACTCAGCACCTACAAAGCGTTCTTCATTAACAATAGCGGTATTGTTAGTAAAGTCTACTGCGCCAATTGCTTGTTGCTCATCTGTCATGTTACGAACAAATAATGAAACATCATACTCTTGAGAATCTGTTTCCCAAGCATAACCTGTACGAGCACCACCTTCTAATAATGCATCACCAGTAAATTCTGTTGACTCATATAAGAAGAAGCTAATTTCATCGCGGTATGCCCAATCAGTGTAAACATAAAATTCACCATCACCGATTTCACGAGAGTAACGCGCTGTAAATGTATAGATCCACTCTGGTGCATGTGGAAGACTATTGCCATCTACAATTGCTTGACCATTGCCGTTAAGCGGGTCAGTTACTGTACATTGTGCACAAACTGGTACTGAAAGATTATCGTCATTTAATTCAGTATTGTTGTAACTAGCACCAAACGTAACAGCAAGATTTTCAGTTAACATAAACTCTGAATCAAGTTCGAAACCGTAACCAACAGTTTCATCAGCGTTCAATAAACGTGCAGTGTTGCTATCGCCACCTACAGACGTTAATTGTTGATCTTCCATGGTGTAATAGAAAACAGAAGCATTAACACGGCCACTACCATCTAGGATGTCTGATTTAACACCAGTTTCAAATGATAAAATCGTTTCTGAATCAGCAACAGAAATACCATCGTTCCATGCAAATAATGAGCGACCTTGAATACTTGGCGCTCTGAATGTGTCAGCAACACGAGCATAAATATTTAAATCATCTGTGTATTTGTAGCTAACACTAACATCCCAACTAACATGAGAATCATCAACTTCAACTTCACCAGCAACATTGTCAGGCTGACCTAAGAAACCTAAAGGAGCCATAGTTCTTAAGTTAGAGTACTCTTTATCATCAGCTGAATAACGGATACCGAAAGTTGCAGACATTTTTTCAGAGAAGTCATAATCAAATGAACCGAATACCGCCCATGCCGTAGTTTCTTGTTCTTGGATAACGTAACCAGTTTCAGCACCTGAACCAAATACAGTTTCATAGGCATAACTTTCAATAGTTAAATCTTCGCTGAAGTAAAACACACCAACTTGATAATTAAAATCACCAGAAAGGTTACTCGTTAAACGAAGTTCTTGAGTAATTTGTTCATGATCAGGAATGCCATCAGACGTTTCTGAATCAATCATAATTAAACCAGGTCCCATTGGCATGCCACAACAATCAACAGCCCAACCAGCACCGTAACCACCATCTACATCAGCACGAGAGAATAACTCAGCACTTTCATAACCAGTAATTGACGTAACAGTGTAGTCGCCTAAATCAAAATCAAGCTTTAAGCTAGCACCTTCAGTTTCAACTTGTTGAGTTGCACGAGAAGCCGAGTCATGCCAAACAGTATCTCTACCGTCCCAGCCATCACCGCCTAATTCATTTGAATTTGGCTTAAATGCATTCGCGTAGAAAGTAACTGGTTCGCCATCTAAATCACGCATGTGGTAATTAAATAAAGCGTTGAAATCATCGCCTTCGTATAAAAACTGCAGACGCATAGCTTGGTCTGTATAACCACCTAATACATCATCTTCTTCATAGCCAGGAGCTTTGTTGTCAATGTAGTTACCACGATCTTGATTTAAAACTGAAATACGAGCAGAAAGGTTATCTGTTAAACCACCACCAACGGCAGCTCTAACATCAGACGTTTCTTTGCTACCGTATGAAACTGAAACAAAAGCATCAAAATCTTGTGATGGTTTTACAGAATCAAACTTTACAAGACCAGCAGGCGTGTTACGACCAAACAATGTACCTTGTGGGCCGCCTAGTGCTTCTACGCGAGCAACATCAAAAACAGGGAAACCTTTAAGAATAGGGTTTTCTTGAACAACGTCATCAACAACAAGAGAAACCGGTTGTGATGCATTTAAATCGAAATCTGAGTTACCTAAACCACGCATATAAAAGCGAGGGAAAGTACGACCGAATGATGATTCAACTGAAAGGCTAGGAATTCGTGCGTTTAAAAAACGAATATCCATTGCGCCGGAGCTGATAGCTTGAAGTTTTTCACCTTGTAGCGCAGTCACAGAAATAGGAACTTCTTGTACGTTCTCTACACGTTTACGTGCTGTAACTTCGATAACTTCTAGTTTGGTTGAATCAAGAGCTTCTGCTTCTTCAGCAGCAAGAGTAGTTGGTGACATTGTTGCCATAACAGACAATAACGCGCCTTGGATGCCCATGGTTAGAGCATGCTTTTTGAAGGTTTTCATGTTTTCTCCCTGTGTCTACACAGTGATTTTGATCACTTTTGGTAAACAGCAAAACGGTTTAGGTTTTATTTATTTTTTTATGTAAGTAAATACAACAAAATTTTACAGGGAGAATTATAAAGGAATTGAAAGTGTAATGATATGTTAAACACCCGTTTATTTTTGTAACCAGGTGTTTAACAAGTTTTTAACTTACGATACTTTTAACTGCTGTTTGAATGATTTTCCATACTCTAACGGCGAAAGTTCGAACATATCCGCAAGTGTGGCGCCTATGTCAGCAAAGGTGTCACGTTCACCTAAATCTATGGCAGGCATACCTTTTTGATAAAACATTACCGGTACATATTCGCGGGTATGATCACTGCCATGCCAGGTTGGATCACAACCATGATCAGCGGTTAATACCAACATATCGTCTTCATGCAAGGCGTTAATAATATCTTCTAAGCGATCATCTAAATACTCTAACGCTTTTCCATAACCAATTGGATCGCGACGATGACCAAAGTCTTGGTCAAAATTAACTAAGTTGGTAAAAATTAAACTATTATCAGGCTGGCAACCTAACTGAGTAATACTGGTATCAATTAATGCTTCTAGACCAGTCGCCTTAAACCCTTCTGAAATACCTTGATGCGCATAAATATCAGCTATTTTACCAATACTTACCACCTTGCCACCATTTTCTACCAGTTTATCAAGCATGGTTGGCGCTGGAGGTAAAATGGAATAATCTCTGCGATTACCGGTACGTTCAAAATCATCAGCACACGTACCAATGAATGGACGAGCGATAACACGACCAATATTTAAATCAAGTTCGGTTAGTAACTCACGAACTTGTTCACAATATTTATTTAAATTTTCTAAACCAAAGGACTCTTCATGCGCGGCAATTTGAAACACACTATCGGCAGAGGTATAACAGATAGGCTTACCTGTTTTCATGTGTTCTTCACCAAGCTCAGCGATAATTGTTGTACCAGAGGCATGACAATTACCTAAACAGCCTTGAATACCAGTTTTATGATAAATTTTCGCAAGTAACTCGCTTGAAAATGACTCGGCTTTATTATCAAAATAACCCCAATCAAATAATACTGGTACTCCCATCATTTCCCAGTGACCGCTTGGCGTATCCTTACCAGAGCTTATTTCTGCAGCATAACCAAATGCACCACTTTGTGGAGCACTGCCATTAACAGCAGGAGATCTTTTACCCGCATTGGTAGCCGCATGTATTAATCCCATAGATGATAATCTCGGTAAATCTAACTTTCGGCCGGTTTCATGATGAAAAGCGTCAGCCAAATTAGCAAAGGTATTTGCCCCAACATCATCAAACTTATCAGCATCTGGCGCTTCACCTAAACCAAAACTATCAATAACTAACACTAAAGCTCTTGCCATTTACTTCCACCTTTTTAATAACTTACAATAATCAGTCTATAACTGATTAATTTCATGTAAACATATTATACATTCATTTGATTAATTGTACTTAAATCAATAATTCCTTAACATTCACTAGTTTTTAATGGAAAATAGTCGATACTATTTACAAGTGTAGATTTTTTAGGAAAATTCTTGTCAATTAATAACCTAACAATCATTGCTGTTGTGGGTGCTTCGGCATCGGGAAAATCTCTATTTGCCCAAACAATATATGATGAGCTCGTCGACGAACTTGGCTCTGATAGCATGACGATTATTAAAGAAGATTCTTATTATCGCTGCCAAGACCACCTGCCTTTTGAAGAACGTATAAAAACTAATTACGATCACCCTAAAGCATTTGAACATGAGCTGTTAGCACAGCACTTATTAGAATTAAGTCAAGGCCAGCCCATTAACGTGCCCGTTTACAGCTATACTGAACATACTCGTAGTAATGAGGTTGAAGTGATAAACCCTGCAAAAGTTGTATTAGTAGAAGGTATTTTATTACTTACTGATAAAGCGTTACGTAAGCGATTTGATATAAATATTTTCATGGATACACCATTAGATATTTGTTTGATCCGCCGTATAAAACGGGATTTAGAAGAGCGTGGCCGAGATTTAGAATCAGTGACTAACCAGTACCAAGACACTGTTCGTCCAATGTATTACCGCTATATTGAACCATCGCGAGAGCATGCCGATATAGTAATAACTAAAGGGGGCCGCAATAGAATGGCTCTTGAATTAATAAAAGCAAAAGTTCGCGAACTAGCGAATTTATAAACTAACCCATAGGTGAATTGATGGACTTTGATACTTTACGTGGTGTGATTGGAATCTTCTTGATTCTAGGCGTTGCATATTTAGCAAGCTCACACAAAAAAAATATTAACTGGCGTACTGTTGGCGGTGCATTTGCAATCCAAGTGTTTTTAGCTGCGTTGGTGCTTTATAGCGATGGCGGTAGAGCTGTATTAGAAAGTGTATCTGATGCAGTGGCGAGTATCATTGATTACTCTGCGGCTGGTATTGGCTTTTTATTTGGTGGATTAGGTACCGATGCAATGTTTGCCAATGGCGTGGGCTTTGTTTTCGCGATACGTGTTTTACCTGTTATCGTGTTCTTTTCATCGTTAATCGCTGTACTCTATTACTTAGGCATTATGGATAAAGTTGTAAAATTCTTAGGTGGTGGTTTAGCCAAAATATTAAAAACCTCCCATCCAGAATCATTATCCGCAACGGCGAATATATTTGTCGGTCAAACAGAAGCGCCTTTAGTGGTGCGCCCTTTCTTACCAACAATGACTCGCTCTGAGCTGTTTGCAGTAATGGTAGGTGGATTGGCTTCGGTTGCTGGTGCTGTGCTGGTTGGCTATGCTGGGATGGGTGTTGAATTAAAATACCTTATTGCAGCAAGTTTCATGGCCGCTCCAGGTGGTTTATTAATGGCAAAATTCATCATGCCAGAAACTGAAGAACCAACCAATGACTTTGAAGAAGTACCTGATGAAGGTAAAGAAAAAGATGCTGTTAATGTTATAGATGCCGCAGCTGAAGGTGCAAGTAAAGGTATGATGCTTGCCCTTAATGTTGGCGCTATGCTAATGGCATTTGTTGCACTAATTGCATTATTAAATGGTCTAATAGGCTGGCTAGGCAGCTTGGTTGGTGTTGATGGCTTAACATTGGAAATGATCCTCGGCTACGCCCTTCAACCTGTTGCCTATATGTTAGGTGTTCCATGGGGTGAAGCATTCCATGCAGGTAGTTTACTTGGTCAAAAAGTAGTGGTTAACGAATTTGTTGCCTATATCAATTTCATGGATATCAAAGATCAATTAAGCTCTGGCACACAAGCCATTATTACTTTTGCTCTTTGTGGTTTTGCTAATTTAGCCTCTATTGCTATTTTACTTGGTGGTATAGGTACATTAGCGCCTTCACGCCGTCATGATATTGCTCAACTGGGCATGAAAGCGGTATTTGCGGCTACCCTAGCCAACTTAATGAGTGCTGCAATTGCTGGTGTGTTCATCTCTCTAGCGTAAACTACTTTATAAGCCCGCATAGTTTGCGGGCTTTTTTTATTCGAGGTAAATATGACTCCTGAAAACATGAATGCAGTTGCTAAACAAGCAATAAGCTACATGGACCTAACCACGTTAAATGACAATGATACTGATGAGATTGTTGCTAAGCTATGCGTACAAGCAAAGTCAGCAGCGGGCAACACAGCTGCTATTTGTATTTATCCAAGATTTATACCCGCGGCGAAAAAGTTATTAAACAATAGCGGTATTTTGATCGCCACAGTAACAAACTTTCCCCACGGTAATGATGATATAGATATTGCTGTAGCAGAAACCAATGCCGCTGTTGCCTATGGTGCTGATGAAGTTGACGTAGTATTCCCCTACCGCGCGTTAATGAGCGGCAATGAAAATATTGGCTTCGATTTGGTAAAAGCTTGTAAGGCGGCCTGCCCTGATAATGTACTATTAAAAGTCATTATTGAAACCGGTGTATTAGCTACCGATGAACTTATAAAAAAGGCGAGTGAGATTTCAATCAACGCCGGTGCAGACTTTATTAAAACATCTACCGGCAAAGTCCCTATTAATGCAACTCCCCATGCAGCAAAATTAATGCTACAAGTAATTAAAGACACAAACCCCAACGTTGGTTTTAAAGCCGCAGGAGGTGTACGAAGTGTTGAAGATGCCAAAGTTTATATTGATTTAGCAAATGATATTTTGGGCGATGCTTGGATTTCTGCTAAAACATTTAGATTTGGTGCTAGTGGTTTATTAGGCAACTTGCTTGCAACCCTTGGCCATGGTGCAGCAAAACCTACGTCTGGTTACTAACAAAATTTATAGAATAAGATATTGATCAAGCCTATTTGAACCACAATAGTGGTAAAAAATAGGCTTTTAGCTTTCTGGAGCTTAATTTTATGGCACAACTCTACTTTTATTACTCGGCAATGAATGCCGGTAAGTCGACCTCTTTACTGCAATCGTCATATAATTACATTGAACGTGGCATGAATACTAAGGTATTTACTGCTCAGCTCGATAATCGATTTAGTGTTGGTAAAGTAACCTCTCGTATCGGTATTGAATCAGATGCCATACTGTTTGATGAAAACTCAGATCTGTTTCAACAAACCAATGAAATGCTTACCAACGAACAAATTCATTGTATTCTTATCGATGAAGCGCAATTTTTATCCAAACGGCAAGTTATACAACTTACTGAAATTGTTGATAAATTATCTATACCTGTACTTGCATATGGCATAAGAACCGATTTTTTAGGGGAAACATTTACAGGTAGTGCATGTTTACTTGCCTGGGCAGATAAATTGGTCGAGCTGAAAACTGTGTGTCATTGTGGCCGTAAAGCAAACTTTATTATTCGCTTTGATGAAGCAGGCAAAGCGGTGACGCAAGGAGAGCAAGTACAGATAGGTGGTAATGATGTGTATGAGTCTGTTTGCCGGCAGCACTTTAAAGCCCTTGTTTGGAACAAAAAATGACTGTTTGTGAACGCGGCTTTAATAATTAGTTATTTTATTAAAAGTAAGATTTAACCCTATAGACAAGCATGTTAGTATTCTCATCCTTAAAAAATGAATTTTTTCAGGGTGTTGTCGTGAATTTCAAACTTACTCCAAGCTTATTAGCCATAAGCTTTTCTGTATTAACTCTAAGCGCTTGTGGCTCGAAAGATACTGTTTCACCACAAAGCCAAGTAAAACCTAAAAATATCATAATGGTTGTAGCCGACGGCATGGGTCCTGTCTACCCTTCTGCATTTCGTTATTATCATGACAACCCAAATACGCCATTAGTTGAACGGACAATATTTGATAAGCTTCTAGTTGGCTCTGCAAGTACATATCCTGCATCAGAATCAGGGTATATCTCGACGTCAGATGCTAGTGCCGCAGCGTTGGCCAGTGGTGTTAAAAAAAATAACTTCTTTGTTACTGACTCTGCGGCTAGTGCAACTGCGCTTGCTGCTGGGATTAAAACCTATAATGGCGCCATTGGTATAGACCAACAAAAGAAAGCCCACTTAACCGTGCTTGAATGGGCTAAATCTATTGGCAAAACAACGGGCATTGCCGTTACTTCACAAATTGTTCATGCCACGCCTGCTTCGTACATAGCTAAAAATGAAAAGCGTGGAAATTATAATGCTATCGCTGATAACTATTATGATTTAAAAGTTGATGGTAAATTTAAAGCCGATGTAATGCTCGGCGGTGGCACTAAATATTTTATTAGAGATGATAGAAACCTAAAAGATGAATTTGTTGCAGCCGGCTATCAATATATCGATCAGTTCAGTCAATTAAGTACTCTAGACAAAAACCAACCAGTGCTAGGTTTATTTGCTGATGTTGCCTTACCTGCTGCGCTAGATGATGAAGATAAATATAGACTGAAAACATTAACTCAAACTGCCATAAAGCAATTAGAAAATGATAAGGGCTTCTTTTTATTAGTTGAAGCGAGCCAAATTGACTGGGGTGGCCACAGTAATGATATCGCCTATGCCATGGGTGAAATGGATGACTTATCTGCAACCATGGAATTTCTGGATGACTATGTAAAGCAACACCCTGACACCTTAGTCGTACTTACTGCTGATCACAATACTGGTGGCCTTAGTATTGGTTCGAAAAATACTTATCAGTGGAAACCTCACTTTATTCAGTTATTAAAAAAGTCACCAGAAAAAATAGCCTCACTTTTAGCAACAAATAAGATTACCGATCAACAAATTACTGAATTATTAGGGTTTCCTATTACAGATGACGAAGTTTTACAGTTTAATGTCATTAAACTTGAACAGACCTTAGCTGCAAGTCAACAAAAACAAACGCCGATTGAAGCAGAGAAAGCGTTAACCAAACAATATTATAAAGCAATTAAAAACATTATCGATTTACGTACCCATAGTGGCTGGACAACAGGCGGCCACACAGGAATTGATGTCCCTGTTTATGCCGTTGGCCAAGGTAAAGAAGAGTTTTATGGCTACCAAGACAACATTGAAATTGCAGACAAGTTGTTTAAATTGATGGGTAGAGAGTGATTTTTCAAAACTCATTTGCTATTAGTCTGCGATGACATTGATAAAAGGATTTAGTTAAAATAATGTTAGGACATCTAACTTCCATTGCTGTATTACCATTTGTATTAACTGCCTCGGATTTTACCTCGAAGGAAAGTGTTTGTTATGGCACAACTTCCGCAGGCAGCTTAAAAAAAGGAGTTGAGTTACCCAGTGAAGGGAATAACTTTGTTGCGTATAGTAATGTCGCTAGATTAGCAGGCAGAACTTATGTTCATTCCAAAGTTAACGATATCATAGTTAACTCATATTCTAATCTAGAACAAACCGAGCCTGATAAAGTGTTTAAATATGCAGAAACCGGCTTTGAAGATGGTGGAAAGTTTAGTCCACACAAAACTCATCAAAATGGCTTGTCCGTTGATTTCATGACACCAGTACTTGATGCTAAAGGTAACTCCGTACACCTTCCTACCCACCCATTCAACAAATTTGGATATAGCATTGAGTTTGACCAAGTAGGCAATTTTGATGAATATAAAATTGATTATGATGCTTTAGCTGGACACATCGTTTCATTACATAAAGAAGCCGTTAAACAAGGCTATGATTTGTGGCGTGTAATATTTGATCCTAAATTACAACCACATTTATTCAAAACAAAGTATGCCAACTACTTAAAAGCTAACATACAGTTTTCTCAAAAACGATCTTGGGTCAGGCATGATGAACACTACCATGTTGATTTTGATATCCCTTGTAAATAAGGTTTAATATAAAAAAACTCCTTATACCCTGCAGTATAAGGAGTTTATAAACTAAGTTAGATAATTGGCTTAATTAATAAGCCTTTTTAAATCTATAACAACTATAGGTTTTCGTTAGTTTTTGATTCTTTGGGTAATGAATACTTCAACACCAAGAATCCGATTATTCCTGACAGTAAAGAGCCAACAATAATACCTAAACGTTCATCAAATAGCTTAACCATTGCGTTCGCTTCAAATGTTAAAGAGCCGATAAACAAGCTCATCGTGAAACCAATACCACACAATGCGGCAGTACCGTAGAGCGTTTTCCAATTCATACCACTAGGCAGTTGCGTAAAGTTAAGCTTGATTGCTAACCAACAAAAACCAAACACCCCTATTTGTTTACCAATGAGTAAGCCTAAGGCAATACCAACTGGCACACTGTGCATGACATCTTCAAACCCTACACCTTTTAAGCTTATCCCTGCATTGGCAAAGGCAAATACTGGTAGCACAATAAAGGCCACCACTGAATGTAAATCATGCTCTAAGGTTTTTAACGGTGAATAATCTGGGTTTATTTTTGAGCGCATAGGGATGAATAAAGCAACTAATACCCCAGATAACGTAGCGTGAACACCAGATTTGAGCATGGCAACCCACATAATTGCGCCTATAACCATATATAAGCTTCGTGCTTCAACTTTATTGCGATTTAACAGATACAAGATAGGCAAACAACAGGCAACTATGATCAAACCGGTAGTGGAAATATCGTCAGTATAGAAACAGGCAATAATAATAATTGCACCAATATCGTCAAAAATAGCAAGTGATGTTAAAAATATTTTAACCGAGGTTGGCACACGAGAGCCAAGCAACGTTAACACACCTAACGCAAAAGCAATATCAGTAGCAGCAGGAATGGCCCAACCATTTATTGCATCAGGATCATCATAATTAAAGTACACGTAAACAAGTGCTGGAATTAACATACCACCAATAGCCCCAACGCCTGGCAGTATAATATTTCGTTTATCGGCGAGTTCGCCTTCTTTTAATTCTCGTTTAAGCTCTAAGCCCACTAAAAAGAAGAATATCGCCATTAAGCCATCATTTATCCATAATAATAAGGGCTTAGCCACTTCTAAAGGGCCTACTCTAACTTCAACCGGAGTATCTAAAAGTAGGTTGTAATAAATATCTAAAGAAGAATTGGCACAAATCATGGCAAGAACTGCCGCCATCATCAATATGATGCCACCGGCTGATTCAAGTTTAAAAAAGCTGCTAATAAAATTATCTTGGTTGTTCATAACGCTCCATTGTAGTTAGAGATAAAATTGGGAATGCACTTAATTGTTAAGTATCACGAATAATAACAAAACTTGGATTAATTTTAGTTTGTTTTTAACAATTAGTTACTAAAAACCACCCGTTTCTGGCAACTAATTCAATAAGTTAACGTTAAATACATTTGCAGTTAACAATACAGAACAGTTTCTTGCTTGTTAATTATACCTAAACACCTAAAATAGTGCGGTTTGTTAAAAGGTTAACCTCACTTTTTGGAATAATAAGTTGTTTCTTCAAGGAACCGAGATTTATATGACCAAGAACCAATTAAAAGGTTCATCTAAGGGGATTTATGTTGGCTGATATCGTCGGTATGGCTGGAACAATAATGGTTGTTTTGGCTTTTACTTAATTCAAATGGATAAGATTGTTCCAAAAGGGTTGAATTATAATTTATCAAATTTAGTGGGCGCTATCCTACTTTTTACCAGCCTTTGCATTAATTTTAATTTGGCGAGTTTCGTTATTGATATTTTCTGGGTTATTGCTGCCATAGTCAGCCTAATCAACTATAAGCGTCGAAAAATTAAACCTACATAATTTTAAAATTGCCACCTAAAATTGTCCTTTAGGGTTTATTAGACCTTCGCTTCTGAACTATTTACTTACGCTGTTGTTTATCATCAACTTTAAAGATAATAAACACTGCAATAATTGTAAGTAAATAAAAAATAACATATGACATCATGGTTTAAATCTCCAAATATAATTAATCGACACGAGGTTCAAGATGCGGTGGTCCCTTGCGAACTTGCCTAACAATGAGTGCCGTTAACGAAGTAAATATTACGATAGTAGTCAATATTAACTCGTTAAATGAAAAGCCAGCAGACTCCCCATTTTTGTATGAACCACCACCAGAAATCGTAGGTAAAACTTCATAAATAATCCATGGCTGTCGACCTACTTCTGAAAGAGCCCAACCTAGTAGGTATGCTGTTAAAGCGATTGGTAGTGTGAATATTGAAGCTTTGATAATAAACCCAGAAGCCGATGCTAAATCATTTTTATAACTTCTCACAGCCCAATAAGAGAAAATGATGAGTAATAAGACCCCTGCTACAACCATGATACGAAAACTGAAAAACAAAAACGTTATATTTGCCATAGTATCTTTGGCTGCATTTTTAATATCGGCATCAGTTGCGGTTAAAATGTTACCGGTGTATTTATGAAGTAAGTAGGCATAACCAAGATCCTTATGGTTTTCTAATAGCGATTGCTTAGCTTGTTCGTTTGAACGGTCTTGTTCAAACAAATTCATTGCTTGATAAGCGACTAAGCCATTACGAATTCTGCGTTCATTCTCGATTAATAACTGTTTAATGCCTTTTACAGGTTGATCTTCACTACTGCTTAGCATAAATCCTAATATGTGAGGAATGGCAATTTCATATTTATTTCTCATATTTTCTACATCAGGAATAGCAAACAGAACAAAATGAGGAGTTGCCTCTGTTTCCCACAAGGCTTCTAAGGATGCTAGTTTCATCGGTTGTGTTTCATGTACTGCACGTCCCTGAGCATCCCCTCCAGCGATAACTGAAATGGTAAACACAACACCTACTATCGAAGAGATTAAAATTGCCTTTTGGGTAAAGAACTGATGTTTATTCTTTAACAAAAAATAACAAGACAAACTTAATATTGCCCCTACTCCAACTAGATAGGTAGCAGAAAAATTGTGCAAGAATCGTATTGATGTCATAGGTTGTAAGAAATATGCAGCCATGCTCTCTCTAACATAAGCAAATGTATCTAAGTCAAACACCGAAGTTGCATGGGGTGCTTGCATCCAACCATTAACTGCAACAGCAGAAGATTCAGCCAAAGCGGGCATAATAGGTAAAATCCAAGACGAAATTAAGTGTGCTTTTGGTGGGATACGATCCCAGCATGTTTGGTTGATGATAAAGGCAATTATCGTTACTACGATCAAAGTTGATGGAATACGACCAGTTAGATCTTCTGGGTCTAGGATTTGAACATATCGCCACCACTGTGCCCAGTCCTCAGAGAAAGGTGGCGTAGCAATACCCAACAGAACAATAAATAGAAACGTAGGCAGCATCATGCGACCAATAAATATTGCCGATGATTTATATTGAATTTCACCAGTACGAACATACAATGTTTCTAATATAGCAGCAACGAGCACTGCCCCTATATAAATAGGAACCCAGACATGGTGCGCCATCATACTGAGGGCAAACTCTGCACGAGCGTTATTGATAAAATCTATGTATTCCATACTCTTCCTTTACAATCTATATGTCACTTAACCAAGCATCTAATAAAGTTTGAAGATAAATAATGTAACTTGAATAAGTATATAGGCTAAATTTATGCTTAATTGATAAATTAGCTCTAAATAAGGTCAAGCAATGAACTTATAAAAAATGCTGACTATATATCAGCACTTTCAGTTAAACCTTTATTGCAGTTAATTAAATTGATAAGAAAGAGAAACACCCACTGTTCTTGGCAACCCAATAGAGTCATTAAGGATCCCTAATGATTCCAAGCCAGAAGTGTAAGAAACGTATTCTTCATCAGTAATGTTTTTTGCCCAAACAGAAAGACTTAAATCTGTTTCTTCATTGGTCCACATAACGCGTGCATTTAACAACCCATAAGCATCGGTCATTTTGTAAGGCGTATTGTCGGTATTGTGATAAACCTCATCTTGCCAGCTATAATCTACTTGGAAATCAACGAGCCCAACTTGCATTTCCCAGTAATAGTTAAGCATAACATTAGCAGTATACTCAGGCGTAAATGCTGTTGTTGCGCCAGATAAATCTTCAACTACAGGTACTCCAGTTACTGGGTCAACTGATGTTTCGCTTAAAAAGTCTTTTAGTTCAGCATCAATATAACCAAAACCAAACTGGAATTTTAGATCTTCGGTAAGCATAGTGATAACTTCTAATTCCGCACCTTGGTACTCACCTTCGGCGGCGTTATCTATAAAACGAGCAGGAACTCCACTTTGAGTAACGCGAGAAGTATACACTTGCATATTCTCATAATCGTAACTAAAAATACTGGCATTTACCCTTAGTTGATTGTCTAACAAGTCAGATTTAACACCAAACTCATAGGCTGTAACTTCTTCTGAATCAAACGATTTTGCTTCATTATTAGAAAACACTGCAGAGGTATTAAAGCCTGGTGCTTTAAATGCTGTACTCACTGAAGAGTAAAGCATGACGTTTTCATCAATTTGGTAATTTAAACCGACTTTACCCGATAAATTTGAATCAGACACTTCATCATCTAAATGAACTACCGGTATTGCTCCTCTCAAAAACATATCAGCACTACCGTCACCATTTACATCGAAAGGTAATAAATTAGCATCCAATACTGTGTCTAATAACATTGTAGTTTTTTCGTCGGTATAACGGGCACCAATGGTTAAGTTCCATTTTTCAGATAATTTAGTTTCGTATTGACCAAAAATTGAAACACTTTCCACTTCCTGATCATATATTTCATTAAATACACCGGTTGAACCAGCTAAGCCATACAAGCCACCTAAAGCACCTTGCACATAATCAACGAGTGTGTCTGTAGGTATACTGTTAAATATAGGGGCAAACTCTTGTAAAATGGCATAATCATGATTTGCTTTAGCTGAATCCTTTAAGTAATACATACCTAAAACCCAAGAGCTATCGTCGTATTGACCTAACAACTGCAACTCTTGTGTTACTTGATCAGACTCTTCATCTAAAAATAACTCCAATATTTGAGTTGACCCACCATCAGTATCATCCGCTTGAAATGCTTCTAACTCCATATAGTTTGATATCGATACAAAACTGATATTGTCGGTTAAATCCCAATCTAAGCGTAATGTTGCCGAAGAGTAATCTTCGGTGTGGTCCATTACCAAGTTGTTTTCTACTTCTAATGGATCGTCAGATACAGGAAACTCTCCTAATGCATTCATACATGTATAAGTTTGCGAATGCTTTGGAGAACAAAGCCCCCCTGTGGCAGGGTCAATTATTCCTCTAAACTTACCTGCGGTGTTAGCACCATCTTTTGAACCTGCTTCCAAGGTTGCGGTAATATTTAAGTCTGCACTGACTTCATATATAAACGTTGTACGAGCAGCCCATTTTTTTGGTTGAGCTTGTGTGTCGCCAGTGAATAAATTATCTTGATGACCTTCACTCTCAGAGTACCTAGCAGCAAGGCGAGCATTTAAGTTTTCGGTTAATGCGCCCCCAATCCCCCCTTCTACGGCATAGGTGCCAAAACTGCCAGCATCAATGTTAATGTTTCCTTCAAAATCATCGGTAGGTTTGACTGAATTAAATAAAATGGCACCACCAGATGTGTTTCGACCGAATAATGTTCCTTGTGGCCCTTTTAAAACTTCGACACTTTCAATATCAAATAACGCAAAATTTTGGCTGCGAGGAGCTTTTAAATATACATCGTTAGAATAAATGGCAATAGGCCCAGAGTTCGCATTGGAAAAGTCAGTTAAACCAACACCGCGGATAAAAAATAAAGGTAAGCCATCAGAGCCGCCATTATTGCCAATTGTAACATTGGGTACTTGTGCAGCGATTTCATTTGATTGAGTGATCCCCATAGAACGTAAGTCATCCCCTGAGAAAGCGGATACGGCAATACCTACTTCTTGCACGTTCTGTGTTCTTTTTTGGGCTTTTACTTCAATTACTTCAATGCTTCTTGTATTCGGAGTAGCAGTGCTTTCTATACTCACTGCTGCGTAAACACCAATTGAATTTAATGCAAGAGCGATAGATACGGCTGTTAGCGTTTTTTTCATTTCTAGTACTTCCTCAAATCTGTGTAATAGCGACTTTTAACGATGTTCACACTTATAATTAAATTGTTGTTATGCGTGATTTTTTGTAACCAAGGGTATTAATAACAAGGCAACGCACTGAAAACTTGATAAAACAGCTCAATCAACGCTAAAATATAAAAGATGAGTCGATTTCAAAACATTGGAATTTTATGAGCCCTAATTCTCAAATAGAAAAAAATGAAAAGTGGTTACTGCAGTTACTTGAAAATGTAGGTATTGATTGCGAGGTTTTACAAAATAAACTGCCAAAGCATTTCGAGTCTATGCTTACTAACAGTGCTGAAATATCAATTGATGAGTTGGAAGTAATACTGAGCGTATTGGAGGATATAACATCTGATCATCATATAGGCATTAAACTTGCCAAAGGCACTCTTATCAAAGACCTTGGGATTTATGGTTATCTGTTGGAACAGTCAAACACCATAAAGACGTTTTTAGAAACATCGATAAAGTACTACCCAATACTGTATCGACCGGCAAAATTAGAACTGCTACCCAAAAAATCGTATATGAGTTTCAGATATAGCGACTCAATTCCTACGAAGAATTCTCACAGACATGACAACGAGTGGACATTGGCTTGGTTTGTCGATCAAATATCGCAAAAATTAGACTTTGATTGGAAACCACTTAAAGTATGCTTTTCAAATCCAGCACCTACTGATATTACACCGTTAACTGAAGTGTTTGGTGAAAACTTATTTTTCAATCAACCCTATAATAGTTTTGATATAGAAACCAAATTACTGTTACGTCGATATAGCTCTGTAAATGAGAACTTAATCAATGTTATTAAGCCTATTGCAGATCAAATAATAGATAAAATGGTGATAGAAGAATGTTTTGAAGCAAAGGTCAGAATTCTGATCATGAAAAACCTCAGCGATAATATGTTATCCAGCGAAGTTATTGCTAAAGAATTATTTATGTCAATCAGCACATTAAAGCGTAGATTAGCAAAATTAGGCTTAAGCTTTAGAAAAGTTAAAGAAGAAGTTTTGTTATATATTGCAAAATCTCTGCTTTCTGAGAATAAATTATCGATTAATCAAATAGGGTTATCACTAGGTTATTCAGAACACAGTGCCTTTAATCATTTCTTTCTTCGAAAAACAAATCATTCACCTAGCTATTATAGAAAACAAGCTAAAGCGAAATTGATATGATGGCTTTGCTTTATTGGTATAACTAGAGTACGAAGCTAGGATCCCTCGTAACTTAAACAATCATACGGCTTCAACCTCTTAAATTGTTAACGATTAAAGTTTGATAAACTATCTATTAATAATTGTTTAAACCAAGCATGAGCTGCACTTTCCTGTGTACGCTTATGCTCGAGTAAATAGAATTTTATCCGTTCCCTTTCGGGTAAACCAAAGTTAAAAACAGGAACATAATTAGTAACAGTATTTAGTTGTGAAGTAAATTTTGCTGGGCCTATAAGTAAATTATCTGTTGTTTGTAAGATATCAACTAGCACTTGTAATTGGTGACTTGCAAACTTAATCTTACGCTCTACTCCTTTTTTGATAAGCAAGTTATCTACTGGGTGAGAAAAACTCATCTTTGAGCGTGACTCCACAATTAAATTTACAAATTTGTATTGTAAACAATCCTCTAAAGTAACCTTATCTTTTAAGGTCAACGAGTGTCGTGGCCCAGCATAGATACTTAAGTCAACATTTCCTATGTAAGTCGCATTAAATAATGCAGGCACATCATTAGTTGAATAAACCGCAAAATCTAATTCTCCACTCTCCAATAACTGAAATGGATTAGACATGGGAGGATGCTCACTAATGCTGACATTTGGAGCATCAATAGCGAGACGTTCATATAAATTTAAAATGCAGCCATGAGCTAATAATGGTGGAATAGATACTGAAAAGGTTTTATCACATAAAGCCGCACTAAAATCAGGTGAACTAACTAGCTTTTCCAATCTGGCAATAATATAAGGCAATTGTTTACCAATGTATTGCGCCTTCTCTGTAGGCATCATGCCGTCGCTAGTTCGATAAAACATTGGATCGTCAAATGTGTCCCTGAGCCTTTGTAAAGTTTTGCTCATCGCTGGTTGACTGATAAACAATTTATCAGCAGCCCTACTCACATTGCGCTCTTTTAACAATACACTTAACGCTATTAGTAAATTTAAATCTATTCTGGATAGTATTTGTTCACTTTCCACTCTTACCCACTATTCCATTTGGTTATATTGATAAATAAGAATAACTCATTTTACGAATAAATCAAAAGTATCTATACTAGCCCCATCTGAACAAATATTGAACTTTACAATCCTGAAAAGGTTGACTGTTTAAAGAAAATTCAAGGGCTATACTCTTGAAGGATTTAAGCATCTGATAGGATTTTTATATTCAATTTTTAGTGCACGAAATTTTTATGGCATTCGTGAAAAACTACACTATAGTTTAGTATGAATATCAATTACTTAAGCTTTTAAAAAGGTAACCACATGAACTTTAAGACTTCTATTATTGCATTATCTATTACTACAGTTTTCTCAATTTACACTCCAATCGCCAGCTCAGAGCAAGCAAAATCATTAACTGTGACTGAAGATAATTTCACTCATGCGGAGACTGCTCGTAATTTTCGTAATTGGGTAGCATTGGGGGCAAACAAGCAATTTGCAAAAATGAAAGGCTTACCGCCTCGTGGAAAGGATGCACCAACTGTACAAATGAACGATGATACTCTTTACGGTATTGCAATTGTAAAAGCGGTAGACGGTAAAGTAACCTTTAACATCCCTGAAACAGATAACTACATGGCTGTGCAAGTAGTAACTGAGCGTGGTCATGGCCAGCATTATGTCGTTGAAGATGGCAACTATAATTTACCGATTGAATCAGACTACGCATTCTTTATTTATCGCTCAGGTACTGAAAACGGCATTGAAGCAGCTCGTGCAGAATTGGAAAAAGTGGATGTTAGCCAGTTTAACTATGCAGTCGACTACCAAGTGCAACCATACAACTACGAAGAAGTAGAGGCGTGGGTTAAAAAGTACACCGAAGAAGTAAATAATTTGAGTAAGTTTACTTATACCTTTCCACGCACCTCAGATACAGTTACCGACCTACATCAGTGGAACTTAGAAAATGCGGCTGGCTGGGGTGGCGCAAGCCCTGAAGCTATGGTGGGCAATAAATACGCAAACAGTCCAAAAATGAAAGCAAGTATTTGTTATACATCAACCTTTGAAGATCCTAAGAACGCGTTTTTCACTTCAATTACCGCTTATGACAGCAGCAAATACTTAATGGAAGGGGTTAACAATATTAACTCTCATCGATGGGATAAGAACGCCGATGGCACTATTACCGTTTCATTTAACTGTGGTGACAATGCTAAAAATAACATCGATACCAAAGGCACTGACTTTACATTTACCAGTCGTCATTATGGTGTGAACCAAAAAGTTATGGATGCTCCTGAAGACCCAATCATCTCTGCTGTTAAAGCACAGAAGTAATTCAATAATTAATAAAAGCTTACTGCTATGCAGTAAGCTTTCTATTAAGTTTTTAAACAAATCATTATTTGTCATAGTTATTAATTTAACTATGACAGTTTAAGATTAATAGCAATATTTTGTTTTATTTAGGAGTAGCAATGAGCGATACGTTGAATACCATCAAGCAACTACAAGTCCAAATGGAAAAGTCTGTTATTGGCCAAAAGCATATGGTCAAAACCTTATTAATTTCACTTTTAACTAATGGTAACGTGCTGTTAGAAGGCCTTCCTGGAACAGCAAAAACCCGTTCTATCAAAGCATTAGCTAAAGCCTTGTCGGTTGACCTAGGTCGTGTGCAGTTTACACCTGATTTATTACCTTCTGATGTAACGGGCACAGAGGTTTATCAAGAAGTTGAAGGAAAACCAACACTGACGTTTCAACAGGGACCGATATTTAACAACTTGTTGCTAGCAGATGAAATTAATCGTTCTCCGGCAAAAGTACAAGCTGCCCTGCTAGAGGCTATGGAAGAAAGGCAAGTTACCGTTGCTGGTAAAACCCATAAATTACCCGAACTATTTATGGTCCTAGCAACACAAAACCCAGTAGAGCAAGAAGGAACCTATCCTTTACCTGAAGCTCAAATGGATCGTTTTCTCATGAAAATTAACTTGGATTACCCTGATAAGGCTGCTGAAGCCCAAATTATCAAATTGGTTCGTGGCGAAGAAAAGCCAACCCAAGAATCATTTCAACCAATTGACCCACAATGTATTTTTGACGCTCGAGAACAAATCTTTGATATTCATTGCAGTGATTCAGTGCTTGATTACATGGTGTCTATTATTATTGCAACACGTGAGCCAGAGAATTACCCTGATTCACCCTTATCAAAATGGATACGCGTAGGTTCAAGCCCACGTGCAAGTTTGGCATTAGATAAAAGCGCACGTGCAATGGCTTGGCTAAACAATAAGGAGTTTGTCGATCCAGATGATATTCGCCAAGTTGTTCATGCCGTGTTACGTCACAGGTTGATGCTAAGCTATGATGCCCTTGCTGAAGGCGTTACGCCCGACCAAGTAATTGATGAAATATTAAAGCAAGTTGCAGTGGCTTAGCCTTCAAGTTAACTACTTATTTATGATGACCTGAGAGACTCTACACATGGCTAAAACACCAGAAAAAGTAGATGAATTTGATCTTAATATCTATACCAATTTAGATGTACTTACACGGCTACAATTTAAAGCCCATGGCTTTTCATTTAACCCCAAGCAGCCAATTAACAGTATTTTGGCAGGTAAAAATGTATCTAAATTGAGAGGTCGCGGTTTAAATTTTGAAGAAATGCGCCAGTACCAGTTGGGTGACGATATACGCACCATGGACTGGAAAGTTACTATGCGAACTGGCAAACCACACGTAAAAGTATATACAGAGGAACGCGAACGCAACGTGTTTTTGTTGGTCGACCAACGACAATCTATGTTCTTTGGTAGCAAAGGCAAAACAAAATCTGTTATCGCAGCCGAAATCGCCGCCCTGGTTGCTTGGCGTACGCTAGAAGCTACGGACCGAGTCGGAGGTATTGTTTTTAATAGCCAAAACTGTCTGACCACTCTTCCCAAACGCAGTAAGCACCATGTATTGCAGTTTTTAGCTGAAGTTTGTAAGCAAAATCAAGCATTAAACAGTGGTGTGGCTAATACTAATGCCAGTGTGTCATTGGAAAACATGTTTGAGCAGACGATGAGAATTGTTGGCCACGATGCTTTAGTTATTTTTATAAGTGATGGTATGGGTTGGAATGATAAATGTGCAGAATTAGTTAAAAACATTAGCCAGCACAACGATATTATTTGCTGTCATGTTACCGATCCACTAGAACATCAGTTAGCGAGTATGAAGCAAATGGTGGTCAGTGATGGTGCTATGCAAATAGAAGTTTCCTCTGACAAATCCCAATTGAAACAAGACTTCCAGAAAGATGTTAAGCAAGCAATTGATAACTTTAGAGTAACGGCACGTAAATACCGAATACCGCTTTTACCTTTTAACACCTTACTTCCTACTGAAACTCAGCTTAGGAAGGCGTTAGGTTTAGTTGTTGAATAAAGGTAGCAGGAGTAATTTTTAAAATGCAAACGCAAGCAAGTAACTCGTTTACGCCCAAAAATGGCAACCCCATGGTTGAAGAATTTATAGAAGTATCACGCCCAGAGAATATCAGTTGGTGGCCTGAAACGCTCGGTTGGCAAATATTACTGTTTCTTTTCGTGCTATTTATTTGTTATCGCTTTTACCGTGTATTTAAACATTATATGGATAATGCTTACAGACGCTGGGCAAATTTACAACTAAGCCTATTAACACAAAGCACAGAAGATCTTCAAAAGCTGCCAATTTTACTCAAAAAAACAGCTATATATGCATATAAAAGAGAGAGTGTAGCTGAACTTACTGGTTTGGCTTTGGAGACTTGGTTAGATCAAGAATGTTCACAAACAGAGTTTTCGAAAACGCCTATTTCAGGATTACTTAACCACCTAGCTTATAGCCCAACACCTGAGTTAACAACCATGCAGTTTAATGAGCTTAAACAACAAATTAGTCAGTGGATAAAATATCATCAGGGGGAATTATGATTGAACTCGCCTACCCTTGGTTGCTTAGCCTGATTGCTTTGCCTTTTCTTGTTTATTGGTTGTTCCCAACCTATAAAGAGCAAAAAGATTCGATTCAAGTACCTTATTTTCAACGTTTGGCTGCTTTATCAGGAGAACAACCTAAGCAAGGAGCAGTGAAGCTTAATCGACGCATGCTACAGCGTATTTTATTGGTTATTGGTTGGGTTGCTTTAATAGTAGCTATTGCCAAACCTGAATGGGTTGGAGAGCCTATAGAGCAGAAGAAGTCTGCACGCGAAGTTATGTTTGCCCTTGATTTATCGGGCTCTATGTCTGAAAAAGATTTTACTGATGAAGCGGGGAATAAAATTACCCGTTTAGAAGCCGCCAAAAATGTATTAAATGAGTTTGCCAGCCGACGTCAACATGACCGATTAGGCTTAATCCTTTTTGCTGATGCTCCCTATTTACAAGCGCCATTTACCGAGGATACTGCAACTTGGCAGCAACTACTCAACCAAACTAAATTAGGCTACGCTGGTTTCAAAACAACATTTGGTGATGCTATTGGCTTAGCAATTAATATTTTTAAACAAGACAGTAAAAAGCAACGAGTACTTATTCTCCTAACCGATGGAGAGGATACAGGCTCAGCCATGCCACCAATTAAAGCCGCTGAAATAGCAGCCGAAAATAATATCAAGATTTACACCATCGCTGTTGGTGATCCTGCTAGTGAGGGCGACTATAAAATGGATATTAAAACCCTAGAAACAGTTGCTAGTATTACTGGCGGAAAAAACTTCCAAGCACTCAACAAAGTTGAGTTAAGCCAAGCATACGATACCATTGATGAGCTAGAACAAGAGCTTTATGAAACATCCTCATATCGTCCAAGAACCAGCCTACACCACTGGACAATCGGTATTTATTTTGTCACAAATCTGCTGATTGCCATTTTATTTTTAATCGCTAATTTGTTTAGAAGAAAAGAGGCGATATTTATATCAGGTTCATCAACTAACACAACAGATGATATAAGTGAGGTGAATCGTGCCTGATTTATTGCTCGATTTTATTGATATTCTAGCCTTGCACCAACTTGCCGGCTTTCACTTTTTACGTCCATGGTGGCTATTGGCCATCATTCCTATGTATTTATTTATGCGCTTTGTGGTAAAGAGTGAGGATTCATTGTCGCAATGGCAAGGTCATATGTCAGACGCAATGATTTACCACTTAGCCATCAAAGAACAACAAAAAAGGCGGCTCACTCCCAAAAGGTTATTTATGCTGTTTGCTGTGATCATCACGCTAGTCATGGCAGGACCAACATGGAAACAACAACCTACGCCATTTTTTACTGATGAGTCGGTATTGATTATTGGCTTAGATGTTTCTGCCAGTATGAACACGAGCGATTTGCAACCATCAAGATTACTTCGTGCCAAGCAAAAAATTAATGAGGTATTACAGAAGCGTGGTGATGCTAAAACAGCCCTAATTGCGTTTGCAGGATCTGCTCATGTAGCTATGCCCATTACTCAAGACAACGAAATGATACGCCATTTTCTCGATGTCTTAGATAGCAGCATAATGCCAGCCAGTGGTAAAATACCACAATCCGTATTACCAGCAGCAGAAGCTTTACTGGCGCAGGTCAAAGCACCATCAAGTATTTTGCTGTTAACTGATCAAACCAACCAGTTAGCGGTTACCGGCTTTAGAAACCTATTAACAGGCACTCCCCACCAACTCGTTGTCTGGGGGATTGGTGAAAATCCAGATAGCGGCTTGGCCAGCAGCGCCGGGTTAAGCGCAAATGATTTAAACTTGCTTGGAGAGTTAGCAGATGTAGGCAATGGTAATATGGTACCTTTTACTCATAACTCTGATGATGTAGAAATGGTATTACGTTCACTAAACAATACCTTGCAAAATGTTGATGACAACTCACTACCTTGGTTTGATGCAGGCTACTTATTATTGTTTTTATTGATCCCATTACAAGCTCTTTGGTTTAGAAAAGGATGGACAATGCAATGGTAAATCATATCAACATCGTAAATCAGCCTTCTAATCCAAGTGCTTTTGCTAAGTTAATAAAAAATGTCAAAGCTTACAAATCGCGCTGGTTATTAACTGCTCTTTTGCTAATTACGACAATAATTTATAGCAATCCTCAGCCATTTGTTAATTTATGGCTTAGTCGAGACCAACAAGCCATGCTAATGGTTGAACGTGAAGAGTTTGCTAAAGCAGCACTTACGTTCTCTAATCAACACTGGATCGCTTATAGCTACTATGCCAACGGTGAGTTTTTACAAGCTGCTAGCGTTTACTCTCAAATTCCTGGTGAAGTAGCATTATTTGGCGAAGCCAATGCCCTAGCACATGCGGGAAATATCAATTTGGCCATTACAAAATATGAAAAGCTTTTAGAAAATAATAGAAATCATGTTCAAGCTCAGCATAACTTAGCGATTGTAAAAGAACTGGCAAAAAATCAGGTAAAAACCAAAACAAAAGGTGGCGGTAGCCCATCGCCTGACAACGCGGTACAAATGAGCAAAGAAGAGTTGGCGAAAATTAAAGACCAACCACAAAAAAATAAAGCAAAAATGACAGGAGAAATGTGGTTGCAGCAAGTAGAACAAAACCCCACTAAATTTTTAAAGAAGAAGTTCCAACAGGAGTATGTGGATGCAAACCGTTAAAGCACTATATCAATACTCAACTAAAACAATGTCCAAGTTGTTTTTACTCGCTTTATTAGTGACTTTTAGTACTGTTAGTTCAGCGAATGCACCGCTATCGGTTGATGACTTAATGCAAGATGGATTGCTAAAGGTATCAGTAAACCTAAAAGAGCAAAGCCAAATTGTCCCTCGCCAGCAAGCGATATTGGAAATAGAGTTAATCAGTTACCATGATTTTAGCGACAATATGAAAATAGACTTTTTCGATATCGAAAATGCTATTGTCTCTAAACCTTTTGCTAGAACAGGCTTTAAAACAAAAACCATAAAAGGCAAACAATGGTACATACAAACCAAAGAAGTCGCCCTGTACCCACTAAAGGAAGGGGAATATAACGTTGCCCCCATTGCTACAGAAGCCTTCATTAACATCGAAGGAAATGTGGTTTCTGGCAAAATACAGACACAAGCATACACGTTTAATATCACTCAAACCGAGAAACTTAAACAGGTAAAGGGTTATATTGCTAGTTCGAAATTAGACGTTGTCCGTGAAATTACTGAGCAACCTGAACAGGCGCTTGCCATTGGAAGCGCTATTACCATAAAAAGAGAGATCCACGGCGATAATTTACATGGCGTTATGTTACCTGACTTTGAGCCCATTCAGTTTGACGGCGCGCAAACTTATGAAAAACCAACTAACAAATCAGATGGTTACGATGTTCTCAGCGACATAAGTCAGACTCGTTTAACCTCATCAGTTACACTGATTTTTCAGCAAGAAGGACTCTATAAACTTCCTGCTGAAACCGTCCTTTGGTGGGACACGACCAAAAAACGACTTAAGACTGTGACAATGCCAGAGATGAGCTTTCAAGTGGGAGAGTCTAGTGAAGAAATCATCGCAAACGCACCACAAAAAGCAGAGAGTCAACCACAAACTAGCACATCGACTATTAATTGGTGGTTAGTAATTGTGATTTGTACTGCGCTTTTGTTTCTTTTGGCGATTATTAAAGTTATCAGGCAAAACAAACAAGTAATAACAGCGCATTTTAATCAACGTATACATTTTAAGGCGTTAGTTAATCGTTACCTATACGCTATTGAACAAAGCGAACACCAAGTCGCACTTGCTTGCTTATATCAAATTGCCGATATTAAACATAATAACAAGCCGGCACTAAAGGCTTTGATTCAAAATGATAAAGAACAAGCAACGCTCCAGCTGCTATTTACTTTAGCCTATGACAAAAAACAGATGACAGACTCTGTTTCAAAACAAAGCGCTAAAGCGTTGTTACAAACCATTATCGATAAAAAATTTGAAACTCACTTTTTTACACCCGTTAAATTTAATATGAAGCTAAATTAAAAACCATCTCACTGAATGTGAACGCAGAGGTTTATGTGATATTTGGTTAAAACTACTTGTGTCAAAAATAGGCAAAATAAAGTATTCCCGCCTCAGCGGGAATGACTGCCCTTTTCTATTTTTTACTTATTGAAGTCTTTTAAAATAGTGCCTGGATTAAAATCCATATCCCCTTTGACCAGATAGCAGTCTAGCATTTTAATCGGCTTTAATTTATGTATTGGCCAAACGTCAGTTTCAGCAGGCATCCACACAGATCCAGTACCTTTATAAATTTCGTACCGACCTGCAGCATCAGTAGAGGGTACAAATTGCGCATCATCTTCTACGTACTGATGTACATCAAAGCCTTTACCTTCTACATTAGGGATCATTTTCAAACATAAACCCGGCGGCATTTCTGGCGCTTCTTCGGCAGGTATTTGTACCTCAGTTCTAAAGTGAGTTTCAACCAATGACAAACCTTTAGGACGCTGACATTTGCTATAAATTTCATTACTCTCAAAACTAACTTCTGCATAACATATTTTTTTAGAATCTCCCCAATATTCTCTACCCGATGCCATTGCCACATCGCTGTTAACCATTAGGAAATATTCAAAGCAATAATCCTTGCCATCAAAGGTACATTCTGGGAAAACATAAGTGCCAATATAAGGCATAGGTAAATGATCACAAATTTGAACAAGTACCTGTACGACTGCACTGCCATCAGATCTAAGCTCACAGCCCTCCGGTAATATATCTTCTATTTCACTTGGATCAGCTTGGTAACGATAGATTATGTTGGTGGTGTTTTTCACTTGTAGGGGAACCTGGTAAAGTGGACTGTGTGCAGGACCACTTTGACCAAATCGATTTACTGTAAACTTTCCCATATCTGTTCTCTCTATTTATCGATGGCTGTTAGTTTCATTCGATAGGTTAATATAGAGAGGATATTTAACTTGATATTAAAGCTCATATTTCACAAAAATTGTATTACCTTAATTTTTAAGGTCTTTATTCGTCAATTAAAGGCACGTTAAATATCTTCCTCCTTCTTTATCATTACTATGCTTAGTTCACTAAAGTTCTAATGGTATTAACAAGTTCCAACTCTTGCTCCACAGCACCGGTATTATCTGCAAGTAAACGCAGTGTTTGTATAGTTTTCGGGTTTGAAAAACATTGTTCCATTACTGTGTTTTCTTGGGCTAAACCAGAAAACAAGCCATTTTTAAAACCTGACATTGTTTGTTTTAATACAGACTTAACTCCTTGAATTGAAGCCAAGCTATTAGTAGACATATATGCCACAGTACTTTTTACATAGTCATCTAATTGCTCGCTATTTGAGAAAACTTTATTCACGACATTGTAAAGCCCGGCTTCAGCTCCTGAAAAGTCTCTAGCAGTTAACATAATTTCTAATGCTCTAGCACTTCCAACTTTAAGAGGAAGGAGTGTAGACCCACCTCCTGATGGTAAAAAGCCGGCACTGACTTCAGGAAAACAAAATTTAGAATGTTCGGTGGCGAAGCACATGTCCATCGCCAGCATCATTTCAAAGCCACCACCACGGCATATGCCATCTACCTTAGCGATAGTGACCTGCGGCAAACTATTAAGTGATAAACCAAGGGCTTGTAATATATTCAAATCCTTACTTTTACTTACTGGAATTGTAGGGTCACCATCAATTAATTTTAAAATGTCGTTAATGTCAAAATGAGCAACAAAAAAATCTGTATTTGCACTTTCAAACACTACTACCCTAGTTGATGTGTCGATCGTTAGCTGTCCAACTAAAGAAAAAAGCTCTGCAACCATAGTAGCTGACATCATATTAACGTCTCCGTAATTAAGAGTAACGGTTAAAGTTGCATCATCTTTTTTAGTGGAAAATGTTGAAAAGTTCATTAGTGTGTCTCCTGTTGTTCTTTCATAGTGGCATACCCATAAGCTTGAATTGCGCCAAATACGTCACGATGCCCTAATACTTCATTAATTGAACGAAAACCCGCTTTACTTGGCTTATCTTTAATAAGGCGCATAGCAGCATAAGCTTGTAATAAACCGGTGATTTGATAGGCATTATTGCCAGAAATTTCACAACGAACAGACTTGTTATTACCTCGACCGACACACCAATCAATAAATCGATTTTTATGTCGATTCTCACGCGGTGGCATAGTACTTTGCATTTGACCCGCTAAATGGTCCAAAACCGGAAACAATTGCTCATCATTAAGCCATTGCAGCTGTACGTTGTAAGCAACTTCCAGTTCTTCGCAACCTTTCCAGATATTTTGATTACCCATGGCAAGTACCATATTACAGTTACGAACTCGGCCATCATTTTTAAAATAAACAACGTGTGATCCGCCTCCCCATTGGTTTCCCATAACAATGTCACCGCTATAAGGAAGTGCCAGCTCTTGCCTAACAAATGTTTTTTCATACTGTTGTAACTGGTGGTCAACAATTTTGAATGACGGGTTACGGCACATATCAAACACTGATTGGGTAGAACCAACAGTAGGTGTACCAAAAGTAAAAACTCTAACATCAAGGCTATCAATACCTGGAGTTTCTAAACAAACACGAGCTGCAATATCACTCACACTAAACATATATGCCGTTGCAGGTGCACAGACTAAACCAGCCTGCTCAAATTTATCATGGAATTTTGCTTCCATTTCCAACATCCAATTTTGCTCACCCGTTGTATCTAAATAATGACAACCGCTATTTAATGCTGCTTGGATGGTTTCTTCACCAAATCGAGAGAAAGGGCCTACCGTGTTACAAACGACCTTTTTGCCCTTTAATAGCGCAGTTAAAGCTTCAACGGTATGCTCAACCTCTACTATTTTGTAGTCGGCATTTTCAATTCCGGGAATTGTTTTCATTGCTTCTTCGATGCGGCTACAATTCCTACCAGCAGCAATAAAAGGAATGTTATATTCCCTTAAAAACTCAACAACTAAACGTCCGGTATAGCCACTCGCGCCATAGACGACAACTTGATAATTATCATTCATTTTTAATATTCCTATTTATCTGTTTAATCTTGATTTTGCTAAATCTTTGGTTAATAACTTGATTAAAAAACTTGGTGAAAGACGACTTAACATCCATAAAAATTTAGCAGGAGTTGTTACTGGGATTATTGCTTTGTTCTTTTTAACACCAGCTAAAATAACTTCAGCACAGCCTTCTGGGGATATTCCTGATTTTTCAAAGCCTTCTAGTGACTTAAGGTGCTTATCACGATCTAAATTCATCATTTCGCTTTTTTCAAAAATTGGGGTTTTGACATAACCTGGACAAACAACACTTACCTTAACGCCCAAATCAGCACCTTCAACACGTAACGCCTGTGACAAGCCAACAACCCCAAATTTTGCAGTAACATATGGTGCTTCCATAGGTAGTGGCACCAAACCTTGAATAGAAGCAAGATTGATAATATGACCCCCCCCCTGTTTAGCCATTTGTTTAAACGCTAATGTTGATCCATTTACGACACCATCTAAATCTACCGACAAAACCTTTTTCCAATGTTCGATAGTTAAATTAACAACCTCGCCCGCAACTGTAATGCCAGCAATATTGAATAAATAATCTAACTGACCAAACTCAGTTATGATCTCTTTGATTAATTGAGAAAAATCCTCGTGTTCAATAACATTTAAACGTTTAACCGTTATGTTGTTATTAGATGAATCGACCCATTGCTGTAATTGAGTGATATTAATATCAACGGCTACAACCCTTGCACCACGACTGGAAAGTAATTGAGTAACGGCTTTTCCGATGCCAGATGCAGATCCAGTAACCAGACATACTTTATTGTAAAATTGATTTTTCATATAAAAATTCCTGCAGATGTAATTTTATAAATACTTAATTGCGTTTATTTGATTACAGTTATCAATGCATACTCTAATTTCATTAATTTTTAGCTAATGTTAAAAATTAGCTCAAGTATAAGAATGCAAGACCGATAAGCTTGATAATTTGGCTCAATTATTAAATTGATGGATTGGTTTGATTCTAAAGGAGGTTTATGCAAAAAATTGAGGATGCTTTGCTATTGTTACTAGGCATCTGGGCGAATATAACTGAGTAATAACTAAACTTAAAACAGCACTCTGATTAAATTAATTAAAAAATGGTCTGAATTATCAAGCAAAACTACAAATGCTGAGTAATACTTAACTTGATTATATTCTCACATAGTTCAATAAGTTCTATTGAATTCAGTAGTATAGGAAACAAGATTAATGAATTTTTTTAAGCGATTGTTAGTTTGTACCGTATTAGTATTATCTTTTAATACCTTTGCAGAAGATAAGCCAAATATTGTCTATATTTTAGTGGATAACTGGGGATGGGGAGACCTGAGTATTCAAGGCAGTACCATTGAAACACCTAGTATTGATAAATTTGCAAACCAAGGGTTACGACTTACAAACTTTAATGTTCAAAACCAATGCACCCCTACTCGTTCCGCGTTACACACTGGTAGGCTACCAATTCGTAGCGGTAATCAAAAAGTACCAGCCCCTGGAGAGCCTGATGGTTTAGCCTATTGGGAGTATACCTTACCCGAACTTCTTTCTGATGCAGGTTATCACACAACACTGTTTGGCAAATGGCATGTTGGTGCAAGCATTAAAAAGCTTCCTAATTATCAGGGGTATGATTACTTTTGGGGAACGCAAGAAGGCACCAATGCTTCAGGCTATACAGCAACACCACAATGGGATCCGACTGTTGCTACTACCCCTTATATTTATGAGGGCGTAAAAGGTAAGGATGCGACAAAGGTTAGAAAATTCGATATTCCTGCAAAAATAACCTTAGATAGTGAGATAACCGAAAAAGCGATAGCAAATATTAAAAAGCAAGCTAAAACTGGCAAACCTTTTTATAGCTACATTGCTTTTACTCATTTTCATCCTCCTTTTACTGTGCACCCAGACTTTAAAAACGCCTCTAAAGCCGGCATTTATGCTGATACACAAATGGAAGTTGATCACAATATAGGTCAAGTTTTAAAAGCGATAGATGATGCAGGCATTGCTGATAATACAGTGGTTATTCTTACCGGAGACAATGGTGCAGGAAATTTCCCACAAACAGGTGCTCTAGCTGCCGGTGAAGACGGTGGAGGTGGTTCAAATGGCCCTTGGCGTGGTGGATTGAGTACCGCCTACGAAGGCGGATTACGGACTCCAGCAATGATCCGCTACCCAAATAAAATTAAGGCTGGTCGTGTATCAGATGAAATCGTAGGTGATATTGATATGTACACCACTATTGCCAGTTTTGCTGGTGCAGATAAACTGGTACCTACAGATCGTCCTATTGACGGCGTAAATCAAAAGGACTTTTTCCTTGGCAAACAAGAGACATCTAATCGAGATCATTTTATTGTTTTTGTTGGTGATGATTTGTTTGCCATCAAGTGGCGTAATATGAAAATGCATTTTATGGCAACAGAATCAACTCATTCAGTGGCGGTAACTAAATTTACCTTCCCACAACTTTTTGACATTAAAAATGATCCCAAAGAAGCTTATGAGTTATGGGGAAATCAGGGCTATGTACACGGCTGGGTAATGGAGCCAATAATGAAGAAGATTGTTGATCTTAAAAAGAGCATGGCAGTGTATCGAAACATTCAACCGGGTGAAGAGTTCAAAGGTTACGATAAAAAATAACCTAGTTTTAAACTTAAAAAAACAGCCTGAATTGGCTGTTTTTTTTATTAATACAATTAATACACTAATTTACCAACTGTACATAATACCTAACCCAGCACCGAACTCTGCCGAATCGTAAAAGTACCAATCACTATCACCTATGCTGCCTTCTTCAAACTCTACAGAATAATGCTTTGCATAAATAGACGCTGCCCATGACGGTGAAAACTGCCAAGCCAGCGCAGTATTAATGGTAACACTGCCTTCAGAGCCACCGGCTCCAGCATCTATATGAGTAACCCAGGCTTTGTCTGTTCCAATTGTCATAGCATAAGCCACCCCAACATATGCATCAGTCCAGTCATTTTCTACCGTTCGATCAATAACATGTACCGGACCATTGTGATCAAAGTCAATTTCATGCGTTGTATTGCGAACGCCTGCATAAGCACTAAATCCGTTGTCAAATTGATAAGCCACATTGACATCTAAACCATCAGCAACAAAGTTTAACTTTGTTGCAATTGACTCTCCGCTATTTTCTAACTCAGACGTTTCTGAGCCTGCTAGCTCAAGGTGTGAAACAGTATAACTGATTTTCCATTTACCCTTTTGTGCAAACCCCGTAAAACCAAACGCACTTTCCATAAGGTCACTGACATCACTTGAGCTTAAATCAAGAGGTGTTAATACAGGTCCTGCACCAGTATTCAAACCAATATCACCGTCAATATTTAAAGCAAAGAATCCCGTACCAATACCAAATTTCCAATCGTCAGCTGCTGCTACTGAACTCACGGTTAATAAGGCGCTTAATATAATAGTTTTAATGAACATGAAACTCCCCTTTCTATGTTTTTATTTTTAATTAGCGTTAACAAATATGTAAACTTAGTATTAACAGTATCAGAGAATTTAAAAAAACCAATGTTTATCAGAATTTTACAATAAGAATTTGTAAGGAGGAGGAAGTTAAAACTATCGATGAAAAAATTAAAGAGTTTAATACAAACCCACATATATCCTTGTTGGTTTGCATTTATCGTATTATAAATGGCTCAAACTACTAGTTAGTTTGGTGTTCGCTATAACGCTTTATTCAACCGTTCAAATCCACGTTCTAAATCGTCAATTAAATCATCAACATCTTCTAAACCAATATGTAATCGGATCACAGGGGAATCAAGCGCAACAGTGGCGTTAGGCCTGCTGTTCTTCATTGTACTGTAAGCCATGACTAAACTTTCAAAACCGCCCCAAGAAAAGCCCATTTTAAAGTGAGTCATACCATCTAAAAATTCTGTTAACGCTTGTGGATTACTTTGCTTTAAAGAGAATGAAAACAAACCATTTCCACCAACAAAGTCTCGTTTGAAAAATTCATGTCCCGGACAGGACTCAAACGCGGGATGAAATAAAGTATCCACTTCACTACGTCCTTGCAGCCATGTTGCTACTTTTAACGCATTTTGCTCATGTTGTTTAAGCCTTAAATCTAGCGTTCTTATTCCTCTTAACGCTAAGGTAATATCATCTGGTGAAGCGCATTGCCCAAGTAGATATGACTTTTCTCTAAGTACAGGCCAGCTTTTTTCATTCGCTGTAGCCGTACCTAACATGACATCTGAATGCCCACCTACGTATTTGGTTGCTGCTTGCACTGAAACATCAACCCCATGCTCAAATGGTTGAAAATGTATTGGTGAGGCCCAAGTATTGTCTAAGATAACGGTAATGTCTGGATTTAGCGCATGCGCAACGTCACATATCCCCGGTACGTCTTGTACTTCCATGGTAATAGAGCCAGGAGATTCTAGAAAAATAACTTTGGTATTAGTTTGAATTAGGTTCTTTATACCTTTGCCAATAAGTGGATCATAATAGGTAACCTCAACACCAAACGACTTTAACGTTTGCTCACAAAAATCTCGTGTTGGCTCATACACTGAATCAACCATCAACAAATGATCTCCGGCTTTTACAAACGCTAAAATTGCAGCGGTGATTGCAGCAGTACCACAAGGATATACATAACAGCCCACTCCGCCTTCTAAGTCGTTCATCGCGTTCGCGAAAGCAAAGGTAGTTGGCGTGCCACGACGACCGTAAAATAATTCTTGTTGTTGACGTTTTTTAACCGCGCTGTTCATTTGAGCGACTGAATCAAATACTACCGTTGATGCACGATAAATTGGTGGGTTAACGATACCTTGAGTCCATTTTTTTGAACGACCGGCATTAACAATTTTTGTTTTATCTTTCATCTTGTTACTCAATTGAGGTTTGAATTATTTAAAAACTTAATCTAACTAATATAGCTATCTAGCCATCTAAATGTTTTATACCTGTTATTTAAAATAGTTGCAACTGCTCATCTGTTATATTACCAAACGATTTGCCTATAAAGGGTAATATTCCATCAGCCACCGCCCCCAATTGACGTTCAATATATAGAGGGTAATCTATCGCTGAACTTAGATGTTCCTTTACCTGCGGACCATTTACAGTCATAACATACTCTATCCAGCCTTTATTTTGATAACGTAAAGGTTTGCCAAGCTTTTCATTTAGGTGATCAGCATGGCGAGCAGCTTTTACATGAGGAGGTATATTTTTTTGGTAATCTTCTAACTTTCTGCGTAAACGCTTTCGATAAATTAACTGCCCATCAAACTTACCCGCTAACGTATCGGCTACGGTAGTTAAAATGTAATCCTCTACCGGCTCACCTTTAAATACTTTTAAATACAGTGTTTGCTGAAATTCTTTTGCAAGCTCGGTCCAATCGGTACGAACACTTTCTAAGCCTTTAAAAACAAGCTTCTCTTGCTCCCCACGCCCTACTAAGCCCGCATAACGCTTCTTGGTACCAATATCTTGACCACGTACTGTTGGCATCAAAAACTGATGAAAATGAGTTTCAAATTCAATTTCTAATGCAGAGTTTATATGGTATTTATCTGTGAGTTCTTGATTCATACGTTTATTGATAAACGCCATCATCTCTTTACCGACAGACACACTTTGCTTGTCGGTTTTATCTTCACCAACACTGACAAAAATGGAGTCCGTATCACCATAAATAACCGTGTAGCCTAATTCTTCTATCCAATCTTTGGTTTGGTTTAAGAGTTGGTGTGAGCGTTTTGTAATTGAGCCCGACAGCCTTGGATCAAAAAAACGGCAGCCAGTAGAGCCTAAAATTCCATAAAAAGAATTCATAATAATTTTAATGGCTTGCGATAACGGTGCATTCTTATGTTGTTTAGCTTTGTCCCGCTCTGCCCATAAGTTTTCTATTATTTCTGGTAAGAAGTGTTTGTTACGGGAGAAAAAAGCGCCATCAAAACCAGGGATGGTTTTGTACATGTCGGGTTTTGGTTGTTCAATTTCTAGCTGTTGCTCTAACAATCCTTCAATTAACCCCATAGGATCGATGTTAAAGGTACGAATAATACTGGGATACAAGCTTTTAAAATCAAGTACTAATACGTTTTTATATAAACCGGGTATAGAATCCATCACATAACCGCCCGGTGACACTAACCCACTGTCACCATCGCCCATATTCGGAGCAATATAGCCACTACGATGCAGTTTTGGTAAATATAAATTTGTGAACGCTGCAACACTACCACCAACACGGTCTAGTTCTAACCCGGTTAACGCAGAGCGTAATACGGCAAAATCTAATAATAACGTTTTTTCAAAAATCAGCCAGACCAGGCGGCAATCTTCAAGGTTGTAACTTGCCAACTGCTGTTTGTGATATAAAAATTTACGTTTAATTTCCTCAACCCGATTATCTACGTCTTCGATATCTTTGCCAATACCAAGTAGATGTTGAGATACGTACTCAAGTGAAAAGCTAGGAAACGAATACGTTGCTGATTTAAGTAAATCAATACCATCGAGAATGACTCGACCAGCAACTAAAATAAAGTTTTGCTCAGGGCTTAAACGATTTTGTCGCCAATAAGGGGCACTGCCATCACGACCTATGGCAAATTTAATGTTATTAATGTCACAACGCTTTTGCAGTAATTTAAAATCAAAATTTATTACGTTCCAACCAATGATAATGTCGGGATCAACCTCATTTAACCAGCGAATAAACTTGAGTAATAAATCGTACTCATCTTCTACCCATTCAATATACTCATCGGCACTCTCTTCCACATCACCTATCATAAAAACTTTCTTTATGGTGTTGCTATAAGCACCAATAGAAAATAAGTCACCGTCAAAAGAACACTCTAAATCAATAGAAAGCATGGTTAAATTGGGAGTATATTCAGTTTTTCGGGCTTTGGCTTGCTGATATTGACTGAAGCCAACAGCGCTTTGTTTTACACCGGTAAACTCCATTGCTCCGGTAATAAAACGTTCCATTAAAAATCGGTCTTCAGGCCTAATATCATCTTCAAAACATTTTATACCGAGCTCTTTTAAAAGCTCTCTTGCTTTATAAAAAAGCTTCAACTTGGCAAAGTAAAATCCATGCACTTGATTTTGACTGAAGTTTTTTAAATTCAATTGTTTATATTGATGTTTTATATTGTTTTGAGTTAAAAAGTCATGGGCCTGTAACGCATTAGCATCTTCGACAAAAAATACGGCTAATTCGTTATTTACGGTAATTTTTATCGGGCCATCAACGCCCTTTAACCAGTAGGTCAAAAGCATGCCGTGGCGAGTGTCTTGCACTTGCCTTGTGAGGAGAAAACCTTTTTGAAGCTGTTGAGACATTAAAAGTCGAATTAATATAAAAACCTGTTAATATATACAGCAGTATATTAAAGCAACACGCTAATGGAAACAAAAAAATAATGTTAGGTGATAAAACCAAGGAAATTATCCGCAAAGCATATAAAAACATAGGTGATAAACTTGAAAATTTTACGCCAAGAAAACAGCAAGCTTACCTTATCGCAGAAATTGCCAAAACTATTGCAGGTGAATATTCAAAAGACAGAAAACATATTGTTATTGAAGCCGGCACAGGTACAGGAAAGTCATTAGCGTATTGCCTAGGTGCTATTCCCTTAGCTATTTCCCGTCAAAAAAAGGTTGTGATCTCTACCGCAACGGTTGCCTTGCAAGAGCAGCTAGTTTTAAAAGACTTACCCTTTTTATTAGAAACATCAGGGTTAGCCTTTGAATATTGCTTAGTTAAAGGTCGTCAGCGTTATGTCTGTAAACATCGTTTAGCCCTTGCATGCAATACCGACAGTGATACCGCACAAGTTGCAATGTTTACTGAAAAACCTAAAGTTAGCGACATCAAACTGCTCAAACGGTTAAATGAAAAACTAAGCTCCGGTAAATGGCAAGGTGATAGAGATTCCTGGCCTACGCCTATTCCAAACCACATTTGGAAACATATACAAAGCGATAAGCACAGCTGTTTAAGACATTTAAGTGAGCACACTCACTGCCCATTTCATAAAGCACGCGAGCTGATGGATGTTGCCGATGTACTAGTGGTTAATCACAGCTTGTTGCTCGCTGATTTAGAGCTTGGCGGTGGTAAAATACTATCCGAACCAGAAGACAGTATATATATTATTGATGAAGCTCATCATTTGCCTGATATAACTCGCGATCATTCTTCCGCGATGGCTACGGTAAAAGGTGCGATTGAATGGTTAGCTAAAGTAGCAGTCACCAGTGATAAAATAGGTAAACTTTGTAAGAGTCAACGGGCAATATCTCCAGCATTAAAACTGGCAGACTTTACTCAGGAGCTCATTGCAGATTTACAAAAAGTAAACTCATTTTTAGATGCCAACCAACAAGTATATTTTGCCAAAGAAAAACAATATCGATTTGAAAATGGCATTATTCCGCAAAACTTGAAGAACTTAGCAGAAGATATTTCATCAACGGCTAAAAAAGCGTTAAGTGAAATAAATAAGCTTTACAATTTACTCATGGAAGAAGTAAAAGACGGCGAGGTACAAATGTATCTCGCAGAGCCATTACTGGCTGAATCAGGCTTTGAAATTCAACGTTTAGAAAACTTAGAAAAAATTTGGTATATGTATGCTAAAACAGATTCTGAAAAAGGCGCCCCACTTGCTCGCTGGTTAGAGAAAACATCGAGTAAAAAAGATGATTATTTAATTTCAGCATCACCTATTGAAGTCGGTTTTTTTCTTGAAGATAACTTATGGAGTAAATGTGAAGCTGCAGTGTTATGTTCTGCTACTATTTGTGCATTAAACTCCTTCGATCACTTTCGAAAACAATCGGGACTGGGAAATAACGACGGTACTCAGTACAAAAAGCTCGATTCACCGTTTAATTACCAAGAAAATGCAGTACTTAGTATTCCAAAAATGCAATATGAGCCAAACGTAAGTGATGAGTTTACCGAGGAGATCATCAAAAAGCTGCCAACATTATTAAGAGAAAAACAAGCCAACTTGGTACTGTTCTCATCATATTGGCAAATGGAAAAAGTTGCAGAAGCGTTGCGCAAGAAACCAAAATTTAAGGTGCAAGTACAAGGGGAAAACTCTCGTCAGGAAATAATTAAAACTCATAAAGAACTTTGTGATGAGGGTAAAACAAGCATTATTTTTGGTAGCCAAAGTTTCTCTGAAGGACTCGATTTACCCGGCAAATACCTAACCAATTTAATTATTACCAAGCTGCCCTTCTCAGTACCAACATCACCGGTAGATCAGGCACAAGCTGAATACGTTAAGCTTAAAGGTGGTAATCCATTTATGTTGTTGTCTGTGCCTGATGCATCTAAAAAGTTAATCCAGTCTTGTGGTCGTTTATTAAGAAATGAAAAAGACACTGGCATGATCACCATTTTAGACAGACGCCTGGTTTCAAAACGTTACGGCAAAGATTTACTTGATTCTTTGCCACCGTTTAATCGTAATATTGAGTACTAAAAAATATCAGGGCTATTCAATTCCGATGTATTTATGAACTTGTACAGATAAACGCCAGTTATTAGCAATACAGGTATCAATCGCGAGCTTGGTTGCTCGCTCTTTTTGACTTATTGGCTGCAGGTAAACCGGTGTATCGGTAATATTATGCAGGGTGAGCAATGCCTTTAAATCGTCAACGTGCTGCTCTGTACCCACAGGGTGCTTTATTTCATTGGCACGAACCATTGCTGATGACAATATTTCATAACCACCACGCATGTTTACTTTTGGCGACACTGTAACCCAACAGTTGTTTGACACTAAAATTTCAAATGTACCAGAGGTTTCTACCTGACAAGAATAACCATGCTGCTCAAACATTTCGCATAAGGGTTTAAGGTCAACCATACAAGGCTCACCACCAGTAATAACAATATGCTTGGCTTTAAAGCCTTTGCTGTGAATAATTCTTAGAATAGCGTCACAATCTAGATCGACCCACTCGTCAGTTTCTGCTGTTTTATGTAAAACCACATCACTTGAAACTTCACTGTCTAAATTTATCTCCCATGTATGCTTGGTATCGCACCAACTACAACCAACAGGACACCCCTGTAACCGCAAAAAAATAGACGGTTGTCCGGTGAATGACCCTTCTCCCTGGATAGTTTCAAACAATTCATTAATTTTATAGTGACTCATAGTAAATAATCTTTTGGATCTTTTAATTTTAAGTAATACCAATTAATTTAACTTGGTATAATATTGTTAATTATTCATAGTATAACTCAAGAGCAACAAGAAATGACTGAAAAAATGGCAGAAAACAGTGTTAATAAAGTAGTTGTGATCTACTCTGGCGGCATGGATTCTTTTACGGTTTTAAATCGAGCTTTAAAAGATGGTAAACACGTTTATGCCTTAACATTTGACTATGGGCAAAAGCATGTGAAAGAAATTGAATATGCAGCCAATGTTTGTAAAGAGCTAAATATTGAACACAAAGTAATTGATATTTCTGCAATTAATCAATTACTTGCCGGCTCATCACTTACCGACAACATTGACATACCTGAAGGCCACTATGAAGAAGACAGCATGAAGTCTACGGTTGTTCCTAATCGTAATATGATTTTATTATCTCTAGCTGTAGGTTATGCCGTTTCAGTAGAAGCAAGTCAAGTATATTATGGTGCTCACTCTGGCGATCACGCTATTTATCCTGACTGTCGCCCTGAATTCGTATTGAAAATGAATGACGTTTGTCAAATAGCAAACTACCAACCTGTAGAGATATTTAGCCCTTACTTGACCCAAACTAAAATAGATATCTTAACTGACGGTTTAGCGATGGGATTAGATTATGGCAAGTCTTGGACCTGTTATAACGGTCGAGAAAAAGCATGTGGTAAGTGTGGAGCTTGCCAAGAGCGCCTCGAAGCATTTGAGCTAAACAAAGTAGTTGACCCATTAGAGTACGAATAACCACACGCTTAATTTTAGTATAAAAAAAGCCACAAATGTGGCTTTTATTAACATATTATATTGAGCTTGTGCGCTGTAATCTTTAACGTTTTTCGTCTAAAGCTTGTTGAATATCATTCAGCTCTTCTGCAGTAAACTTACCTTTACTGATTAAATGTTTTATCGCCTTAGCATGGCTGCCTTGCAGGTCATCCGCTTTGACAAATACATGGTTTTTATCTTTTGGCATTTCTTTGTGTACAACTTTATGAATGACTTTGTCACTGTCATTATGATCCATTGCAATAACCATTACCCTTTTGTGTTCACCATCTTCACTCACCCACTCAATGTCTTCCGCGCCTGATTTAATCACCATTACGTTTTCACCATGGGCTTCATGTAACTTTGGCATATTTCCTAAAGACTCTAATATAAGCTGTTGATCTTCTTCTGGTAAATCTGAAATGGCTGATTTTAATTTACTCGGATCATGCAAAGCTTCTCTAGGTAAAGTATATTCTGAAGTTTCGCCATTTACGTTTATCGTTACTTGTGCGTTAACATCATCACTGGCAATAACTTCAATATTTCTGTGCAGTTCTTTTTCTGCAGCAAAGCTTGGTGCAACAGCTAGTGTAGATAGGCCGAATGCTAACGTTGTTGCTAAGAATGTTTTATTAAATGCTTTAAATTGTTTGTTCATGTATTACTCCGTTGTATTTATTATGATGACAATTGGTTAATTATTTAACTGCGAGTTTTGTCATTGCAATATCATGATTGCGAAATCCATACCAAGTTTATAACACAAGCCTAAACATAAGAAAACACACGGTATTAGCAGCCATTTAAATGCTACTTTGATTCTTTATTGAATAATTTTCATTGTTTAATGTACTTATATAAGTAACAAATATCCTGATATCAGGACTTTTGCTTTGAAAAGATAATTCACAAAATATTATGCCTAGATAACTCATTGTTTTAATGAGTTTATTTTTATATTAGCGATTGGCACATTTGTTGTTATATTAACACTATGCATTTATTATTTTATATTCTGATATGTCTTTAAAAACCTACTTATTTTCATTAATTGGATGCCTAATCCTGCTGTTAGCATTAAGCCAAATAGCACTGGTCAACTGGATGGCAAAAAACTTCAATGAAGAAGTTAATTTACAAGCAAAACATATGTCGCAACGTGTTATAGCAATGGCGGCAGAACGAATAGAGGTTGTGGTAGAGGATGAAGGTAACTCACAAGAAAACCTTCATAGAAACATTAAAATTATTCATCAAAACTCGAGTTCAGATACTGAACTGCACAATGATGAAGACGTTCACATTATTCGGGAAGTTAATAAAGAAGATGAAAAGATAAAGTTTATAACAAAAGCTGAAATTCAAAGCTCTTCTTTCGACAGCGTAGATGATAATAATGTAGAAAATCAACCGCACCAGGTTAGTAAAGCCGTGGTTTTAAAAGAGTTTAATGAAATAGTACAAGACTTACATAGAGAAAATTCAAATAAGGCGACCCATGTTAAACATTTAAACAAAGACTTTGTTTTTAACTTTAGCGATAGCAATACAAAAATAACATCATTAATGGAAGAAATACTATTAATGATCATCGTATCAGCAGCATTAGCATTATGTTTCGCGTACTGGTTAAGTCACCAATTTAACAAGCCATTACAAGCACTATCATTAGGGTTTAAAAAATTAGCGTCTGGTGACTATCATCATCATGTTGGTGAACAAGGGGTTACAGAGATCAGAGAAACCATTCAGCATTTTAATGCGACTAAAGAAAAACTAGAGGAATTTAGCAAAGCAGAGAAAAAACACCAACAAATTCAACAATTGGCCGAGCTTGGCGAAGTAAGCCAGGGCTTGGCCCACGCATTACGAAATCCTATTCATACAATAGGCCTTGCTATTGAACAGCTTAATGATGAGTCCATCACGGCTAAAACTCGAACAGAATTAATCAGTGCTGTAACAGCCAAAATTAAACATATGAATAAAACGATCAGCGCATTGCTACAACTTACCACGGCCGGCTTAACAAGAGATCAGCAAGTACCGATACATGCTGTGATACAAGATATCATTCTTGAATACAAAGCCAGCGATGACAAGCAACTAAACATCAGCTGTGAGGGTGATGAAAATCTAATAATTAAAGGTAGTGAATCTGAGATCCGCTCAATCCTGCATACGTTAATTATTAATGCGTGCGAAGCATCAACACTTAATGGAACCGTAAACATTAGCACTACGGCAGTAAATAACGCGGTAAAAGTAATTGTTGAAGATAACGGCGGCGGTGTTGAAGAAAATATAAAAGAAGACTTATTTAAACCTCACGTTACCAATAAAGCCGAAGGCTCTGGCATGGGACTATATATTGCTAACCGTCTGATTAATTTAAACTATAATGGAAAAATTAAATTAACTAATTCAAAAACAGGTTGCCTTGCCAGTGCAACATTTAGCAGCGGTGATGATAATGAATAATCAGGATGTGCTCATATTAGTCGTTGAAGATGAGCAACAGCAACGGGAATTAATTGTTAGTTTGCTCAGTGCGTCTAATTATCAAGTGATCAGTGCCGATTGTGTTGAACAAGCAATTCTATTACTAAAAGAGCAGCCTGTTGACCTAGTGTTTTCAGATTGGAAATTAGGCAAACTATCTGGGATTGATTTACTCAATTACGTTAGAAACAAGACAACGATAAAAGCAAGTGCCGAACACGGCTTTATTATTGCTACGGCTCATGGAACCATAAGCCATGCAGTAGAAGCACTTAAACAAGGTGCCGATGATTACATCGCTAAACCTTTTCAACGACAAGAACTGCTGCTTACTATCGAAAAGGCGCTTACAGCTAAATCACTGCGCTTACAGAATTTGAACTTAAACCAACAGCTTGGCGAACAAAACCAACTGATCGGTTTAGTTGGCAAAGCCCCATGCATGCAAAAGGTTTATCAACGGATCGAACGTGTATCGGCTACCAATGCAACAATCTTGATCCTTGGAGAAACAGGTACAGGAAAAGAACTCGCTGCAAGAGCTTTGCATCAGTCGTCTGACAGAAAAAATAAACCATTTATTGCCATTAACTGTGGTGCAATTACCGATTCATTAGCCGAATCAGAATTATTTGGTGCTGAAAAAGGTGCCTACACTGGCGCAAATACAACCAAAATAGGTAAATTTGAAGCTGCCAATCATGGCACGGTATTTTTAGATGAAGTTGGTGAGTTATCATTAAACACCCAAGTTAAGTTATTACGGTTTTTACAAGAAGGTACAATTACTCGAGTTGGAAGTAATAAAGAACTGACACTCGACGTAAGGGTAATTGCAGCAACACACCGGGATTTAGACCAAGAAGTAAAAACAGGCCAATTTAGAGAAGATCTTTTTTATCGTTTAAACATTGTTCCTATAAACATGCCTGCCTTACGAGATCGCAGTGAAGATATTGCCTCATTGTGCGAACACTTTTTATCGTTACACAGCAAACGCCACAACATAAACATTGCCAAACTATCTGCATCTGCCTATCGGTCGTTACTAGAGTATCACTGGCCAGGAAACGTAAGGGAATTATCCAATAGGCTTGAACGGTTTGTATTGTTAGATGATGAACAAGAATTGATCAGTGCATTGCATGTTCCAGATGGACAAAATTGTGACAATACGCCTGATTTTAGTTTTCCAGATGAGAGCTTTAGCTGGGACAGTTTTGAACAACAATGCTTAGCGAGTGCATTAAGCAAAAATCATGGAAATAGAACCAAAGCTGCTAAACATTTACAAATGTCGTACAAAGCATTTTTATACCGATTAGAAAAATACCAATTAAATAAATAACTTAGCTTTTTAAAATTAAAGCTCTATGTATAAATGCCCACAAGCCCCATAATTATTAGGCTAAAAGTGAATTTCTAGCCTAAACTTATCATATGTCTTAGTTATTTATAGGAGGACGTATGGGCTCTATTTGGGAACATCATGCTATTCATTTAGCCGATCTCATTAGTGCAAAAGACGAGTTACAAGCACACTTGTATTTAGAACAATTAATGTTATTTCCTGTTGATATCCAGGACAAAATCATTAATGAGATCTCCAGTTTACGTAAATGCAATACCGATGAGATTGCAGAAATAATTACGTTTTATAGTTCTAGAGTTTAACTATTTAAAACTGGTTACGTTTTTAGTTGTAAATTTCGTAGTTTCGATATTTCATCTCGACATGCAGCGGCTTTCTCAAACTCTAAATTGCGTGCATGATCAAACATTTCATTTTCAAGGCTGGCAACTTTTTTATCTATTTCTGTCGTAGTTAAAATATGTTGCTCTGCCGCTGGAGAAGCTACCTTCGAGTCCCCTTCTTTTAATCCACTACCTACACCCATAACATCTTGTATCTTCTTAACTAATCCTTTAGGAGTGATACCATTTTCTACATTATAGTTATGTTGTTTAGCACGACGACGTTCAGTTTCATCGATAGCTTTTTTCATCGATTTAGTAATTCTATCAGCGTATAAAATAGCCTTACCTTCTAAATTACGCGCCGCTCTGCCTATGGTTTGAATTAGTGAACGTTCTGAACGTAAAAAACCTTCTTTATCAGCATCTAAAATAGCCACTAAAGATACTTCGGGTAGATCTAGTCCCTCACGCAACAAGTTAATGCCGATTAACACATCAAACTTACCTAAGCGTAAATCACGTATGATTTCCATACGCTCAACCGTATCTACATCTGAATGTAAATAACGAGTGGCTACGCCATGTTCGGTCAAATATTCACTAAGATCTTCAGCCATCCTTTTCGTTAATGTCGTCGCGAGAACTCGTTCATTTTTAGCCACCCTAACATTTATTTCTGAGAGTAAATCATCAACTTGTGTTTCTACAGGTCGAACTTCAATTTCAGGATCCAATAAGCCGGTAGGCCTAACGACTTGTTCCGCTATTTCACCTGAAGACTTATCAATTTCATAATCACTTGGTGTAGCTGAAACATAGATTGTTTGTGGTGAAATAGCAGTAAATTCATCAAACTTCATCGGCCGGTTATCAAGCGCAGAAGGTAAACGAAAACCGTATTCAACAAGGTTCTGCTTACGTGAACGGTCACCTTTATACATAGCACCGATTTGAGGGACGGTTACATGCGACTCATCTAATATAAGTAAACCGTCATCTGGTAAATAATCAAACAAGGTTGGCGGCGCATCACCCGGCTCTCGCCCTGACAAATAACGGGAATAGTTTTCGATGCCAGAGCAATAGCCGAGCTCAGTCATCATCTCAATATCAAATTGAGTGCGCTGTACGATTCGCTGCTCTTCTACAAGGCGGTTATTTTCTTTTAATTGGGTAGCACGCTCTTTCAATTCAACTTTAATTTTATCAACTGCAGCGAGTATTTTTTCGCGTGGTGTGGCGTAATGAGTTTTTGGGTATATGGTGACTCTTGGTAATATACGCTCTACTTGACCGGTAAGTGGATCAAATTGGCTAATGCGCTCTACTTCTTCATCAAACAATTCAACACGAATAGCAATTCGGTCTGATTCAGCCGGAAATATATCAATCACATCGCCCCTGACACGATATGTAGCGCGCTGAAACGCAACATCATTGCGAGTGTATTGTAATTCAGCTAAACGCCTTAAAATGTCGCGCTGATTGATAATATCGCCCTGCCTGAGGTGCAACATCATTTTTAAATAAGAGTCTGGGTCACCTAAACCATAAATTGCAGAAACAGAGGCAATAATAACAACATCTCGTCGCTCTAATAGTGCCTTAGTGGCTGATAAACGCATTTGTTCAATATGCTCATTAATTGATGCGTCTTTTTCAATAAATGTATCGGTAGTTGGTACGTAGGCTTCTGGCTGGTAATAGTCATAGTACGATACAAAGTACTCAACCGCATTATGAGGGAAAAACTCTTTCATCTCACCATACAGCTGAGCGGCCAACGTTTTATTAGGCGCTAAAATCATTGTTGGGCGTTGTTGTTCTGCAATAACATTTGCAACAGTAAACGTTTTACCCGAGCCCGTAACTCCAAGTAGGGTTTGATGAGCTAAGCCAGAGTCTAAACCATCCATTAATTTAGCAATCGCAGTTGGTTGATCGCCGCTTGGCGTATAATCAGAAACTATTTGAAATTCTTTAGTCATGATTATGCTCCCGCTGAACTTAATGTTTCAGGATTCTTAAACTGCTTGTTAAATAAGTAATAAGAAACAACGGCCATAAATAAGTTCCCCAATAACGCACCAACAAAGAGCCCAGTTAAACCGAAAAATATACTGCCAACGTATGCTAGAGGGACATAAAATACAAACAAACGAATAATGCTCAATACTAATGCAACCATTGGTTTATGTAAGGCATTAAATGAAGAATTAGTTAAAATAACAATACCTTGTAAACCATATCCTAATGGCAGAATCCACATGAATAAAGTGATGATGTCTGCCACACTTTGTTCTTTTGCAAAAGCAGAGCTAATTAGAGGGGAAATTATAATAAGCACAACATAAATAACAATTTGCCACAATATGACAAATTTAGCCGAAGCATTAAACGCTTGCTCTACTCGTTCGATATTGCCAGCGCCAAAATTCTGACTGATAAATGGTGGTAATGTCATCGACATTGCCAGCACGACTAAACAAGCTATTGATTCAATGCGGGAACCTACACCGAACGCCGCTACAGCTGATTCACCATAACCAGCAACAATTGCTGTCATTACTGCTGCAGCAATAGGGGTAAGCATATTGGCCCCTGCAGCGGGTAGACCAATTTGCAGTATCTGCCCTGCTGATTGTTTTACCACAGACCATTCAGGTAAGGATAAATGTATGAGTTTACGTTGAAACGCAAGTACATAAGTAATAAACGCTAAGCCAAAGCCCCAAGAAATCACAGTAGCCAATGCAGCGCCTTGAATCCCCATAGCTGGTATAGGACCAAAACCAAAAATAAGTATTGGATCTAAAATCGCATTTATTAGACCGGCACTTCCCATTACAATACTGGGGGTATGGGTATCACCTGAAGCTCTTAAAACGGCATTGCCAATCATTGGACCAATTAAACCAACACTTCCTAAAAACCATAAATCCATATAATCATGAATAAGTTCTAATAGGTGATCTTCAGCGCCCAATAAAGTAAATATTTGATCAGAAAATACATAACCAAAAAAGGACAGGATCATAACAATGATTGATGTAATCAATAACGCAACTGTTGCCGCATTGCGTGCATCTTCTGTATTACCTTTACCTAACGTTTTCGCAATTACCGCTGAGGTACCAATACCTAGCCCTATTGATAAACTAATAACGGTAAACGTTATTGGAAAAGTAAAACTTATCGCCGCTAATGGTTGCGTGCCGAGCAAACTGACAAAAAATGTATCGACTAAGTTAAACGTCATTAACAACACCATGCCAAAGATCATCGGTATGGTCATATTTTTTAGTGTGCTATTGACTGGATCATTCAATAAATCTTGATTAGTCCGTTTATTTTTTTTTGTCATCGATAAAATAATACTTTGGAGAAATGGAAAGTTTATTATTGTAAAAGATAGTAACCGCACTAGCTATTAATTATTAGATTTATAGCTAATTAATCAGCATTTAACGTAAAACAAATAATTTATGCACATTCAGAACATAAAACATTCGATTGCTTATAAAACAGTCCGATAGATTCAATAATAACCAATTAGAACATAAGCCATTGTAAATTAACAAGTTTACAGGGCATCATTCAATGTGTTCTATTTATAAAAATCAATAGAAACAGCCCCGTACAAAATGTTTACACTTCAATGCACACAGTTATCCACAGAAACAGTGGATAACTTTTCAATGAAATCCTGATAATTGTTAAATTATTTTTAACAATCAACTTGTCTCTAGGCGGCTAATTCAGCGACAATTTGTATGCAAAACAAGCAAACGATACAACAATTGAAATTAATCTTATTTTTAGTGTTGACAGGCTCGATATAGAAATATAATATTCCGCCCCGTTAAGCAAGTTGCTTAACGACAATTCCTCAATAGCTCAGTTGGTAGAGCAACGGACTGTTAATCCGTTTGTCCCTGGTTCAAGTCCAGGTTGAGGAGCCATATTAAAAGTAATGGTTAGCGATAACGATTATTAAGATTTAGAAAGCATTCAAGTAAGACTTTTATAAATCAAAAAAGAACAATTCCTCAATAGCTCAGTTGGTAGAGCAACGGACTGTTAATCCGTTTGTCCCTGGTTCAAGTCCAGGTTGAGGAGCCATATTTGGTGATGATATACAGAAAGTTGCAAAGCAACGGACTGATTAATATAAAATCGCCGTTCCTCCCTGGTTCAAGTCCAGGTTGAGGAGCCATATTAAAAGTAGAAAATAATACTACTCTAAAAAATTATTCCTCAATAGCTCAGTTGGTAGAGCAACGGACTGTTAATCCGTTTGTCCCTGGTTCAAGTCCAGGTTGAGGAGCCACATTAAAGAAGGCCTGTACTAGAAATAGTTACAGGCCTTTTTGCTTTCTGAAGAAAAACTAGCTTAGTTGGTAGAGCAACGGACTGTACTATTTGTAAAGTCAGCGTTTGTCCCTGGTTCAAGTCTAATACAAAACTTAATTGCTACTTACTAATATGATTACATGTTTATATGATTGAGTTTTACTGTTTGCTAAATCAATAATCCTTACTTTATCTACGTCTACCTTGTACTTTCCAGGAGCATATCGAGATAAATATTTTGTCGTTTTGTAGGCTTGAAAAGAAGCTGCAAAGTTTGTTATATCTTGATTATTACAAATTAAATTTCTAGTTGTATCCTTTGGACCGTTACCGTCAAACCTACCCCATGCTTTTAATTTAAATAAGTCATCTTGAGCCGCAGCTATGCAAGTTTGTGTTCCTCGACTAGAATCTCCGGCTTTAAAAGTCACATTCCTTTCATTCGCTACTGATAGATAAGACCCAAAAGTGATCGTCACTGCAAACAGTGTTTTAATAAATGTTTTCATTTTATGATTCCCTATATTTTTACTAAATATGGATAGCAAAATACAAAACTAAATTTTACACCCTCAAACTGAAACCAGTATAGTAATTTAGAAATACAAAATATCCTGTAAATGAAATTATTACATGAGATTTTTAAAAAGTTTTTGACCATGTAATATAAAGTTTATTTTTATTTAGTCCTTTTATAATCAACAACTTAATTAGCAATTACCGCAGGAGCTTCTTATAACTGTTGGCTTTATTATATTTGAATCTTATTAGGTTAACCTTTTGCTCTGTTTTTATGGGAGGCGTATCTAAAAACTTTATGTAAATTTTGTAATTACGAATCAATGAAGATGAATAATTGAGAATGATTAGGATTTCAAATCTAGGTTAATGACCACATTAAAGAAGGCCTGTGCTAGAAATAGTTACAGGCCTTTTTGTTCATGGAAGAACTATATGCAGAAATGCCATGGATGGTTTATTTTCTGATTTGCTTTCTGAAGAAAAAAACTAGCTCAGTTGGTAGAGCAACGTGAGTGTTAAATAATTTTCATATCACTCTGAAGTGGTTGGATCAATTATCCTGCGCACTTGTTGAATACTGTTTGCTGGAAATCCGCCCTTATTAGCATGTTCCATAACGACATCTTCATTGGGTGCTATGTATACGCAGTATATTTTGTTATCAGTAACATAACTTTCCAACCATTGTATGCTCGTACCTATTTCATTGAGTACAGAACACGACTTTTGCGCTATTCCGGTAAAATCTTCACAGGATAACTGACCAACATCTGGTATTTCTCTTTCAATAATGTATTTTGGCATGACAAGCTCCTTGAAAAATCTATTTCATTATAGGTTACCCTGTCAATTTTGCTGTTTTATCATTTCTTTATAATGAAGGTATACCCCATACAAAATAACAATTACTCCTATTGTTGGGTTTAACCCTAAGCCATTTATTAATGCACCAGCTGAAGTCACTAAGTGGCCATATAGTGAGTAACCAACCTGCATACCCGGTTTGGCTTTGCCGGTAACTAATAACAGCGCGGCTACAACACTATATAAAAGAATAAATGCCCATAAAAAGTTAAAAAAGTTTGCCATAAATTCCTCATTTGATACCAACACACTGAACGATCGGGATAAAACCCTTATTTAATAATGCTAATAATAGAAGATGTTTAACGTTTTCACATTCATCTCATTCAAAGAACATAAACGGGGTCAGTTATGTTTGGCTTTAGTACTGATTAGGGTAAACTTAACCACCGATTGAATTAAGACTAGTATTGTATGAGCATACCAACAGGTAAATACCAACATTTTAAGGGCAATTTTTATCAGGTTTTACATATTGCCAAACATAGTGAAACTGAAGAGGAGTTTGTTGTTTATCACCCCTTATATGGTGATAGAAACGTATGGATAAGACCCCTCACCATGTTTAATGAAACCATTGAAAGAGATGGAAAAACGCTATTAAGGTTTACAAAGGTAGCAGATTAATTAGTGGCCTTAACTTGATGCCAAGACAAGTGTTTATCTTGTCTTGGCATTCGAATATCAGAAAATTAACTAGTGATTAATCGTTAGAATGTACTTACCAATATTTTTATTTTGGCTCATTAACTGGTGAGCTTGATCCGCTTCGCTCCAGTCAAACTCTTGTTCAATCACCGGCTTTACCGAATCATCACTTAACGCTTGTGAAAACTTTGCATTAAAATCAGCTACGAGCTTACTTTTATAGTTATCAGAACGACTTCTTAACGTAGTCGCATGAATATTAACTCGTTTAAGCAACATCTTGGCGACATCAACTTGTTCGCAAAATCGACCGCCCAACATTGCTAACATAACAATTTTTGAGTCTAAAGCGGCAACATCGATATTTCTAGATAAATAATCACCACCAACAACATCTAAAATCACATTAAAACCAGCTTTAAGGTGTTGTTTCTTCCATGCTACAAAGTCTTCATTTTTGTAGTTAATGATGTTATCTGCACCTAAAGCCTTACACGCTTGGGCTTTCTTCTCAGAGCTAACCGTAACAGTAACTTCAGCGCCTATCGCTTTGCATAATTGAATTGCAGCAGTACCTACCCCGCTCGCACCAGCATGAATGAGCACGTGTTCTTTGGGTTGTACATTAGCAATAGAGAATAAACTTTGAAAGGCAGTTAAATAAACTTCCGCGATGGCGGCACCTTGAGAATAATTAAGCTGTTCAGGCAACGAAATCATATGTGAGGCTTTAATTTTTACATACTCGCTATATCCGCCTCCGCCAACAAGGCCCAAGACCTTATCGCCTAAGTCAAACCCACTTACGTCATCGCCAAGTTTTGTAATTTCACCGCAAACTTCAAGACCTAAAATAGGTGACTCACCCGGTGGTGGTGGATACTTGCCAGCACGTTGTAATAAATCGGCACGATTAACACCCAGCGCATGCACTTTTATTAGGCATTCGTCATTGGTAATAGTCGGAGTTGGTGTTTGGTTAAATACTAGTTCTTGTTGTTCAGTTACGTCTATAAACTTCACTTGTCATCCTAATAAAAACAGGTTTAATTGCAAATACGCAATTTATCCAATAGAAAAATGATTAATATCTCGTGGGTGAGTTTGATCGACTGTAACATTTTCAACCTCTGCTTCATCTGGACCTTGATGTAACCAGTCGAGCATATGTTGAACATTATCTTCATCGCCACACACCATAACCTCTACACTACCATCTTCAAGATTATGTGCATAGCCACTTAGTGCATGATCTATGGCGATATTTTGGGCACTGGCTCTAAAATATACACCTTGTACAACACCAGTTACTTTCGCTATATAGCAAACTTTCATAGTTTATCCTTTGTTATTTTCGCCCGATCGAATAGCCGTAACCATGTAAGAACTCCAAACATACGAAAACCTGTATATTCAATGGTCATGGGTATATTGTTAACTGCGCCAGCTTTGTTTACAATCAGTGCTCTTTTTACCTTACATAAAGAATATAGTATGTCTGCACGAATAATGTTAAATCCTGCGCGAGAAAAATCACTTTTACGTCGTCATCCTTGGATTTTTTCCAAAGCAGTCAACAAAATTGTTGGAAAACCACTCCCCGGTGAAACCGTTGAAATTTTTGATAGTAAGGGTAACTGGCTTGCTAAAGGAGCATATTCACCAGACTCACAAATTAGAGTTCGAGTTTGGACGTTTAATCAACATGAAAACATTGATGATGAATTTTTTAGAACTCGATTTATCAATGCAGCAACACTAAGAGAAAGACCTATAGCCGATGGCGGCTTAAATGGCTTTCGTTTAATTGCTGGCGAATCAGATAACTTACCAGGTCTTACCATCGATGTGTATGACAACATATTAAGCTGTCAGTTATTAAGTGCTGGAGCAGATTATCATCGCCATACAATCTTTAGGATCTTAGCCGAGCTATATCCCACACACGCAATTTATGAACGCTCAGATGTTGATGTACGTAAAAAAGAAGGTTTAGAACTAAGCAAAGGTTGGATCAGCACACCGTTAGATTCTACTGAATGTGTCATTGAAGAGCATGGTATTAAGATCAAGGTTGATGTAGAGAAAGGCCATAAAACAGGTTTCTATCTTGATCAACGTGACTCACGTTTAGCTGCGGGACGATACGCGAAAGATAAAACTGTTTTAAATTGTTTTTCTTATACAGGCACATTTTCACTCCATTGTGCTAAAGCAGGTGCCAAAGAAGTGATAAACGTTGACGTATCTCAAACAGCGTTAGACCTTGCAAAGGAAAACCTTGAGTTAAACAATTTACAAGATAAAAACGTGCAGTTTGTAAAACAAGATGTATTTAAATTGCTTCGTCAATATCGTGAACAAGGTAAAAAGTTTGACATGATCATTCTTGATCCACCAAAATTTGCAGAATCGAAAGCGCAATTAAAAGGGGCATGTAGGGGTTATAAAGACATTAATATGTTGGCGATGCAACTGTTGAATAAAAACGGCTTACTGCTTACGTTTTCATGTTCAGGTTTGATGGACGCAGGTTTATTTCAGAAAATTGTTGCCGATGCAGCATTAGATGCAAAACGTGAAGGTAGAATAATTGAACGTTTACATCAAGCAGCAGACCACCCTATTTCGTTGAACTATCCAGAAGGCTATTACCTTAAAGGCTTAGTCTGCCAAATGGATTAACTCAAGAATTATTCGACGTCTATAATTTCAATGGCTAATAAGAACAAGTCTTTACTTTCTTGTTCGCAACGTAATACTTTACCCTTGCAATCAGTCAAGGGCGCTGATAGTTGTTCATCACATTCATTATGAAATTTAATTATCGTGCCTACCTCAACAGGGTGTTCTATTTCTAGAGCGATCCCTGTGGCACTAATGTCACGACAATTCACCATCACATCCATATTGGTTTCTTCATCAAGCAAGGTGATGGTGATTTGCTGATTAACCATAGTTCTAAACATTGAGCGACTTTCATCAAAATCTTGATCAAATTTGTGCATAGATACCTCTATAACTACTGCGACAACTTATTCAATACTAATTAACTATCTGATTATTCGATAAATTATAAAATTAGTACCATATTTCTTTAAATCTTTTATTTGTACAAAGATCTTAAAAAAACACAAAAATAAACACCCTACTTTTATAAGGACTTGTGACGCTGTTGTCAATTTTATCTCTAAAGTACTAATCAATATAATTTAAAATTCAGCAATTTTGTTCTTTATCCGTTTTAACGAAATAGGTAATGATGTCCCCAGATTTTGGGCAAATACAGAGACTCTGAATTCTTCTATCATCCACTTAATTTCAACTATATCGCTGTTTGTCGGTTTGTTTTTTGGTTGTTGCAATAACAAAGCGGTATAAAGCTCTTCTGCTTTTTGAACTTCAATCATTTTCAAACGATCTTGATTTGGGTCGATTGGAAGTTTCTCCATTCTGCGAAGAATACCTTTTAAATAGCGAACAATATTGTCCAACTTATCTACACCGCTTTTGCTGACAAAGCCTTTAAAAACAAGCGTTTCAAGTTGCTGCTTAATATCACCATGCGCTTGAATAATATTTAATCCAATATTACCTTTCATTTTTTTAGCGATGTCATGTCTTAATGATAGTATTTGTTCGAGTTTAATCGCGCTGGCAAGTACTTTATCAGCAATTTCGGCTCTCACTAAATCTCGGGCTTGATCAAATCCAGCTTGCTCGTACGGTAAATCGCCACTGTCTTTAATTAATTGCTGTGCACAGGCCTCAATACAGTCGTTCAATAGGTCTGAAATTTTACCAAAAGGATTAAAATACAGACCCAACTTAGCCTTATTAGGTAATTTAGCTTCCAGGTATTTTATTGGCGATGGGATATTAAGCAGCACTAAACGCGTTAACCCTTTAAGCATTGCTTGTTCGGCTAAACTTTTATGTTCAAATAACTCTATTGCAACATCTTTGTTTTTATCTACCAATGCAGGAAACGCTTGGATCACTAAATTAGCAACTTTTTTCTCATAGGCTTTGGGAATATCATTAAAATCCCATTGCTTAATATTTTCTCTCTCAATGCCCTTTTCGGCAACTGATTTAATCGACTCTTTTACCTTACCTTGTAACTGCTCTTTCAGTGCAGTTAAATCGCGCCCCTGTTTTAATAGCTTGCCTTTATTAGTTAGCACCTTAAAATTCATTTTAAGGTGTTCAGTAAGGCTGGAGAAGTCCCAACTATTTTCAGGTATACGCACACCCGTCATTCTTAATAGTTGCTTTTCAATAGCATCAACTAGGCTCCCCATACTAGGTGCTATCGTTTCAAAACATGCATTGGCATAATTTGGTGCAGGTACAAAGTTTTTACGTTGCTGTTTAGGCAGTGAGCGGATTAATGCGGTAATGAGTTCAAGTCTTAGCGCAGGTATCAACCATTCAAACCCAACATCTTCAATTTGATTTAATACCCCTACAGGAATATTTATACTGATCCCGTCATCATCCGCGCCTGGTTCAAAATTATATGTTAATGCTAAACTAATATTGCCCTGTTGCCAGACAACTGGATAATCTTTTGCGCTAATTGTTTGGCTTTGCTGTTTTAGTAACTGTTGTTTAGAAAAGTTTAATAATTCCGGTTGTTTAGCTTTAGTTTTCTTCCACCAGCTGAGGAAACTTATTTGCCCTACAACATCTTCAGGTATACGTTGTAAATAAAAATCGACCAACTCCTCTTCTTCCACTAAAAAGTCTTTACGACGCGCTTTATCTTCCAGATCTTCTATTGAAGCAACAAGTTTATTATTTTGTTGAAGAAACTTTTCATTAATACTGCAATCACCATTAACTAAAGCTTCACGAATAAAGATTTTACGACAGGTATCAGGTTCTATAGGGCTAAACGCTATTTTACGTTTAGGTACTATGACTAATCCATATAGGCTCACCTGTTCAAACGCTTGAACTTCACCACGCTTTTTCTCCCAGTGAGGTTCAGAGTGACTGCGTTTAAGTAGATGTGCCCCTAATGACTCTAGCCAAGCAGGATCAATTTTTGCGCACATACGGGCAAATAAACGACTTGTTTCAACAAGCTCTGTTGCCATTATCCATTTTGGTGTTTTCTTAGCTAAACCAGATCCTGGAAAAATATAAAACTTACTATTACGGGCGCCTTTATATTCTCGGTTTTCATCTAAATTGCCAATATGGCTCAATAGCCCCGAAAGAATCGCTTGGTGCAAAATATCATGCTTAGATTCATCTTCAGGGTCAAATTTTGGCCATGACCATTTGTTTTCATTAAAGGTTTGCTTTAACTGCGAAATAATATCCTGCCACTCTCTAATACGTAAATACGACAGATATTCTTTTTTACATAATTGTCTAAACTGGTTATTAGAAAGCTCTTGTTGTTTCTGCCTGATGTAATTAAATAAATTGAGTAAGCTAATATAATCAGACTCTTTATCTTTAAAACGGCTATGTGCTTGATCCGCAGCCTGCTGTTTTTCCATCGGTCGTTCTCGAGGGTCTTGAATACTCAAAGCGGCAACAATAATTGCAACTTGTTGCGAACAGCCCAGTTCTTTAGCACTGAGTAACATTTTAGCCAAACGTGGATCTATCGGAAATTTAGATAAACTTCGACCGGTATCGGTTAATAACGGTTTGACTGATTTAGCTGACTTAATGGCGGCTAATTCTTCCAACAAACGCATACCGTCATTTATATTTCGACTATCAGGCGCTTGCAGAAATGGAAACATGCCAATATCGCCAAGACCTAGCGCTAGCATTTGCAGTATTACCGTCGCTAAATTTGTTCGTAAAATCTCAGGATCTGTAAATTCTGCTCTAGATAAAAAGTCCTCTTCAGAATATAAACGGATACAAACACCGGCAGCAACACGACCACAACGCCCAGAGCGTTGATTGGCACTTGCTTGTGATATAGGCTCAATTGGTAAACGTTGGACCTTTGTACGGTAGCTGTATCTAGATATTCTTGCAGTTCCAGGGTCGATAACATAACGAATACCTGGGACAGTTAATGACGTTTCGGCAACGTTAGTCGCCAAAACAATATTACGTCCTCGATGGGGAGCAAATATTTTGTTTTGTTCAGCAACTGTTAATCTTGAAAATAACGGCAGTATTTGTGTATCTCTTAAATTTTCTTTTTCTAATGCGCTGGCAACGTCTCTAATTTCACGCTCACCGTTTAAAAACACTAAAATATCGCCCATAGGTAAATTATCTAATTGCCCTACCGCATCAATAATACCACTGATGTAATCGCCATCTTGTTCATCTAAAGGGCTGTAGTGAATATCTACCGGGTATGTTCTACCTGACACTTCAATAATAGGCGCATTATTGAAATGCTTAGAAAATTTCATCGGGTCAATCGTAGCTGAGGTGATAATAATCTTTAAGTCAGGACGCTTAGGAAGGATTTGTTTTAAATACCCTAATATAAAATCAATATTTAAGCTGCGTTCATGCGCTTCATCGATAATAATCGTGTCATACTGTCTTAGTAACCTATCGCGCTGCATCTCAGCCAACAAAATGCCATCGGTCATTAATTTTATATAAGTGTTTGATGATACTTGATCGGTAAATCTAACTTTATAACCAACCTGTTCACCTAATTTGCCATGCATTTCTTCAGCGATGCGGTTTGCCACAGTTCTTGCAGCAATTCGTCTTGGTTGTGTATGACCAATAAAACCTTCAATACCACGCCCTAGTTCCAAACATATCTTTGGTATTTGTGTGGTTTTACCTGAGCCAGTTTCACCAGCAATGATCACAACTTGATTGTCTTTAATCGCTTTGGTTATTTTATCTACACTCTGCGAAACAGGCAGTTGCTCTGGGTATGTTATTTTGGGGATAGCTTTTAATAAATGAACTTTATTAGTAATTGATTGATTTATGGCTTGCTCAATATTGGATAAAGCGTTTAACTTCTTTTGCTCATTTTTAATATGCTTCAGGCCATGCAGGCGTTTTTTTAGAATACCTCGATCACAATTACGCGTATTACGTAATTGTTGAAATAAAGAGTCTACTAAAGGTTTAAAATCTGATGGCTGTTCGGACAAAATTTTCTCATAACGTGTAACTTAAAAAACTGCGCCAATATTAACAGAAATTTAAAATGAAAAAAGCAGCGTAAACGCTGCTTTTTAGCAATTAAAATAATTTAACGATAATAGTTAAGTAATTTACTTTCTAACCAGTTTTAGTGGTTACATGAAATGAAGCCCTAATATGTGAATCCAAAGCAGCTAATACATCATTACGACATATGGTACCCAATAAATTTCCATCATCATCAGTTACAGGGTAGACCTTAGGTTTTGCTTGCATCATTGTTTGGGCCAGTTCAACAATACTGTCGTAAGGTTTCATTACCAGCACATCTTTTCTCATTAACTGATCTACGGAACTAACATGCTCACTGTAGTACCCAGTTTCAAGCATTTTTCCTAAAATATCTGACTCTGATAAAAAACCTACTAAATTTCCGTTTGTATCTAAAACAGGTCCCCCTAACTCATGAGTTTTAGTGATCATCTCACTGGCTTCTTCTATCGCCATATCAGGTGTAAAAGTAACAGGATGAGTATTTAAATAATCTCTTACTTGTAATGATTGCATTCGCGTTCCCCATTCTCTTTATTTTAGAATTCGCATTTAATCCGACAATACTTTTTGTTAAGCATTTAGATCATGTAATGCTTACCTTTAGATTAGCTTATATTTTATAAATACCTAATTTTATAAGATAAAACCTTCACTTTTTTTACTTTTACACATCAATTTGTAAATACCAAGCAAATTTTAGAAATTCTTCCCACAACAGATTGCAATACTATTTCACAAAAAGAGAATAATTACCCAAAATCGATTTACATATTTTGTAACATTTAAGCAAATAATACTCTTTTATATAAAAATGTAAGGTTTCTTAAGCTTTTTACACACACCCCACACAACTAACACCATAACCTCTTGATTGATAATGTTTCTTATAGATATAAAATAGATATTCATCATGTTTTCATCAGGTTTTTAATGTTAAATAATCCTTTAATTAATAGGTCAACGCAGACAAGTACGAATTAAAGCAGTTTTATAAACGATTCAACAAAAAGTGAATAATTTAAATATAAATACAAAACTGTAAATTAATTTAAAGAAAACGATTAACAGAACCAAATTAAAACATTGAGAAAAGGAAAACACATCATGAACACTACTAAACTAACATTAACTACTACCACTAGCGCATTAATTATTGCTTCATCACTATTACTGTCAAATGGAGCTCAAGCAGACAGCATGTCAAACTACATGGAAAATGCATTAATTGATGTATGTAAGGCGGCAAAATCTAATAATACTATCCGTTTTGACAATACTGTTGATGGCTACCGTTTAAAAACAAAAACAGTCGCTCTTAAAGTTGTATGTAATGGAGAAAACATTTCTGAGTTTGCAGCTAACCATGGAGCAAATAAAACAGCAGACCGTTTAAATAACGCTCTAGGTGATGTAAGTATTGAGGATGTTGCATTAAATGAATCAGATAAACTATATGTAAACTTTTAATCAATAAAAGCCACAATTAAACTCCCATTCTAATTAGTCATTAGTTTGGGAGTTTGTTTATTTTTGGCACTCACTATTTTGGCTCTATGTGAAAGAGCAAATGAAAAGTTTGGCTCTTGTGCTAATACATTTGAAAATAAGGTCATCGCTTCAGCATATTGGCCGTTAGCTTGATAAAATGAAGCTAAAATAGCTAACAGTTCTATGTTTTTAGGCTCTGACAACCTATTTTTTTCTATTAACACAATAGCTTGCTTAATATTTATTTCTTTATTTATTTTTTGATATAACGCTTTGACCAGCCAATAAATGCCTTTTTTATATTTAGCCTGTTCAGCTCGCTCTAGAAGCTGCTTTACTAGCTGAAGATGTTCAACAGAAGAGTAACCATCTTTATTTTTAAAATAGGCTAAAGCAAGCTCCATCATAATTTGTTTTTCATTTGGGTAAGAAACATGGGCGTTTTGTAAAATATTTATCGATAAATCTAAACTATCTTTCTCTTCGGTAAATCTCAACTCCCTCGCCTGATGAATAAGAATAGCCGCCTGTAAATTCCTTAAAGATAATTTTTTCAAATTTAAATTATCCTTATAAGCAACACTTATAAAGTAATCAATCGTTTTACTGATGTTGTTGACCAATTGATGCCACATTTTTTTATCACCGGCAAACGATTGACTCCACAACACATCACCAGAATTGCCGTCAACAAAATGTAAGTTCACGTGGTATTCATGTTCAAGCTCTTTAACTCCGCCATTAATGATAAAATCGACTTCGTTAACTATTTCTACAATGGACTCTGTCTGCATACTGATTTTAGCAAACTCGGAATTGCTTAACGTAGTGATTAACTGCTCAGATAAAACTCTAGCAACCATTTCGCTTGAAGATAGGTTATCTAATGCCTCAAAGTCATCTACTTTAATATAAATTTTGTCACTTTCTTGATGCGCTCGGTTATCAAATAAATTTACAGCTAAAACCGTAACTAACATTACTATTGCCGCTACGGCTATAATCAATGCCCACATGGGGTTAATAAGTTTATTTATCGTTGGTGCTATACCATTAGGCTCACTTTCAATTTCAAATGGAGGCAATACATGCGCCTCAATGTGATTTGAATATTCAAGAACGTAGCCATGTTTGGGGATAGTTTTAATAAAGCGGTGTACTTTGCCTGTATCATCTAGCTTCTTACGCAGAACTGATATTGCTCGAGTGATCACTTCATCGGAAGCAAATTTTGATTGCCATACTTTTTCAGTAAGCTCTTCCCTGGAAACAACACGGTTGGCATTTTGAATAAGATAAACTAACACCTCCATTATTTTAGGCTCTAAATGGATCAGTTCATCATTACGTTTTATCGTCGATTTTTCAGGATAAATAAACCATTCATCCAAAACAAACTCTTTGTCGGACTCCTTCACATACTATCCTTAGTATTTTAAGTAACCTACATCGCCAGAATCACTCTGAAATAAGCTAATTGCCTTGCTACGAATAGGTTACGACTAAATACGGGAAAATAAAAATCCCTAGAATAATTTTAGTGTTTGTACTGATATTTACCAATTTATTTCTGAAAAAAACCACATAAAAACATGAAAATTGTGATGTCTAATCTAGTGGATTATTTCAAACTACTGTTATTAAACATCTTTTATAAGTTTTTGCTGATAATCTTCACTGTTTATCGATAAATTATGGGATTGAATAAACTGTAACAAAGTATTTTCCTCTCTCGTTAAAGAGAAGATCGTGATGGTATTATCGTCTAGATTATATAGTTGACGACAAGCTTTATAATAAAAGCTGAGGATAATTAAGGCATCAATGTTTTTATCTGTAAAAGCTTTATTCTTTACAACTTTCAATTTTCGGTAAACCAAATTAATTTGTTGTTTCAACTGCCACACGTAAAGTACTTCTTTCATGAACTCGTGGGTTTTAAATCTATTGATAATACTTAATGACAATATTAAGGCCAAAGCAACGCCAGAAAAGTTGAACCAAAAATTATCCCCCGTTCCTCCAGGCTCTGCCCACAGAAAAATAAACAACTGCCCTAAAGCCAAGGCTAAAATCATAAAAGTAAAAATAAAGCCGGCAATAACTTTATTAAGGTGTTGACGATAACGTTTTTTATCAATATCTAATAATTTCATGGTATTTAATGACTGCTCGTGAGAAACGACATGAGTCGTGTAGTTAATCCTGACGCTCGGCTTACTTTTTGGCTAACAGCTGTCTGCCAAACTGATTTACTGCAAAATATTTGCAAGTGTTTTTTAGCTCGAGTTATTCCGGTATATATTAGTTCCCGGGATAATAAACGATTTGCCCCTGACTCTGGAAGAATTAATGCAACATTTTCAAATTCAGACCCCTGAGTTTTATGTATTGTCATTGCATATACCGTTTCAAAACTAGGCAAGCGGGCAATGGATATAGCCCGATAACCATCTCCTTCAGGAAAGTACGCCATTAATCGGCCAGAATTATCCTTAAACAACAGACCAATATCCCCATTAAATAGATTTACACCATAATGATTTTGGCTGATCATAATGGGTCTGCCGTGATAATTTTCTTGTTTGTTTGTAATGCAATGCTGTTTTGTTAAATAGTTCTCTACCAACTCATTGATATTCTCTAAGCCCGACTCACCTATACGTGTCGGAACAAGTATTCTAAACTTAACTAAAAGTGAAAAAGCTTGCTCTATAGTGCTAGCTGAAAAGATTGGCGCATAAAATTGTTCGGTCAAGCGTTTAATTGTTTCTGTTAATGGTTTATCACCAATAAAATCGAGTTCTTGGTTTGATTTTTCAGTTAACAAAGACCACGACGGCTCCGTTTCAGACGCAATGACCAACTTAGCAATTCTACCGATACCACCATCACCACTGAAGCGACGACTTAAGGTTAAATAGGTTAAATAATCTACGCTTGGTGAACTATCAAAGTCAGGCAACGTTTGGTTCGTTGTTTTCTCGACAAAATCTTTGTTGGTAGCACTGTATTGGGTGTCAGGCCAAGGCGTCAAGTCAGCGAGTACGCTTCCTGTTGCAACAGAAGGAAGTTGATCACCATCACCAAGTAAAATAATTTTACAATCTTTCGGTAAGGCTCTAAATATACGAGTCATCATAGGTAAATCGACCATCGAAACTTCATCAATTAAAACAACATCAGTGTTTAACTTATTTTGTTGATGATGACGGAAATTAGGGCTATTTTTAATGACCCCCAATAAACGATGTATAGTAGACGCTGTCGTTGGTATTTTTTCTAATATAGAGTCATCAATTACTTGTTGCTGTTTAAACGAATTAACAGCACTTACAATTGATTCAGATAAACGCTGAGCAGCTTTCCCGGTTGGCGCAACCATATCGATACGAATATTAGCATTTTGCATTAATAACCCTGCTAATAATTTAGTTACCGTATAAGTTTTACCAGTACCAGGTCCTCCGGCAATAATTGAAAATGTTTTATTTAACGCATTGGCAACTCCGGTAAGTTGCCAATCGACATCCTCGTTAGCTTCTGAGAATAACGATTGAATTATACTTGCTGTTTGGCTTACATCAACAGCTTCAGTTTGTAATAACCTTTGCTCAATATAGTTTGCGAGCTCTACTTCAAACTGCCAATAACGGCGCAAATATAAATTTTGATGTTCTAAAACAATCAGTTGTTCTTTGCAATCTTTACTCGCTACTTCAAATTCACTCAAGCTAGATAACAAAGTATCAAAAACAGGAAACGAGTAGCCTGGTTTTTCTTCAACTGGTTCTTGGTAATATCTATTGTTTTCAGTACCTTCTGTTTTAGTCTGCCATAGAGTCTGCTCGTTTAATGCGCTAACATCCAAACAACTGTGTCCATCCCGTTGGCTAGCACTCAGAGCCAAATACAAATGAAATAGCAGAGATGATTTGTTCTGACTGTTCTCATACAAGTTGCATGCTAAGTAATAGTCAATCGCTTGAATGCCCTCAAGTACTTGCTCAGCTTGATAAAAGGTTTGATAAGGCAAACATGACATAGAACTATTCATTGCTAAATTCCTTGGTATCAACCTCTAGGGATATCTTGGTTCCAGAAAATAAATGATCGAGTTTTTGCAACAACTCTGCTGTTAAGCTATTAAAGAAAACACCGCAAAAATCGTTATTATCAGCACTCATGCCACGAAGATATAAATAATAAACGCCACCAAAATGAGTTTCTATCGAGTAATTAGGTACTCTACGCTTTAAATATCGATGCAACGCCAGAGAATAAATTAAAAACTGTAAGTCATAAAAGTTCTTAATGACATTAATGCTAAGTCGTTCAGGTAGGTAATCACTGAATTTATCACCGAGATGGCTAGATTTATAATCACAAACGAAATATTTATTATCCTTGCAAAAAATTAAATCAATAAAGCCATGCATCATACCTTTTAATTGGCCAAATGCAGGTAATTCTGAATTGATTTGCGCTAGCTCCTCCTCTGGTAACCCTAAGGATTTTCTAAACTGGGTTAACAAACGCTTTAAACCGCCTAAATCAACGTTTTCCATAGGAAAGTAAAATTCAGCCTCTCTGAGTGTTTCTTCAACCGATAACTGCGCTAGAGTGTGATTGTGCTCGTTATATGGTGTATTTAAACAATCTTCTAACCAGTCATACACATCACTTTGCTCAAAGCCGCTCGGTAATTCCCCAAACTTAGTTAGATTGTAACTGGCATCTTTTTGCCAGTTTGGTTGTTCGAAATCGATACGCTCAAAGACATCATGCAATAAATTACCGGTCTTAGCTCCTTTTTGAAAGGCAAAGCGAATGACATCTTTCTTCGATACTAACTGATTTAAACTGACTTCATCGGGATCCCTGTCTGGCTCATTTCTACCACCATGACGTACATTTCGAGTTAGGGCTGAAAATGAGCTTAACCACCAATCGCGCTCTATTCGACCAGTAAATTCTTGTTCAGTAAATTGTTCAAGTTGGGTTACCGTTTCAACAAGGCTGCCTTTAAAGTCGGCACCTTCGGCAATTGTCAAACCGATGGCTTGCGGTGCATATGCTATAAGAGGCTGTATGCCCTCTGAAAACGATTGGCCATTCGATAATTGTAATGCTTTACCAAGTGGCGACTTGTCATGTTCTTGAAATGTAGTGCAAGCTAAGTAACAACGATGTTTAGCTCGGGTCACAGCAACATACAGCAAACGTACGTCTTCTGCATAGCCTTCATCAGCCATACGTTGCCGAGCAAGTGCATCATCGCCTAAATGGACTGTGAAGTCCCCTTCTTGTTGATGAAACCTTAAAACTTCTTTAAATGATGCCCCAAATTTAACCGGGTTTTTATGACGACTTGCAAATGGCACAAACACGACAGGATATTCAAGCCCTTTAGAGCCATGTTGGGTAACAATTTGAATAAGGTCCGCATCACTTTCCAAACGAAGTTCGGCTTCATTTTGATTAGGGTTTTGACATTGTTCGGTCAAATAAGCCATTAGCTCCTGCGGTTGCTTTAACCGTTGGCTTTCCGTTTGTAATAACTCAAATAAGTGTATGATATTAGTGAGTTGGCGTTCGTTATCTTGCTGGCTGCCAGGGTAATAATCATGCAATATTTTCAGCGCCATGGCCATAAAACCACGTTTAAACCAAATTGCTTTTAATCGATTAAATTCACTGCGTACTCTTTCCCATACTATTTCATCATTTTGAACTTCATAGAGTTTACTCGGAGAATAAGAAAAATATGGACCTGACAACGCTTGGATAAATGCTCTGTCATCTTCGTGATTGATAATGGCATTCAACACCGCAACAAATTGCTGGGCAATGTCACTTAAAAATAAATTAGCTCGCTGTGACTTATAAACACTGGCAATATTTAATGTGTTTAGCGCTTGTTTTATATCTTCGGCTTCACCACCATCTCTAACTAAAATGGCAATATCTGCAGCTTTTACTGGCTCTGAGCCAACGGTTGTGGCTAATAACGCTTCACTTAATAACCGACCAACCTCTGCAGCAACCCAATGTGCCATCGATTTACGAAAGTCGGTTTTAATATAACCTCTGTATTCAAACTCTTCACTTGCTTTAAAATCAACGAACTGCAGGGCTTTATGATCTTTATTATCAATCAACCGTTCTTTATCAGCATTAATAGAAGCCTGTACGGGCTGATATTGTATGCCAAAGCCAAATACATCTTTTGCACTACTGGTAAGTTCATTTCCATAAAATAAGTGGTTATAACCTTCAATCATCATTGCTGATGAACGCCAGTTAGTATCCATAACCCATTGTTGATCAACCAACTCACCGGCGCTCAAATAGGTAAAAATATCACCACCTCTAAAACCGTAAATGGCCTGTTTAGGATCGCCAATTAGATACAAAGCTGTTTGCTTAATTGCTCCTGAATCATCTTTAGAATGATCAAAATACAGTTGCGTTAATATGGAGAACTGTTTTGGGTCTGTATCTTGAAATTCATCGATAAGTGCTACAGGATATTGTTCTATTAATGCATTAGTTAAAGGTTGTTCATTAGAGTTTTGTTCATTTTTTAAGGCCCGTGCAAGCTCAGATATCAAATCATCAAAGTTCAACATGTTTTTCAGACGCTTTGCTTCTAACACTTTGAATTTAATAGCCTTAACAGCAACAACAGCTAAAGAATACGCTTCAGACTTTAGTAACGCGGCACCAAAACCCTTGATAAGTTTGCTCAGTTCACCGGTGGTTTTAAATGCTTGTTTTAACTCTGCTTTAACAGGCGATTTGGAGAAACGATTTGCAGCAATAAATTTAAAGTCAGGTGCATTTGAAAGTTGATTTTCAATATCTGAGTTTGTCGATTGTAACTGCTTTAAAAATTGTAAAAGTTGCTCGAACTCGGCAACTCTAGTGTCACGAGCCTTGCCTTTTTTACTATCAATTAATGCTTGAAAAATACATTGTTCAAACTCAAGTAATTCTTGTTCAGCAACAGTTGCAAGAACTTGTAATGAGCTAACTAAACTTTGCTTATCACTAATAGTGGGTAAGTTGTCATCATAAAGTAATCCTTTAAAACTCGCTAAAAACGCTTCTGGGGTTGCCCAGTGTTGAACAAATAGTTGGTAATCATCCAATGAATCAGCATGGGCTAGTATCCGATAGTGATCTTGACAAGCTTGCAGTACGACTTCACTGTCATCAGCTTCCATTTGAGCGTTAAAATTCATTCCAGAAGCAAACGCCTGCTCTGATAAAACACGCTTACAAAAGCCATGTATGGTGAATATAGACGCTTCATCAAGATTAATTAATGCATTTTTAATGATAACTTTAACGGCATCATCGCTAATGCCATCAACCATTAAATTTTGCTTTAGCGTATAAAAGTAATGATTATTTTCATCATTGGTATACGTTTGCCAATGGGTTAATACGTCCCGCAAAAACTCGTCAATTCGACCACGTATTTCTTCTGTTGCGGCCTTGGTAAACGTCATTACTAAAATGTTTTCAACACTAAGTCTTCGCTCTAACAACATTCGCAGGTATATACGAGTAATGTTAAAGGTTTTACCAGTACCTGCACTTGCCTCTATAAGATGACAACCATTTAATGGTAGCGTTTCTGCGTGTAGAGCCTGTGACGTCTGTTTGCTAATAGAATTTACGTTATTCATAGCTAACCTCTGTTGTTGAGGTTTCTGATGCGTTCAATTCTTGTTCTGTGATGCTTAGATTGAGGTAAAGAGTCTGGTAGATGTCAGTAAATCCTTGGCTGAACTCTTGTAAATTAGGACATTCTTTCCAAATATAATGCAGGTAAGGATCACTTTCTAACCCGTCAATGTTATAACCATCTTGCCAAAGCTTTGTTAACTGGGCTTGGTTAAACTCTGGCTCGATAAATTTTCCACCGCCCTTACCCGACTTCCAAAACAGTTTATCGGCAATAATGCTGTTTAACAAAAGCGGCTTAGTTAACGAGAGTTGATAGTAAGCGAGTATTTTAGAAAGTTGCGCTTTGGCACCATCAATATAGTTAAAACTAACCATTTGTAATTTATTATCTTTTTCATTTAGGTAATAGCCTAAGCTAGAGACTTCTTTATCACTTGGACATAACGCACATAACAATAAATGATTAAGGTATAATTGGCTTAGATCCTTTGCTTTTACTTTCGCTGGACGATAACTGAAATGCACCAGATTGTTTGCGGTTTGATAAAGAGTTATTTCAGCGCTAATTTGCCATGTCAAAGCAGGATCCATAACGACGATTTCACCAAGCACTTCATCACATGGATTGAGTTGAATGCTCTGTTCTAAATTTGATAGTAACGGTTCAATTGAGCCCTGGGAATCTAACGTAGTTTGCATGTTTCCATAAACGGCCTTTGAGAAATTATGCATTGTTACTTGCCAATCTGATAATTCTTGTGCAAATAATGGGTTATCAGGAAAGTCTCCTGATAATAGCGCTTGTTGATACAGGTCACATGATTGAATATCGCGACGTTGGGCAATATCTTCAACCAACACATTTTGCTGGAATAAGTATTTATCTAAATGGCTGAAGGTAAATGGTTCAGCATCATCAATGTTTTGTTCGTTTTTATTGAAAAATAGTTTAAGCCGTTGCTCTGCAAATACCTGCGCAGGATTCGTTAAAAATCGGTTTATTTGCACTAAACTTAATTCGAGCACTTGTTCTTCAGGTAGAGGCAGTAATTGCTCTGCGTAGTCGTTTTGAATACATTCTCCACTGACTTTAGCCAGCTTCAACCATTTATCATCAAAGCTTTTATAGGGGTTAACTTCACTAAAATTATCTAAACTGAATACCTGCAGAGGGAGCTGCCTTAGTTGGCTTTGCGTTGGTTGTTCTGCTTGTTTGAAGTCCCAACCATACCCACAACTCAAGTAATCCATTAACTCACGCAAAACAATTGATGGCTGTCGTTCATTGTTGTTTTTAATATCAAATCCTTGATAACTTAAATACAGATTGTCTCTGGCAGAAATAAGCGCTTCAAGAAACAAATAACGATCGTCGCCACGGCGAGAACGATCACCTGGCAAAACCTTCGTCATCGACATTAAGTCAAAACCTAATGGTTGTCGTTGACGAGGAAATTCACCATCATTCAAACCAAGTACAGCAAGTACTTTAAACGGAATTGAACGCATAGGTAGCATAGAGCAAAAGGTTATTTGGCCGATCATAAATTGTCGACCAGGATCAGGCTGGCTAAAGTGTTGGTTTAAATATTCACGCACTACAGCTAATTCAATGTTCCCGGTATAACCAGCTTCTTTACAATACAAAGCTAACGAAGAAATTGCCTGATTAATGATAACTAAACCATTGTCAGTCTCTTCTCCTAAAAATAAGCGCTCAATAAAATTTTGCAACGATTGTTGCCACTGCTCTGCCGTTTTAGGCTTAGTTAGACTTACGCTCATTTGTTTAAGCTGTTCGCATAACAACAAGAGTTTGCCTAATATCAGAGCGTTATTACCTTCAACCCAAGGTAAAACCATATCATCTGCATATAAACTGGTGCTATCACCAAATGCGAAGCCCTTTAATAATCGTTCTAAACCTTGCTGCCAAGTGAATTGTGCTGTTGATTGCTGTGTGGCAAGTAAACGGTTTTTATGTTCGGCATCTAAGCCCCAGTGCACATTTGCTTTGTCTAACCAGTCGGTGATCAATTCAATATCATGTTCACTTAAGCCAAAACGCATTTGCAATGGCAGTAAGCGTAAATATGATAATATTTGATTAACACCAAAACGACTGTCAGGCATACAAAGTAATTCCGAAAATGCCGCAACTAATGGCTCAGAGTCCTTTGAAACCCTATCTGCGATTGAACATGGCAACGGTGGCACAGCTTCGCCAATTTCATCCCACCCCCGCACGAAGACAGAATCGATATAAGGTGCATACTGTTCTATTTGTGGACACATAACCAAAATATCTTTTGGCGTTAAAGAACTATCCTCATTAAATAAATGCAATAAATAATCGTGCAAGCCTTGTACTTCGCGCAAGGCGCTGTGTGCTGATGTTATTGTGATACTGTTATCAATTGAGACAACAGGCTCGTCACGTTTATCGGTTAACGTTAATATGTCTTTTTGTAATTGCAGTAAAACCGACGGTTTATTTATAGGGTCAGTTTCATCACTTAAGTTGGAATGATCAAACAGCTCATCAAACAACGGAATTTCTATGGTATCACCGCTATGCAGTAGTGATAGAAACTCACGGCCTTGTTGGCCTAAGTTTGCAAGTAATGGGTTGGCACTGTCGTTATGTAATGCATCTTCTGGCCATTTTGCGACTTGTGCTAAGTAAGCTTGTTTAGCGTTCGCTTTATCAGTTTTTATATCGCCCCAATATTCATAACAGGGATTTAAGTGATAAAAATGCACTTCAATATGAGTAGATAGCGCATTAAGAAAGTCTATCCACATTGGTGCTAAGGCGTTAATACCAAAAATTGACACCCGTTTTGGCAGTAAATGTTTATAAGTTAATAAATTGTTTTTAGCGGTAGCTATAAGTGTATTAGGGTTATATGGGCTTTGTTTATGCAATAAGTACCACAAAAAACTCTGCCATTTTTCTTGTTGTTGAGCACTGCTGTCAAAGCTCGTTACAGTCTCACCTTTTGCCCAGCTATCAAGCCAATCAGGTCGATAAATTAAGTACTGTTCAAATAAATCTGCTGTTTGCACCGCTAATTGAAAACGTTTCAATGAATCAGGGCTATTGTTTTTATGCCAATATTGGTTAGCTTGTAGACAATCTTTGTTATTTAAAACTTCAGTACTTTGTAAAAGTGCATCTATCCGCCAGGCAAGTACTTCTCTTGAATAGGGTGTTTGGTCTGGAATGTCATCACCAGATAAAATTCGCAGTTGTTGCCAAAGAAACTGGGCAGGCAAAACAAAACTGGCGTTCATACTTATACCGGAAATTTGTGCTTGTTGCATGTTTAGCCAATGCTGCATACCTGGATTTTGTACCAATACGACTTCTTTGGACAAAACAGGCAAGGTAGACACTTTTTGCACTTCATCAAATAAAGTGAGCAAATCTTCCATGCGGTTTGCTGGGTATATGTTGATCATACCAATTCTATTATGGTTATTTTATTACGATTTAAGCACAAAGATGGGGATTTAACTAGATGAATTTTGGTAAATAATTATTGATGGTTATTATTCGATCAAAGAGTTAAAACTTTGTTCAAAAAACGCCCCTATTACCGGTACCGGTTTGCACTGGTGATCAAAGGCATAATATAGACCAAATGCCCATAACACCAAAACAGGTAACGCTAAGATCCAACCGACAATAGGAATAAAACTTAACAAAACCCAGGTAAGTAATAGACCAAGAGTTTGTCTTAAATGAAAGGCGGCAAAGCTCGTAGGATTATTACCATGCAATAATAACGCAGCCACCCAACCAATAATCGTTAGATAACTGATAATCGCAATGGTTTTGCCTTCAACCTTAAAGGTTTTATCATCAAGATGATATTGCGCCATTATTATCCTTAAGCTTTACTTAACACTACTATAACTATGATAAAAATTATCAAAATTTCAAGTTTTTTAACAATTAAACAATGCTCAGCAAACACACTATGGATAATAAAAACACCCTGATAATTAAACCCAATTCTAAACGTAACGGTTTGTTTTTATTAACATTAGGTTTAATACTTATGCTCATATGCTTTATGTTAAATTTAGCTTATTGGCATTTGTTTAAATTACAATTAACAGCCTTAATGTTGGCGAGTTTTATTGTTGTTTTAATTGGATATTTTAAACATAGTGAACCAAGTATCAGCTACAAAATAACGCCGCAAACAATCACTTATTATCATCGAAGGGGAAAATGGCAAATTAATTGGTCAGACATAATACGAGTTGGCGTGATAAGCTCAGAAATACAAGGTGAGAGAGTCCGTTTACCCTACATAGGTATAAAACTTACCTCTTTAGAGCCGTTAGCAACAACAGTTACCCCAAGATTGGCAAATAAACTCCTTCATGAACAACAAGAATTATGCAAATTAGCAGTTCAAAACTCACAATTAACAATAGCGCAAGCTGCTATTCACTTCGACGGATTCAAGACAAAAGGATCGTTATTAAAGGGTCCTGTAGGAGCTTGGTTGCATCAGAGTAAAAATTTGAACCTTGCTTATGGATACCATGTATATTTGCCCGAAGGCAGCTTTGATCGAGATACAGATCAGTTTGTAGGCTTACTAAAGCAATGCCATGCTTATTCATCTCAATATACTAAATCAATTGAGTAATCACATTATTATAGGGGCTAGTTCTAGCGTGCTACTAAACGTCGTAATGTTGGTGCTGAAACGGCGAGTAAACTACTGGTTAACTTTAGGCTTAGACGCAATTCTTTGCAGGCTTGTGCAAGCAACGATTGTGAATAAGCAACTTTTGATTCAACCATATTCAATTGTTGAATATGCTCAACTAAAGCAAATTGTTCATAAAAACCGGGGGCATTAATTAATTCGGCATCGGCTTGTAATTTTTTCCAACGTCGACGGAATGTGCTTTCGGCTATATTCAAACTATTAGCAGCTTGCAAAGCAACGTGTTGATGCTGCTCAAGACTAAGTCGGTAGAGTTGGTATTCTACCCAAGGTCCAATTGCAATTATGGCTTCACTAGAATTAGATGTTAAACAGTGATTTATTACATTTTTTGCAATACTGATTGACTGTTCAGGCACCTCGTCATTTACACTAGTTTGGTTTATAGCAAAATCATTATTTACGACAACAGTTTCGGTTTGATTATTGTTTTGTCCTGCCATTTTTTCTGTATCATTATTGATACTTAGCTCTGCAGGAAATAAGCCTAAGTTATTGCAAGATACAACATTATCACTACATACGATAACAGAGCGGTGTACTAAATTTTTAAGTTCTCTGATATTTCCTGGCCACTGGTATTCCAATAGTGCTTGTTTTGCCTGCTCACTAAAGTCAATAATACCTTTATTATATTCTGTTGAGAAAATATCTAAATATGATTTTGCGATAAGTAGAATATCGTCAGTTCTCTGTCTTAATGGTACATTTTCAATCTTGAAAACATTTAAACGAAAATAGAGATCTTGACGAAATTTACCTTTGGTAATTTGTTCCTTTAAATCTACATTAGTTGCTGCAACGAGCCGCACGTCAACTTTTTTAACCTGGCCACTACCAACTTTTGAATATTGTTTTTCTTGTACGAAGCGCAATAATTTCACTTGCACCTCAAGCGGCAATTCACCTATTTCGTCTAAGAACAAAGTTCCGCCATTAGCTTCATGAATTCGCCCTGCTACATCCCTGTTAGCTCCAGTAAATGCACCTTTTTGATGGCCAAACAATTCACTTTCAACCAAACTCTCAACAACCGCGCCACAATCAAAAATAATAAAAGGTTTATCTTTACGATCACTAAGTTGATGTATACTTTGCGCTAACATTTCTTTACCAGTACCCGATTCACCGGTAATTAATACAGTTGCGTTGGTAGGCGCGACCATTTCAACTTCTTTCATTAAATTAGCCATGGCACTAGATTGATACCAAAAGTTCAATGAATTGCTAGACTCAACCTGTTTAGTATCATTTGCTCCAGCACATAAGCGCTCTATCTTAACCGCAGCAAAGTCGGCTATATTATACAAAACGTGATGATCTTTAGACGTTATATCCTGATCTTGATCGCTGGAAAGCCAAAGAAATGCGCCTGGTTTGTTTGGAACATAAATTGGAATTATTTTTTCTATGCCGTGATCAGCTAATACAGAGGTAAAAACTTTACCATGTTCATTTTGAATTGATTTGATGTGAGATACTTGGTTTTCAGATAAACAAACATCCGCATTGGTTAATTCATTTCCAGAACTATTTAACGCTTGTTGCAAGTTAAGTGAATTGTTTTCCAAGGTGTAAAAGCCAGCAGCTTTCAAGCCAAATCCGTTAATTACCTGACTAAGTAACTCTTTGATAAATACTGGCAATTGTTCGATTTCATTGAGAAAATTAAGAATACTCCATTGCATCAGCATTTTTTGGTAATCATTATTGGCCGATTGGGAAACATTACCACTTAATCTATCTAAATTACCAATTTGCAGCATGGCATTTTGTGATTGCCATTCCCTAATTTGCGCCCCACCTAATTCTCTCGCCTGAGAGAGTGAATAATTTGCTTGATAAAACAATTCTACCGGAGAATAGTTTAGCAGCTTTGAATTTATTGCTACGCCAATGCTAAAGTTTAGGGATGTTTTCTCTTCAAGGAATTTATGCTCTTTTAACCTTTTTTGTAGTTGATTAACAATATTCTTAATTTGTGCCGCACTACTTTGGGAAAACATCACCATAAACATGGTACCGCCATAATGGGATGCCATATCTGTAGGACGAACAAACTCTCTTAACAAATCACCAATACTGTAAAGTACTTTGTCACCATAATTACGCCCATGCTGTAAATTTAGCTCATTAAAGTTATCAGGGCTAAGCAATAAAATGCCTGAAACTAAGGCTGTTTCAGAAGCATTATCTTTATTTTTAGGGACAAAATTAAATTCTTTCGGCAAGCTGTTTAAACTAGTAAGCTGCCTAAGAATAAGTACTACGCCTTTAGTGCCATTGGCGTATGATATAGGACCTACAACGCCATCTACCAGTTGGCTTGATCCATGAGCAATTTGAATAGCCAACGGTTGAAGCTTGGTTACGGTTTGAATTTTTATCGCCGTAGAAATAAATTGTTGGGATTGTTTAGCGGTTAAATCTAATCGCGTTTGAATCAAGTTATACCAAGGCTTTCCTCTAACATCTTCGAGAGTTTTTCCAAATAATAGTTCGGCAGTATTACTGATATCAACTACCTCACCTTGCTGGTCAAGGTAAACTAAAATATCGCCTATACAGGAAATGGTGTTTTGTAATAAATGGCTTTGTTTTTGTTCTTGTTCGCGAATATTAAATTTATATAGAGATAGATGAAGTTTTTGCTGAAGTTCAATCTCATTTATCGGCCAGAAAAATTCACTGAATGTATATTTTGCTTGCTGATAGTTGTCCATAGCACTAGGTTCATGCTCTGCATTGAGAAAAAGAACCGGGCAATTCATTTGAGTAGATAAACGTTCTTTATCTATCGCAGACTCAATGTCTTTGGTATCAATAATAACAAAATCGAAACCAACAAACTCTCTTGTGGAAACCACCTGATTAATGTTTTGAGAACTTAAGGAAACGATTAAATTTTGTTGCTTTAATGAAGCAGAAATTTCAGTCGAACTTTCACTATTGCTTATTAGCAACACTGTTTTGTTATTATTTGTATTAATCATAAATAGACTATCGCTTTAGCTCAGCTCGCAACCAGATGAAGATCATTAATAAGTAACTTTTCAAAGTTATTTGCATTGATCGGAGGGCTAAATAAGTATCCCTGAATTAATGAACAATTGAAACTTTGTAAAATTTGTAACTGCCCTTTCGTTTCTACGCCTTCGGCTATTACATCAAGGTTTAATGTTTCAGCCAAAACAATAATTGCTTTTACAATAGCAGCAGCATCTGCAGAAGTATCAATATCAGTGATAAACGAACGATCAATTTTAAGTGTACTAATAGGGAATTTCTTTAGATAACTAAGCGATGAATAGCCTGTGCCAAAATCATCGATTGCAATTCCAACCCCTAATGCCTTAATTTGTTGCAGACGAACAATATTCTCTTCAACATCGGTCATAATTGCGCTTTCAGTAAGCTCTAACTCAAGTAAATTAGCTGGTAATGCAGTTTCTTCAAGTACTGTTTGAATGAAGCCAACCAATGAACCGCGTTTAAATTGTACAGAAGATAAGTTAACTGATACACGACATTCATTGCCACTTTGGTCTAACCACAATTTAGCTTGTTGGCATGCGGTTTTAAGAACCCATTCACCTATGTCTATGATCAAACCAGTTTCTTCGGCAATTGGAATAAACTCCGCAGGAGAAATTAATCCATGTTTAGGGTTATGCCATCTAATTAACGCTTCTACGCTTACTATTTGATCTTTTTCAACATCAATTTGCGGTTGGTAATACAATTCAAATTCATCATTTTGTAAAGCTTTACGTAATTCTTGTTCAAGCTCTAACCGTTCAATTGCCCTACAATTTAAAGAGTCAGAGTAAAATTTAAAGCAACATCGCCCCTGTTCCTTTGCGTGATACATAGCAACATCAGCATTTTTCATTAAATTGGTAACATTTAAGCCATCATCAGGATACACAGAAATTCCGATACTCGGTGTTACTGTGACTTCAAACTGATCTATTTTTATCGGTTTTGACAAGGACTGTATTATCCGCTGGGCAACTTGAGCAATATCATCAACATGATCAACTTGACTTAGAAACACGGTAAACTCATCACCACCTAGGCGAGCAACTTCTGACGTTAACACCTCATCGTTACCACGAGCTAATAAATCAGAATTTCTAAGGTTACTTTCTAATACTTTGGCAACCTTTTGTAAAACTCGATCACCAAAACCATGACCAAGGGTGTCATTGATCCGTTTAAACCTATCTAAATCAATAAATAACACACCAACATGATGACTACTGCGTTCAGCCAACAATAAAAATTTTTCTAAGTGATGGTTAAAGCTTTCTCGATTTGCCAGCCCTGTTAAGCTATCGTAATACGCTAAATACTTAAGTTTTTCTTGAGAGTCTTTTAACTCTCTTAACGCATCTCTGCTACGCAGCATATAACGCACTCTGTGTGCAATCATTGGCCAGCGAATTGGTTTTGGTAAGAAATCTGTCGCGCCTATTTCATAGGATTTTAAAATTGATTTATAATCATCAGCGCCTGTTACCATTAAAATTGGTACGTCTTTACCTGATTTATGCGCCCTGATTTGTTGACAAACTTCATAACCACTTAGACCTGGCATTTCAACATCAAGTAATATCACATCAGGTTGCATAGTAAAAAACTTAATTAACGCGGTATCACCATCAGCAGCTTCAATAACTTCGAAACCTTGAGCTTCAAGCGTATCTCGCATTAAGATTAAATATGTTGGGTCATCATCACAAATAAGCACTTTAGCTTTATTGTATAGATTTAACTCTGCATTGTTCATACAACTTCCTTCGATAACTCTTCGAGTAAAACGATTGTATTTTGGTAAATTTCATTTATATTGTTGGCACTAAATTGGCATTCAGAAATGTTACCTTTCGCCGATTCATGTTCAATAAAAATACAAATATTTGTTAACTCTTTCGCACCTACATTTGCACATAAAGATTTCATGGCGTGTGCAGTTTTACGTATATTCTCACTATCCAGTTTATCCAGATAAACCATTAGATCATCTATTTTTACAATAATCTCTGCTTTAAACGACGTTAAAACTCGTTGATAAATTTTTCGATTGGTAATTTTTTCAATATCACGAATCGCCTCTATAGCAGCAAAATCAATTAGTGCTTCTGAATTATCACAATATTCAAAGTCGCTTATTTCATCACTAACAACAACGTCATCGTTAAGTACAATGAGGTTATTAAGATATTTCTTTAATACATTCAACAATACTTCAGTGGTAAAAGGTTTACTTATGTGTTCATTCATACCTGCATTAATACATTCATGTTCATAACCTAATCCAACTCCCGCAGTTAACGCCACGATAGGCGTTTCTTCGAGTTCATTTTGACTTTGCCATTCACGGATTAACTGCGTTGCCTTAAAACCATCCATGACAGGCATTTGGCAATCCATAAAGATTAGGTCATATTGCATAGTCTTAATCTTTTCGACAGCAATAGCACCGTTGTCGGCGATATCAATTTCACAACCGTACAAGTGTAACATTGCTTTAGCCACTTCTTGATTGGTAATGGCATCTTCGACGAGTAATATATGTGCTTTAAACTCATCAACTTCTTCAACAATGTGAGGATTTTTGGATTTTTCATCAACCTTTTTCCCATCTTCACAATCTTGTAATACGTCCAACAAAGAATCTTTTCGTAATGGTTTTTCCAAGTATCTAGCGTGGGCTAATAAACTAGGAGATGATGTAGTTCTATTTAGCACTACTACTTTGTCAACGACCGTTTCTAAGTGCTTATAAACTTCTGTTTGTGACAGCAATTGTTCATCTACTAAATAAATGACATTTTCGTTTGTTGCCGAAACAGTGAGTTGAAGTTTCTCAATACTTAACGTTTGATGCTGGATGTTAAGCCTGCTGAGCAAATTTAAAGTCATTTTTTTAACAATGTCATCTTCAGTCAACACCATTATTTGGTAATTTAATTGATGTTCTACATCATCTTTGGCTTGCTGACAATCAAGTAAAGGCATGGTTACGGTGAAGGTTGCTCCTTTTTCAGGTATAGAATCAACAGCAATAGTACCTGACATTAATTGCACCAATTTTTCAGTGATTGCCAGTCCTAAACCTGTACCGCCGAACTTGCGAGTGGTTGAGTTATCTTCTTGTTGGAAAGACTGAAATATTTTGGTTTGGTTAGTTTTGCTGATACCTACGCCACTGTCTTTAACAGAAATATACAAAGTGCCCTGCTCAGAACGAGTATTCAATTCAATAAAGCCGCTTTCAGTAAACTTGATTGCATTACCCAACAAGTTAGCAATAACCTGCCTAATTCGTAACGAATCGGCATTAATTAATTTTACGCAATCAGGGTCAATGTAAATAGAAAGTTCAACACCTTTTTCATGGGCTTTATTGGCAAATAGAAAACACGTTTCTTCAATAAGTTTGTGGTAGTCAAAGATTTGTAGATCCAATTGCACTTTTTCAGCTTCCATTTTAGAAAAGTCTAAAATGTCGTTGATCAACTCCAGTAACATTGACCCAGCTTTTTGTACTGATTCGGCGTAATGATTTTGAGTTCGATTTAACCCGGTTTTAAGCAGAAGATCACTCATGCCTATAATACTATTCATTGGCGTTCTAATTTCATGGCTCATTGTTGCCAAGAAGTTTGATTTTGTTTGAGCAGCCTTTTCAGCAAGATCTTTAGCGCTATTGGTTTCGACTATTGCTTGTTCGAGAGCACTGTTGGCATTTTGCAACTCTTGGGTACGTAATTTAACCTCAGCTTGTAATTGCTTTTGTGCATCTAGCAACTGCTGACGTTTGTATTGTTGACGTTTATACATTAGGAGTGCAGCAATAAACAACACTAAAAAATAACAAATATAAGCAGGTAAACTTAGCCAAAATGGCGGATTAACGTGGATAGTTATAGATAATTCATCCTTACTCCAGATACCATCATTATTTGATCCTTTAACCCTTAACAGATAACTTCCATGCTGTAAGCTGGTAAATGGAATATTATTGCTTGTGGTTTCAATCCACTCTGAATTCAAGCCTTCCATCATGTATTGATATTTATTGTTTTCTGGTTTGGTATAATCCAATGCAGCAAATTTAAAATCTAAAAATGAGTCCGAATAATCAAGCTCTAAGACTCCATCATTACGAAACATATGGTGTATTGGAATGGTTTTATTATTTTTGGAAAACTTAGTAAATCTTAATGGTGGCTCGTAGGTATTGATCGGTACATTATCTGGCATAAACGAATTAAAGCCATTAGGACCACCAAAATATATTCGCCCAGATTTTGACTTAAAATGAGCGCCGGTATTAAAGTCATCTTCTTGCAAGCCATGAGTTTTATTAAAGTTATTAATTGATAAATCTGTTGACGATAAGCGAGTTAACCCTCTTGTATGACTTACCCAAATATAACCATTGTTATCTTCAACAAGGCCATAAGCTACATTACTTGGCATTCCTTGACTTATACCGATTTGTTCAAAATGAGCATTACCTTGGTAATACTCATTTTTACTTAAACGTGCGATACCAAAATCTTCAGTGGCAAGCCAGATGTATTCTTCTGTATTTAATAAACTTACAATATTATTGGTTTTTAATGAGTGTTCTTGCTCATCATTGGCCTGCAGACGAGTGTTATCGCCGGTTGCTAAATTATAATGGTTAATGCCAGCCCCGCGCGTTGCTATCCATAAGCTTTGTTTATTCTCAACCATTACGTCGATAACTTTATTGCTCGATATTGAGTTGTCATCATTCTCGTCATGTAAAATACGCGAGATATTGCCATTTTTATGAAGAATGTTAACCCCGCCACCAAATGTGGCAATGACTAAAGATCCGTTATCCAGTTCGACTATTTTACTGATAGCATTACTACTAAGTGAATTTTGATCTGTTGGATCATGTTGATAAATTTTAAACGTATCAGTTTTACTAGATTTATAGTGTAAACCCGAGCCAAATGTTCCTAGCCATAAATTGTCTGATTTATCGATCAACAAATTCATCACTCGATCATCTTGTAAAGCGACAGGATTAGTTTTATCCGCATGAATTTGTTTTATATTTCCAGTTGCAGATTCAATAATATTAAGACCACCGCCCCAGGTACCTACGTAAATGTTTCCTTTTGAATCTTCTGCAAGAGCGGCGACAACATTAGATGAAAGTTCAGTACCAATACCAAAGTTTTTACTCACGTGAGTAAATGGAGTTAAGACCGCATTCCAACGACTAACACCGGCAAAGGTACCTACCCACATGACCCCTCCAGTGTCTTGAAACAGTGTAGTTACTCTGTTATCGATTAAACTATTGGCTCTAGCGGTATTTAACGTATGGCGAATGAATGTTTCTGTTTGAGGGTTAAACTGACAAAGGCCTGCATCTGTTGCTAGCCACAATGTATTGTTTCTATCTTGATAAATATCATATACATAATTAGAGCATAAACTGGCATTATCATTTTTTTGATGAGTAAAAGATTTTATTACTCCTTTATTCAGATCAAAAATGAAAACACCTGCATCCTGTGTAGCCACCCATAAATTATGTTCTAAGTCTTCATAAACGGTTTGAATTTTGTTACTTGAAATAGGAATAGCACTGGTTGGCGTAAAAGACAGAAAATCATCCTGACCTTTCAGTTTGACCTTTAAACCATTTTTTTCAGTAGCGACCCATACGTTTTGACTATTATCAATAAACAAATCTAAAATCGATTCTCCATTTAACGCTTCTAATGAAGTAAATGCTGATGTTTTGACGTCTAATATGGTGATACCTTTATCAATACTTCCAAACCATAAATCACCATTTTCATCTTCTATGACCGTTTGATAAATATTCCCAAGTACCTCTTTATGACGTTCTATATCATTAAAATTTTTGAACCCATCGATTTCCGATAGGTATAGACTGATCCCGCCATTTCCCAATACCCAAAGTCTATTTTCTGAATCAACAAAAACCTTTTTAACCCAAGTACTTGCGAGGCTGTTTGGTTCACCTGGCATGTGGGTATAAATGGTTGAAGATATCCCATCAAAGCGATTTAAACCATTTTGATTACCAAGCCATATAAAACCCATTTCATCTTGAGTTATGGTATTAACAGCCGGGTGCGAAAGTATTTCGGTATCATTCAAGTTAGTAAACTGAATTTGATTTTGATTAGTAATATTTGATGCAAATGTCTGACTACTGAACAGTAAAAACAAAGCGGAAAATATAAGAGATACGGTCAGCAATAAAATATACTGACTCTTATTAGTGGTCATTACAGCAACCTAAAGTTTATTATTATTTAATTCTACTTATTAATAGCATTTCAGCCTTCAATTGTCATTAAAATTCAGGCCTTCAATGCATAATTTATTCAGTAAAAAGGCGCCTTCGGCGCCTTTTTAATTATTATTCTTGTTCTATCCATTTATTGATAAATGAGACTGAACTTATATCACTTCCCAAATCTAAAAATGAATTCGAATTTGGCCATAAATGTGCGTTTTCCCAAACGGCTGCATCGCCCCATAAGTTAGAGTTTGGCCATAAGTGAGCGTTTGGCCATAAGTGAGCGTTTGGCCACAAGTGAGCGTTTGGCCACAAGTGAGCGTTTGGCCACAAGTGAGCGTTTGGCCACAAGTGAGCGTTTGGCCACAAGTGAGCGTTTGGCCACAGGTGAGCGTTTGGCCACAGGTGAGCGTTTGGCCACAAGTGAGCGTTTGGCCACAAGTGAGCTTTGTTGTACAAACCATCCCATTCATGTCCTTCTACACCTAGAATATAAAAATCACCATTATCATCATAACGACGAGCTGGGCCGGCATAATGTTGTGAATCATTCAATTCATTAGCGATATCCATTCCTTGGTTAGCACAGCCGACTTTGTCGCTAGCTACTGCCCATGGTGCGTTTATCATACCTGCACCTTGTTGAAAAATGCTGTATGACAATTCGCCTTCATTTGCTGTACCTGCAAATGCTGATGATATCAAACGACATTTAATATCATTAGGTGTTAGATATGGGTCATCTTGTAGCATAAGAGCAGCAACACCACTTGCTACAGCGGTAGATTGTGATGTACCAGATAATAAGAAGTAATCATTACCATCTGCATATTCAGGGTAATCTTTATAGATTTTAGATTTATGACTCATTAGGCCTTGCATATGGCCACCAGGAGCAACTAGTTCAGGCTTAATAAAACCTTCAACGGTAGGACCAGCACTAGAAAATGAAGTAACAAAGTCATCACTTAAATCAAACGGTGTATAGTTGTCCGAAGTAGCACCAATGGTTATCACATAAGGGTTATTGCCCGGAACGCCAATAGACATAGCTTCTGAACCACTGTTACCTGCTGAAGCAAATACAGTAATTCCTTCTTGCCAAGCAACCATTAATGCTTGGTTGATAGGATCTTGCCAGTAAAAAGACTGTGGTTTAGCACTAAAAGAAAGGTTTAATACTTTGATATTATGTTTATCACGATTTTCAACAACATATTCAATAGCTTTTAAAACATCTGTGTAAGTAGAGCTGCCATTAGCATCAAACGCTTTAACAATCGTTAATTCAACGTCAGGGGCAATGCCATTATATGATTCACTTGCATCACCGTTACTATTAAATGCAGTTGAGCTATTACTAATTAAGCTGGTGATATGAGTACCATGACCATACTCATCTTTTAATGCTTTGCTACCTTTAAGTACGCTATGATGATGAATTGTACGCTTTTTACCGTAGCTGTTCTTACGGATACCATCAAACTTTGCAGCACCACTATCGATAATAGCAACACCAACGCCTTCACCTGTGATCCCTTGCGAATGAAGCTGGCTTGCACCTACCTGTGTTGGAAAATAAGTATTACGTTCATCAACGCCGTTTCCTGCTTTAGATTTCGACTTATGTGAACTCAGTTTAACTTTCTCATCGGAAAACAACCTAATCAAAGGATGATTATTACGAATCTGCTCTGCTTGGTTACTTGTTAATAAAGCTGAAATTGCTTGAATGACAGTATAGTTATGAACGACTTCACCACCAACTGATTCAATTGCGGCAATCAACGTTGGTTTACTTGCTCCTTGAACAATGTAAGAACCCTTTTGTAACGTTTGACTGTTAGAGAAAAAAAGAAAAGCTGCTACAGAAAGTAGCAGCAAAGTACTAAGCGCAGACCTTATTATTGTTATTTTGTTTGATGAAGAAAGATTCATAAATTATTCCGTTTAAATTAATCTACCTCTACTAAAGCCAGAATCATGCCAACAAATAACAATTGGGTTACAAAACCCATTTTACTTAGCTTCTAATAAAACTTAGGTTTCCACCCTTTTCAAAAGAAAAATAATGGCGACAAAAATATGACGAACAAAAGAAATAAATGACGACAAGATTGGAAGAGCATACAACTTGGCGAATTCAGAAGAAAATGGCGAATAACATACTCAATTAGTTAACTAATACCTTTTATCTACTAGTTTTATAAAAGTATTCAATCATAAGGTACAGCTAGAAATTAATTTCAAAAGTTATCAGCAAACTATGTTCATAATACGATTATGTAACAATGCCAGGTTTAAAAGGCTAGCGCCCCACTTTCTATTTTTGCCTACACAATAAAAATATACATTCCTCCCTTAACTTTAATAACTGCCCACTTTAAATGTCCTTATTTAGTTAACTTATAACTCAACTAAATTGGTTACCTTGCAAAAATTAAACTATGCTTAATAATGGGTAATCTAACATCTAATAGGTAGTAACTATGTCAGTAGGTGTGAAGAAAATTAATGATTTTGCATTGGCTATGCTTGAGCAAGCAAGTTTAGATGACCTGCTATGGTCTATCGCTCAAGGCGTAGGTGATATCATGGAGTTTGAAGATTGTGTTATTTACCTACGAGCAGAGCAAGTATTAATTCAAGTTTCAGCATTTGGTATTAAAAACCCTAAAGATAGGCAAATCTATGAAAGAATAGAAATTCCTATGGGGCAAGGCATTGTTGGTACCGTAGCAGAAACTAAGGTAGCAGAGATAGTACCTGACACTATGCTTGACTCTCGCTATATATTTGATCAATATTCAGGCCGCTCAGAGCTTACAGTGCCAGTAATCTATGAAGGTGAAACAATTGCGGTTATCGACTCTGAATCTAAATTTATAAATAATTATACAAAATCCGAACAAGAGTTATTGCAAATAGTTGCTAATATTATTGCTCCTCGGATCGCAAGTTCTATTTATCAAAGAAATCTGCAAACCACACAAATCAGATTAAAACGTGCCAATAGCGAATTACAAGCAAGCATTGCCGATTTAAAACTCAATCAACAAACCTTAATTCAATCAGAAAAAATGGCATCGGTTGGCATGTTATCTGCTGGTATTGCCCACGAAATAAACAACCCATTGGCCTACTCATTAAGTAACTTGGCAATTTTAGAAGATTATATTACTGATATTAAATCTGCCCATCAGGCCATTATAGAAAACCCAAATATAGCAGAGCAACACAAACTGCCATTAAGGGATAAAAGCTATTGCCATGTAGTTAACGATCTTTCAGGCCTTACGCAATCAACAATACAAGGCTTAACCGTCGCAAAAGGAATAGTGAGTGACCTTAATAGATTTGCTCGCTCTAAAGATGAGGAGTTGTGTAATGTTGACATCAATGAAGGGATTAGAACTACATTGAATATTGTTAACAGCCAAATTAAATCACACTGTAAGGTAAACCTTAATTTAACCGACTTGCCTTTAGTACAAGGTAATATAGGCAAGTTAAATCAAGTATTTATGAATATTATTCTTAATGCTAGTCAGGCTTGTAAAAAAGAAGGCAATATTGACATTGAAACTTACGCCGATAATCAAGGTGTATTTATTAATATTAGTGATAACGGTATAGGTATTCCTTCTGAAAATTTATCGCACATATTCCTGCCATTTTTCACCACGAAACCTGCTGGCCAAGGAACTGGACTTGGACTATCGATTAGTTACAAAATCATTGAGGAAGAACACCGAGGTAGATTAACCGTCGCCTCCGATGAAACAGGTACAACTTTCACCATTTTCTTACCAAACGTTAGTAAACAGTTAGCGTGTTACTAGTACAATAAATAAAACAAGACTAAAAACAATCTGACATTAAGATCGTATAGGCTTATTTTACCTCAGCCTTCAACTTACACATTTGCCCCATGATATATTTCTCAAGAGATTTATAAACGTTATAAGGTAATAGTTTTAACAACACTGTGCATAATAATGTATTCAACGTTCTTAACGGCTCTTGATAAATAATTCTAAAATTGGTTTTTAGCGCTTTACCCATATACAACCAAGCAGTATCACTTTTACCAGATTGAATTGCTCGTCGTGCAAAGTAGCGAAACTGATATGCTTTCGCTAACGAATAATAACGATTAAAAAAGCTAGGCTGAGACGCTTTATTTAACGCTAACGCGGCTTTCCAACAAGAAAATTGAGCTTCTAAATTACTCGATAGACCATGTGGGTTTATTCTATAAAATGTTAACGCTTGCCCTATTCCTTCGAATTTCCAACTTGTGCTCAAACTAAGTCGAAGCCAAAATTCAATATCTTCTGACTGTTTCAATTTTTCATAAAAGTATTCAGTACGAACTTGATGACATTTCTCTCTCCCTTTGTTACGGAAAGTCTTGCTACATAACCCTTTTTCCAGACAATTTACATAATCAATAAGCATTGCTTTACGCATCACTGGTGCAGAGCCATTCCCAATAGGATTTCGACATAAAACATCACGTCGACGGATATTTTTCAATTTCGGAAACTGGCCAATTCCTAAAGGTTTATCATCATCATTAACAAATAAAGATGAGCAATAGCTGATACCAACACTTGGCCGACTATTAAGGTGACTTACATGTTTAGCGAGTTTATCCTCATGCCAAAAATCATCTGCATCTAATAAAGCTATGTATTGCCCTTTCGCATGGCTAATGCCAGTATTTCTTGCCCCTGCCAACCCTCGGTTTACTTGTTGTATTAGTCGAATTCTAGGATCGTTAAATTGCTTAAGCTTTGCTAAGGTGCTGTCTTTACAGCCGTCATCAACACAGATAACTTCAAAATCATTAAACGTTTGATCTAAAACCGAACTAATACATTTATTGATGTATTTTTCGACATTAAACATTGGAATAATGACAGAAACTTGCGGTTTTTTGAACTGTTTATGAGTGATAGCATTTGACATAATGGAACCTCTTATACATTAATGAGTAAAACAAATTGTTCACTATTGAATACGTTTAATCTCAATTTTTGGTAAGTTATATAACCGCTTAAATGGGATAAACACGAATAAGTTAATCGTTGAAAGTATTAACATGCTTAGCGCTAATCCCATTGCTGAATCTGGCTGTATGATCACTATTGCAAGCACATAACAGAGTAAGATAGCCACACGCGAACAGCTTTCTGCTTTATAAAAATAAAGGGCGCGAAACATACAACACTTAACGTCTAAAAAAATGGTGGTACAGGCTGAACAACATAGAACACTGGTAATTGGAATAGCGAGCAACCATTGTTCTGAAAAAAATAACGGCATATATATAAATGCGGCGGCGGCTTGAACAACAAATAGACTTGCCAACAATAGCGTTAACCAATATATGCTTCGGCTTCTTTGCTGTAAGTTGTTTTGTCTATTGAAACTACAGAGTTGTGGATATAAAGCGTTGGTAAATGCACAATTTATTGACTGGGTGATACCTATACCTGCACTTTTAGCAAAACTGTACAAACCAAACGACTCTGGAGATAATAATTTAGCGGCCATAAAAATATCGACATGTTGCTGTATTCCTTTTGCAGATTCCGCAAACATCATTTTTGTTGACGCAAAAACTAATGATTTAATTACCGAAAGATTAAAGCCAAATCCATAACTTTTACTTTCAACAAAACTAAAAATAACTGCCCAGGCAACAGAGTAAATGAGCTTTCCATAGGCAATTGCCATAACATCACCACTTTTATAAACAAGCACAGCGATACTTAAATTTTCAATAAGTAAACAAACACCACTGCAAATACCAACGTGTGCCATTTGATTATTACGTTGTAATATAAATACTCGAATACTTACCACGGGTAATAAAAGATAGCTTATGGCCATAACCGTAAGCATTTTTGCTATCACATTCTGCTCAAAGAAACTTGCCATCATTTGTGCAAAAAGCAACTGCATAAAGAATAACGTAATACATATAATCCATTGCAAAGACAGGGCATTTTTTGCAATGACTGGCAGTTGCTCATCACTACAGTTAATTACTTGATTGCCTGAGCCAGAGCGCAGTAATAAACGCAAAATATCATGACATACAAGCGCTAGCATGGCACTGCCGTATAAACTCGGTGATAATGTCGCCGCTAAAACGATAATGGTGATTAATCTAGAGCCTTTTCCAAGTATATCTGAGCTCAGTAGCCATAAAGAGTTACTGACCAATTTCGTTAAATGTTTTTTATAATCGCGTAGTAAGGCTATAAGTGTTGCGGTACTTTCTCTTACCTTTTGCATAGTATTTTCAACAGTTACTAGGGGGATGTTGATTAAAATGCAAGAAAGGTTCCAGTTATCATTAAATAAAAAATAAGCCTATAAAAACGATGCAACTCACTACAGCCGCCAATAAATGGGCGTTAATGTTTGTTTTATGGTGGGGAAAGTTTTACCAAAAAGAATTATTTTCACTAAAAAGCAAATGTTTTAGCAAAACAAAAAGAGAATTTGCAAAATGCAAACATCCATATTTAACTTGCGCTGTCTTGCCACTGTTGAATTTTTCTGTACAAGGTTGATGGACTAACGCCTAGTGCTTCTGCGGCTTTTACTACATTATCATTACATTGGCTTAATGCATGCTCTATGGTTTTACGCTCGACGCTCGCTAAGGTATAAATTTTACTATTATCTTGAAAGCTCTTGCCATCAGTCACTACACATTCACCAATAGGGATATTACTATCCGTCGCTTTTTCATGTATCTGTGCAACGTCTTCACTTTCAAGTAATAATGATAATTGCTCATCGGAAAGGTTTAATATACTAGCAAAAATATGTTCATCTATTAATGGCTCATTCGCGAGAACTACCGCGCTATAGATCAAGTTTTGTAACTGTCTTACATTTCCGGGCCATTGATATTTACGAAGTAACTTTTTAGCCAATGGGGTAAAGCCTTGGTAATTTCTTTCTTCAATTTGATTATATTTTTGCAAAAAGACTTCGGCAATTTGCACTACATCACTGCCCCGTTCATTTAGCGGAGGTAAAGCGATTGGCAATACATTAAGCCGGTAAAATAAATCTTCCCGTAATTTGTTTTCGGCGATTGCCTTGTCAGGCTCTCTATTTGTCGCCGAAATAAAACGAACATCAACTTTTTCAACTTTACCACTGCCTACACGACTAAACGTACCGGTTTGGATAAACCGCAGTAATTTAGCTTGCAATATAATATCCATTTCAGCTATTTCATCTAAAAACAGAGTTCCATTATGTGCTAACGTTGCCGCGCCATCTCGATTTGAATGAGCGCCCGAAAAAGCACCTTTTACATGGCCAAATATTTCTGACTCCATTAATTCAGCCGGTATTGCCGCGCAATTTAACGCAATAAAACTGCCTTCTTTTCGTCTACTCAATTCATGTAGAGCTTGCGCTGCCACCTCTTTACCGCTACCACTTGGCCCGGTAATAAATACAGAAGCTTTACATGGCGCACACTGTTTGATCGTTTGGTATATATTCTGCATCTTGGCGCTGCTACCAACAAAACCAGAAAATTTATCGATAGAGGGGAAACTATCTCTAGGCTTAAACTCTTTTAATAACGTACGTTCAACCATGATTTTACGAAATTCTATCACTTGATTCAGGGTATTAATTAAATGGGTGTTATCCCAAGGCTTATTGAGGTAACCCCAAACTTTCCCCTCATTAATGGCCGCTAAAGTATTATTTACATCGGTATAAGCGGTTAAAATGATACGAATACTTTCAGGAGAAATTTTAGATACTTTTTCTAGAAATGTGATGCCATCCATATTAGGCATATTAATGTCAGATACGATGATATCAATTTGATTGTTCTTGATAATTTCAAGTGCTTCGTGCCCGCCATGGGCAGTAAACACTGTCGCATAGAGTTTACGGCAAACCCGCTTCAAAGCGTCTAATATCATAGACTCATCATCTACAAATAACACACTACTCTTTGGCAAGTCCATATTCCTCTCTTAACGTTTATAACATCACAAAACGTAGATTTGTATCAGACAACTGCGTACGGTTTTATAATGGTAAAAATAGAGTACGCACAGTGCTCAATTAAATTAAGGTTTAAAGGACTTTAAATCATATGAGAGATGCTCACTGCTGTTAGTTTAAGTAAAGCACATAATAATCTTGCTGGCTAATATCTACTATGTGCTTATTATCTACCCCAAGTGAGTTTACTTCTATAAGTAGGTTATTTACGATTTGTGGTACCTCAAGTGTAATCAGTGTTTGTCCATTATTATCTGTTTTTGATACTGCAATTAATGACTTTGTCATCAGTCGAGAATCATCCAACTCCATAATGTCATCAGGAATGGATGAAACATAAAGTAATGCATTATCGATATTGTCTCCGGCATAGGATTGAACATGAATATCAATCGTTACCGTACGAAAACTTTGAAAGTCAAAATCTTCTTCAACGTATAAATCATTTGCTGTTTCAGCAACTGTAGCAAGCTTTTCAGGGTTAGGGCTATGATCAATACTGGCTTGGGTTTCAGATTGGGGTGGGACTTCATTTACTGCTGTTGCTTTACTGCTGCCCTCGCCACAACCAATTAAACCATGAGCTAAAATACTGATAATTAAAATCCGCTTTGAAAAATTGCTCTTCATGTTTAACATAATATTATTCCTATTTTAGGGGTTAAAGGTGTGTTGTGGTCTACCTGGGTTTATGTACCAATCAGGCGCTTCACTGCCACTACTTTCAACCCAGGTTTCAAATACAGGATATGCCCATATTATGTCGATGTACTCTTTTGGGTAACTCCAGGTAGTATCAATTTTAATAGCCCATGGCAGATTATTGTCTGTTTTATAATAACGATCATGCTCCACAACAGAGCTGTCATCGCCTTTACCAAACTGGGTGAGATCAAAGAGGTCTGTAGGTGGGTATCCAGCAAAATGAATTTCTCTAGACCTATTGTTTGTACGGTAAATAAAAAAGTCCAATGATGAATGTAGTAAGCTATCAACAACGGTAGCAAAATTAACATCTAACTCGAATGGCACTGATGGAAATGTATTACACTCTGCAACAGTATTAAAATGCTTGCACTTTCCTGAACCACCCGTTTCGGTGAATACATGGGTATCGTTCCATAAACTTATTACCAAATCCTGTTGATATTGCTCTGCAGTCTTTTCATACGATTGCCCACCAATACTCAATGTGCTGTTTAAAAATGCTGAGGCGGGAATATCCAATAAACGTAAAGCAAAGCCATTGTGATAAGCAGCACCACGAGCATCAATAAAGCCGCTGATTTTAAAACCAGTGATCTGTGTATCACTATTATAAATCACTTGCAGTCGCTCTCTAATGATTAAATCATTCAAGTCGTAATCACCTATATGAGGCCAATTATCCTCAAAAGCTAAGGTTACCCAAGATTGTTCGTTAGGGTAAAAGGAACTAAATGCCCGATGATAGTCATTAGGAAACTCATCAGCATCATCAAGAATTCCATCGGCATCAGAGTCATTAACATCTGGAATTTCTATTAAATCATTTAATTGTAAAGCGGAGGCAGGGGTAACCTTGACACTAAATACAGCATCATTAAAGTCATTATCCCCCCATGACCTTGGTAAATCTTCAAAACCCAAAATAACTTCTTCAACGCCTTGATCGTATAAAGCGACCATATGTTGTTGTAAAGTCGAATTGGGTTCATCATTTAAATTAGTAAGGGAATAGTAATAAGGCACTTTTGTTGGTTTTACCCCAGTGTCATACCAAAAGGCATTGGCTGCTAAGAAAAAACCAATACTCGTGCCGCCGGAGAAGGTTCCTAAGCTTACTCTATGTCCGTTCGTTAAATGCGGAAAAGACAAATTAGGAAATATGATAATTTCGTTGACTTGTTCTGGACTCGTTGGTGGATTTTCAGGATCAAATACAAAGAAGCCAAATGAGTTTTTATAACCTGCTCCCTCGTGGATAAAAGTAATAAATATTTCTGCTTCTTCTACGTCTGGTTTTATAGTGATAGTCGAGCCAGCGTCACCAGTTAAAAACGCCTCATTTACTTCACTTTCGGGTAAAGCATTATTGATCAGGGTGAAAAAATCAGCTGGGTACTCATCTTTCGCCCAAATCAAATCATCGGGTTTACCGGTACTTTGATCATAACCTTGTGGCCAAGGTGCCCCAGAAAGAAAGGACCAGATATAATTGCCGTTTTCATCTTGGGTTACGGCTTGGACATAAACAGAAACGAATACAAAAAAACATAACAGTAATAGTATTATGGTTGATAGAGTGTTTGCTATTTGCGTATTTAGTAAGTTGTGTTTGCATGGTTTCATAACGCTTTCCTTACCCATCATAACTTTCTACTTACTTTAAGCGAGTTTTATACCAATATTTTTTAACTCCATAAAATCATCACCTTACATCAGCCACAAGACTTTATCCGGCATGTAAATAAAGAAAGATTAAAAATCTTTTTTAATTTGAAAAAAATTAAATACATACGTATTGGGTTTAGCAAACTACGTACTTTAGTTATACGGAACATTTATTGCTTATATTTAATAAATAAGAAAGATAGCCATTTTCATAAAGGTAAATCATGATGAGTCAAATTCAAAACTCACAAACTCCTCCTCAAAAAACACTGGTATTTAGTATCGCTTTAAATGGCTATCAATGGCTTTATCAAGAGTACTTATTAAGCCATCAGGCTTACGCAAAAACGAACAATTATGAATATGTGGTAATTTCCAAGCCATCAATATCAAACTTAGGCATGGAGTGCTGTTGGTTAAAGTTGGTTTTGTTAAAAGCAGCATTAGTTAATGGCTACCAGAATGTTATGTTTGTCGATGCTGATGCCCTCATTAATGAGGATTGCCCATCTATAGATGAAATTTTCGTAGATGATAAATATCTTTACATGGCCAATGGTTATACCGGACGTTTTAACAGTGGAGTTATGATAGCTAAAAAAGCGGGGGCATTAATAAACTGGTTAGATAAATTGATACTATCTCGCCGTCAGCACTTACCAAGTATCGATTCAACAGGCTGGGGTGAAAATGGCCATATCATTCACTTTAGTAAACAAGTTAACTTTATCAAAGTGTTGCATCATCGCTGGAATAATACATTTGATGAAAAACTAAATGATCATATTAGACACTTTAGCTATGGTCCTATGCGTACCTCAAAACTGAAAACATTGGCACATCATGTATTACGACGAAGTCTTGGGTTGTTGGTCAAGTATGTGTTTGTAAAACAAGGTGTAAACCATATTCTAGCCTCTGATGTCTTTCAACGAGAGACACAAAAGGTAATCGTTAACTACCCACAATTTCAATCATCTCACAAACCCTAATCAATCCTTCAAGATTAACTAAGAGAATATTAGGTTAATTTTCAAATTGAGAAAAATGTATTATCAATTTGCAAAACAGCCATCCACAACATACGCTAAGCCATTGTATTTTAAGAAATAACAAAAACTGGAATAGTTATTGCTGAAATGAATTATCGCCTAATTAGGTCCTTAAAATAAACGTGAGGCTTGCCATGACTAGTTCAACAAACTGTAGTGATAATAATATTTGCCGATTATTTGATTTACCCATAAACAACGTTCCTATGAGCAAGGCCATAAATTGGGTTATTTCTCACCGCTTCAACTTAAGTAGTAATAAATCTCATACAAAAGCATCGGAAAAACCAAACCTAGGATTTTTCATAAATGCACATTCAATAAATTTAAGCTTTAAATATAACGATTTTTATCAAACGCTAAAACAAGCTGACTGTTTATTTGCAGATGGTATTGGCATGCGTTTAGCAGCAAACCATATAGACGAACCTATACAGGAAAATGTGAATGGCTCAGACATGCTGCCAAAGCTCTGCGAACAAGCGGCTAATGAAGGAAAATCAATTTTCTTTTTAGGAGCTAGCCCAGGTGTTGCGAGTAAAGCAGCTAAACGCTTACACAAAACCTACCCGAAACTGAAGGTTGCGGGCTATCAACATGGTTATTTTAAGAAACATGATAACAAACGTATCATTGCAAAAATTAACCAATCAAAAGCCGATATTTTATTAGTGGCGCTAGGCTCGCCTTTACAAGAAATTTGGTTAACCAACAATGCCGAATACTTACACTGTAATACAGCCCTTGCGGTAGGAGGTTTATTTGATTTTTATTCCGGCAATATTCCCCGTGCGCCCCTTTGGCTTCGAAATTTAAATCTGGAATGGTTATTTAGATTACTACAAGAGCCTAAGAATAAGTTTTACCGATACGTAATAGGTAACCCAATATTTTTGTTTAGAACTTATCTTTTTAGACAAGCGGCTAAGGCAATTTCTAATCCCCCCTCACACGTAAGTAAACCATAAGAATGAGTAAACTCGCATCAATTAATAATTAGATATAAATGAGGCTTAACATGAATAATCAAATGAACATTCAGCAGTATTATCCATTTTTAAATGAAAAATTAGTTATGCAATACTGGCGAAGCTCTTCGGTTTCTTCAAAGCAATATGTTTATCATAAAAAAGCGAAAAATATAAAGCGAAATGTTGGTATCCCTATGCCACTGCAGCAATTGATAGCGTTAGGTTTAATATTATTAAGCTTACCTTTACTGCTCATGGTCGCTTTATTTATATATATAGAAAACCCCGGCAAGGTGCTTTTTTGTCAGACCCGCATAGGTGAAAATGGACGTCATTTTAAGTTTTATAAATTCCGTTCAATGCGAATATTTGCCCCTAAAGTTGATGAAAATTTAAGCCATCGTGACGGTATTTGTAAAAAATATATTAATGATCCTCGTGTAACTGTTGTAGGTAAGTTCATCCGTAAATATTCTATTGATGAGCTACCACAACTGTACAATGTACTTATCGGTGATATGTCGTTAGTAGGCCCCAGACCAGCCTTAGCAAGTGAGAGTTACCAATACAATCAACATCAATTTAAACGCTTAAATTGTAAGCCTGGTATGACTGGTCTATGGCAAATATCTGGTCGTGCCGATACAAGCTTTACTCAACAAATATCATTAGATCTACAGTACATTCGTCAACAATCATTTTTATTTGATTTGAAGATTTTACTGGGAACTATTCCTGCTGTAATCAGCGCAAAAGGCGCATACTAAAACACTTATCTATTTGCTTTTTGCAACTCCTTTTTGTTTTTTAAGGTTTTGCAAATTGCAAATATTAATGTTCTAACTCTCAATAAAACATTAAAGATCTTTATTTTCCCTACCTATTCATGTACCTGTGCAAGCGCTGAACACAATAACTAAATGTTGGCACCTATATTGCTGCATTAGATATATAACATTTTAATGCAATGTCCATGTATATGGTCAACCAGGATTTTATTATGTTCTATTCGTTTTTTTATATGAGTTTTCATAACTCTCACCTTTGCAAGAACAAGTTAATATTTTTAGCCATCGTGAGCATTTTACTTACCTCTGTGTTTTCTTGCACACAAACAGACTCATTAGATACTCCCCAACATTCGCAACCAGACTTTTATGGCAATGAAAAAGCTAATGGCACTCATATTAGTCAGCAAAGTACGGCTAAATATGTGTTTGCAACGGCTAAAACATGTGAAAAGTTTCAAGATTTTGCAGCCCCTGAACATTACATAATCGATAAACCACTGCAATTAAAACAAGCCGCTCCTGCAAGCTTCCCAAACGCTAATGAGCAAACATTGTTAAATGGCTTAAGCCCAGGGGATATGGTAGCGGTGAATATAGAAAATGGTGAAGGTTTTAACGGTAATTACATCATCGATAGTAATGGCCTTATTAATATTCCATTATTACCGCCCATTGATGTACTTGGCCTACCAACCAATATTGTTGCCGAAAAAATATCAATTGAATTTATCAAAAAAGAAATATTTAAAGCCGCTACAGCCCACGTAACACTGCAAGTTCTCCACTGGTCTGAAATAGAAGTATCAGTATCTGGGGCTGTATTTAACCCTGGTAGAGTTTTGATCAATGAAACGTTACCGCAAAAATTAGAACAAGACTCTTTTAGTTACGGCGATCATTCAAACAAACGACTGCTATCAGAAGCATTGCGTGCTGCTTCTGGCGTAAGGCCCGATGCAAAACTTGACCAAGTAATTTTACTTCGAAAAGGATGGCGTTTAGAAGCTGACATGACAGGAATACTTACCGGCGATCCTGTTACGGATTACCCATTAATCACCGGAGACCGAATTATTGTCCCTACTACAGGTTGCTTTCAATCAAACTTAGTAAGACCGAGTCAAATAACCCCAAAAGGTTTTCGTATCTTTATGTCTAACTTAATAGCACCGGCGATGAGTAACTCAAACGCCGCTGTTGGACGTTACTCTGCCAATGTGCCCTATGGTACCCGTTTATTACAATCGGCAATTTCTGCTAATTGTGTGGGCGGCAAACAATGGACCAATGCTCCTCGAAAAGTAGTGCTTGTAAGCGTTAACCCTTTAACTAAACAAACACAGGTAATTGAACGATCCATTGAAGAACTCATGAGGCAATCAAATAGAGAATCCATTAACCCTTATTTAATGCCCAATGATGCTGTTGCATGTTATGACTCTGATGTAACCAATCTTCGCGATATTGCTAACACCATTGCGGACTTTATCATTCCCTTTAAACTATTGTAAATATTGGCATTAATTATGATTAAAAAGACTTACCAAATGATGATTATAAGCCCGACAGACAAAATTCGAGCTTATATTTACCGTTTATTTAAAAAGCCGTATTTAGTTGCCGCAATTTTTGGTTACTTATCTGTATTGGCTATGGTTCTTATCTACCTTAATATGCCGGCAAAATATAGCAGTGAAATGGATCTGGTACTTCCAGGCACAGGAACTAGTAGCAACGTAAAATTAAATGAAGTTGGTGAAGTTGTCTCGCAAACATCTGCACCCTATGGCTCTTCAAGCTTTAACCCTAGAGTCAATTATAAAGAAATGCTAACCAGCCGTTCTGTATTAGAGCGCGCGGCTTTGATTATGGGCATTAGTGTGCGTGAATTTGCCACACCGGTTATCAAGTTAACCGAACAAACATCTATAATTTCAATAAAAATCCGCGGTCGTACTGCGAAAGAGGCTAATGGCAAAGCGAATGCTTTATATCAATCTCTGCAGCAAGAGCTTGATAGATTACGCGCCGATGAAGTATTAAGACGTGATGTAAGTATTAAAGCTGTTTTAACTCAATATCAGAACAAGTTAAATCTTGCTCGCGGAAATATCGTCGACTTTCAACAAAATTCATTTGTCGTTGCCAGCATTCAGCTTGAGCAAATGGTAATTGCCTTGTCTGATCTAAATGAAAAACACATGCTGGTATCATCAGAGCTGGAACAAATCGATAGTTACATTAGAAAATTGAGTCTCAATTTAGGTGTTTCCCCGTCGTTAGCAGGGCAAGTCTTTAAATTACAAACCGATGCCCAATTTAGTAGCTATTTAACCGAACTTGATAATTCATTAGGTGAACTAACAACCTATTCCTCTCGTTGGGGAAATAACCACCCTAAAGTCGTTGCTGCTCAACAACGGGTAAATCTAGTAAATTCGCATTTAAAGCAGCGCAGCATGCAAATGATAGGTATTCATGTCAGCGAGAGTTTTAATACACTAGATTTAAAAAAACAAAACAACCGCGCCCAATTGTTTGCCGATTTAATTGATTCAAGTGCAATTAAAGAAGGTAAGCAGGCAATGCTCGCTAATATTGAACAATCAATTGCCTTTGTACGTGACAAATTAAAAATTTATAGCAGAGAAGTTGCAGAGCTTGAGCGTCTAGAGCATGACTTTAACATGGCTGAAGCGATTTATACCTCTGCTGCAGCACGTTTAGAAGCAAGTAAAGCTGATATTTTTGCTTCCTACCCAGTAATTCAACAACTTACGGTGGCATCGTTTCCACAAGAATCAAGCAGTCCTAAAACGGCTATTGCCTTAGCCGCAGGTTTTATTGGGATCATTTTTATCACTCTCTTTTTGGTAGCTATATGGCAACGACACAACTTAACAAATCTACTGTTGAACAAAAGTTAGTTTGGTACAACATCACTTGTACTTATTTATTCTTTTTATCAGGTAGCTTGTATGTTACCGGCTGTTTGCTTGGCTGGTTGTTGATATCAATTTTACTATTAAGGTGGAATGTACGGCCAAATACTATCACAGAGCCGAAGGTCGTACCTGCGATCATTTGGCTGTGGGTAGCAATGATGCTAATCATGTTATTTACTTTATTCATAGCCCACGCTAACTGGGACTTAGGACTTTCAAAAACAATCAAATCCACAATAGGTTGGATGAAAGGTTGGGCCCTGTTTCCTATTTTCATATTCATAGGTTATTTTGCCAATATAAATGAGAAAATGTTAGTTCGTGCAATATGTAAAGTCAGCTTTTATACCCTGATTTTTGCTATTGTCACTTTGCTCATTTATCTAGTAGGTGTACCTGGAGAGGTATATGTTTCCCCTTTAAAAGCGATTGGCGGACCTGGTGTTGAGTTTTTTTCGGTTAGTTTATTTGGCATTAACCCTGAAACGGGATTACCAAGGTGGCGTTTTTTTGGCCCTTGGGCACCTGCTGCGGGCTTTATGTCTTGTATATATTTAGTACTTTGCCTGCAAGAACAAAACAAACGTTGGCGAATTCTTGGTATTGCAGGTTGTGTAGTAATGATTTTATTATCGCAATCGCGAGCCGGGCTGTTTATTTTTATTTGCTTACTCCCCTTCACGCTACTCTTTGATAAAGCATTGAAACTGCAAAGCTTACTTTTATTAGGCTTCATGCTACCAATATTCATCATACTTAGTGATCCCATTTCGCAATTACTGTTTGATCATTTTGAGCAAATTAAACAATCAAGACCTGACTCAACTCGGGTAAGAGCAGCATTAGCAGATATCGCCATTCAACGCTGGCAAAGTGAAGCTCCTATATGGGGACATGGTATCGTTGAGCGGGGCCCAAAAGTGGTAGAGAGTATGCAAATAGGCTCCCATCATACCTGGTATGGACTTTTGTATGTTAAAGGATCTGTAGGTCTATTATGTCTTGCCCTTCCAATGTTCGCTACCAGCTGTTATTTACTTTACCTTAGTTTCTGGCGAGCAAATGCACGTATTGCTCTTGCGTTAATGGTGGTCTTTTGGCTTTACAGTTTTTATGAAAATCTAGAGATCTTAGCGTTTATCTTTTGGCCGGCATTAATTTATATTGGCCTTAGTTTAAAACCCTGCCCGGCAAACAAAGAAACCCTTACTTATTCACCAGTTTAGTGATGTATCAAAGTGGCATTTTAATTGCTTCTTTGAATATAAGGTAACCACATTCATGGTTATCAGCATTAATATTAAAGGGGCTCATTATGACAAATACGGCTAAGGCACTACTTGTTGGTTTCTATGGTAAACAAAATTTAGGTGATGACGCCCTATTGCTTGCTACTGCTTGGGCTAATAAACACATATTAAAGAATGAACAAGCCCAATGTACTGCTAGTGCTCCTATAAATTTAAACGATTTTAAACAGACACAAGCAACGCTTAAAGCGGAACAGAAATTTCCCGGACAAAACCGTTTATTGCAATACCAATTAGCATGGAAAAGCCAACAAATTGTGTTGGGCGGGGGCTCTGTACTTCATAGTGCCCATGATCTAAATATTAAACGGTTAATGCTAAAATTGAGTTCCAAATTCAATTTAACCTCACAGCAAGAACGCCAACATATGGCGGTAGGCGTTGGTATTGAGGCCTTTAATGACGACAAAGCAGAAGCAGCTTGCAAAAAGTTTTTAGCAGAATGCCCATTTATTGGCTTACGTGACAAAGATAGCTATCAAAGAGCAAAGCAACTTTCACCCGATGCAAATATTTCACTAACCTTCGATTTGGCCCCGCTACTACTTTGTCATAGCCACATAGTAGATTATAAAAAACAATTGCTCAGTAAATCTAAATTTGAAAGAAAACGTTATGGCATAGCGATTAACTTGTGCTCTATTCCTTCTGATAATTTAGGGAATGCTAATAAGAGCACTGAGCAACGAATTATTTCTCAATATGCAAAACTCATTTGCAAACTGCTAAAAACCACAGAGCAGCATATAACCTTAATAAGCCTTAATGCCGAACCGATGATAAATCATAATCGTTTAAATGATGATTCTCTGTTGCAAAAAGTAAAAGAAACTGTAGCGGAAAATACAGAAGATAAGTTTTCTCTATTTCGTCTACACATAATTAAGTACCACGGCGACCCATTAAATATGGTCAAGATCTTAAGTACCTTTAAACTTGTTATTGCAATGCGTTTACACGCACTTATTTTAAGCTATATCAATAAAACCCCTGTCATCGCCATAAATTACCACCCAAAATGTCAAGCCTGGTGCAAACAAATTAATATTGCTAAGAAGTATCAAATATCACCAGAAAATACTGACCTAACAGCTCTTTTAACAACAATAAAAACCGGTTTAAAGCATGGCTTTACACCACCTAAATTACCTGTACGAACCGCTTTACAGCAATCTTTAAAGAATTGGAGACTAAGTGATGAACAAATTGAATATTACTGTCGTAATTCCGCTTTATAATAAAGCGCAGCATATCTTAAAAACATTAAACAGTGTTTACCAACAGCAAAATCCTGCATATGAAGTAGTTGTGGTTAACGATGGCTCTACAGATAACAGTTTAGAAGTTGTTAAGACTTTTAAAACTGAAAAAAATTTGGAAAACTTAATCATTATTGATCAAGATAACGCAGGAGTCTCTGCGGCAAGAAATGAAGGTGCTTTGTTGGCTAACAGCCCTTTCATTGCTTTTTTAGATGCAGATGATTTGTGGTTGCCATTATATCTAACGAAAATTACAAGCATGATCCATCAATCGCCTTTTGCCGATATATTTGCTTGTAAATACCAGTGTAAATTAGGCGAAAACAACTACAAAGACGCGAAAATAAGGCTAAACCATCATCAACATATTGACGGTATATTAGTTAACTATTTCGAATGTGCAAGCCAAGGTGATTTACCGTTTATTGTTTCTTCTTCCGTCATCAAACGCAGTTCGTTTAAAAAATTTGGTATGTTTCCACTCAATGAACCTATGGGGGAAGACCAAGCACTTTTTAGCCATATTGCCATACACGGATTGATCGCCTACTCAACTGATATTCATGTTATTTATAATTTAGCGGCCGAAAACCGGGCATGCATTAATAACATACCAAAAAATGAATTACCTTTTAGTAAAAGGTTAACAGCAACAACTGAATTGATCCCTGCAGTAAAATACAATTCTAAGTATAGGAAAGCTATCCTAACCTTTTGCGCAGCGCACTTATGTCATCTAGCCAAACTTAACATTAAAGCAATGCAGTTTAGTCGTGCTAGAGCTTTATTAGCTGACAAGCGCTGTTGGTTAAAACCAAAACACAAGATTTGTTTATATTTATGGTCTATGGTGGCGCAATGTAAGAACTCTATTCAATTAAAATTTAGCCGATAAAAGCACTAAGCTTTTAACATAGTAATAGTTAGAACGTTAATCGATGTTTCAAACTATATTTGTGATTATTTAACAAATATGTACTATCAATTAAAATTACAGTCTTCTAAAACTGATTTATGTAGATCGATTTGTTAGTATTAATTAATCAAGATAATACGTACAAAAACAATAAAGTGGAACAACATTGAACTCAAACACACAAACCATCTTCTGGCACGATTATGAAACATGGGGAGTATCCCCAAAGCTTGATAAACCTTCACAGTTCGCAGGAATTCGCACCGATTATGATTTAAACATTATCGGTGAACCTGAAATGTTTTATTGTCAACCACCGGCCGATTACTTACCTAATCCTGGCGCGTGTATGGTTACCGGTATAACTCCACAGAAAGCACAACGTGAAGGTGTGACGGAAGCAGAGTTTGCCGCCCGAATTCAAAAGATTTTTACTGTCCCTAATACCTGTGTGGCTGGTTATAATTCAGTACGCTTTGATGATGAAGTGTCACGTTATTTGTTTTATCGTAATTTTTACGATGCTTATGCGCGTGAGTGGCAAAACGGTAACAGCCGTTGGGATATTATTGATATGGCGCGTTTATGTCATGCTGTAGCACCTGAGGGTATCAACTGGCCAGTAAATGATGAAGGCAGAGTGAGTTTTAGATTAGAGCTGTTAACTGCTGAAAATGGGATTAGTCATGAGGCTGCGCATGATGCAATGAGCGATGTTTATGCAACCATTGCTTTAGCTAAGTTAATAAAAGAAAAACAACCAAAGCTTTACAACTTTGTATTTGGTATACGCACCAAACAAGAAGTTAATAAACACATTAACTTATTTGAAATGACGCCGTTTTTACATACCTCGTCAAAAATATCGCCCGACCAACGTAATACTAGTTGGTATATGCCGATTGATTCTGATCCGGTAAACAAAAATGCTATCACCTGTATCGATTTATCGAAAGACATCTCACCACTTTTTGATTTAACTGCAGATGAAATTAAAGAGCGTTTATATACACGTCATGATGAATTAAAAGCTGAAGGAAAACTTCCTATTCCAGTAAAACAAGTGCACATCAATAAGTGCCCTATTGTCGCCCCTGCAAAAGTATTAACGCCAGAGCGTGCAGCTTTAATTAATATCGATCGTGAATTGTGTCTAAAAAATTGGAAACAGCTAAAGGAGCAAGCTGAGACACTAAAAGACAAATTAGCTGAAGTTTTTACAAAAGACTTTGGCGACGAAACAATTGATCCCGAACACGCACTTTATGGTGGTGGCTTTTTCAATGCTGCTGATAAAGAAAAAATGTCGATGATCCACGAAATGCCAGTAGAGCAATTAGGCACTTATCCGTTTAACTTTACTGATCCGCGTTTAGACACATTGTTGTTTCGTTTTAGGGCAAGGAACTACCCGTTAACGTTAACCGTTGATGAACAGCATAAATGGCAGCAATATACTCAGAATAAATTACAAGGCGGAGAAAATGGCCTAAGTTATGATGAGTACATGATTGAAATTGAGAATTATGCCCATAAATACGAAGACAACAAACAAAAGATGGCAGTATTAAAAGCCTTGTATGAGTATGTACAAGGTTAAAAGCTTTACCTGCTATTAACGCAATATAAACATAAGCGCCTAATAATTAGGCGCTTTTACAATTAACAACAACTCCCCTACAAATTCGATCAACATCCCATTAACAAGCTAGTTATCATCATCCCAGTTAAAAAATACTCATGACAAAAATAGGAATCAATACTTTGTTTAAATTTAATAAATCAGCTTTAGCACTTGTAGTTTCATCTTCTTTTCTTTTAATGGCATGTGATAACGATGATGACAAGTCATCAAATAGCGATCCTGTTGCATTTAACCTAAGTGTTTCAGATGCTCCAGTAGATAATGCATCAGAAGTTGTGGTTTGTTTTAGTGAAATTACTTTGAAAAAAGATGGCGAAGTTATTCAATTACCATTAAAGACAAATGACGATGTTGTCCAACCTGTAGGTGCTTATGAATGTTTAGATGCTGACGGAATGCCTATTAATGAAAATTTAGCGATTAACCTACTTGGTGCACAAGGTTCAGAGTCAATTGAAATTTCTGAAACAATTGATGTAGAGCCTGGTGAATACCAGATGCGTGTAGCGGTACCTGACTTTAGTGGCTCCTATGTAATGACTGACGAAGATGGAGATGGCACTGACGAAAAAGTCCTTGTTGAAGTCCCTTCTGAAGAATTAAAGTTCAGTAAATTCACTGTGACTCAAGGTGGCGCGGCTAACTTTACTCTTGAATTTGATTTACGAAAAAGCATGAACATTCCTAATAAAGAAGGTGCTGCTTGGCACTTAAAACCAAATGGCGTACGTTTAATTGATAACAATGAAGCAGGTCACATTGCTGGTATCGTTAGCGAGTCTCTTTTATGTACTGATGAGTCAGGCATTGAAACACCAACATTTGTGTATTTATATGTTGGCAGTGAATCTGATGCGTCGTTGTTAGGCGATATGCATTATAACGAACAAGGTGCGTACATTGGTGATGGTATAGAGCCATTAGCGTCAACTGAAGTTTTAACTGAAGTTCAATCTGACGGTAGTTATGAAATAGGCTTTGTCGCGACAGGAGAGCACACATTAGCATTAACCTGCTCTGATGATATTCCTGATGTAGCAGATGTAATGAATTTTACTAATTTACAATTGCTAACCGTTGAAAAAGGTAATAACGAACTAAGTTTTACCGAATAAAAGTTCAATTAATTGCTGATAAAAAGTAAAGCCACCTGAACAGGTGGCTTTATTGTTTTGAATAATTGATATTAAGATTATTTACTTATCTTTTAATAAACAAATCAAACTAGACGTGTCATAGCGACTACCGCCCTGCTTTTGAACTTCTTCATAAAAACCATCAACCATTTTTGTCATTGGTAATTGTGCGTCATATTTTTCAGCTTCGGCAAAGGCAATCGCCAAATCTTTACGCATCCAATCAACGGCAAAACCAAAGTCGTATTCACCAGAGAACATGGTTTTATAACGATTTTCCATTTGCCAAGAGCCCGCAGCACCTTTAGATATGGTTTCGACAAGTTTATCGGCGTCTAAGCCTGCACGTTGTGCAAAGTTAAATGCTTCACTCAGCCCTTGTACAACCCCGGCAATACAAATTTGATTGGCCATTTTAGCAATTTGACCTTTGCCCACAGGCCCCATAAGTTGGCTAAATTTTGCGAACGCATCCATTACCGGCTGAACTTGTGCAAATATAGCTTCGTCTCCGCCGCACATTACAGTGAGTTGTCCATTTTCAGCGCCAGCCTGACCACCAGAAACCGGCGCATCAATAAAGTGATTACCTTGTTTAATTGCAACGTCATTTAGTTCACGCGCTAATTCAGCTGAAGCGGTCGTATGATCGACATAAATTGCGCCAGGCTTAATTCCGGCAAAAATACCATCCTCGCCATATGATACTTCTCGCACATCATCATCGTTTCCAACACAGGCAAATACGATATCTGCATTCTCTACAGCTTCTCTAGGGGTACTAGCAAACGAGTTTTCAAAATCATGCGCCCATTGCATCGCTTTTGCTGTAGTTCGGTTATAAACCGTAACTTGATAGCCTGCTTTGGCTAAATGGCCAGCCATTGGATACCCCATAACTCCTAAACCGATAAAGGCGACATTTTTCATTTTATTTTCCAATTACTAGTGATTCGTTATTTAATGGTGTTAGTGTAATGTGATGAATCCAAAATAAAAAGACTTAAACAGGCAAAAAAATGACTAATTTATATGATTTTTCAGTGATTAATAATGTTGGCGATACAATTCCATTGTTAAATTATCAAAATAAAGTATTGCTTATCGTTAATACTGCCAGCGCATGTGGGTTTACACCGCAATATGCAGGTATTGAAGAACTCTATAAAAAGTACAAAGACCAAGGCTTTGAAGTGTTGGCCTTCCCTTGTAATCAGTTTGGTAAACAGGAAACTGGTGATGATGCTGAAATTAAGGGATTTTGTGATTTAAACTTTAATATCAGTTTTGATTTGTTTTCTAAAATTGATGTTAATGGCGAAAACACCGATCCTTTGTATGACTACCTTACCGAGCAGGCAAAAGGTGTATTAGGCAGTAAAAGTATCAAGTGGAATTTTACAAAGTTTTTGGTAAGCCGAGAAGGTAAAGTGATTAAGCGTTTTGGCAGTATTGATAAGCCAGAAAAAATTGAACGATTCGTAAAGGCATTACTTTAATTCCTTCATGAACAAGGCAGAAATACACCATGATTTACATAGACGTAATGAATGCCGTGAATGCATGGATGCATAAGAGCGGTCCTTGGCATTTCTGGGTATAGGTATTCCAGTTACAAACTTAAAGCCATCCGTGGCAGTTTGCATTCCCTCATCCCTGAAGTAAAAAAAGCTGTTATGTTTTCACATAACAGCTTTGTAATTCAATAATGAATTGTTTATGACATGTGCATTAACATGGTCGAAGGCTCTTCTAAGAAAGACTTCCACAAGTTGCTGAAACGGGCGATTGTGCCGCCGTCAATTACACGATGATCGCCAGACCAACTTACTTGCATAATTGAACGTGCTTCAACTTCACCTTTGTCATTAAAGCGAGGCAAGGTTTGCAATTTACCTAAAGCAACAATAGCAACCTCTGGCTTATTAATGATAGGAGTTGCAACCGTACCGCCCAGAGCACCAATATTAGAAATACTAATAGTACCGCCTTTTAAATCACCACTGGCAACTCTACCCTCACGAGCGTCGTTGGTTAAACGGGTAATTTCCTTCGCTACATCAACAATTGATAAACTTTGCACGTTTTTCACGTTTGGCACTAATAAACCAACTTTTGAATCTACTGCCATACCAATATTATGATCATCAAAATAAGTAAGCTCTGAACAATCTTCATTTACTTTAGTATTCATTAACGGAAATTGTTTGATCGCTAACGACATAGACTTCATGAAAAATGGCATCATGGTTAACTTAATGTCTTGCTTTGCATACACTTCTTTTAATTCAGAGCGCAGAGCAATCAATTTGGTCATGTCAATTTCTTCACAATAGGTAAAGTGAGGAATTGTTGATACTGACGCTACCATAGCTTTCGCCATAGCGGCTTTAATGCCTCTAATAGGCTCAACCCTTGTACCACCAACAGTTTGTGTATTTATGGCCGTAGACGCTTGAACAGGAGCTGCTTGTGGCGCTTGAGTAAAGTTAACAACATCTTCTTTATACACACGACCTTTAGGGCCGGTTCCAGGCACTTCGTGAATATTAACGCTTAACTCTCTAGCAACACGACGTACAGCAGGGCTTGCTATGGCTTTACCTGTTGCAGATTTAACTGCTACCGCTGCCTTAGCGGCTTCAGGTTTTGCCGTTTGCGTATTTGCTGTAGGTGCAGTTTCTGTAACAGGCGTTACTGCAGCACTAGGTTTCGCTTGTAAACCTTCAACTTCAATGGCAAATAGCGGTTGATGAACTTTAGCAATTTCACCTTTAGCGTAATGTAATTTTACTACTTTACCCGCGTATTTAGATGGTATTTGAACTAGCGCTTTATCCGTCATTACATCAACAACGGCCTGATCTTCTTCAATCAGATCACCTTCTGAAACTAACCAATCAACGATTTCACATTCTACAATACCCTCTCCAATGTCAGGTAAAATGAAGTCTTCAATTGAACTTGCGGTAACTGTTTCAGATGGGCTAGCCGTTTGCGGCGCTTCAGCAACTGCTTCAGGAGCAGGTGCTGCTACTTCAGCTTCTTCACCAATTGGTGTCATGGCAAATAAAGGTGAGTGTACTTTCGCGATATCACCTTTTGCATAATACAGTTTATCAACAACACCTGAATGCATCGCTGGAATTTGTACTAACGCTTTATCGGTCATCACATCAGCTACAGGTTGATCTTCTTCAATATGATCACCTTCATTAACCAACCATTCAACCAATTCACACTCAACGATACCTTCGCCAATATCAGGTAAAATAAAATCAATACTCATTTCATAAATCCTAGTAATTTACCGAGGCCATAATGGCTTCAAAGGTTTTTAATTCATCTGGCATGTATTCTTTTTCATGCGCTAGTGGGAACGGGGTATCTAAACCACACACTCGAGAGATTGGTGATTCTAAATGTAAGAAACACTTATCTTGGATAGTAGCCGCTATTTCACCGGCAAAACCGCCAGTTAAAGGAGCTTCATGGTTTATGAGTAATCGACCAGTCTTTTTAACAGACTCAGCAACTGTATCTACATCCCAAGGTAATATTGAACGTAAATCAACAATCTCACAAGAAACACCTTCTTTTTCTGCCATTTGAGCAGCTTTTTCGATGGTTTCCATTTGCGCACCCCAGCCTAATAATGTGATATCAGTACCGTTGCTTACAACTTCAGCCTTACCTAGAGGTAATTGATAATCTTCTTCAGGTACCTCACCCGTAGAGGCACGGTAAAGCTTTTTAGGCTCGAAGAATATAATCGGGTTTTTATCACGAATTGCCGCCAGTAGCAGACCTTTAGCTTGATATGGGTTACGCGGTACCACAATTTTCAAGCCCGGAGTATGAGCAAAGTACGCTTCTGGTGATTGTGAATGGTACAAACCACCTGCAATACCACCGCCGTATGGCGTACGAATAGTAAGGTTACCAACATCAAATTCGTTACCAGAGCGGTATCTAAATTTAGCAGATTCATTAACGATTTGATCAAATGCAGGAAAGATATAATCGGCAAACTGGATTTCAGCAATAGGCACACTACCTTGTGACGCTAAGCCATTGGCAAAGCCCATAATCCCCTGCTCAGTTAACGGAGTATTGAAACATCTGTCTTTACCAAACTTTTCTTGTAAGTTACTTGTCGCGCGAAATACGCCACCAAAATGGCCAACATCTTCACCGAAACAAACCGCAGATTCGTTTTCAGTCATTGCGATGTCCAAGGCATTATTAATGGCTTGTAATAAATTCATTTGAGCCATAATTATATTCTCCCTGCAGTAACTGGGTAGGCATCAGGATACTTCTTAATGTGTTCTTTTAAATCAGCAAGTTGTTGTTCTAAATGTTTTGGAGCTACGTCGTACACATCAGTGATTAATTCTTCAATCGCTGGTTTTTCTATTACTTCAGCTACTTTTACAGCGGCTAATACGTCTTTTCGGTATGCTTCGAATAATTCTTCTTCTTGGGTTTCATCCCACCATTCATTGGCAAGCATCCAATTTTTCATTCTCAGGATAGGATCATGGTCAGCGTATTTTGCTTCTTCTTCGCGAGTACGGTAGCCACTTGGATCATCAGAGGTTGAATGTGCGCCTAAACGGTATGACATTGCTTCAATGATCACTGGTTTGTTATTTTCAATGGCATAATGACGAGCATCTTGAGTCGCTTTTAATACCGCTAATAAGTCATTACCGTCTACTCTGATTGTACGTATGCCATAGCCAACACCACGTGAAGCTATACCATTACCGGCAAACTGTTCAGAAGAAGGTGTAGAAATGGCGTAACCATTATTACGACAAAAGAATATTACTGGCGCTCTTTGCACTGCAGCCATATTTAAACCAGCGTGAAAATCACCTTCAGAAGCCGCACCTTCACCAAAATAACAAATGGTACATTGCTTGTTACCTTTAAGCTTTTGCCCGTAAGCATAACCAGCAGCTTGAGGGATTTGTGTACCTAATGGTGATGAAACTGTCATATAGTTCAGCTCTTGTGAACCATAATGAATTGGCATTTGGCGACCTTTACCAAGATCTTTCTCATTTGAGAACATTTGATTCATAAAGTTTTCAAGGCTAAAACCTCGAAACATCAATGCACCTTGTTCACGGTATTGAGCCATCATCATATCGTTATCATCAAGACCGGCTGCGCTACCAACACTGGCTGCTTCTTCACCTAATGCCGACATATAAAAGCTTAAACGACCTTGGCGTTGAGAAGCGATCATACGTTCATCTAATACTCGATGAAATGCTAATGTTTTATAAATTTTTGTCGCAAGCTCTTTGTCGATAACAGGCATGTCTGCATTTTTATACACACTACCGTCTTGCTTTAATATTTTAAGAATTGGAATTTCTACGGAATGACCGTCAATGGCTTCAACTTGGTGAACCACTCGACCTTCTTGATACTTTTCAGTGTTCATAAGATTCTCTGATAACAGCACTTACGTGCTTTGTTGTATTAACCTAACTAATTATAAAGCCACTTTTATTAAGTAAAGTTTAATTTAAGGCTTTAACTATGAATTATTTATTTTATTTAGGTGTAATGCCCTACAGCTTTGGCTTAGGGCATTTATCGCGAGAACTTTACATTTTGGGTAATATACATGCAATTTTTTAGCAAAATTAGTCGCTTAAAAGTTAATTTTAGTGGAAATTTTGCTTTACACTTTTTAATATCGATTTACTTGATGTACAGATCTCGTTAATCAATGCTACATGGTATTACAGTCAATAAAGCTCGTTGCCCAATTGCCACTTGGGCATTAGGGAATATTATCGCTTCACCAGGTACTGTTACTTTATGTTCTGTTTGCCCGTCTACAGCCAATACATGATCCAAAGGGTAGTCAGTAAAGTTTTCTGCATTTTCAGCAAACGTTAAATAAAAATCTTCGGTTTCTCTATTTATGGTTTTAAATATTTCATAAATATTAAAATTGCCTTCATCAAACTCGTCAAGTTCGAGATCATTCGCGCTTAAAAGATTAGTTAATGCATTTTTACAGGCTGCAAACTTATTCATGTTATTTTCACCAAATGGCATTACTTTACCAAGCTCGACAGTGAATGCGTGTGCATTAAACTCATTTGCAGAAAAGTAACTAAAAGTCGTTGTTGGGCTGTGAGACAATAAAATGGTATTAATGCCGCAACTTAATAAAAATTGAAGTTGCTGTTTATTTCTCGGTTTGCCATGCAAAAATGGGTAAACAGCAAATTTGTCATTTTTTGACCCTCTAATAGCGGTATGCAAGTCATAATGGTATCGAGTTCGCTCTCCGGCTATTGCCCCACCTTGATCGAAAAAGTCCCTCACATAGTTTTCTAACGCCAATGCACGGTGACGTTCTTTATTACAAAGTCCTTCGCCATCACTATGAGCGCCTGAAAACAATCTGTTTAAATTTTCTTCAACAAATCGCTGACCAATATTAATTGAAGCGGGGTTACCAAATAAGAATAACACGCGTTGTTTAAGCGCTAATTCACCTTTAATGATTTCTGAGATTAATTGCTGACAAATTTCTATCGGTGCTGTTTCATTGCCGTGCACAGCACAAGATAACACTATATCACTGTCGGTAAATTGCTCTACAGGTTCAAAACTAATAACGCCAGTATCTAAAACACTCATTAATGTTTGTATACCAGATGTTGGGTGAGTTAAATGTACGGTAAATGTTTCAGGAAGAGCATCTGGATATTGGCGCGTAATGGCCAAGAAATCTGCATTGGTAAGTAATTGTTGTTGTAAATCAGACACGTAATATTATTCATTTAAGGGAAGATGGTCATATTTTAGGTTATTTAAAATTAAATAGAAAATTTGACGAGTAAATAAATGAAAATAAAATAATAAAATTTCGTTTTTGTCTAAGAAAGGTCCTTAGCATTTCTGCATAGTGTTCTTCCCTGAAAAAAAGCCACCTAACGTTCAGTTAGGTGGCTTTTATAATATAGACTAAGAATTAAATTTATAAACCAGCGTTTTTAAATGCTGCACTAACCAATACTTGTGCTTCGCTAATTATTGTTTGAAGGTGTTCTTCACTGATAAAGCTTTCAGCGTATATTTTATAAATTTCTTCAGTGCCAGATGGACGAGCTGCAAACCAGCCGTTATCAGTAACAACTTTTACGCCACCTATTGCAGCGTTATTACCCGGTGCATGGCTTAGTACAGCAGTAATTGTTTCACCTGCAAGTGTGTCTTGCTTAACATCATCTTTCGATAATGAAGTTAATACCTTTTTCTGCTCTGTAGAAGCAACAGCCTCAACACGCCCATAACACGGTTCACCTAATTCTTGCGCTAGAAATTGATACCATTGATATGGGTCTTTGCCCGTTACAGCAAGAATTTCTGCGGCTAACAAGCACATAATGAAACCATCTTTATCCGTTGTCCAGCAACTGCCATCCAATGATAAAAATGAAGCCCCAGCACTTTCTTCACCACCAAAGGCATAGCTTGAATCTTTTAAACCATCAACAAACCATTTAAAGCCCACAGGCGTTTCAGACAATGGTCTATCAAGTTTATCGGCTAAACGGTCGATTAACGAACTTGACACTAAGGTCTTACCGATTTTGGCAGTTTCAGGCCAGTTACGATGAGTGAGCAGATAATTTATTGCAACAGCTAAATAATGATTCGGATTCATTAAGCCGCCAGACTTGGTCACAATACCATGACGATCAAAATCGGGATCATTACCAACACTTACGTCATAATCGTCTTTCATCGCAATAAGACCTGCCATTGCGTAAGGCGAAGAGCAATCCATACGGATTTTTCCGTCTTTATCAAGCGCCATAAAACCAAAACTAGCGTCAACAACAGGGTTTACAATCTCAAGGTTTAAACCATACTTTTGTGCTATTACTGGCCAGTAGTCAATACCCGAGCCACCTAATGGATCGACGCCAATTTTAATGCCCGCCTTTTTGATAGCGTTCATGTCGACAACTTTAGCAAGCTCATCCACATAAAAGTTAATGAAATCTGACTTGGTTAATAATTCAGAACTCATCGCTTCTATAAAGCTAACTTGTTTAACATCACTTAAACCATTGGCTAATATTTCATTAGCACGTTGTTCGATAAGTTTAGTGATCTCACCTTCTGCCGGCCCACCGTGCGGTGGATTATATTTTATCCCCCCATCACTCGGTGGATTATGTGAAGGTGTGATAATTAATCCATCAGCTTGAGCGTCATTCGTTGCATTATGAGCAATGATTAATCTGGAAATAACAGGAGTAGGAGTAAATCCTTCATCTTGTTGAATAACAACAGGCACACCATTAGCAATTAAAACACAGATGGCATTAATAAATGCAGGCTCGGATAAAGCATGAGTGTCTTTACCTAAATATAAAGGCCCTTGAAATTGATGCTGTGTCCTGTACTCAGCGACCGCCTGAGTTATTGCTAATATATGGTTTTCATTAAAACTTGTCTTAGCAGCAGAGCCTCGATGACCTGAGGTACCAAAACTTACTTGTTGAGCCGCAATATTTACATCAGGTTTAAGAAAGAAATAGTCACTGGTTAATCGACCAATGTTAATTCTGTCTTCTGGTCTTGCTGGTTTACCGGCATGAGGATGAATGCTCATCATTAGTCCTTCAATATCTAGCTTGGCATTAATTTGCCTTTATTAGTTCGCTGCAATGTTTGTAAATTAAAGAAATTCTCTAATTCTTTCAGCGTCACTTGTGCTGTAACCTAACACATTGGCAACTTCGGTAAGCATACGCTTCTTTCTTGTAGTATTTGAGTTAGTAATAACCCAAAACTCAGAATTAGGTATTTGTTTAGGTTTGGTACTGCTGCCTGCTTCTAATAAATCTAGTTCGGCTTTAGCAAAATACAAGCGATCTCGGCCTTGTATATCCAGTACAGAATCAAACTGTTGCGTATGAACACGATGCATATTACTTAAGATTAATAAAAAACGTCCTACCGCTCCCTTTTGGGTGGCAAGTTCTTCTTTGTTAATTAAGTCAAAAATGTTTTGCACATTTTCTGGCACAGATGTTTTAACTGGCTCAGGCTTTGCTACTTTTTTAGGTTTTAATTCAACTAAATCAACTGCATCTGAAGTCACTTTAGCTTTTTTAGGTTTTGCTTTAGTAACAGGTTGAGTTTCTTCTTGTACGGTTGCGTTAGCTTCAACCAGCTCATCAAAGCTTAACAGGCGTCGTAGAATGTCGGAGGCACTTTCACCAATAAACTTAGTATTACTGGCGATGTATTGATAAAGTTCGTCATCAATATCGATGGTTTTCATTTACTTTCCAATGATCTTATTTTTAGAAAGCTAAAGTATACTGATGTTATCGATAACTCTCTACCCTGTTTATGCCTGTTTTATATTTTTTTTAGCCTGATTTAAGTAATTAAAAACAAAATATATTGATGAAAAGCACATTAGCCAATTAAAATAGTGTAAATAAGTTTATTTAAGCGAACAGCCATTAGTCATGAGTACAAATAATTCGACCATAACATCACAACACCTACCGTTTCTTAATCATGTCATCAGGGGCGAAGGTGAACCATTAGTATTAATACACGGTCTGTTTGGTAGTCTTGAAAATTTGAATATGGTTGCTAAAACCTTGGCCGACCACTTTAAAGTGATCAGTGTTGATGTTCGCAATCATGGAAGTTCATTTCACCATAAGTCGATGAATTATGAAGAAATGAGTGATGATATATTTGCACTGCTTGATCATTTAAATATAAATAGCTGTGATATTTTAGGGCACTCCATGGGCGGTAAGATAGCAATGCAATGTGCCCTATCTAAGCCAGAAAGAATAAAAAAACTAATCGTTGCCGATATTGCCCCCGTTGAATACCCTCCTCATCATAATGAGATTATCGCAGGGTTATTAAGCATCAACACAAAAGAGATAAACAATAGACAAGATGCAGATAAGCAGTTAGCAAAATATGTTAATGAACCGGGAGTTAGACAGTTTTTATTGAAAAACTTAATAAAAACCGAATCTGGATTTACTTGGCGTGCGAATATCGAAAATGTCGCTAATGACTATAATTCAATAGCCCAAGGGTTTGAACTTAGGCGTCAATTTAATGGCCCAACATTATTTATAAAAGGCGGAAATTCAAACTACATTACCAGTGAACACCAAGCAGTAATATCAACATTGTTCCCATTGGCAAAAGCTAAAATCATTCAAGGTGCGGGTCACTGGTTACACGCCGAGAAAACCGTTGCATTTAACAAAATTGTGAATGATTTTCTAAGCGCATAATATATTGGTATTAATTTTCCAAATTGATGTTATTAATCAAGCATAAAAACCATGTTTTTTTGGTGCATACTCTTTAGTGTTTATGCTATAGTGCGCCCTTAAATTTTAGGGTCTATACCCGTCACTATTCATAGTGCGGGATTTCAGTGGGCGTTAAAAGCAATATAGGCAAGGCATTAAATTTAAAGAATGGTTGTTCCATTGTTAAAATTAATAACGCAGCATAAATTGTTTTTAAACCCATCGAAGAAGCGCTTGAGCAATCCCACTACTTCGTTGCAGCTATTAGTATGGTTGGTACATGGATGTATTTTATTAGAGCAACGCAGGAGCAGTTGCCGAGAATAACCATTACTACATAACTGCGCCTTGTATTGAAATCGCTTAAGCACTCTGAAACCCGCATCTTGAACGGTAACGGGTATCGAATGCTTTCCGAACATTTAGAACTTATAGAAACAATTGGTTTAAATTTATTTTTTGTCGCGATATTTTTTTTCATCGGCATGTCAATTCATGATGTAATGAAAAAAAACGATGTGCCCAAAAAAGGCAAGATGGTTGTATATTTGGTTTTATTTTTAGGGTGTGCGGGGTTCATTGCCAAAGGAGTGATCCAGATCATTTGGGAAAGTAACGGAATAGGCTAAAATTATGGCAAAAGAAGTAGCAGATTTAACAACAATCGATTTATTTGTTGATGAAAAACGCCCTGGTCGACCAAAGACCAACCCATATTCCAGGGAAGTGCAGGTTAAAATCAACAAGCGAAATCAAGTTAAACGAGACAAAAGTAAAGGCTTAAAACGAGTAGAATTTAAACTACATCATGAAGTCTTTGCTCAGTTAGATACATTAGCTAAAGATAAAGGCGTAAGCCGTAGTGAACTTATCGAGTCACTAATCATTGAAGCTTTAGCAAAAGATTAAATTAATTGAATTAAAACATTCAGTTAGTAACAGTAATTTTTAGAATTTAAGGGTTTACAAACATGGCAACTGTCGGACTTTTTTTTGGTAGTGACACTGGTAACACTGAAGCTGTCGCCAAAATGATCCAGAAAAAACTGGGTAAAAAGAACGTTGATGTTAAAGATATCGCAAAAAGCACAAAAGAAGATATCGCCGAATTTGATCTACTTATTTTAGGTATTCCTACTTGGTACTACGGTGAAAACCAATGTGATTGGGATGATTTCTTACCTGAATTAGAAGAAATTGATTTCAACGACAAGCTTGTTGCTATCTTTGGTCTTGGTGACCAAGAAGATTATGCAGAATATTTTGTCGATGCAATGTGCCCACTTCGTGATATTTGTGAAGCGAAAGGCGCAATTATTGTAGGCCAATGGTCAACTGACGGTTATGAATTTGAAGCGTCTAAAGCACTTGTTGATGATAGCAACTTTATTGGTTTAGCCTTAGATGAAGACCGTCAGCCTGAGTTAACCGAACAGCGTGTTGATGCATGGATTGAACAGTTAAACGATGAAATGTGCTTAGCTGAATTACTCGATTAATTAAGCGTTTATATTTTCCTATTAAAGCTCTGCATTGCAGAGCTTTTTTACTTCATGGACGAAGGAATGCAAATTGCCAAGGATGGCTTTAAATTTGTACTTCATCGATATAACCAATTATTCATCCACATTATGATCGTTAAATTATTCTTATTGAGTAATTTAATTACCTAATTGCAAATAATTATCAATTAGCTCTTTTATCCTCTTAAGTTAGTCCCTATAATTTGTATAACTTATTTATAGAGAAGCACGTATAAATGCCTGAGCAAAATGAAGAATTAAAAAGAGCTGGCCTAAAGGTAACCCTGCCCCGAGTTAAAATTTTAGATATCCTGCAACAGCCAGATAATCAACATATTAGTGCTGAAGATGTTTATAAAATTCTATTAGATCACAATGAAGAAATTGGTTTAGCAACGGTGTATAGAGTTTTAAACCAGTTTGATGATGCAGGGATCGTTACTCGTCATCACTTTGAAGGTGGTAAATCAGTTTTTGAATTAACCCAAAAAGCACACCACGATCACCTTGTTTGCTTAAATTGCGGCAAAGTTGTTGAATTTGAAGATGACGTAATAGAACAACGCCAATTAGATATCGCTAAAGACAATAAAATTAAACTGACTAATCACAGCTTATATTTATATGGCGAATGTGAAGATGAAGTTGCCTGTGAGCAATACCGAATAGATCATTCTTAATCGCTGTTAGATCGGCATTCCTTCGTCCATCAAGTAACAGAATTAAAAAAGCCTGCAAATGCAGGCTTTTTTAGTATTCAGCAGAGAGTAATAATATTAAATTACGCTTTACTCGCCCACGTATCTCGTAATCCAACCGTGCGGTTAAACACTAAGTGCTCAGCAGAGCCGTCTTTATTGTCTAAACAAAAATAGCCTTGACGCTCAAATTGAAACGCTTGTTCTGGTTTAGCATTAACAAGTGACGGTTCAACCTTGGCATTGGTTATGGTAACTAATGATTCAGGGTTCATTACTGAATGAAAGTCTTCCTCTGCTCCTGGGTTTGGTACAGTAAATAAACGATCATATAAACGTACTTCTGCATCAACAGATTTATTCGCTGAAACCCAGTGAATAACACCTTTTGGTTTAGTGCCATCAGTAGGGTTTTTACCTAATGTCTCTGTATCATAAGTACAGTAAACAGTAGTAACATTGCCTGCTTCGTCTTTATCACAACGAACAGCTTTAATAACATAAGCACCACGTAAACGTACGGCTTTGTCTAACACCAAGCGTTTGTATTTTTTATTTGCTTCTTCACGAAAATCTTCCGCTTCAATATAAAGCTCACGCTCAAATGGTACAATTCGAGTACCCTGCTCTTCATCACTTGGGTGATTCTTAACAGTAAGCTCCTCTACTTGTCCTTCTGGGTAGTTTTCTATAACCAGTTTAATTGGATCTAAAACAGCCATGGCACGGGGAGCATTATCATTTAAATCTTCACGAATACATGCTTCCAAAACGCTGATTTCAACAGTGTTTTCCATTTTGGTAACGCCAATTCGTTTAGCAAATTCACGCATAGACGCTGGGGTATAACCGCGACGACGGTAAGCAGCAATTGTTGGCATACGAGGATCATCCCAACCGTTAACTAAATTTTCAGTTACCAGTTGATTTAACTTACGTTTACTCATTACCGTATATTCTAAATTCAAACGAGAAAACTCATATTGATGAGGTTCTGTTTCTATTGAAATATTTTCTATTACCCAGTCATATAAACGACGGTTGTCTTGAAACTCTAATGTACAAATTGAATGAGTAACGCCTTCAATAGCATCAGAAATACAATGAGTAAAATCATACATTGGGTAGATGCACCATTTATCACCTGTTTGATGATGATGGGCAAACTTAACACGGTAAAGTACAGGGTCACGCATACAAATAAAGCTTGAAGCCATATCTATTTTTGCTCTTAAAGAACATTCACCTTCTTTAAACTCACCATTTTTCATTTTTTCAAATAACGCTAAGTTTTCTTCAACAGAAGTATCTCGATATGGGCTATGCTTACCTGGTGCATTTAGTGGACCACGATACTCTCGTACTTCATCAGGCGTTAAGAAACATACGAATGCTAAGCCCTTCTCTATCAACTCAACCGCATAAGCATATAGCTGATCGAAATAATTTGACGAATAGCGTACATCGCCAGCCCATTCAAAACCTAGCCATTTAACATCAGCTTGAATCGAATTAACGTAATCGATGTCTTCTTTTTCAGGGTTGGTATCATCAAAACGTAAGTTACATAACCCCTGATAATCTTGTGCGATACCAAAGTTAAGACAAATAGATTTTGCGTGACCAATGTGTAAGTAACCATTGGGCTCTGGTGGGAAACGAGTTTGTACTGAACTGTGCTTACCGCTGGCTAAATCTGTATCAATGATATTACGAATAAAATTGCTAGGACGGTTTTCAACTTCCGACATCTAGTGAACCTCTGAAAATTAAAGCTAATATGAAATTTATGAACCTTGGATTATAGCAACAGTTACCGCTATCTTGTAGAGCAATTAAAAAATAAACTCATACAAACTTAATTATCACTGTGTACTTCAATCAAAAGTAAAAAATGACGAGTGTCTAATGCTTAATCGAGAATATAGTCAGCAGTAATTATTTCGAGTAAATGCTGATTTGGATCTTTAAAATAGAGACCTCTGCCACCGTAATGATGATTAATTTCATTTTCATAAGTGTTTTCAGGGCCTGGGCCATAAGCAATGTTATTGTGCTGTATTCGAGCTAATATTTGATCAAACTGAGAATCAGAGACTTTAAAGGCATAATGTTGGGCAGTGAAACATTCTTTATCTCTAAAATCTAAACTTAGGGTTTTGTTTACGGTTACAACGGCAAAGTTTTCCCATACCTTGATAAATTTAAAACCAAAGATTTTCTCATAAAACTTTGCTGAAGCAAACATGTCATGACAATACACAATGGTATGATTTAAATAAATGTCCACTACGGAGCCTTAGGTTTTAGCTTTGCTGATTTTATTACCTAACTTTGCGCCAATCCAGGCCATAGGAATATAGGCAAATACTAAATCAACGACAATAAACCACACGGGTGCTGGGATCATAAAAGAAGCAGTTATGCCACCGGCTAAGAATACCGCGCCAATAATATAAGCGATAATGACTTGGCGCTTTGCAGCAATAACAAACGCAACGGCAGCTCCAACAAGTGTACCCGCCGCATGCGCCACAAATGGCGTTACAAAGTGCTTGGCTTCAAATAGGTGAATGGAGTCCCGAATCGACTCGGCATTACTAACATCCACTCCTGCTGGTGGTGGAATTAGTCCAGGACCATAGATTACTATAGCCATGTTTACAGCGCTGCCTATTCCCAAACCAACAAACACCGCCAGTATATTTCTAATGATATCCATTAGCCCTCCTGTTCTTGTTAAATTTAATTTTTGTTGTTTAGTATTTTGAGGTTACTCTGAAAATTCAGCCATCATCCTCTGCTTTATTTCATCTTCAGATAAGTCCTCTTTATGTGTTCCTAGCGTCCAAATATGACCGAATGGATCTTTTAGCGTACCTGCTCTGTCGCCATAAAATTGATCGGATACGGGTTTTAACTCAATACCTCCAGCGTTAATTGCCTTTGTAAAAGACTGGTCTACGTTTTCCAAATAGAGCATTAAACTTACACCGGCTCCGCCTAGGGTTTCCGGGCTAACAAATCCCATATCCATATATTCTTCTGCAAGCATGATATGAGAGTCACCAATTTTAATTTCGGCGTGCGCAATGCCACCATCAGGCGTATTGAGGACTAAAATTATCTCTGCAGAAAAGGCATTTTGGTAAAACTTAACCGCTGCATTACCATCTTTGACTATTAAGTATGGTGTTATTGAATGATATCCATCGGGAATAGCTTTTACTGGCATAACATTTACCTTGTATTAACCGTGATATTCTATTTATAGGTTAAATTGGGCAATTATCAATTTTGCACAAAAATAAATCAGCCAAAATCAATCATTTGGCGATATTATTTCAGAGTCCCTATATTGACGAAAGCACGGTAAATCATCATTCGGGCTGTACCAACCGACTTTTGATTCGACGAATATATGTGCATCAGGACTAATTTTCACTTCGTCATCTAGCGTTGCTAACGCAATTTCAATGGTACTATGCAAATCGCTGTTTGATGATCTAAACGTTAAGCTTGAACCGCACTGTTTACAAAATTGACGAACCGTGTTGTTACTTGCCCTATAGCTTTGCAAAAATGACTCACCGCTAAGCCATTTAAAATTTTCATATTTAACATCAGCAAACGTTGAAAAAGCAGCGCCATGAAATTTTCGACACATGCGGCAATGACAGTTCCCTACCATAGGTTCAAACTTACTTACCGAAAAGGTTATGCTCCCGCATAAACAGCTGCCTTTACTTGTCATTTGATATACCTCATTCAGAAATGCTTCAAGGATAAATACCATGATGCATTAACGGTTATTGGAAAGTTTAAAGAACTCTTGAGCTTTGTAACGATATATCAGCCCATTGCCAAGATTTTTCATAACGCGCTTTTATTTGCTCAGCCTCGACAAGCTTTTCTTGCTTTATAAGCGACTGGTACAAACCATACAATGACCAGCCATTTTCTGGAAATGTTTGTAAGTCCTGAAGATAAACTTGTTCGGCCCCTGCAAAATCACCACTTGCAAGCAAAATAGCCCCAAGTGATTGCCTTACGGGATAATGCCAGTCTGACGGTTCGTTATAATTGAGTTTATCTTCTAAATCTGCAGCTTTATTCAAAACAGTAATTGCTTCTTTATAATTGTTTGCTTGACCTTGCATCTCCCCTTCAAGCACTAAAGAGGCAATTTGAAGCACGTTATATGCATCGTTAATTTCCCAAACGGTAATGTTTTTTAATGTGTCATTATTCGCTATTTTTCGCAGTTTAGTTAATTCATCCTCTGCTTTAGATAACTGTTTAGTCGCAACATATCTCATTCCTTGAGCATAATGCCAAACACCTAATGGATACTGTAAGTCAGTTTTAGGTTGTACTAACGACTTAATTTCATCCCATTTTCCAAACCTAACATAAGCGTACGTAGGCGTTACCCAATAATGCTGTAGAGTGCCATAACCAACTTCTCGCATCAGAGATTGATCAATGTGTTTAGCCATATGTTCTGCAGCCATAATTGCTTTTTTACTATTGCCTTGCATAGTAGCCATGGCCCAAAGAAAGTGACGATTATGAGGTACGTAGGCGACAGGATATATTCCTTGCTGATGACATTGTGCAATATACTCACTGTCGACAAGAATAGCTTTTTCATTCGCGACTACCCCATCTTGATAGCGCCCGGTTCTAATATAAATATGTGATGGCATGTGCACTAAGTGACCTGCACCTGGCACTAAGTCACGGAGTATATCGGCGCTATCGAGTGCGCGTTCTGGCGTTTTCGATGCTTCAACCGCGTGAATATAATAATGAATTAAGCCAGTGTGACGCGGATGTTTTTTTAGCCCAACTTCCAATACGTCAAGGATTTTCGGAGTCCACTCTTTCGGCCTGCCATCACCGTACCAATAATCCCATGAATGTATGACCATGAGTGCTTCAGCAAGCATGGTTCTAATATTAGGGTCATCTGGGTAAATGCTTACCAGTTCTTGCATCGCTTCGGCATAAGCTTGGTCTAACTCTGCTCGGTCTATTAGGCTTTCATCTGTGCTATATCGACGAGCAAGAGCATCAATCAAATGTTTCTCCTTAAGTGAAGCAAATTTCTTAAGACTCTTAGCTTTATTTATTGCTTCATAGGCAGGCTTTACTGCTGAAGATTCCATCGCAGCATTAACATTAGGCCCAAGCACTAATGCCTGTCCCCAAAAGGCTATTGCCGAATTAGGATCTAATAGAGAAACTTGCTGATAAGAGCGCCCTGCCTCTAAGTGATTAAAGCCATAAGTGAGTGCGATTGCTTGATTAAAGAATTGATTAGCCCGTTTATCTTTACTTGAGATTTCAAAGTCATGTGTTCCCATGCCCGAAAGTAATGGTGCTATTTGCCCTTTAAATAGCTTTTTATCTGGTGTATCGCCTTGGGCGAAAGGAACAAGACTAATGACAATAAACAAACCTATTAATAGCTTTTTCATTGTTATAAACCGCTCACTGTAATATGAATGATCTTATAATCTTAGTGTAAAAAATTGAAAAAACTAAAATAAGTTGATCAATAGAAATTTAAACTTATATACATCTAAATCTCTCTTATCTAAGTATCATTTATTGGCTTTTGTGAATGGGAATACCTGCTGTTTTATCATTCCATCGGGCATGTAATCACCAACAACGCCATATTCATCGGGCCATTCCTTTTCCCCTTTTACAGCTGTACCCAATAAATAATCTAAAAAAGAAAAATGCGCGGCATAATTTCTATCTATTGCAGCTTTATCAGAAGAGTGATGCCAATGGTGAAATTGTGGCGTAACGATAATGTATTGCAACCAACCAAAATTGATGCGTACATTGGCATGATTAAATACTGCCTGCAACCCAACAATTACAACATATAAATCAATGACTTGTTTAGAGAACCCTAAAATAAATATTGGTGTTAATACCATACACCGAGTTACAATTAATTCGAGAATATGCTGACGAGAACCGGCCAGCCAATCCATTTTCTTGGCACTGTGATGTACCGCATGAAAGCTCCATAACAAAGGGACTTCATGATAAAACCTATGAGTTATATATTGAATAAGATCGGCAGCTAAAACAATTAAAAACACCTGCAATAAAAGTGGTTGTTGCAAGATAAAAGTTTGTACAACATCTGTTTGAGCCCAGCCGAATAAACCATGAACAAAGTGGTTAGTTATCAATAAAACAAAACCAACAATTAAATGATTTACAAAAAAATGATGTAAATCGGTTTTCCAAGCTTCTCTTAAAATTGCTTGGTCTTTTCTATGTGGTAGTAATTTTTCAATAAAAATGAAAATGATAGTCGAGCCCAATAAGTCTAAAATAAACCAATCCAAGCCAATGTAGTTGGTATCATCAGGGAAATCTGTAACTTCAACAGTGTGGCCGCCCATCAAAATAGTCGCAATGATAAACACCCACGCAACTGCCCCCATGCGTTTATTAGTATTGCGAACAAAATTTAATAAACCAAGGGCTCCTGCTATCACCAAAGAATAAAACAGTACTTCCCTTAGTAGACTCACATCATAATTTGCTCTTAATTCAGGCGTAGTTAAATATTCAGGGTAGTGAAAGGCAAGAGCTCCTAGGCAGGAAAGGATAGCTAACATGCAGGCGACATAACCACTGATCAGCCCTTCACCAAACCGTAGTTCTTTAGAACGAAATATTTTATCCGACATATTACCCATAACGATCCCTTATTATTTTTTTTGTGTAGAGAATTTTACTGTTGACCCATAGCTTTTAATATATCGGACAAAAGGGTAAATGGAAACATCCCCTATTTAAGCGCTTACAACATGTTAAAACCAAAAAGGCCGCTAATGCGACCTTTGTAATATATTTAAAGCTAACACGGTAAAAGGTTGTTTAACCTCGACAATCACCAGATAAAAACGTTTGATCAATATCCGTTTTATTTTCACCTTGAGCAATAAGACCTTCCACCGGTTCATCGTAACCACAGAGCCAGGAAATAGGACTCATCGCACTGCCCTCTACTACGGCAGGTCTAAAAGAAAGATATTTTCCCTTAAGAGGTTCCGGTGCATCATGCCCCATCAATATATGAAAAGCTCCGTTCTCTACAGTGACACTTTCAATTTTATTAGTCATAAGCTTAAGAGGATCTGGCAAACCGCTTTGTGCGTTATCTACGGGGAACGCTAATTTGTTGAGGTAATAGTCATTGATAGGACGCTTTAAGTTTCCTGCATATGTCACCGGTTCAGCCATGTGCGCCTTCATGATGTAAACGGTGTAACTTGGCAACGCAACAGAAGCTAAAATACCTATGATTGCAACAACAATCATTAATTCAATTAAAGTAAATCCTTTTTGTTTCATTATATTATTGCTCCTAATGAAAATATTGGCATGTACATAACCGTGATTAAATAACCAATGGCTAGAAATAAAGAGATTTGTAAAAAGTTAAAGTAACGGTTAATTAATCTGTTGAAGTCAGGCTCTATACTCTTTTTCATAGTAACGAGTAAACCTTTAAATTCATGTGAAAGTTCTATATTTTGTGAATTAAACTGTGAAATAGAGAGAAGTATTGTAGATGAATTTTTGCCAAGCGCGATATCTATGGGCGCTAATAACAATTCGTTAAGACGAGTTAAGTTACTATTCAATTTTTTTGATAACAACTTACTGCCCTTCAGGCTTTTACGAGACACTAACTGCTCATCCAAGTTTTTAGTGTTACGTATTAAAATAAAAATCAAAATAAATAATATAGTTAAAACCAATATCGAGGTTGCATAAATCGCATCAAACGCTAAAAATTTAGAGTCTAATTCATTGTCAAATAGTTGATAAATTTTGTTAAAACTAGGTAAGACAAATACTTTAAATATTGAACCAACGGTAAAATAAACAACAGCTAAAGCAACCATATAGTTTATTTTCTGCTGCTGTTTAACTATTGTCGATTCGTTAAAGCTGATCTCATCCATGTCAACTGCATTATAATTATGCAAACACTTTAATAATTTTTCACTGTCGTTAATGAGTAAAATTTCTTGAAATAATCGTGCCGGAGCACCAATGAGTTTATCTTTACTAAAAAGAGCAGATACATCAAATGCATCCAACTCTTTAATTGCTTGCTTTGGTGAATAACCCTGCTCAAGCTTTTGGGTTAAAAATCTACATTTAAAGTGGAAGTGGGACCAACTCATAATTCCATTTATCTTGTTGTTATAATTGACAAATACATTAATTCATCACTTAAAATTTAGCAACTAATGTTTTTTGTGAAAAATTTAAAGGTAAAAATAAAAGGCCGCTAATGCGACCTTGGAATTGTAATGAGTAGGTTTATTGGAATTACTGCTGTTGCTGGAATTTATCTTTTGCTTGTAAAGCAGCATCCATATCAAGACCTAATTCTGCAACCGCATCTTGGATTAATTGCGGATTGGTCATTACCTGCATCATAAGTTGCTGAAGTTTATCTTGAGCAATCCCCATTTGGCTGATAATCGCCATTGCTACCATAGGGTTGTCAGTAAGTTGCTTAAATACATCTGCAATTTGTTGATCAGAAATATTTTCATCTTTTAATAATTGAATAATTGGGTTCATATTTAGTCACTTTCTATTAAGTAGTTAATACAAAAAAGGCCGCTTTCGCGACCTCTTTACAGTGTTAACAAGTGGTAATTACCAACCTGTTTTCTCTTTAAGAGCTACACCAATGTCAGCTAGAGAGCGAACTGTTTTAACACCTGCAGCTTCTAAAGCAGCAAATTTCTCGTCAGCAGTACCTTTACCACCAGCGATGATTGCGCCAGCGTGACCCATACGCTTACCTTCTGGTGCAGTAACACCAGCAATGTAAGATACAACAGGTTTAGTAACGTTAGCTTTGATGTATTCAGCAGCTTCTTCTTCAGCAGTACCACCAATTTCACCAATCATTACGATTGCTTCAGTTTGTGGATCGTTTTCGAACATTTCTAAAACGTCGATGAAGTTAGTACCTGGGATAGGGTCACCACCAATACCTACACATGTAGATTGGCCGAAACCTGCATCAGTAGTTTGTTTAACGGCTTCGTACGTAAGAGTACCAGAGCGAGAAACGATACCTACTTTACCTGGTAAGTGAATGTGACCTGGCATGATACCAATTTTTGTTTCGCCTGGAGTGATAACACCTGGACAGTTAGGACCGATCATTCGGGCACCAGATTGTTCAAGTTTAACTTTCACATCAACCATATCTAACGTAGGAATACCTTCAGTGATAGTAACGATTAATTCGATACCAGCATCGATAGCTTCCAAAATAGCATCTTTACAGAAAGGTGCTGGAACGTAGATAACAGTAGCAGTTGCGCCAGTTGCTTCAACAGCATCACGTACTGTATTGAATACTGGTAGGCCTAAATGTTCTTGACCGCCTTTGCCTGGTGATACACCACCAACCATTTGCGTACCGTAAGCAATTGCTTGCTCAGAGTGGAACGTACCTTGACCGCCAGTGAAACCTTGACAGATTACTTTAGTGTCTTTGTTAATTAATACAGACATTATTTAGCCTCCGCAGCAGCTACAACTTTTTGTGCAGCATCAGTTAATGATTCAGCAGCGATGATGTTTACATCAGAGCTTGCTAATACTTCACGACCAGCTTCAGCGTTAGTACCTTCTAAACGTACAACAACTGGAACTTTAACGCCTACTTCTTTAACTGCATCAATGATACCTTCAGCGATCATGTCACAACGAACGATACCACCAAAGATGTTAACTAAAACAGCTTTAACGTTGTCGTCAGAAAGAATGATTTTAAATGCTTCAGCAACACGTTCTTTAGTAGCTCCACCACCAACATCTAAGAAGTTAGCTGGCTTGCCGCCGTGTAAGTTAACGATATCCATAGTACCCATTGCAAGGCCGGCACCGTTAACCATACAACCAACGTTTCCGTCTAGGGCTACGTAGTTTAATTCCCACTGTGCAGCGTGCGCTTCGCGCTCATCTTCTTGAGATGGATCGTGCATTTCACGGATTTTAGGTTGACGGTATAAAGCATTACCATCGATACCGATTTTGCCGTCTAAACAGTGAAGGTTACCTTCATCAGTAATAACTAATGGGTTGATTTCTAATAATGCGAAATCAAAATCGTTGAACATTTTACCAAGACCCATAAAGATCTTAACAAATTGCTTCATTTGAGTAGGGTTTAAACCTAATTTAAAACCTAACTCACGTGCTTGGTAAGCTTGAGGGCCTACAAGTGGATCGATTTCTGCTTTGTGAATTAACTCAGGAGTTTCTTCAGCAACAGTTTCAATCTCAACACCACCTTCGGTAGATGCCATGAAAACAACTTTGCGAGTACCACGGTCAACAACTGCACCTAGGTATAATTCGTTGGCGATATCTGTACAGCTTTCAACTAAAATTTTTGAAACCGGCTGACCGTTTGCATCTGTTTGGTAAGTAACTAAGTTTTTACCTAACCAGTTTTGTGCAAACTCTTTGATTTCTTCTTTAGTTTTAACTAGCTTTACGCCACCAGCTTTACCGCGACCACCAGCGTGAACCTGAGTTTTAACAACCCACATGTCTCCGCCGATTTTGTCCGCAGCTTCTGCAGCTTCTTGAGGTGTATCGCAAGCGAAACCTTCAGAAACCGGTAAACCATATTCAGCGAATAATTGTTTCGCTTGATACTCATGTAAATTCATGATGTTTCCCAATTGCTTTTTGAAATGGAGCTAATGTGCTTAACCAGTTAAATTACTGAGTAAATACACTAACCTGTTATAAATTTGCCGTGATTATATAGTGAAAAGCAAGCTGATTAAAGCCCTCTGTCACACATTCATGACGAATAATTACAAATGACCTAAAAAAGCAGTAAATATGCGGTTTTTAGCCTCTAAAACTTTAGTCTAAGATAAAAAAGTTTCAAGTAAATATTTAACTAGATAAATTCCGCCGTTATCCCCGAGAGAGGAGCGAGATGACGATAATTCACTTTGAAATCCATATACAAAAAAGCCGCTATAAAAAGCGGCTTTCTATTAATCATTTTTTAGATTAGATATCTAAAAGAAGACGAGCTGGATCTTCAAGTAACTCTTTGATAGTTACTAGGAAACCAACTGACTCTTTACCGTTAATACATGTATGAGCAACGGTGATCGTAAGATAATGCTAAATACATCATTGGTAAGATTTCAACTTTGCCGTTAACAGCCCTTTTGAGTTCTGCCTTGGATTTGTCAAAATCCAGACATAAAAAAGCCGCTATAAAAAGCGGCTTTCTATTAATCATTTTTTAGATTAGATATCTAAAAGAAGACGAGCTGGATCTTCAAGTAACTCTTTGATAGTTACTAGGAAACCAACTGACTCTTTACCGTTAATACATGTATGAGCAACGGTGATCGTAAGATAATGCTAAATACATCATTGGTAAGATTTCAACTTTGCCGTTAACAGCCCTTTTGAGTTCTGCCTTGGATTTGTCAAAATCCAGACATAAAAAAGCCGCTATAAAAAGCGGCTTTCTATTAATCATTTTTTAGATTAGATATCTAAAAGAAGACGAGCTGGATCTTCAAGTAACTCTTTGATAGTTACTAAGAAACCAACTGACTCTTTACCATCGATAAGACGGTGATCGTAAGATAATGCTAAATACATCATTGGTAAGATTTCAACTTTACCGTTAACAGCCATAGGTCTGTCTTGGATTTTGTGCATACCTAAAATTGCCGCTTGCGGTAAGTTTAGAATAGGCGTTGAAATTAATGAACCAAATACACCGCCGTTAGTAATAGTAAAGTTACCACCAGTCATTTCATCCATTGTTAACTTGCCATCACGACCTTTAATCGCTAAATCACGGATGCCGTTTTCAATACCAGCCATACCTAATTGGTCAGCGTCACGAAGTACTGGAGTCACTAGACCACGAGGAGTAGAAACCGCAATGCTAATGTCGAAGAAGTTGTGATATACAATATCATCGCCATCAATTGATGCATTAACAGCTGGGTAGCGTTTAAGCGCTTCAGTAACCGCTTTTACGTAGAAAGACATAAAGCCTAAACGAGTATCATGAGTTTTCTCGAACAAATCTTTATATTGAGCACGAAGATCCATGATTGGCTTCATGTTTACTTCGTTAAACGTCGTAAGCATTGCCGTTGAGTTCTTAGCTTCTAATAAACGGTTAGCAATCGTTTTACGTAAGCGCGTCATAGGAACACGTTTTTGACTACGCTCGCCTTGGGCAACAACTGGAGCAGAAGGTGCAGGAGCGGCTTTAGGAGCAGCCTTAGGTGCTTTAGCAGCACTTAGGTGTGCTTCAACGTCTTCTTTAGAAATACGACCGCCTTTGCCAGTACCTTTAACTTGTGCTGCAGTTAAGCCATTTTCAGTTAATAAACGACGTACCGATGGGCTAGCAACGTCGTCACCAGCAGTGTCTTCACTTGCTGCAGCAACTGGTGCAGTAACTGCACCTGCATTTAAATGACCAATGGTTTGATCGCCTAATACAGTATCGCCTTCAGCGTGGATAATTTTACCAATTACACCATCTTCTTGAGCTACAACTTCAAGTACAACTTTGTCAGTTTCAATATCAACAAGATTTTGATCGCGGCTTACTGTTTCACCTTCGCTAACATGCCAAGTAGAAACCGTTGCATCTGCAACAGATTCTGGCAATACAGGTACGTTAATATCAATTACTTTAGCAGCTGCAGTAGGAGCTGCATCGGTAGATTTTTTAGCCGCAGGCGCTGCTTTTACATCGCTAGCACCAATAACACCAATCACTTGCTCTCCCAGTACCGTAGCACCTTCTTCTTCGTTGATTGCAGAAATTACGCCATCTTCAAGCGCGACTACTTCTAATACTACTTTATCAGTTTCAATATCCACTAATATTTGATCACGTGTTACTGAATCGCCTACTTGTACATGCCATGTAGCTACCGTTGCGTCAGCAACTGATTCTGGTAAAACTGGAACCTTAATTTCAGTTGTCATTTTTATTCCTTAGAAATCTTAAATTCAAATTACCTAACTTTTCTTAAGTTAGGCTTTGTTAATAGTTAACGCATCATTCACTAATGCTTGCTGTTCTTTTACATGCAAAGACATATAGCCACATGCAGGTGCTGCTGACGCTGTGCGACCGGCATAAGTCAAAGTAGCCCCTGTTGGCAAGACACTGCGGAAATGGTGTTGACTGCAGTACCATGCGCCTTGGTTTTGAGGCTCTTCTTGACACCAAACGAAATCTTTTGCGTTTGGATATTGTGCGATAACGTCTTTCAATTCTGCTTCAGGGAACGGATATAATTGCTCAATACGAACAATTGCTACGTCTTTCTGATCATTCTTACGGCGTTGCTCTAATAGTTCGTAGTAAACCTTACCTGAACACATAACAACACGTGTAACATCCTTAGCATTTAACTCATCAATTTCACCAATCACATTGTGATAAGTTCCATCAGCTAACTCTTCTAATGAAGAAACCGCTAAAGGATGACGAAGTAATGATTTAGGCGACATTACAATTAATGGACGACGCATTGGGCGTACCACTTGGCGACGTAACATATTAAATACTTGCGCCGGAGTAGAAGGCACACATACTTGCATGTTGTGATCTGCACATAACTGTAAAAAACGCTCTAATCGAGCCGATGAATGCTCTGGACCTTGACCTTCATAACCGTGCGGTAACAAAATAGTTAAGCCACATAAACGGCCCCATTTTTGTTCGCCAGAAGAAATAAATTGGTCAAATACCACTTGGGCACCGTTGGCAAAATCACCAAACTGAGCTTCCCAAATGGTTAAGCCACTTGGCTCTGCCGTGGTGTAACCGTATTCAAAGGCTAATACTGCAACTTCAGATAATACTGAATCGTATACTTCAAATGGTCCCTGCTCTTTACTAAGGTTCTGTAAAGGCATGTAAGTTGACGCATCTTCTTGATTATGAAGTACAGAATGGCGATGGAAGAACGTTCCTCGACCAGCATCTTGTCCGGTAATACGTACGCGTTCACCAGAATCAACAATTGAAGCATAAGCTAAGTTTTCTGCCATACCCCAATCAAGTAATTTCTCGCCTGCAGCCATTTTTTTACGATCATCGTATATTTTCTTAACACGTGATTGTAATTTATGCTCTTCTGGATAGGTGCTAATACTCGTCGCTAAGGACTTCAATTTATTAACATCTATTTGATGGTCGTAGTCATCGTCCCAGTCATGACCAATAAACGGTGTCCAATCAACTGAATGCTCAGTCATTGGTCGCCATTGGTCTACGGTACATTGGCCTTCATCAAGAAGTTTACGGTAATATTCAACCAACTCTTTAGATTCTGCGCTGCTAATAGTTCGCTCAGCATCTAATTGATCAGCGTACATTTGACGAGGAGTCGGATGAGTTTTAATTTTTTGATACATTAATGGCTGAGTAGCATTTGGCTCATCAGCTTCGTTATGACCATGGCGGCGATAACACACTAAGTCAATCACTACATCACGCTTAAACGTGTTGCGATAATCAAGGGCAACCTGAGTGGCTAAAATTACCGCTTCAGGATCATCACCATTCACATGTAAAATTGGCGCCTGTACCATCTTAGCGATATCCGTACAGTACTCTGTTGAGCGTGTATCTTCAGGTTTAGACGTGGTAAAACCAACTTGGTTGTTCACTACAACTCGAATTGTACCGCCAACCTTGTATGCACGTGCTTGTGACATATTAAATGTTTCTTGCACAACACCTTGACCAGCAATTGCTGAGTCACCATGAATAGTGATTGGTAATACTAAGTCACCTTTATCACAATCACGACGGTCTAAACGGGCACGTACTGAACCAATAACCACAGGGTTAACAATCTCAAGGTGAGATGGGTTAAACGCTAACGCTAAATGTACATTACCACCAGGGGTAACAAAGTCAGATGAGTAACCTTGATGGTACTTAACATCACCTGAGCCGATTTGATCGACCTTACCAGCGAATTCATCAAACAGTTTGCTAGGGTTTTTACCCATAACATTAACTAGTACGTTTAAACGGCCACGGTGAGCCATACCAAGTACAACTTCTTTAGTGCCATGTTCGCCAGCGCGCGTAATTAACTGCTTTAACATTGGAACTAAGCTGTCGCCGCCTTCTAATGAGAATCGTTTAGCACCTGGAAATTTTGCGCCTAAGTATTTTTCTAGGCCATCAGCAGCAATCAAGTCTTTTAATATTTCAGTTTTCTGTTCTTTACTGAAATTAGCTTGCGATTGCACTGATTCTAAACGTTGTTGTAACCAACGCTTTTCAGTTGTAGAGGTGATGTGCATATATTCTGCACCGATAGAGCCACAATAAGTTTTCTCTAACGTTTTATAAATATCACCTAGTTTCATTGATTCAACGCCTACGGCTAATGAACCAACGTTAAATTCTTTATCAAATTCAGATTTAGATAAATCGTGGTGGGTCAACTCAAGATCACGAACGCGTTCACGTTTCCAAATTCCTAATGGATCAAGATTTGCGTTTTGATGACCGCGAAATCTATAAGCATTAATCAGTTGTAACACTCGTACCTGCTTAGCGTCTGACTCAGAGCCAACAGTTACATGTTTAACACCTTCTTTAGCAAGTTGACGAAATTCGTTGCGAACCACGGTGTGATTCGTTTCAATTTCAACACCATCAACTTTCTCAAGTTCATCAAATACCTTGCGCCACTCATCTGATACAGAATGAGCATTTTCAAGATATGATTCGTATAACTCTTCAATATATTCAGCGTTATTTCCGCTGAAATGGGAAGACTCTAACCAAGCCTTCATTGCACCTTCGGGCATTGCCTGTTCCTATGGATAACAGCAACAAAACCAATAACGTATAACCGCTGTCTATATTTGGTTAAAAAATTGTTATTGATCAACCTAGTAAAACTAAAATGCCAGACCCATAAAATGGGTCTGGCGATATACCTTATAATAATTAGCTATGATAACTAACTATTAGTGTATTTAGTTATACCGCTCTTTGTAGCAACATTGATTTGATTGAACCAATGGCCTTAGTAGGGTTTAACCCTTTAGGACATACGTCAACACAGTTCATGATGCCGTGACAACGGAAAACGCTGTATGCGTCTTGTAAGTTGTCTAAACGCTCATCGGTTGCAGTATCACGGCTATCGATAAGGAAACGATAAGCATGTAATAAACCTGCAGGTCCGATAAATTTGTCTGGGTTCCACCAGAAAGATGGACAAGATGTTGAACAACAAGCACATAAAATACACTCGTATAAACCATCAAGCTTGTCACGCTCCTCAATTGATTGAAGATGTTCACGAGCTGGTGGGTTTTGACCATCGTTAATTAAGTATGGCTTAATTTTTTCATATTGATTATAGAACTGAGTCATATCAATAATTAAGTCACGCACTACCGGTAAACCCGGTAATGGACGTAAAACAATAACTTTAGCTTTAACATCTGATAATGGCGTAATACACGCTAAGCCATTTTTACCATTCATGTTTAAACCATCACTACCACAAACACCTTCACGACATGAACGACGGAAAGATAATGTAGAGTCTTGCTCTTTTAATAAAATAAGAGCGTCTAGTACCATCATGTCAGATCCTTCTGGAACTTCCAGAGAGTATTCTTTCATGTATGGTTTTGCGTCAACATCAGGGTTGTAGCGATAAATTGAAAACTTCTGATTCATGTCAACAACTCCTTAGTAAGTTCTAGCTTTCGGAGGGAAAGCATCACGGTGTACTGGTTCCATGTTTACATCACGCTTACTCATCTCTTCATTTCCAGGAGAGTAAATTGAGTGACATAACCAATTTGCATCATCACGTTCAGTGAAATCTTGACGGGCATGAGCACCACGAGATTCTGTACGGAAGTTTGCAGCTTTAGCTGAACAGAAAGCAGTTTCCATTAAGTTATCTAACTCTAAACACTCAATACGCTGTGTGTTAAATTCAGAAGACTTGTCATCTAATTTAGCATGTTGCAAGCGTTCACGAATTTCCGTTAACTCTTTCATGCCTTGCGCCATAGCTTCGCCTTCACGGAATACCGAGAAGTTCATTTGCATACAGTTTTGTAGATCTTTGCGGATTTGAGTAGGATCTTCGCCCTTCTCACTACCTTCCCAACGATTATAACGAGCAAGGGCTGCGTCTAAATCAGATTGTGATGCATCTTTACCGCTTTGCGTATCATTTAGGTAAGTACCTAAGAAGTTACCCGCTGCACGGCCAAATACCACTAAATCAAGTAATGAGTTACCACCTAAGCGGTTCGCACCATGTACAGATACACAAGCAATTTCACCAACAGCAAATAAACCTTCAACAACAGTCTCAGTGCCATCAGCAGCAATTGATAATGCTTGACCGTTAACGTTACAAGGTACACCACCCATTTGGTAGTGACATGTAGGAATAACTGGAATTGGTGCTTCAGCAGGATCAATGTGAGCAAATGTTTTCGATAAATCACACACACCAGGTAGACGCTTGTAAAGAGTCTCACGACCTAAGTGATCAAGTTTCAGTTGAATGTGCTTACCAAATTGTGGATGGTCAAGACCGCGACCTTCACGAATCTCAGTCATCATTGAACGAGCAACAACGTCACGACCTGCTAAATCTTTAGCATTAGGAGCATAACGCTCCATGAAGCGTTCGCCGTCTTTATTAAGAAGGTAACCACCTTCACCACGACAACCTTCAGTAACTAGTACACCTGCACCAGCAATACCGGTTGGGTGGAACTGCCACATTTCCATATCTTGCATTTGTACGCCAGCGCGAAGTGACATACCAACACCGTCACCAGTGTTAATGTGAGCATTAGTTGTTGATGCAAAAATTCGACCAGCACCACCAGTTGCTAATACTGTTGCACGAGACTTGAAGTAAACAACTTCACCAGTTTCAATACAAACGGCAGTACAACCAACAACGTTACCGTCATCGTTTTTAACTAAATCTAATGCATACCATTCAGAAAATACGTTAGTTTTGTTTTTAACGTTCTGTTGGTATAAACAGTGAAGAAGAGCATGACCTGTACGGTCAGCTGCAGCTGCTGTACGAGCCGCCTGTTCGCCACCAAAGTTTTTAGATTGACCACCGAATGGACGTTGGTAAATTTTACCTTCTTCCGTACGAGAGAACGGTAAACCCATTTTCTCTAATTCAATAATTGCTTCTGGACCGGTTTTACACATGTATTCGATTGCGTCTTGGTCACCGATAAAATCAGAGCCTTTAACGGTATCGTACATGTGTTGTTCCCAATGATCTTCATGCGCGTTACCTAGTGCAACAGTGATACCACCTTGCGCAGATACCGTATGAGAACGAGTTGGGAAAACTTTTGAAATCAAGGCACAAGATTGACCTGATTCACTAATTGCTAAGGCGGCACGCATACCTGCACCACCAGCGCCGATTACTACGGCATCAAATTCACGAACTGGAACGTTGTTCACTTAAACACCCCACACTGTTAATAGTACAGCTAAAACATATACGAATAGCGTAATAGTAAAAATAAATTGTAAGAAACCACGTAACTTAACGTTTTTAACGTAGTCTGTTAATACCTGCCAAATACCAATCCATGCATGGAAAAGTACTGCTATAACAGCAAGTATTGTAAAAATTTTCATGCCAAGGTTTGCAAACAAACCTGACCAAGCTTCATAGGTAACTTCAGGAGTACAAATAAAGAAACACATCATAAAGATGCTATATAAAGCTAAAACAATTGCGCTGGCGCGGATCAAGATAAAATCATGAACACCGTTGCGACCTAAAGTTGCGATATTGCCTACCATAACCAAACTCCTGCTACTACAGATAATATGATCCAAAGAGCGATTACGAACTTGGCACTAGTTTGCCCCGAACCTTTCTCTTCTAGATGACCTAGATCCATTATTAAGTGACGGATACCGCCAACAAAGTGATAAGTTAGAGCAGAGATAATGCCCCACATGATGAATTTAAAGAATCCACCATCTAAACATTCCTTGACCGAGTTAAAACCGGCTTCGGAAGAAAGAGATACTGAAAGGGTCCAAATTAAAATACCTACAGCGAAAAACATCATTACACCACTTATGCGATGTAGAATAGAGGCTTTACCAGCTGCCGGTAAATTGATTGTAGATAAATCAAGATTTACAGGTCTTTGTTTTTTCACAGTTCTTTGCCTAAAAAGTTATGTATCAAACTATTGTTATTTATTGTAGCTTTTTATTTTCCATAATAAGAAAACGAAAAGATACTCTACTTTAGTAAAAGTTTTTATTTTTAATTATCTATTATGGCAATATTAGTAGAAAACCTTACAGCCGTAAAAGATCGGGGGGAATTATATAGCCCTACATATTTAATTACAATTTTAACGAAGGTTTTATTACACTTTGTTGTCATTTAGCACAAATATCATCCAAAAGTATTATTTTCTTTCAACTTGTAAAGTTTTAAATTGACTTCCTACCCCATACTTAGAGTAGAATACGGGCAATTTTATATTCATGAATAGTGACTAAGTTTTCACAACATTTGATTTACATTAATGTTTATCATCTGTATTTGAATACAATTGCAAAGATTAAGTTTGCTTGCTTTATTTTTTAAAAGCACACATACACATGAAACTTATAACTATAAATACAGATAAGAGGAAGAACTATGGCTGAGAATAAAGCCACTCTGAGCATTAATGGCAAAGAGATCACAGAATTACCAATTTTATCAGGTACTGCTGGCAACGACGTTATCGATATTCGTACCTTAGGCAGCAATGGCTACTTTACTTATGACCCTGGATTTTTAGCGACAGCGTCTTGTGAATCAGAAATTACATTTATTGATGGTGGTAAAGGTATTTTACAACACCGTGGTTATGCTATTGATGATTTAGCTAACAATGCTGATTATCTAGAAGTTTGTTACGTTCTTCTTAATGGTCATGCACCTAGCCAAGAAGAGTACAATGATTTTGTAAACATCATTACTAACCACACTATGGTACACGAAAAGCTAGCTAACTTTTTCCGTGGTTTTATGCACGATGCTCACCCAATGGCTATGGTTTGTGGTGTTGTTGGTGCTTTATCATCGTTCTATCATTCAGATTTAGATATTACTGATGCAGAACAACGTAAACGCTGTGCACACCGTTTAGTTGCTAAAATGCCTACTATTGCGGCAATGGCTTATAAATACAGTATTGGCCAGCCATTTGTTTACCCTCGTAATGATTTATCTTACGCTGAAAACTTTTTACATATGATGTTCTCTGTACCAGCAGAAGACTATAAAGTAAGCCCTACGCTTGCAAAAGCAATGGATCGTATTTTTATCCTTCATGCTGATCACGAGCAAAATGCTTCAACATCAACAGTTCGTTTAGCTGGTTCATCTGGCGCAAACCCATATGCTTGTATCGCTGCAGGTGTTGCTTCACTTTGGGGCCCAGCTCACGGCGGTGCAAATGAAGCATGTTTAACTATGCTTGAAGAAATTGGCAGTGTTGATCGTGTTGATGAATTTGTTGCTAAAGCAAAAGATAAAGCTGACCCGTTCCGTTTAATGGGCTTTGGTCACCGTGTTTATAAAAACTTCGACCCACGTGCAACAGTAATGCGTGAAACTTGTCATCAAGTATTATCTGAGCTAGGTGTAGAAGATCCATTATTAGATGTAGCTATGGCTCTTGAAAAAGTAGCGTTGGAAGACCCTTACTTTGTAGAGAAAAAATTATACCCTAACGTAGATTTCTACTCAGGTATCATTTTAAAAGCCATTGGTATTCCAACAAGCATGTTCACAGTAATCTTTGCTATGTCACGTACTGTTGGTTGGTGTGCACACTGGGATGAGATGTTAACTCAACCGGGCCAAAAAATTGGTCGTCCACGTCAAAACTACACTGGCGAGTTAAATAAAGAATTTACTCCTCTTGCTTCTCATAAGTAAGAAGATTCAATCTTGATAGAAAGGCTGCATTTTGCAGCCTTTTTTTTTACTCAATTTTCCGAATTTTTGATAAAATATTGCTTTATCATGAATTTAGCAATAGATTTAAGTTAAACGCTTTTACCATGAACAGAGTGAATTCTATTTAAAAATGACTACAGATTCTTCTAAAAAAAATACCATACTTGTTGTTGATGACGAGCCAGGCAATATAGACCTAGCCTCAGCATTACTAAAAGATAAATACAAGGTTAAAGCAGCAACTAACGGTAAAATAGCAATAAAAATTGCGCAAGCTGATCCAAATATAGACTTGATTTTACTTGATATCATGATGCCAGATATGGACGGCTATGAAGTATGTAAAGAAATTAAGGCTAATGATACCACTAAAAATATTCCTGTTATTTTCTTAACAGCAAAAGCTGAGGTTGCCGATATAACTCGGGGTTTCACTTTAGGTGCAGTAGATTACATAACCAAGCCTCTGCAGCCAGAAATCCTTAAGGCCAGAGTAAATACCCATGTTACTTTGCACGAAAGCCAAATAGCCCTTGAAAACCAAGTTGAAACCTTAATAGAAAATGCCAAGTTACGTGAAGATATTGAAAAACTAACTCATCATGATTTAAAGGGGCCGCTTGGTGTTATTCTGTTTGAATTACCCAAAATTGCCGATAAAAATGTCGCTCGCTCTATTGAAGAATCAGCTAATAATGTATTGAACATGATAAACAATACCTTAGATATTTTTAAAATTGAAAATGGCACCTACCCACTCTCACCGGATATGGTCGATTTAAATAAATTAGTCGATATGGCAATTAAAGCCGTGAGTAGTTTAACGTCCAAGAAGAACATTACTTTCAACATAGACTCTGTGCAATCATCTACCTATATGGATGCTGAAGAATTATTATGCCTGTCAATATTCAATAACCTGATTAAAAATTCGGTAGAAGCATCGCCAGATAATGAAGAAATTCGTATAACCATATCTGAAGCAAATGACGAAATAGAGTTTAAACTTTTCAATACCGGAGCTATACCCGCTGACCTTCGTGACACGTTATTTGAAAAATACTCAACCTCAAACCATATTCGCGGCTCAGGGCTTGGAGCCTATTCAGCCAAGCTTATGACTGAAGCGCAAAAAGGCAGAATTAGCTTTAATATTATTGATGAAAAATATACTGAGTTTATCGTTACTATGCCGGCCTATTAAACTGAGACGTTTAATAGTCATTTCAAGAAAAACCGTTCCTATGTTTAATTAAACAATTGGTTTTCTAGGGTTTTGCCGTTAATTAACTGACGATATAACCAAGCATTTTGGTGACACAACTGTAATATTTGCACATCCAATGCTACTTCACTTTCATTTATATTAAATGAAATTAAGTATTCTTTATCTTGGGTATTAATGACTTGAGTAACTTGTGACAACTGATTCAATGCAGGTATTAAGTCATCTTGCTGCTGCGCCATACGTAAGGTGATAAATTGAGTATCTGTTGAATTGGTTAATGTGTGATGCTGTTGTAAACAGCCATCCTCTAAATATAGAACTCGGTTACATAAGCGCTCTAATTCACTCAAATCATGAGAGCTCAAAATAAAAGTAGTTTGACTTGAAAGCTCAGCAACAAGTGAACGTATTTCACGAGCATTATGAGGATCTAAACCGGCGGTTGCTTCATCTAATATGACAATTTCAGGCTCTCCTATCAAAGCCTGAGCAATTGTCACTCGTTTTCTCATACCATGTGATAATGTGCTTGGTTTGCTATTTATAGAATCTTCTAAACCCACTAATTTTAATGTCCTATAAGCTTCCAACTTGGCTTGTGATTTCGTTAAGCCTTGCAGTTGTGCATAAAAAGTTAATTGCTTGGCAATTGAAAAGCGCGGGTCTAACTGGGCATCTTGGGGTAAAGCAGCCAAACGCGACAAGTTCCCCCGTTTTCCGGGTTCATCTCCAAACACCGACACCTTGCCACTACATGGTTTAATGTATCCGCACAAAATACTTAATAGAGTTGTTTTCCCTGCCCCATTAGGTCCAACTAATGCGATAGGCTCACCTTTATTAATGGTAAACTCAATATTGTTTAATGCATGTTTTTCACCATAAAATTTATTCAAACCTGACACTTCAATTAAAGCGCTCATAACGAACTCCTTTTCATTTTAAAGTAAGCCAGGCTTAGAAAAACCATCATTTGACTCAGTGGAATAACATAAATTCTTAAATTTGGGCCCTCAGAATTAATCACATCATCAATTTGTGTGCCCGGTATTGCGTATTCTAAATAACCTAACATTGGCAGACTATATTCCATAAGGGCAATAAGCATCGGTCCTAAGCCAAAAAACAATATGCTGAATAACACGACCTTTTTAGACGACGTGGTAAAACTGTTAAACAATGTCATCAACGCGATAAAAGGTAATACGATTATAACTAGTTGAAAATAAAGTTGAGTTGCTTTAATTATCCCAGGAAGAAGCAATTGATAATCTCGAAAAGCAACCATCATAATTGTCGCGACCAGGCTTAAACCAATGAGAAATGTCATGATTACAAACTGACCTAAAAATCGGCCAACAACTATTTCACCTCGGGTTGCACGTAAAGAAATAAACCGCAAAGTGCCCCTCTCTCTATCGGCACATGTTTGGTCGCTGGTAATAACAATGGTAAATATCGGAAAAATATAAAGCGCTATCAGCCAGTAAATTGCCAGTTCAGCAACAGGCCATTTTAATAATGCTGATAAGCCTAAAGCTCCGAACATATTTTTAGCGATGTCTTTAAATAACGGCGAAGAAATAAATTCAAAAGCAGAATTAACGGGGTAATATAAAATCAGAAACCAAACCAGTGAAAATGCAAACAATGCTAATAAGCCACTCTTGGTTTGAAAAACCCGGGTTAATTCAAAACACGCTAAGTGCCACATCCTTAAAAGAGTTTGTTGAAACGAAAGATTCAATTTTATTTACCAAAAGTTAAAAGCTTATTAAAACCAAGTTATACCAATTAAAGATAACATTCAAAGGTTTGGTTGTAACAGAATTTATGCTGACTGGACTGACCCCAATACACACTCCACGTTTCTAGTTTCTAGTTTCTAGTTTCTAGTTTCTAGAACATTAAAAAAGCCCTGTAGCAAAAAACTACAGGGCTTTTAATTTTCCGCTGCCTAGATTTATCTAAACGATAACGCTGGATCTAGAACTTCAAAATTTTCTTCAAGAAGTTCTTTTGATAACACCTGTTTATCATCATCTTGAATAACTAATGTGGTTTGCTTGCCTTTAGCGGTCAACTTAAAACGATAAGGGCCATCTTTGAAATTTACAACAGGCATTTCATCGCCCCAAATAGAATCCCAAAGGCTAGGCTCAATCAAGGTATATTCTACATCATAGAAATACTTATCTTCGTTTAAGTCTGTCACTTTAAAATTATATTGCTCAAAGAAGCCTGGCATATAGCGCCACAGTTCATCAATTGGATAATCAATAATTAGCGCAGGTTCACCTTTATCAGACTCACCAAGTGTTACTATTTCCATATTAGCTCGAGCAATACGATCATCACGATTATTCAAACGGTATTGATAATCTAATTGAGATGTAATTGCATTGATCATCGCCATTTCTACACGTTGTTGCTCAATCGGATCAATTTTTTTAGTAGAGCCTTTATCTGAGGTGTGCATGTAATCGATTAATTCAACATTTAACCCTACACTACGACCGTGTGGCTTAGTGATTAATGAATAGCGAAAACGCCAGCTCTCAGTTAAGTCTATGCTTGACCAAAATAGGTAACCACTTTCTTCTTCAACATGAAACCAATCAGATTCCCAGACATTATTTGCTAAATCTTCGCTGGTAAAAGTTACCTCTTCTGTACTTAAGTAATCAGAGATTGCTTTTATTAATAATTCACGTAAGTCGCGATCATCATCAACTTTGTCAAACCAAATGGCTGCAGTTTTATCAAATTCATCAATTCGACTGCCTGACGCTAACGGTAATACCAGCGCTGGAGCTCTAACATCAACTCTCTTACCAACTGGTCCTTGATTATTAACTTCAGGGATTGAATATAAGGTATTTTCAGCAGGTTTTTCTAAACCTTCTGGTAATTGTAATTCTTTGCTTGATTTAATATTAACGTAATCGAAGTCACCTTTAGCTTGTTTACGTGTTTCGACATTGCTACACGCAGCAAGAGAAAGGCTAATAAGAGAAATAGTTAAAATACGGCGATCCATTGAAACTCCTGAGGGATAAAGCCTGTATACATAAAGTATACTTTGCTGTTATGTAAACAATCTAAACGTTGTTTAACAACAGTTATTGTTATTTAAGCGCCAAATATAACTATGAATCTATTATTGACAGTTATGAAATGGTTTCATTAGAGCGTTTTGATATTCTTTTAATTATAAAGTTCCGAAAATTTTAAAATAAAATCGGCGCTCTTTTTTTATTGCGCTTTATGGTACTTGTCTGCTGTTATAAACACAAGGTTTACTGACCAAAACAACTTTAAATTTACCAGCTTTTAAGTTAATCGCATCAACAGCTTTAATATTATGTGGCTGCCCTACTTCCAGAGAAGTTTTTATTAACGCTTTATTGTCATCAAAAGACCAACTACAATAAAATAAAAATAATGACAAATGTTGAGATTATATGGCCCATTACTTGGTATTCACCGCACTTGGATCAGACCGGACAGGTATTGTTAGTGAAGTAACGAAGTTGACCAGCGAATTTGGTTGTAACATCGATGACTCGCGTATGGCTATTTTAGGTAATGAATTTACTCTGGTAATGTTATTAAGTGGCAGTAAGTCAGCCATCAACCAAATAGAGTCTCGTCTGCCCCTACTGGCTCATTCTTTAGCATTACTTACCATTATAAAGCGAACAACTCAGCCAGAAAAAGCAGCTATCAGTGAATGTTTAGAGGTTGAAATTAAAGGTGAAGATTCTAAAGGGATTTTAAAACAGGTTACTCAATTCTTTGCAAAAAGAAAGATTGACCTCACCTCCCTTAAAACCATTACTATGCCTAAAACAAACATCATTACAACGTCTCTGCTAATTAATATATCTGAACAAACAAATAAACAACAATTGGAACAAGAATTCCAACAATTGTGTCAAACTTTAGCCGTTTCTGGCAATTTCAAAACACCAACTAATTTTATCCTCTAAGGAATTTTATGAACACTTTGCAAGTGGGCGATAAAGCCCCGCTTTTCTCTTTATTGAACCAAAACAATGAAACAGTACAACTCACTGATTATATCGGTAAAAAGCGTGTGCTTGTGTATTTTTACCCGAAAGCGATGACTCCTGGATGTACAGTACAAGCACAAGGGTTACGTGACAGTAAAACTAAATTGGATGCGTTAAACACTGTTGTATTTGGCATCAGCCCTGATGAAGTGAAAAGACTAGACAAATTTTGTGTGCGTGATGAGTTAAACTTCAGTTTACTCTCGGATGTTGACCATAAAGTTGCTGACGACTTTGGCGTTTGGGGTTTAAAGAAGTTTATGGGCAGAGAATATGATGGTATTCACAGACTGAGTTTTTTAATTGGCTTAGATGGCAATATTGAACATGTATTTAATAAGTTTAAAACCAAAAATCATCATGATGTGGTGATAGATATCATCGATAATTTATAAGTTCATTATCTCTGAATGAAAAAAGCCAGTTGTTTTAACAACTGGCTTTTTTATTTGTTTAGCACAACGTTAACTCAACATTGCTTTAAGCCTCACTGATAACCGCTTCTTTATCTTCTGGCGTTGGCCAAGCATTAATTATCGCTTTTACCAATGTCGCCAATGGAATAGCAAAGAACACTCCCCAAAAGCCCCATAATCCGCCAAATAAAATTACGGCAATAATAATCGCGACCGGATGTAAGTTAACCGCTTCAGAAAACAATAATGGTACAAGTATGTTGCCATCAATTACTTGAATAATCCCGTAAGCCAACATTAGGTAACCAAACTCAGGGCTGATCCCCCATTGGAATAAGCCAACTAAACAAACCGGAATGGTCACTACCGTCGCCCCAACATATGGCACTAATACAGACAATCCAACTAACGCACCAAGAAGTACGCCATAACGTAAATCAAGAAGCACAAAAGCTAAGGTAGACGCGACACCAATAATTAAAATCTCGATCACTTTACCACGAATATAGTTATGAATTTGTTGATGCATTTCAGTCGCAACTTGCGTGGTTAAACGACGTTCTTTTGGAAAGAAACGCGCAGCGTTTTGCATCATATCGACTTTATCTTTCAAAAAGAAAAACACCATCAATGGCACTAAAATCAAGTAAATTAACAATGCAACCAAATCAGAAATAGAGTTAAGTGACGCTTCTAAAACGACTTGTCCCCACACTAATAATTTGTCTTTCACAGAGCTTATAATAGTATCTATTTGTTCAGCCTTAACTAAATCAGGATACTGTTCTGGAAGCGTTAATAAATAGGTATTTCCTTGCACCAACATTTGTGGCACTTCAGAAATTAAATTGGACGTCTGCTGCCAAAGAACAGGAAGTAACCCTAAAATGGTTAATAAGCCGATGCCGGTAAAAAGTACCATCACAATTATCACGGCTTTATTTCGACTTAAGCCAATTTTACTAAACCTTTGCACTGGCGACTCTAATAAAAATGCTAATACCACCGCAACAATCACAGGCATTAATAAATTGCCAACGTAATACAACAGCGCAAATGCAATTAAAATAAACAAGGTTAAGGTAACCACATGAGGGTCTGAAAACTTTTCTTTGTACCAATTTACAATGTATTTAATCATGTAGGATTTACTCTTTTAATATGGTTATCTTAACTTGATGTTCTGCAATTAAGCTTTGTTCAAAAGGGATATTTAACTTAGATAATAAGCGAGGAATATCTTGGATAGAACCAGGGTCGGCTAAAAATAGCGTCAATGACTGTCCCGCAGTTAGCTGTTTTAGTAACAATTTGGTTTTTACCAACGGTAGCGGACACTTTTCGAGCCTACCATCATAATGTAGTGTTTTAACCATGTTTTACGAAATAATCATTATTTTGTAAAATAGTAGCAATAACGCAATGTTAAATAAACCTATTATGTGTATATAACCTTGTAAAACTTAATAACATAATTCAATATATAGGCATTGAAGGTGGGGCATCTTTAAAAATTGAATAGTCTCAATTTAGTTGCAACTTTATAGACTATTTAAACTCAAAGCTCTATCACAAGTATTATCAGGATTTTAATGAAAAAGTCACTCAGATCATCAGTCATCACTATCGTTAGTTTTTCTATAAGTTTTTTATTTGCCGCGAGTGCGCATTCCTTATCTACCGATAAAAACCAATTACCTGAAATAGGCACCTCTGCTGTCAGCACTTTATCTTTAGATAAGGAGCGTATATACGGGCAAGCAATGATGCGCTCAGTTAGAGCATCTCAGCCTATTATTCATGACCCTGTATTAATTGAATACATCAATGACTTAGGTAATGAATTAGTTAAAAACGCAGACGGTGTAAATTATCAATTTCAATTCTTTTTACTAAATAACAAAGAACTGAACGCCTTCGCCTTTTTTGGTGGTCACATAGGCACACATTCTGGCCTAATTACCATGGCTGAAAACGAAAGTGAATTAGCCTCTGTACTATCACACGAGATTGCTCACGTTACGCAACGTCATTTAGCCCGAAAAATGGAAGCACAATCCCGTACAACGCCTTTAACGATTGCAGGTATGGTAACAGGTGTTTTATTAACACTTATTAATCCACAAGCTGGTTTGGCAACGCTAACAACCACCATGGCCGCTGGACAACAGGCAGGGATCAATTATACACGCAGTAATGAAAGTGAAGCAGATCGGGTTGGTATGAACATACTCGTTAACAGTGGTTTTGATCCAAATGGTGCCCCAGAATTTTTTAGAAAAATGTCAGCTAAATATCGCTATACCTCGAAGCCACCAGCAATGTTATTGACCCATCCATTGCCTGAGTCTCGAATTACCGATTCTAGAAACCGCGCGCAACTTTATCCTAATAAACTATTAGCACCAAGTTTGAACTTTGAATTAGCCAAGGCTCGTTTAAGAGCAAGGTATGAAGGAAACGGCAAAGATAACATTAGTATTTTTACTGATGAAATTAGACGCGGTAAATACAATATCAAGCAAGCGGCACTCTATGGTCAGGGCCTATCCTACTTTGAAGATAAACAATTTGAAAAAGCGGAAGAGATAATCAGCAATTTACTGTCATCTAATCCAAAGAACCTTTTTTATGTTGATGCCATGACCGACATACTTATTGAACAAAAGAAGTTCGAGCCTGCATTAGAAATGCTTAAAAAACTCAATTTAATTATGCCTAATAATCAAGTAGTGACACTAAACTACGCAAACACAGCTCAAAAAGCCGAGCAATACAACCTCGCGAGCACGCTGTTACAAGATTACTTAATTGTGAATCGAGAAGATTTCGTCGCCAATGATCTGTTAACGCAAGTGTATCGAAAACAGAAAAAAACGGCACAAATGCACGCCCAGCAAGCAGAAGTTTATGCTTTATTAGGTGCTTATCCCAAAGCGATAGACGAACTACATACAGCCTATAATGCAACAGCAAAAAACACCTTGATGCAAAAAAGAATTAAAGCAAGAATTTTGCAATTTCAAGAACAAGAAGATCAATTGAAACGTTTATAAACGATTCAAAAAACCAAATCGAAATACTATTAACAGAGAAAACCTAATGCTAACAATTTATCATAACCCAAGATGTTCAAAAAGCCGTCAAACACTTGCTCTTATTGAAGCTGCTAATGCTGAGGTGGAAATTGTAGAATATTTAAAAAATCCGCCGTCTGTAGAAACATTGGCGAATCTATTAGCGTTGTTAGACGTTGAACCCCGAGCAATGATGCGCACCAAAGAAGATGAATACAAGCAACAAAATTTAGCCGATAAAAATATCAGCACAGCAGAGTTACTCGCTGCAATGGCAGCAACACCTAAGTTGATAGAGCGTCCAATTGTCGTTTCGGGCGAAATGGCTTGTATAGGTCGTCCACCTGAAAATGTTTTGGCACTTTTGAAATAACAATATGAGCACACAATCAATTTCTACTGATAATTTACGCAAACTAGCCTTGTTTGGTTATTTTGGTTTATTAATATTAATGCCTTTGTGGTTATTTGTTTTAGCCCCTAGCGAAAGTTTATCGATGCCATTAACCTTTGTAATGTTTGTTTTGCCATTACTATTCCCTCTTAGGGGCATGTTAAAAGGCAATCCTTACACATTTGCTTGGGCAAATTTTATCGTTATGATTTACTTTCTACATAGTTTAACCACATTATGGGTGACCAGCGACGAACGAATCCTGGCATCTATTGAGCTACTGTTTGCAACTATTATGTTCTTTGCCGGGTCTTATTATTCAAAATATCGTGGTATTGAGCTGGGTTTAGGCTTAAAAAAACTTAAAGTTGAACTAAAAGAAGAACGCGAAGCAAATAAAAAATAAAAAATAAAAATAATAAATACACACAGGAATTTACATGAAATATTCATTCATCTTTTTAACGTTATTATTACTCATCTCATGTGGGGATAATGCTGATGAGTCTGGAATAATTACACCAGAAGATCCCAATACATCTCTAGTAAGTGGGAAAAATGCGGATTTGATTTTGTTGAAACCAGGTGAATCAATAACGTCAATAAATTGGACTCAAACCAGTGGTGAAGCAGTTGAGTTTTTAAGTGCTAAATCTAAAGTGATCTCATTCACCATACCATCTGCTGGCGACTATAGTTTTGAAGTTTCTTATGTTAGTGGTGGCAAAGAAGAAACCGAAACGGTTTCATTTACGGCTTCATCCGGCTCTCCAAAATTAGTCGCTCGTTTAGGTCACAGTGTCGTTGAAGATGCAGGCGTATCCCTAAGAGCATTCATCAGTGCTGATATTGATGAAGATACTATTTCTTGGCAACAGTTATCGGGCCCAAATGTTAGTTTTGATGCTGACAATACTAATAAAGAAATTGCAATTTTCAACTCACCAAAAGTGAGCGAAGACAGTATTGTTGAAATAGAAGTAAGTGCAAAAGACAGCGATGGAAGTAACTATAAAGATGTGGTTTCAGTATTAATAGAAGACCGCCCCGCTATACCATCTAATGCTTATTTTGATGATGACGATCCCGGTTCTGCTTTAGCCAATGTGTATGTATATAATTCCAATTCGCCTTACAAAGATACCTTAGTTAATTGTGTATATTCTAATCAACTAAGTAGTTCATGTGACTTGGGCGATTTGCCAATTCTTGCCGATGAAAATAATGGCGCAACGCCTTCTATCGAGCAAATAATGGATCGCTTAGTCGTGTCACATGATTGGATGGCGATTAACTTTAAAGCTTATTTAGAAGCATTTGACACAAATGACGACTTTAAAAACTTATTAAGAGCAACAACCGCCATTGTTTTATCCTATGATATTCGACCATCTTTTTATTGGGCCGCTACAGGCGCTATTTATCTGGACCCTAACAACTTATGGTTAACCGCGGAGCAGCGAGATACCATCAATGAAGCTCCAGATTATCGTGCAAACTTTGGCTCTGAATTACAATTTGTTATGCCTTGGCGCTATGTAAAGAATAATGACTATGTGTCATATTCATTTCCAGTAGCAGAGCGTTTAGATAGAGACTTAGAGCATATAAAATATGATTTAGCTGATTTGCTTTACCATGAACTTGCTCATGCTAACGATTATTTCCCTCCTGCTGAATGGGGTATTTATTCTGGTTCAACTCGATTTTTAGATGCAGCGTTAACACGAGCAGAAATATCTGATGATTTAATTGTTTTATACCCATTACAAAGTCAAGAAATGAAAGATTTAGCTGCAGTGAGGTTTTTAGGTGAAGATGCAAATGCTATTCAAAAGGCCTATACCCCCGATGATGTTAGCCTATTTTATAAAGAAGATATATCTAATGGCTTTTACAATTACACCAACGAAAAAGAAGACTTAGGTATCTTATTTGAATCTTTAATGATGTCACTACGCTACGGCGTTCAGCGCGACACTGCTGTTACATCAGACAGAGATGGAGGTTATGTTGTAAGTTGGGGACAACGTGGTCGTGTTGCAGAGCCAGACATTAGTGAACGTGCATCTTATGTAACCAGCCGCTTATTACCTGAGTTTGATTTGTCATTAATAGACACCCTACCTACGCCTATTCAAATGACTAAGGGTCTGGATTGGTGGGATAACTTAGCAATAAGTCCACAAGGTAGTGCTCAACTGCAAAGTAAAAATACCACACAGCTAGGTAATAAACAGCAATCAATCAGAGTCTACCAACCTCACGGTAAAGCCTTGCCTAATCATTAATTACAAACTAAAACCCCAGCAATTGCTGGGGTTTTTATATAAATGATATCCACTGTTCAGGTGGCAATGCACGCTCTTAGTTTCTCGTTTCTCGTTCTCGTTCTCGTTCTCGTTTCTATGATTTTATTCATTGAAACTTATAATGAAAGCTCATCGACACCATTGAAAACTCTTCTTCTACATCTGCTAAATTTTGATGGTGGTTATTTTCATCAGCCTCTAAGTCAGCTTCAATAGCGTCATACCCTAAACGAAAAGCTATATTTTCGCTTACATCAACTTCTATCCCCACCCCATACGCCAGACCGCCTCCAGCCCAGTAATCATCATCGCTATGTCGATAAACATCACCATGTTTGTGCAAATCTTCAATATAAAATAAAATTCCTAATCCCGCTTTTACATAAACAGATACTTGTTCTGTTAAGTCTATATGAACAACGGGAGTTACCGTAATTGCGGTTAAGTACACTTCGTCGATAGGAAGTGTTGAAGGGCGTTCCTCCATCCCTCCAGTTACCAATATGCTGCTTTCTAACGCCCATTTATCTGCAAAGTTAAAACCAATATAAAAACCAAATGCTGCATTTTGATCTGATTGACTATATTCGCTTCCATCTAGGTTAAGTTGATCCTCAAACGTTTCTTTTGTATCCGCATTAGCAATTATACCGCCGAGATAAAAGTAGGAACGAGGAGGATTATTATTGTCCTGTTGTGCTTTTGCTTTAATAACAAAACAACTTAGTAAAAGGAGCAGAAGGGTTACATACTTGCGCATTGAATATTGCCTATATTTATTTTCATTAATTATAGGCAATATTTAAATTTTGGATGGGAAACTAGTGAATAAGTTAATTCGAGTTTAGTTTAATTACTCACTGTCTTTATCAGAAAGTTTACTGCCCTTCTCTCGAAGTCGTTGACGATAATTAGCTTTGGCAAGCTTTTGCATATCAGCATCCTTATCACTTTCGTCAACTATTTCACGCCCTAAAATAGTCTCTATAGCATCTTCTAAAGTAACAATGCCAGCTGTTTGGCCAAAGTGATCTTCCACTAAAAACATATGCTCTTGGCGTTTGATAAATACATCAAGTAAATTAAGCACAGGAAAGCGTTCTGATATTCTATACAAAGGGTTGGCAATGTCTTTTAAAGTCAGGTTTCCTTTACCTTTACGCTCATTCTCATACAACTGACCTTTAATGATCATACCGGTAATATTATCGATGCTGTCCTTATAAACAGGAATTCGGGTAAAGTTAGCTGTTTTTTCTAAATCTAATGCTTCAATAACAGTAGTGTTTTCATTTAGGGCATGAACAACACTTCGTGGCGTTAGAATATCTTCCGTATCAGCATCTCTTAATTTAAGAATATTTTCGACCAGTTGATTTTCTTGGCTGGCAATTGCCCCATCCTTAAAACTTAATGAAGCAACAGCTAGCACTTCTTCACGACTGGTTTCATTATTGGTTTTACTGGAAAATAATTTAGTAAGTCGAGTTGACAACCATACCAGTGGAAAGACCACCTTTACTAAAAATGCAATTGCATACGCCGAAGGAATTGCAAGTTGACGCCAAAAAGTAGCACCTATGGTTTTAGGAATGATTTCAGATAAATATAAAATGGCCAAAGTAAGTAAGAAAGCAATTAATGTCTCCCATTTTTCACCAAACACCCGAATGGCTTGGGCACCAACACCTGCCGCGCCCATGGTATGAGCAAAGGTATTTAAAATTAGGATACTGGATATTGACTGATCAAGGTTCAGCTTAACCTTAGTTAACACTTGACCGCCTCGTGACTTAACTTTATTAGTCCGAGCAATAAAACTTGGTGTAATCGACAGTAATACGGCTTCTAATACAGAACAAATAAAAGAAACGCCGATGGCAATGCACAAGTAAACAATTAATAATGTCATTTAAACTCTGTAATACAATATGATAAGAAATATACCCTTTGCCATTCAAGGTGTGGGTAATAAGTTTAGTTTAACCAATATAAAACAAAAATGTTATAACAAAGCGTAACCAAGAATGTGTAATCGGTTTAATTTCAATTGATCAATGAAAAATACTGCAAAGTTGCAATAATCCACACCAATTTTAAAAATATCAAAGCAAGGAACACAATGGCAGAGCCTATATCTTTGGCTCGACCAATTAATTCATCATGCTCGAGGCATACCTTGTCTGCTAACGCCTCTAATGCAGAGTTAACAAGTTCGGAAAATAATAAAAATATTAAACTGAAAAACAGTACTAGCCAATGATTAGTTGATTGCGCTATTACAAATGAAAATGGAAATAGCACCAACACAAGAACAAGTTCTTGACGAAATGCAGATTCATGCTTCCAGGCGGCTTTAAACCCTTTAATAGAACAATAGGTCGCTTTAAATAAACGCTTAATACCTGTGCCGTTGGGCTTATTAGTTTGTGATTGATTATCGCTCATAACACGGACTTATAATTATTTTTATCGTTTGCATGCACTGATTATATTTAACCTATTTTAATAAAGCGAGAGCAACACTTAAAAATTGAATGAAAATCAAGACAAAATTGTTAATTTTTAGTTAACTACACACTTTATAAAGATTGCTTTTAGCTATTAATTTGCATAAGGTATAGATATAAAAAAATTATAAAAAAGTATCTTCAAGATACTGAAATAATAAAAATAATTTTAGGTATTAGGGATCCATTTTTACGATGTCGACATTAGCGCGTATTTTTTTCAAGAACATCTTCGTTACTGCAATATTTTTTATCTGTTATTTTAGTTTCAGCTTATACAGCTTAAATAACTTTTTAAATGAAGCAAAAAGCGATCATCACACCTCACTTAAAAAGATCACTGAGCATTATCAAGGAGATGACCTAAAAGGCTTTTCTAAACAGTTACGTTTGGCATTTGAATACGACGAATTGGTAATTACTGATTTTAATAATGATGTGATTTACAAATATACAAACTCTGATCCTAGTTTCAGTATTTTAGCGTTATTTAATGGTGAGACAAAACTTGAAACTGTCAAAAATAACGCTTTAAGCATCTACATCAAGTATCGTCTAAACAATGACAGTTTATTTAACTTATATAACTCGATTACCCTATTTATTCTATTAACTGCACTCTCCGTGTTAATCGTTGGTTCATTGGTAACAAACTCGGTAACTGGTAGAGCGAGTCGCAAAGCTTCAAAGAAAATTTCTGAACTTATTGCTACAGAAATTAAAACCGCAATTACCAATAGAGAAACAACGGGGAAATTGACTCTTCCAACTGAATTTGACGATGTAAACAGCGTACTTACCGAGCTAAAAACCTTTGTCAGTAATAAACTACTCAAAACGCAAGAGTTGCAGCAAACCGCTTATATTGATCATTTAACAGAACTTGAGAATCGCAGCGGCTTTGTAGACTTCTTTACCGAGTTTACCCAATCAAACAAATCTTCCGGTTTTGGAGTGCTTATAATCACCCGCTGTTCAGAGCTGCAAACCATTAACCAAGTACACGGGTATCAGGAAGGTGATCGTTATATTTGCCAAGTTGCCAATATATTAAAAGCACAAGTTAAACACTTGGAATCAGCCCATGTATACCGTTTAAACGGCTCTGACTTTGCTACATTCTTGCCTAATATCACGTTAAAAGCAGCTGAAAAATTCAGTGAAGAATTGACAGGTCTGTTTAATGAATATCAACAACTTGCTGATTTTGATTCAATAGCCTTCTCTGGCATCGTAAAGATTGATGTGCATCGTCCGCTTGGTGAAATGTTGGCATTGGCCGATACCGCCATAAGCATGGCGCAAACCCGTAATAAGAATTCTTGGTATGTACAACGAGATCCTGAGTTGTTACAAAGCGAAACCGCTGGCTTTGGTAACCAAAACTGGAATAAAGAAATCAGTTATGTAATTGAAAATCAAAGTGTTTCATTACTTTCTCAATTAATTCAACCAAGTAGCCGTAACAATAGAATATACAGCGAGGTGTTATCTCGCTTTACCAGCTCAGAAGGTGACATTTTACCTACTGCTACCTTTATTGCCATGGCCGAAAAGCTTGATAAAATCATCTTGATCGATCGCTTAGTGATTGAGAAAACTCTCAATGAAATTAAAGAAAAAAACCTGAGCGAACAAACCTTTGGTATTAATTTAAGCACACGTTCTATTCACGATGAACATTTTGTAATTTGGTTAGAGCGCCGTTTATTAAAAGATCATGACATTGCAACACGTTTGGTGTTTGAAATAAGTGAATATGGTTTAGAGCAAAACATTAAAGGCAGTTCACATTTTATCGATATGGTACACCGAGTTGGTGCTAGAATTTGTGTTGAACACTTTGGTGTCGGTATCACTTCATTTAAATTCTTCAGAGAGTTATCGCCTGATTACATAAAAATGGATGGTAGCTATACACGCAACATTCACTTAGACAAAAATAATCAGTACTTTTTACGCCTAATGATAGATCTTGCTCACCGTTTAGGTATTCGAGTGTTAGCTGAAAGTGTTGAAACTCAGGAAGAAAAGTATACCTTTGACGAAGTATTTATGGATGGTTGCCAAGGATTTTACCTGGGCAAACCAGAACCGCTGTAAAATTCAGTGTAATTGTAAAATAATTTGCACATAATCATCATATTATGTGCAATAAGTAACCAACTAAAATAACCTTACTAACAACGTGTTGTTAAATCATTAATAAACTAGGATAATGAAGGTAACTTCACAAAAAAATTATTATAAATGACTGATTATCTACTACTGTTGATTGGCACAGTGTTAGTAAACAACTTTGTTCTGGTTAAGTTTTTAGGTTTATGCCCATTCATGGGTGTTTCTTCGCGTACCGAAACCGCTATTGGTATGTCTTTAGCTACAACATTTGTACTTACCCTTGCCTCATTATTAAGTTATTTATTTAGTACCTATTTGCTGCAACCATTAGGGTTAGAGTATTTAACGACTATGGGCTTTATTTTAGTGATTGCAGTCGTCGTGCAGTTTACTGAAATGGTTGTCCATAAAACCAGCGCAAACCTATATCGTTTATTAGGCATTTTCTTACCATTAATTACCACAAACTGCGCAGTACTTGGCGTGGCATTATTGAATTTGTACGAACAACACAATTTCTTTGAATCAATTGTTTATGGTTTTGGCGCCGCTGTCGGTTTTTCAATAGTATTAATTATGTTTTCAGCAATGCGCGAACGCCTGGCTAATGCCGATGTTCCCAAACCATTTCAGGGCGCGGCAATTGCTATGATCACCGCAGGCCTTATGTCTCTCGCCTTTATGGGCTTTACTGGCTTGGTTAAGTAATTATGGACCTTATTTTAGCTATCGTTGTTTTTGGCCTTATTGCTACTGCGTTTGGGGCATTGTTAGGATACGCTTCAGTGCGCTTTAAAGTTGAGGGCGACCCATTAGTAGAACAATTGGATGCCCTACTTCCTCAAACTCAATGTGGTCAATGTGGTTATCCAGGTTGTAAACCGTACGCGCAAGCTGTAGCTGATGGCGAAGCCATTAATAAATGCGCTCCTGGCGGCGATGATACAATTAAAAAAATTGCAGATTTAATGGGGGTTGAAGTTCAACCTCTTGATGAAACACACGTAAACGACAATACACCAAAGGTTGCCTTTATCATTGAAGAAGACTGTATTGGTTGTACTAAATGTATTCAAGCCTGCCCTGTTGATGCCATCATGGGCGCGGCTAAGCAAATGCATACTGTTATCATCGACGAATGTACTGGTTGTGATTTATGTGTAGAACCCTGCCCTGTAGATTGCATAGAGATGATCCCTGTTGAACAGACGCCAGAAACCTGGCAGTGGGATTTGCAAGCTATCGATATAGTTCAGATAGATTAGTGAGGTTGTAATGGAATCTGTCATTGAACGTATAAAAAAACAAAAGTTTTTCAATTTTGCCGGTGGTATTCATCCACCAGAACAAAAGTTCTTAACTACTGATAAGCCAATTAAAACCATTGCGCTCGCCAAAGAATTAATTTTACCCATAAAGCAGCACATAGGTAAAACTGGTGAGATGTTGGTTCAAGTTGGTCAACATGTATTGAAAGGCCAAGCATTAACTAGCAGTGACAACCCTATGTGTGTCCCTGTTCATGCGCCTACATCAGGAACCATCACAGCAATTAAACCATCGATTATGGCACATCCTTCTGGGATGTCCGATTTATGCATATTTATCGAACCAGATGGTTTAGATAAGTGGATAAAAAGACATATTGTTGAAGACTTTAAAAGTTTAAGTAAATCAGACATTGTAGAAAAAATTGCAGCTGCCGGTATTTCAGGCATGGGCGGTGCTGGTTTTCCAACAAATATCAAAGTTAATGCGCAACCAGGGATTAAATTTTTAGTCATAAACGCGGCAGAATGTGAACCTTACATTACCAGCGACGATTTGTTAATGCGCGAACGCTCTGCTGCGATAATCAAGGGTTTAGAGATCTTAAACTACTTATTAGAGCCCGAGCACATCCTAATTGGTATAGAAGATAATAAGCCGCAAGCGATAAAAGCATTAAAAGCAGCAACAATTGACATTGAGAACATACACGTATGTGTGTTGCCAACTAAGTACCCGACTGGCGGTGAAAAGCAACTTATCCAAGCATTAACAGGGCAAGAAGTGCCCAGTGGTGTGTTACCTCTTTCTTTAGGTGTTATTGTACAAAACGTAGCAACGGTGTTTGCAATTGCGGAGGCGATAATTGATGACAAGCCTCTTCTACGCAGAGTAGTAACAGTTACCGGTCAAGCCCTTAAAAAACCGCAAAATCTATGGGTACCTTTGGGTACGCCAATAGCCCATTTACTAGAACAGTGCGGTTTTAGTCCACTAGAGCCGAAGAACAACAAAGCTCAACAACGTATTATCATGGGTGGCCCGTTAATGGGCTTTACCTTGCCAAGTCTTAACGTACCAGTGGTTAAAACGACCAACTGCATTTTAGCCCCTACCGTTGAAGAAATATCTCCGGCAACCAAGGAGCTTGAGTGTATCCGTTGTGGTCAGTGTGCCGAAGTTTGCCCTAGTTCATTATTACCTCAGGAACTACAGTGGCATGCTAAGGCCAAAGAATATGAGCAACTAGAAAAGCTCAATTTGTTTGACTGTATCGATTGTGGAGCATGCGCTTATGTATGTCCAAGTCAGATCCCATTGGTTCAATACTACCGCGTAGCTAAAGCCGAAATCAGACAAAATAAAGTACAAGAAGCACAAGCCGAAAAAGCAAAAATACGTTTTGAAGCGCGTAACGTGCGCCTGGAAAAAGAAAAGATTGCTCGTGAAGTAAAACACAAAAAAGCAATGGCAGCCAGAAAAGCAGCAACAAGTCCTGAACAAGCAAAATCAAACAATTCTGCGGTTGCAGCAGCTCTTGCCAGAGTAAAGGCAAAAAAAGCTGCACAAGCAACACAAACAGACGTGCCTGAAGTTGAAGTAGCAGATGTAAAAACCAGAGCCGCGCAAGCAATTGCTCGAGCGAAAGCAAAAAAGGCAGCCGCTACTACAGTAACGTCAAGCGATCAAACAACAGAAGACACGAAGCCGGCAGAGCAAGCATCTAATAGTGCTGATGAAAAGAAAGCACGCACAGCTGCAGCAGTAGCAAAAGCTAAAGCAAAGAAAGCCGCAGCAGCGAAAGCAACAGCAACAGAGCAATCAGATGCCAAAACAGCAGAGTCGAAACCTTCAGAGCAAGCATCTAATAGCGCTGATGAGAAAAAAGCACGCACAGCTGCAGCAGTAGCAAAAGCTAAAGCAAAGAAAGCCGCAGCAGCGAAAGCAACAGCAACAGAGCAATCAGGCGCCAAAGCAGCAGAGTCGAAACCTTCAGAGCAAGCATCTAATAGCGCTGATGAGAAAAAAGCACGTACAGCTGCAGCAGTAGCAAAAGCTAAAGCAAAGAAAGCAGCAGCAGCGAAAGCAACAGCAACAGAGAAATCAGGCGCCAAAGCAGCAGAGTCGAAACCTTCAGAGCAAGCATCTAATAGTGCTGATGAAAAGAAAGCGCGTACAGCTGCCGCAGTAGCGAAAGCTAAAGAAAAGAAAGCCGCAGCAACGAAAGTGACTGCAACAGAGCAATCAGACGCCAAAACAGCAACGTCGAAACCAACAGAGTCCGTACCGAGTAGCGCTGATGAGAAAAAAGCACGCACAGCTGCCGCAGTAGCGAAAGCTAAAGCAAAGAAAGCCGCAGCAACGAAAGTGACTAAAGCAAAAAAATCAACTCCCAAAACTAAAGAGTCGACACCGTTAAAACAAGGTTCCAACAGTGCTGAAGAGAAACAAGCACATACGGATGCCGCAGTTAAAGCATTGAAAAGTTCCGTTCAAGAAGAATTGGACTTTACGATTGACAATCAATCCGATGCCAATATTGAACAGCAAACTACGGTTAGCGCAGCTGAGTTGAAAAAGCAAAAAGTAGCTGCTGCCGTAGCAAAAGCAAAGGCAAAGAAAGCTGCCGCGTCTGAAAAATCAGACACACAAGCAAAAAAAGAATCAGTAAGCGATACTGATAAAAAAGCCAAAATAGCATCTGCTATTGCTAAAGCAAAATCTGCACGAGCAGAAAAAAATAAAGAGTCTGAATAACCATGGCATTTTGGATAGCAAGTTCACCACACAACCATATAAAGGCAGAAACGCCTGCCTTAATGCGCTTGGTCATTTTAGCCGCCTTGCCAGGAGTTTTTGCTCAATGGTACTTTTTTGGCTGGGGTTCAATTATTCAAATTATCCTGGCAATCACTTTTGCGGTCTTAGCTGAGGTTTTATTTTTAGCAGTACGAGATAAAAATATAACCGCGCAAATAACTGACTTTTCAGCAGTATTAACGGGCTTACTGATTGGTATTTCAATACCTTCACTTGCACCTTGGTGGATAACTGCTATTGGTAGTATCTTTGCTATTTGTGTCGTCAAACAATTATATGGCGGTTTAGGTTTCAATTTATTTAACCCTGCAATGGCAGCTTATGTCATGTTGTTAGTTTCGTTTCCGGTACAAATGACATCCTGGCAACCCGCGAATGAATTAATGGTTTACGACTTAAACTTTTTTAATCATTTATGGCTAATTCTAACGGGTTATACTTGGGAAGGGTTTTCAGTCGAACAAATTAGAATGAACATCGACGGTATCACTATGGCGACACCATTAGATACTTTAAAAACAGATCTTACTTTAGGCTTAACTTCTGCGGAAAGTCTAACTAACCCAGTATTTGGCCAACACTTTAGTGTTGGTTGGGAATGGGTAAATGTTGGATTTTTACTGGGAGGTTTACTCCTAATAGCCAAAAAAGCCATCGACTGGGTGATCCCGGTAAGTTTCCTTGGTGCTATGTTTATTTTTTCTTTTATTGGTTTTAGCATAAGTCCAGACAGCAGTGCTTCTACAATGTTTCACTGGTTAGCTGGCGGAACTATGCTTGGCGCATTTTTCATTTTAACTGACCCGGTATCGGCAGCGACTACCCGTAAAGGGCGCGTTATCTATGCCGCATTAGTTGCTTTCTTAGTGTATATCATCAGAAAATTTGGCGGTTATCCCGACGCAATTGCGTTTGCAGTATTGTTGGCCAACATGGCCGTACCATTAATCGATCAATATGCAAGGCCAAGAACTTATGGTCATAAGGCGGCGAAATAATTATGAAAATAGCCATCCAACAAAATGCCAAAGTGTTAGCAATGTTCGCAATAGCCTGTACTGCAATGGTTGGTATAGTAAACTATTTAACCAAAGACACCATTGCACGACAAGAAGAACAGCAATTACTCGATACCTTACATCAGGTAATTGCGCCTGACCGATTAAATAATGACTTGTACCATGATTGTCAATTTATAACCGATAGCGATTTACTTGGCAGCGCCAATAGCCAAACGGCTTACGTGGCACGTATGGATAATATTCCAGTTGCTGTTGCTATCACCACAGTTGCTCCTGATGGCTACAACGGGAATATCAATTTGCTTGTTGCTATCAATGCAGATGGTACTTTAAGCGGCGTACGTGTTTTAAAGCATAAAGAAACGCCAGGCCTTGGTGATAAAATTGAAATTCGTAAAGCCGACTGGATTTACAGCTTTGACGGAAAATTCATTGATGGAGAAAAAGATTTACGCTGGGCTGTAAAAAAAGACGGTGGTATGTTTGATCAATTTACTGGTGCAACGATCACACCACGAGCAGTGGTTAACGCTGTTCACAATGCCCTATTGTATTTCAACGCTCATAAAGATGAGATTGTTACCAATACCACCTCATGTCGAGATATAAGCAATGACTGAACGCAGTGAATATAAAGAACTAAGCTGGCAGGGGCTATGGAAAAACAACCCTGGTTTAGTGCAATTATTGGGCCTGTGTCCGTTATTAGCGGTCACCAATACCTTAACCAATGCTATCGGCCTTGGTTTAGCCACATTATTAGTACTAGTCTGCTCTAACGCAACAGTATCGGCTATTAGGCAATGGGTTCCTAAAGAAGTTCGGATACCAATTTTTGTATTAATCATTGCGGCTTTTGTTACTTGCGTACAATTGCTGATGAATGCTTTTACTTATGGCTTATATCAATCACTTGGCATTTTCTTACCACTAATTGTAACTAACTGCGCCATTATCGGTAGAGCAGAAGCCTATGCATCAAAAAATCCAGTAAAACAGGCCAGTTTCGATGGTTTAATGATGGGACTTGGTTTTGCTTTCGTATTAATGACACTGGGCGCAATTAGAGAGATACTGGGCCAAGGCACATTATTTGACGGTGCAGAGTTACTCCTTGGTAACTGGGCTACAGTACTGCGTATTGAAGTGTTTAGTTTTGATAGTAAATTCCTACTGGCTATTTTGCCTCCAGGAGCATTTATTGCGATGGGCTTTTTAATTGCTGCCAAAAACAGTATCGATTCACGTATCGCAGATAAGCAACCTAAACCAGAACAAAGTCAAACAATTGAACGTGTTCGGGTTAATTTCGAAGGTTAGTATCTAGAAACCTAAAGTATGCTCAGTTATAACAATAAGAATAAAAATAAATGAACAAAGATAAACGCCTCGAGATCTTAACTCGACTTAGAGATGATAATCCGCACCCGACCACTGAGTTAAACTTTAGCTCGCCATTTGAACTGCTAATAGCGGTATTACTGTCAGCGCAGGCAACCGATGTCAGCGTTAATAAAGCCACTGATAAACTCTACCCGGTAGCAAACACACCACAAGCAATTTTAGATTTAGGTTTAGATAAACTAAAAAGTTATATAAAAACAATTGGCTTATTTAATACCAAAGCAGAAAACACCATTAAAACCTGCCAGATGTTGGTTGACCTTCACAATGGTGAAGTACCAGAAGATCGGGCCGCGTTAGAAGCACTTCCTGGAGTGGGCAGAAAAACGGCAAATGTAGTATTAAACACTGCGTTTGGTTGGCCTACCATTGCTGTTGATACCCACATATATCGAGTATCAAATCGCACTAAACTGGCAATGGGTAAAACCGTTGACTTAGTCGAGCAAAAATTACTAAAAGTAGTTCCCAAAGAATTTAAAGTTGATGTTCACCATTGGCTTATTTTACATGGCCGCTATACTTGTGTTGCACGTAAACCACGTTGTACCGCTTGTATTATTGAAGACCTGTGTGAATTTAAAGAAAAAACTTCAGAATAATTACACAGTTTTACTGTATCAAGGAAAAAGCTGAATGCGAATTTTACATACCATGCTACGAGTTGGCGATTTAGACCGCTCAATTAACTTCTATCAAGATGTGTTAGGCATGCGTCTATTACGCCGTAGTGATAATGAACAATATCAATATACCTTAGCCTTTTTAGGTTATGACGATATGGCACACTCTACCGTACTGGAACTAACCTATAACTGGGGCGTAAAAGAGTACGACCTTGGGCAGGCGTTTGGTCATATAGCCATTGAAGTGGACAATGTATATACCGCATGTGAAAAGATAGAATCACTTGGTGGCATTATTTCTCGTGCACCCGGTCCCGTTAAGGGCGGTACCACTGAAATTGCATTTGTTAAAGATCCCGATGGTTATGCCATTGAATTAATTCAAGCAAAAGAAGATTAAATACTCGCTATGGCGCAAAAAGCAACCATTTATAAAGCCACTATTTCGTTATCTGATATGGATAGGCATTACTACGACACATTAAACGTTACCATTGCCCAACACCCGTCAGAAACAGACAGACGCATGATGGTAAGGATTTTAGCTTACATTTTAAACGCACGCGAAGACATACAGTTTTGCAAAGGACTAAGTGATGATGATGAACCGGAAATTTGGGTAAAAGATTATTCTGAACAAATTCATTTATGGATAGAGTTAGGCCAAATTGACGAAAAACGCATTAAAAAAGGCTGTACGAAAGCCAAAGAAATGCGGTTATACAGTTACGGTTCAGCCGCCGATGTCTGGTGGAAGAAAATTCAAAATAAGTTATCGGCCTTTTCTAATTTAAACGTGTATAAAATTAATGACGAAACGTGTGAACAACTTGCAGGTTTGGTCGATCGAACCATGGAATTGCAATGCAGCATTGATTCCGGCCAAATCTGGCTTGGCAATAATGACTCTACCGTCCAAATAGATCTTGAAACCCTTCTGGAACAAAAAAGTTAGTAAATACAGCTGACCATAAATATAAGAATATACCGATGAATATTAAACCCTATTACACTGCCCTGATCCTGGCCGCTTTATCCAATATTTGTGTGGCAAGTGACATCACCGTTGCCAATATTGAAAAGGATATGCAATTTCTATCCTCCGATGAATTGAAAGGCCGCCTTGCGGGAAGTCCTGAAATCGGTATCGCTGAAGATTATATTGCCACACAATTTAAACAAGCAGGCTTACAGCCTTTAAATGGTTTAAGCAGTTTTAAGCAAAACTTTACATTACAGCGCTACGTACCAGACAACATTAGTGTTAAATTAAATTCTAACACCATAGATAACCAGTTTATCGCTTTTTCCGGCAGTGCCAGCAGCTTCGAATTCAATCAAGATAATGCCAATATTAAAGTAGTTAGCCAAGCTGACGATTTACGTGCCGAACTAAAGCATGTAAATACGAATGGCGGCAATAACATATTGCTGGTAAATAGTGCACACAAAGAGCTATTCAAGCGCTATAAAAATCACTTCGCCGGTGGCAGTCAAAGTAATGAAAAAAGAAAGCCTGCAACTTTAGTGATGATTTTGACCGACACAGTAACCATCGATGAGGTATTGGTGTCTGGTTCAATTCAACATTTACAGCAACAATTAACTAATATGATTGCAGTGAAACCTGGCTCAGAGAAACCAAATGAGTACGTTGTGTTTTCCGCTCATCATGATCATATAGGGACAACTGCTAATGGTGAAGAAGATGGCATTTATAACGGCGCTAATGATGATGCATCCGGGGTAAGTGCGGTATTAAATTTAGCTCGCCATTATCAAAATATCGATAATAAGCGCAGTATTATGTATGTGACATTTACGGCCGAAGAATCTGGGCTTTTAGGCTCCAGCTATTTTATTAAAGATATTGATGCAAGCAGCATCGTTGCTATGTTAAACATCGAAATGATAGGAAAACCATCTGAATTTGGACCAGGAACATTTTGGATGACAGGTTATGAACGTTCAAATTTAGCACAAATATTGAATAAAAATTTGAATGCTAAAGAACAACAAATATTTGCCGATCCTTACCCTAAATATAAATTATTTTATCGTTCTGACAATGCATCACTTGCCCAACTTGGTGTGCCAGCCCACAGTTTATCCAGTACCCAAATGAGTAATGATCATGATTATCATCAAGTGAGTGATGAGCTAGCAACGCTGGACCTGCCGCAAATGACTCAGATTGTTAATGCAATTGCAAAAGCAAGTAAGTCGTTAGTGAGTGGCAAAGATACGCCAAATAGAATTGAAAAAGTAAAACCTAGAGCGACAGGTCTAATTTTTTAACCTAACGATACCATTCAGTAAAACAACGTGTAAAACCTACACTTTACCGTGTAGGGTTTACAAAATTTCACGACAATGTTGCCATTAGTTACAATTTCAGGCACCCTTTCGGAATTGATTTTTCCATGTACATAGGAATTTATATGCAAACCAACAAATCACTAATCGCTTTAGCACTTTCTTCAGCACTGCTATTCGGTTGTAATAGTCAGGCACCGACTCAAACAGAATCCGTGTCACCAGAATCTACTGAAGTTGTTACAGAGTCAGCTGCTGAGCAAAGTGAATCAGCTCGGTTAAACGCTGCCTTTGAAAAAAACTTTATGGATACAGTTATGCGTTATCCACAATTTCAAACATATTTGGGCATTAAAAAAGACTATGGAAAATGGAATGACAATTCTGAAGCCAATGCTGAAAAAGAGCTGCAAATAACAAAAGATCAGTTAGTTGCTCTACGTACGTTTGATTACGATGCTTTGGATGAACAAACAAAAATCAGTTATAAATTAGCAGAACAAAGCATGGAGCAAGAAATTGCTAACCATAAATGGCGCTACCATAACTACCCTGTTAATCAAATGCATGGCCAACACTCAAGCATCCCGTCGTTTTTAATAAATCAGCATACGGTTAGTAATGTTGAAGAAGCAACAGCTTATGTTGAGCGCTTATCAGGCATTGATACAGTGATTGAACAATTAATCGTACAACTAAAAATTCGTGAAGATAAAGGCATTATTGCTCCAAGTTTCGTTTTCCCACACGTTATTCGTGATTCACAAAACTTAATTGCTGGTGCACCGTTCACCGAAGGTGAAGACTCAACGCTGTTAGCTGACTTTAAAAAGAAGGTAGCAAAGCTAGAGTTGTCAGAAACTGAATCTTCAGCGCTTATCGCTTCAGCTAATGAAGCATTACTTTCAAGTGTACAACCAGCGTATCAAGACTTGGTGGATTACCTAATTAGCCTTGAAGCAAAGTCTACAGCTGATGCTGGGGCCTGGAAATTCCCTGAAGGTAATGATTATTACAATGTTGCGTTAGCTAAAACCACAACTACTAGCTTAACTGCTGAAGAAATTCATCAAATCGGCTTAAGTGAAGTTAGCCGCATTCATAATGAAATGCGTGTTATCAAAGACAGCGTAGGTTTTAAAGGCGACTTGGCTGCATTTATGCAATTTATGCGTGAAGATGAACAATTTTACTACGCAGATGATGAAGCAGGAAAACAACGCTACTTAGACGAAGCAACAGCATTAATTGATACTATGAAGACTCATTTAGATGAGTTGTTCTTAGTTAAGCCAAAAGCTGACTTAATTGTTAAGCGTGTTGAAGCGTTCCGTGAAAAGTCTGCAGGTAAAGCATTCTATAACCGCCCTGCTCCAGATGGCTCTCGCCCTGGTATGTACTACGCTAACCTTTATGATATGAAGGCCATGCCTACGTACCAAATGGAAGCATTAGCTTATCATGAAGGTATTCCTGGACATCATATGCAATTAGCTATCTCACAAGAGCTAGAAGGTATCCCTACTTTCCGTAAGTTTAAAAGCTACACTGCTTATAGTGAAGGTTGGGGCTTATACACTGAGAAGTTGCCAAAAGAAATTGGCATGTACTCTGACCCATATTCTGACTTTGGCCGTTTAGCCATGGAATTATGGCGTGCTTGTCGTTTAGTTGTTGATACTGGTATGCATGTTAAAAAATGGACTCGAGAAGAGTCAATTAACTATTATGTGACCAATACGCCAAATGCAAAATCAGATGCAATCAAAATGGTTGAACGCCATGCTGTTATGCCATCACAAGCAACCGCGTATAAAATAGGTATGTTAGAAATTTTGCGTATGCGCGAAATGGTTCAAACTGAACTTGGCGATAAATTTGATATCCGCGAGTTCCATGACGTTTACCTTAAAAATGGTCCTCTACCATTAGATGTAATGAATACCATGATGAAAAACTACATTGCAGAGAAAAAAGCTTCGTAGCAATTCGATTATATTCAGTTAAAGCAAAAGCCGCTATTTTTAGCGGCTTTTTAATTCATGGATGAATTAACTTAGAATTGCCATGGACGGCATAAATTCTGTTTTTCAGGGATGATGGAATGCAAACCACCATGGACCGTTCATTCACATCCATGTGATCACGGTATTCAGTACATCGTGTAAATCATGGTATTAAGTTTGTACCGACATGTAAGAATGATCTAACACCACATATCTACACCTTCAACAATGATAACATCATAAAAACGATAAACATTTTCGCTAAATCAGCTCTTCAGTGATACACTTAAACTCAACTTATTCGTCTTTCATACTGTTCAAACTTAATGACTATAAATCGTTATTTTTCACGCTTTTTTATGCTGCTATTGGTGTTAATCACCGCAAATATTAGTGTATTTTATTATTATCAATTAACGACAAACCAACTCAACGCGCTTGAAAACGATCGTATAGCCATTATGGAGCTTGCTGCGCAAGTCAGAGATACCTCAAATAAACTCACCCGAACATCAAGAACCTATATTGTCACCGGCGATACAACCTACCGCGATTATTTTTATGAGATCTTAGAAATTCGTAATGGTGAACGCTTGCGACCTGAGCATTATTTCAGTATTTATTGGGATAAAGTACATACTGAAAGAGAAGAAAAGAATTACCGGGAAGTGCCGTTAGTCGAAATTGTTGAAAATTTGCTCGCTCGCGAAAGTGAACTAAATAAATTACTTATCGCGGTTAACTTAGCTGATAAATTAGTTCAGAGTGAATTAAATGCGATTACTGCATATCAAGAAAATAGTAAAACAGGTAAAGCTATAGCCAAAGATATTCTCTATGGTGCTGAATATCTTAAATCTAAAAGTGAAATTATGGCGCAAATTGACTTGTTCCAACACGATTATGATAAATGGCATGTCAATAAAAGCCATAACTTAGAAAAACAGATCAAGTACATTAGGATCACTAAGCTACTGTTACAAATAGCATTTATTCTTGCCTTGCTATCAATTCGGTTTTATTTGATCAAACACATATCTAATCCGCTCTATACCATCACAAATTTAGCCCAACGTATTTCCAATGGTGATTTTTCAAGGCGTCCCAAACTTAAAAGTAAAACCGCAGATGTTAACTTGTTACTAAATTCAATGAATCAAATGCAGGATGATATCGCTAAAACAGTGTCAAAGTTTGAACAGCAAACCAAACTTGCTCAGCGAGCCAAATTACAAGCAGAAGCAGCGAATAAATCTCGAGGAGAATTTTTAGCAAATATGAGTCACGAGATCCGCACACCAATGAACGGTATTATCGGGCTATCACAGCTTTTACAGGATCAAAACCTTGCAGCAGAAGATAAGCTCTATGTCGACAAAATTTTACTTTCAGCAAGGCAACTATTGGACATATTAAACGATATTTTAGACTTTTCTAAAATAGACAGTGACAAGCTCAATTTAGATAATATTGAATTTGATTTATTGTCCATTTTTGATCGGGTAGCTAATGTTTTAGCAATTAGCGCACAAAATAAGAATATACAATTGCAGTTTAACTATGACCCAGAATTAAACACCAAGTTTTATGGCGACCCTGTTCGTATTGGTCAAATATTAATGAATTTAACCTCTAATGCGGTTAAGTTCACCGAACAAGGCTTTATTAACGTATCACTGAGCTATAACGAAGATAGAAGCGAGGTTATATTTTCAGTAACAGATACAGGAATTGGTCTAAGTAAAGATAAGCTTGAACATATTTTTGCGCCATTTTCACAAGGTGACAACTCTACATCCCGAATTCATGGCGGTACGGGCTTAGGATTAACAATTTGCAAACGATTAGCCAGTCTAATGGATGGCAATGTATCTGTTACATCAGAGCTAGGTAAAGGCAGTCAATTTAATTTAACCATACCGATCATAAAACAACTTGATGAAGAGCCGTTGGCAATATTAAAGAAACCGATATACTTATATAGCAATAATCCCCATCATATTGACGTTTTTAGTCAACATACGAGCAAGCTAAACCTAAAACTGTGCAATGCTGGTACTGAATGTTTAACAAGAGAACAAGCTGTAATCAGCGAAGAATCACTAATCGTCATTGACTTAACTGGTCAGCAAAATAGTGCAGTAAAAGAAATCATAGCGAAACAAAAAGATTGGTTAAACAACGATAAGATCCAATTATTACTAATCTCCAATTTTAATCAAAATGATAGTATAGAATTATTTGTCTTTAAGGATAATGTTCAAACGCTGCACTGCCCGGTTTTATTCAGTAGTATTGTTAACTCTTTATCGTCAGAGTCAGCCACTATTGCCATTGAGAAACAACACAGTGTATTTCATGGCATCAAAGCATTACTTGCTGAAGACTTTAAATTGAATCAAATTGTCGCGAAAGGATTACTTGAAAAGCTAGGCATCGAGGTCGATATAGCCGAAGATGGTGCGCAAGCGGTAGAGGCTGTGAAAAATAATGACTATCAACTGGTATTTATGGATATACATATGCCAATAATGGATGGTCATGTAGCCAGCCAAACGATTCGCGCCAATAAAGACTATGATCACATTCCTATTATTGCTTTAACAGCAGATGCACAAAATGAGCATCTACAACAATGCATAGAATCTGGTATGGATGATTTTATTTCTAAACCATTTCTATTGGCTGATATAGAGAAAATGATCCATAAACATATAAAATATATTTAATTAACAAACGATGAAACCAATGAAAAAAACATTTCGAAAACAAGTTACAAACTTACTAGTAATCAACAGTATTATGCTGCTTTGCGCATGTACAAATGGTCCGAGTGTCGAAACTAATTTAGATAAAGAAAATTTCGATGAGTATTTTGCCGCTGGTAATGTTACTGTTTTTCAAGATGAAAACGAGTTACCTGGTAAAGTGAAATTTCTGGGCTTAGTTGAAGGTGACAGCTGCAAAGCTAAAGAAAACGATATTCCAGCCAACGCCGCAGATGCCCGCACTATGGCAAGAGAAAAAGCCGCTAGCATGGAGGCAAATGCAGTTGTTTTTACCTCTTGTACACCTATTGAAGATCAACAATGCTTAGAAATGATGGTTTGTTATGGCAAAGCGTTTCAAATTTCAGAGCATTAACAGCAATTAATTTTAAATCATGACCGTACAAAGCAGTTATTCATTTACTCCAGTTGGAGTAATTCACTCTCCATATAAGCAAAAATTTGCTATACCAAGGCAGCCTGGGCTGGTGACTGCCGCGCACGGAAAGCTGGAATTATTAATTGCAGACAACCAGTTAGAACTGATTCGAGATATTGAACAACACTCTCACCTTTGGTTAGTCTTTGTCTTTCACGGTACCAGCGAGCAAGGTTGGAAGCCATTGGTTAAAGCTCCTCGCTTGGGCGGTAACAAAAAAACCGGTGTATTCTCAACTCGCTCTACCTTTAGGCCAAACCCAATAGGTATGTCAGTAGTTAAACTTACGGGCACATCTACCGTAAATGGTAATTTAGCACTTGATATTAGCGGCTTGGATCTCTTGGACGGCACACCGATTTTAGATATAAAACCTTATATCCCCTACTCTGACAGCGTACAAGATGCCCAATCCATTATGGCGCCCATGCCTGAACAAACAAATTTTGTTATAAGCTTTACAGATAATGCACAGCAACAACTGCTCTCACTTGGATCAAATTATCAGGATTTAAGGTTGTTTATCGAGCAAGTGTTAAACCAAGACCCAAGGCCCGCCTATAAAAAAGCACAAACTGACCGACAAGAATATGGCATGAACTTGTACGACTTGAATATTCGCTGGCAAATACATAATAACGACTGCACGGTGCTCAGTATTGAAAAGTCTTAGGCCACAGACTTGGTAATATCGAACTATATAGGTATAATCGCGGCGCTTTATTGGTAATAAGTAATCTCTGAAAAGCTTATTACTACTTTAATTAAACCTAATCAGCGCCAGATTTACGTTCTGGTCAGCAAGAGGAATTACCATGTCACAATTTGTAGTTTGTGCACTTTATAAATTTGTTACTTTAGAAAATTTCGAACAACTTAGAAAACCCATCCATAGCGCTATGGAAACGAATGATGTTAAAGGTACCCTGTTAATTGCCAATGAAGGGATTAACGGAACTATTGCAGGCACTCGAGAAGGCATTGATAATGTCTTGGCATTTTTACAAGCCGATGAGCGTTTAGCGAACCTATCTCATAAAGAATCTTTCACTGATGAAGCCCCTTTTAAACGCTGTAAAGTAAAGCTTAAAAAAGAAATCGTTACGATGGGCGTTGAAGGAATCGATCCTAAACAAGTGGTTGGTACGTACGTTAAGCCACAAGACTGGAATGCGTTAATTTCAGATCCTGAAGTGTTATTGGTTGATACCCGTAACGATTATGAGATTGAAATTGGTACATTTAAATACGCGGTAAACCCTGAAACAGAAACGTTCAGAGAGTTTCCGCAATATGTAAAAGAAAACCTGGATCCAACAAAGCACAAAAAAGTTGCGATGTTCTGTACCGGTGGCATTCGCTGTGAAAAGTCTACTGCGTATATGAAAGAGCAAGGCTTTGACGAAGTTTATCACCTTGAAGGTGGCATTTTAAAATACCTTGAAGAAGTTCCACAAGAAGATACGTTATGGCAAGGCGACTGTTTTGTGTTTGATGATCGCGTTGCCGTTGATCATTCTTTAGAAAAAGGTAAATACGATCAATGTCACGCATGTCGTATGCCTATTACTGAAGAAGAAAAACAACGTCCAGAATACGAACGTGGCGTGAGTTGTCATCGTTGTATTAACAAAGTAACTGATGAGCAACGTGCACGTTATGCTGAGCGTGAAAAGCAAATGAACCTTGCCAAAGCCCGTGGTGAAAATCACATTGGCAGCGAAGTTAGTAAAACCATTGAACAACGTCGCCAGGATAAAAAAGCAAAAATTAAGCAACAACAAAACAACGCTTAACACTTCGAATACGTAGCTTCGCTACTTCGTGCCTTCGAATGCATTTCATTTCGAATCACGAAGTAGTTATCGTAGCGATAGCGTATTCGGAATGGAATGTATTCTTAACTCGTTCCTTAGTTTCGGATATGTTACTTCGTAACGTCGAATGCGTAGCTTCGATAGTATTTTAATTCGAAGGTACGAAGTGCCGTATTCGGAATGGAATGTATTCGTAACTCGTTCCTGAAGTAAATAAATTTGAATTCTAGCTTGAATAGATTTATTATTGGTCAAAATTTGACCAGTTAAATTGATGGTAGCTATGGCCGACATTAACTCAGATAATGAACTTCTACGTGATAACTACCTAGTTACCAGTGTTGAATTTGCCCTGCATACGCCTCCCTTAGAGCCCTCTTTGAGCCATTTACCCAACAGTCCTAAAGACCACAGCATGTGGTGGTTAAATTCTCGTAGGCGTTGTCACAAACATTGCAGCAATAAACGCAGTTATATTCGTCGTAAACGCTCATAATCGCGATAAAATTACTTTAATTGGTTTAATTCCTTCAATATAGCAATTTCAGTTTTGCCAAAGTCCACTGTGCTGTTAGAATACAGAAAAAATTTTTTATCACTTTATATTTCGGAATTGAACAGTAATGCGCACTAGCCAATATCTACTTTCTACCCTCAAAGAAACTCCAGCAAGTGCTGAAGTTATCAGTCATCAATACATGTTACGTGCAGGTTTAATTCGACCATTAGCTTCAGGTTTATACACTTGGTTGCCTACCGGGTTAAAAGTATTAAAGAAAGTTGAAAACATTGTTCGTGAAGAAATGGACAGAGCCGGCGCTATTGAAATGCTGATGCCATTAGTACAACCAGCCGATTTATGGGAAGAATCAGGCCGTTGGGAAGACTATGGTCCAGAGTTACTTCGCATGCAAGACAGACATCACCGTTCGTTCGTTTTAGGCCCGACTCACGAAGAAGTGATCACAAAGTTAATTAGCTTTGAATTAAACTCATATAAACAGTTACCACTTAGTATGTATCAGGTACAAACTAAGTTCCGTGATGAGATTCGTCCTCGTTTCGGTGTTATGCGTGGTCGTGAATTCTTAATGAAAGATGCGTATTCTTTCCATTTATCACAAGAATGTCTAGATACAACTTATCAAAACATGCACGCCGCTTACTGTCGTATATTCGACCGTTTAGGTTTAGATTATCGCCCAGTTATTGCTGATACAGGCTCTATCGGTGGTGATGCGTCACATGAGTTCCATGTGCTTGCTGAATCGGGTGAAGATGATATCGCTTTTAGTTCACACAGCGATTATGCAGCAAACATCGAAAAAGCTGAAGCACTGGCACCTGCTGGTGAGCGTGCGGCAGCTGAAATGGACATTAGCAAAGTTGCTACTCCTGATGTTCATAGTATTGATGATGTGTGTAAATTCTTTGATGTAGCAGCAAATAGAGTTGCTAAAACCTTGTTGGTAGTTGGTGAGTGTGAAGAAGGTGAAACTGCACCTATTGTAGCGCTTGTTTTACGCGGCGATCATGATCTGAACGAAATTAAAGCAGAAAAGATTGACGGCGTTGCTACACCATTAACATTTGCCAGTGATGAGCAAATTGCAGCAGCAGCAAATTGTGATGCTGGCTCTATTGGCCCGGTAAACTTAAATACTGCCGTAATTGTTGATAGAAGCGCGGCACATTTAAGCGACTTTATTTGCGGTGCAAACGAAACAGGCTTCCACTTTAATGGCGTAAACTTTGATCGTGACATTAAAGAGTACACCATAGCTGATATTCGAAACGTTGTTGCTGGTGATCCTAGCCCATGTGGTAACGGCACAATAGAAATAAAACGCGGCATTGAAGTTGGTCATATTTTCCAATTAGGTGATAAATATGCCAAAGCAATGGGCGCTGCGGTATTAAACGACCAAGGTAAAAACCAAACATTAACAATGGGTTGTTACGGTATTGGTGTTTCTCGTATTGTTGCAGCTGCGATTGAGCAAAATAATGACGAAAATGGCATTATTTGGCCAGAAGCGATTGCGCCGTTTAAAGTTGTGATCATTCCAATGAACATGCATAAATCACATCGCGTACATGAAACAGCAGAGCAACTGTACACAGACCTTAAAGCTGCCGGTATTGAAGTTATGATTGATGACCGTAAAGAACGCCCTGGTGTTATGTTTAAAGATATGGAGCTTATTGGTATTCCACATAGCATTATCGTTGGTGAGCGTAATCTTGATAACGCAGAAGTTGAATACAAAAACCGTATTTCAGGTGACAAATCAACGCTTAAAATTGCCGATGTATCAGAGTTTATCACTAACATCTAAGTAATCAGTGTGTTTTCCTAAAATAGGTTAACCGTTTTAATCGAGTCAGTGGCATAAATATGCCCCTGACTTTTTTTATGCCCATTATTTGGTATGAGGTAGCTCTAAATTTGTATTATTTGTATTGCTGTACAATAATTGACCACGATAATGGGAAAGTTGTCTTGGGAGTTGGAATTAGCCCCTCGTTTTCTTTGGATACTCAATCAAGGAAACAATAATGAAAAATACAATCAAATTATTAGCAAGTTTATTTATTTTATTTAGTTCATACAGTTTTGCCGAGCCAACAATTGTTGATGTTTGGCAGTGCAAACTAAATGACGGAAAAACAATGAAAGATGCTGGTGCACTAAATGATAAATGGGTCAAATTCATGAATGCTAATGTTAAGGGCGGCGGTATTAATAGCTACAACTTAGAACCAAGAGTCGGTAATAGAGAAGGTTTTATGTTTGTTGATGTATACCCTAATATGCAATCTTGGGCTGCTGGTGAGAATGTGATGGAAAATAGCGAAGAAGGTAGAGCCTTATCAAAAGAATTTGAGGCTTTAGCCAACTGTTCAAGTAACAGCTTGTATTCATCAACAAAGCACTAACTTTTCTGCGAACATCGGGGCTCACTTTTCTAGTGATTGCCCCACTCTTCGTTTTTAGAGGCTCGAGCCTCGTTTCTAACTACCTTCTTTTAATCGTTCAAAATCTGGCCTTGGCAGCTTATCTAAAATGGCATACATATAAATAACCACTAAACATAATGCTGCACCAATCATAAATAACCAAGGGCCACCTAAATGATCAAGGATTATCCCTCCGCCCAGCGGCGCCAAAGCAAAACCAAAATCATAAAACGAAGAAGCCCCAAAATATGCACCACGAAGATGATCCGGTGCCAAACGGTCAATATGCACATTCATTGTTGGAAATAGTATTGCTTCAGCTAGGCTCATTACAATAATTGCCCCAATCCAGCCCCAGAAAAGTTCAAGTGGATTTACCGCCAACCAAATCTGAGAGAACATCAACATCACCAAGCCTATTTGTATTCTGGCGATCAGAGTTAAACCAGCCATAAACTTAAGCAAAATAAATTGCGTAGATATAATCACCAGAGCATTGGTAAAGATCATTGATGAAATTAACTCTAGTAAGTTAGGAACTTCTGCACGAGTTAAATACTGAATTAATGAGCTGTCCATTTGCGCATAAATAAACATGCATAATATGTTGGCAACAATCAAACACTGCAAAAGCCTGTCTTGTAACAGCACAGCAATAATTTGACCTCTATTTTCGCTAACAGGCTTAGCTTTATCACTGGCTTTATCTATATTGACTTTCTTACTGTTGGTATTTACCTTATGTTGATTAAAGCCCCAATATAGTAGCCCCAATAAAAAAGCAAATGCGCCAGCCGTAATATAAAAGCTCGATTGCTCACCAGTTAAACCAAACCAAACTCCTAATAGCGGCCCTATCGCACACCCAACATTAACAACGAAGTACAGAGACTGCATGGCAAGCTCACGAGTTTTTGAATCGCTAATAATATCGCCAATCAGTGCTGACGTTAATGGCCTCCACAGTGCAGTTGCAATAGAACACAGCGTAATAACCACCACGTAACCTGTGATGGTATCGACTTGCGCCAAAATAGAAAACGAAATGATGTATAAAAGCCCACTGATATACATTAATTGATGACGGCCTACTCGATCAGATAAAACACTGCCAGCAAAGCTGACTAATACTGAAATAACAGCGGCATTTGATAAGATCAAGCCAACTTGAGTTGCTGATAAGGCAAACTTTTCATACAGGATCACCGCAAGAAACGGCCAAACCATATAGTAACTACCACGGGTAATGAATGATCCAAATAACAAAATCCACATAAGTAATGGAAATTGTTTAAATCGGTTGATGGAAATGTCGCTTTGCATAACTACTCTTTACTGCTTGATTTTCTAAACGGGCTAACACTAACATTTGCAAGCAACTATGTAAGCAACTTGTTAATATAAATTAATAAAAGGATGGAAACTAGAGACTAGAAGCGAAGAGCAAAAATCATATGAGAGCCCTATAAGTCGGGGTTATGCCTCGTTTTTCGTTTATAGTTTATAGTTTATCGGGTCTAATTGGCTTTAGTATCCCACCGATCCCAATAAATTTTTCGATCATATCGTTTTGATAGGCTTTTATTCAATTGATGAAACGTGGTGATATCTTCTTTTAACCCACTAATACACTGCCAAACAAAGCGATTACAATTATTTTTAATTAAATCATACTCTTGGTAATCATATATTTGTTTTATTGCACGCTCTGCGGTTAAGTCATCACAGATAGACTCCCCCGTTGAATCACAAGCAACATATATTTCAGTGCCTGAGCGCTCTTGTAAAAATCTACTCGGTGAAATTGCTTTTATTAGACCACTGCCATGTAATTCAACAATAGTGTCTTCGTCAACTAATATTCCCGTATGCTCTAAAACACCGCCAAGTCCACAACAAACTAATGCCCCCGGACGGACAATAGCTAACGTCTCTGTTTTAAACACTTCTTTAGGGTATTTCGCAATGCCAGAGTCATGTTTTTTTATGTTGCCACGCGTATTTATACCATCACTATTCTCACGATGATGTTCTTGGGCTTCACGTTTTGTATCAAGCTCTTTAATGGCAGCTGCGCCTAGTACGGCAGCACCTAACCATAACAAGGGTAAAGGCATAATTGAGAACTCTTTTATAAATTTTTCTTTCTTAATTATTAGTTATATTAAAAAACTCAGTAAATATCACAAAAAATATGTCAGCAAGTGTTTCAAACGACTATCATTTAAGTTAACTTCATGTTTTAACAATAGTATATAAAGCAGTAGGTCGTGATGAGTCAGTATTTAAAATCGAATAAACTTTCCGGTGTGTGTTATGACATTAGAGGTCCAGTTGCCGCGGAAGCCAAGCGATTAGAAGAAGAAGGCCACAAAATACTTAAACTCAATATTGGTAACCCTGCCCCATTTGGTTTTTTAGCGCCAGACGATATTTTACGGGATGTAATTCATAACCTACCAACGGCTCAAGGTTACAGTGAATCGCAAGGGATCTATTCTGCTCGCGTAGCTGTTATGCAGTATTACCAACAATTTGGTATGAAAAACCTTGATGTGGATAATATTTTCATTGGTAATGGTGTCAGCGAGCTTATTATCATGGCAATGCAAGGCTTGCTCAATACAGATGATGAAGTACTTATCCCAGCGCCAGACTATCCACTATGGACTGCTGCAGTATCATTATCCGGCGGTACACCGGTACACTATAAATGTGATGAAAAAAAATACTGGTATCCGGACATCGAAGATATCACCAGCAAAATTACCAATAAGACCAAAGCGATTGTACTCATCAATCCTAATAATCCAACAGGCTCGGTTTACCCAAAAGAGGTGCTAGAGCAAATTATTGCAGTGGCGCATAAGCATAATCTGATTGTTTTTTCTGATGAAATATACGACAAAGTGCTCTACGACGGTACCACTCACACGCCAACAGCTAGCCTTAACGAAGATGTGCTGATTGTGACCATGGGCGGATTATCAAAAAACTATCGCATTGCCGGTTTTAGAGCGGGTTGGATGATGTTAACAGGGCCCTTACTCCGCGCGAAAAGTTACCTTGAAGGCTTAACCATGCTGGCATCTATGCGTTTATGTGCCAATGTGCCTTGCCAACATGCGATACAAACTGCGTTGGGCGGCTATCAAAGTATTAATGAGTTGGTTCAAGACGGTGGACGTTTAAAAGCGCAGGTTGATATTGCTCACAAAATGATAAATGAAATTGACGGATTAAGTTGTCATAAAGCAAAAGGCGCGATGTACTTATTTGTTAAAGTTGATGGTGACAAGCTTGGCATCGATAACGATGAACAAATGGTGCTTGATATTTTACGCCAGGAGAAAATCCTTCTGGTGCAAGGTAGTGCGTTTAACATACATGATGGTATTTATTTTAGACTGGTATTTTTACCGCACAGTGAAGACTTAATCCAAGCGATTAACCGCTTAGAACATTTCTTCAGCCACTATAGCCAGGACTAGGGTTGGTGGGACTTTTAAATCATGGATGATTTAACTTAGAATTGCCACGGATGGTATAAACTCTGTAGTCTCACTTTAGTTTCGAATACGTAGCTTCGCTACTTCGGATACGCTAGTGCTTCGAATACGTTACCAAACCAGAGGAAGTATTGATGGAAAGCACGTTTTTAGCTTGGATGTTTCGCATGCCTTTAATCAAGCGTTGGGCATTAATGTATTGTGTAAAAGCAGAAAATATTGCTGAACATTCCCATCAAGTTGCTATCGTAGCTCATTTGCTTGCGGTGATTAAAAATAAAAAATTTAACGGTAATTTGAACGCCGACAGAGCAGCAACTATCGCGTTATATCATGAGGCCTCTGAAACACGCTATGGCGATATCGTTAGCCCTACCAAGTATGCCAATGAAGAAATAGCATTTGAATTTAAAAAAATAGAAGCCCTTGCCGAACAGGAATGTTTGGATGCATTGCCCGAAGAGTTACGCGATGTTTTTGAAGATTTAATTATTCAAGATAACGTCGACAGTGAATACAAAGGCATTGTAAAAGCTGCAGATATTATGGTTGCTTATGTAAAATCTCTCGATGAACTAAACCACAACAATCCAGAATTTAAACACGTTGAACAGCGTTTAAAGACTAAACTTGATCAGCTTAGCGAGACCATGCCTGAAGTTGAATACTTTATGACAACATTTTTACGGTTTTGTACTGCGACCGTTGATAAGCTTTCAAAACATAATTAAAACTATACTTTTACTCGATTCCTTATACAATAAGCGTCCTTTTTAGGCGGCTTGTACAATTTTGTCCGTTCGCCAAAAGCTTTATAAATGATCAAATAAGCGATGCCAAAGAATAACCCAAATAAATATGCAGAAGTGTATTCAGTAATGTCAGACATTAATGATGAATCACTGCAAAAATTAAGCCCGAATGAGCAGCCGCTTGCTAAGCGTCAACCGTTAAACATGTACATTAAAGCAAGTACGGTTGAAAAGCGTTGGCAGGCAATTGACTGTGAGCAAGCCAAACAGCAGTTACTCGATCAGACAACTGAACGTTGTATGAGTATGTACCAAAAAAATATTGAAAATTTTATTGGTACAGTAAAGCTTCCTGTTGGCATCGCCGGGCCTTTGCGGGTAAATGGCTTATTTGCACAGGATGATTATTTTGTTCCGTTAGCAACAACTGAAGCGGCGCTAGTAGCCTCTTATAACCGCGGCGCGTTACTAATCTCTGAAGCTGGCGGTTGTAGCGCTATGCTATTAAATGAAGGCGTGTGTCGCACCCCTGGCTTTGCTTTTGAAACCCTGGTACAAGCAGGACAGTTTGTTGCTTGGGCAACAACACAAATAGATACTTTTACAGAAATTACCGAAAGCACGTCAAATCATTTAACTCTAAAAGATTTAAAAATAAACATTGAAGGAAATCATGTTTATTTAATTTTTGATTATTTAACGGGTGATGCGTCAGGGCAAAACATGGTGACAATTGCCACCAATGCCGTGCTTGAATATATTACCGAGCACTCGCCGACTAAAGCTAAATACTCCTTTCTTGATGCTAATTTGTCCGGAGATAAAAAGGCAACCATGCAGTCATTAAATGGCGTTCGTGGTAAAAAAGTAACCGCAGAAGTTCACATTAGCGCAGAGTTAGTCAAAAAACGTCTACATACGACTCCAGAGCGTATGGCGGACTTCTGGCGCATGTCATCAGTCGGTGGCGTTTTAAGTGGTTCTGTTGGTGTACAAGGTCATTACGCTAATGGTTTAGCCGCTCTATATATAGCTTGCGGGCAAGATGCTGCTTGTGTCGCTGAATCAGCGGTCGGTGTTACACGCATGGAACTGAACGATGATGGCAGCCTATACGCCTCAGTAACCTTACCAAACCTAATGGTAGGCACAGTTGGCGGTGGCACAGGCTTACCAAGCCAACAAGCTAATTTACAATTACTTGGTTTAGCGGGCAACGGCAATGCCAGAGCGTTGGCAGAAGTATGTGCAGGCCTTTGTTTAGCCGGTGAATTATCAATGATTGGTGCATTTTGTGCTGGTCACTTTGCTAAAGCGCATCGAAAACTTGCTCGTTAATTGAACGATTCTTAAATACTTATCATATCCATTATTACTTATAATAAATTGGTAAGAAATTTAGACACTTAACCATTGTTAAAGCAGAGGTTAAGTTGCTACAATTAGCATTCCATAACTTTTGGTGTTTTCAAATATTTTTTGAGAACTTAAAAGGGAATGTGGTGCAATTCCACAGCTGTTCCCGCAACTGTAAATAGAGCTTATTTAACATACCACTGAAGTAATTTTGGGAAGGGTTAAATTAGGTTATCTCTATAAGCCAGGAGACCTGCCATAAGTTAATAACAGTAATTAATACAATTACTTGCTGTTAAATTATTCAATCGTGCGGGTAACGCGAAGAAGATTTTGGTTCTTGGCAGTGCACGTTTCGCTCTGCTTCTATTCATTGCTGAATATTAACCACCCTTCTTACTATTGCCTGCGCTAAATAGCTAAAAGAATACGCATGGCCAATACGGTACTACAAGCAAAACAACTCTCCTGGCAAGTAGACGGGAAAAGCATCATTAACCAAATTGATTTCAACTTGGTTAAAGGCGAAACTGTGGCTATTGTCGGACCAAATGGCGCAGGTAAAACCTCACTGTTAAAGTGTTTGTATGGCGAATACCAAGACTTTACTGGTAATATTTTCCTAAAAGGAAAATCTCTAAAATCAATTTCTACCAAAGACATTGCCAAGCAACTTTCCGTGGTAAGCCAACACTCCAATTCTGTATTTAATTTAACCGTTGTCGACGTTGTTCGTATGGGGTTAATTCCTCATAAAGGCTTATTTGAAACAGACACGAACAGTGATTTAGAGCATATAAATCAAGCATTAGACAAAGTCGATTTACTTGATAAAAAGCAACAAAGCTTTAATACCTTATCTGGCGGCGAACAACAACGAGCCTTAATTGCCAGAGCCATTGTACAAGCAGCTGACATTCTTATTATGGATGAGCCGACTAACCATTTAGATATCTATTATCAGCATCAAATACTCAAACTGGCTAAAACACTTAACATCACCCTGTTATTAACCATCCATGATTTAAATTTAGCGGCCGAATATTGTGATCGACTGGTATTAATGAATAATGGCGCTGTTGTTTCAAACGCCAAACCTATTGACGTTTTAACACCAAGCACCCTTAAGCAAGTATTCGATTTAGACTGTTTTGTTGATCAAAACCCATTTACCAGTAAACCTAGGATCACCTTTGCAGCCCACAACATACAACAGGTAAGTGATAGTTGATGAAACCATTAAATCTCAATTACTCAATGTTGCTGCTGCTTAGTTTAGTACTGGGTACTTTCATATTAGCGATAGGCTTTGGCGTAAGTGAAGTCGACCATTCTGCTGTCTGGCAGTGCATTAGTGCTGGTTGTGAAAAAAGTATCTACCAAACAATTTTATATGATATTCGCCTCCCCAGAGTACTACTTGGATTTTTAGCAGGCTTTGGCTTAGCCATTGCTGGTGCGTTAATGCAAAACGTTACTCGCAACCCACTAGCCGATCCTTATCTGTTTGGTATTGTTGCCGGCGCTGGCTTAGGCGCAACACTGGCAAGTTTATTACCGGCTAGCATTCACTTTATTTCACTGCCTTTAGCTGCATTTGTCGGTGCTTTAGCAGCAGTCGCATTAGTATTAACCGTAATAGCCAATAATAACTGGCGCCGGGTATCACACTTGCTACTCGCCGGTGTTGCGGTGTCGTTTTTACTAAGTTCAATAACTAGTTTCATCCTCTATATGGGCGAAGCATTTTCGTCAAATCGAGTAATTTTTTGGTTAATGGGCTCGTTAGCACGTGCTGATAACACGGCATTGATGTGGATTTTCCCGGTGATCCTTATCTCCACTTTAATTGCATTTAGCTTAGCTAGACAGCTTGATGCGCTGTTACTGAGTGATGAAAGCGCTCGTACGCTGGGTGTAAAAGTTGCCCGATTAAGAATTATGGTGTTAGTCATTTGTGCCGCAAGTACCGCAGTGATTGTCTCTTACTGTGGTGGCATAGGCTTTGTCGGATTAATGATCCCTCATATTGTCCGTTCATTTGTTGGCATAACAACAGCAAGATTACTGATTGGCTCAGGTTTATTAGGGGGATGTTTTTTAGTTTGGGTAGACGTTATTGCACGAACAGCCCTTGATGGCCAAGAAATTCCAATCGGGGTTATCACCTCTGCTTTAGGCAGTATTTTCTTCTTGTTATTAATGCGCAAAATGTAGGCTATGGTTTTCATGAATATTTCCCCGTTAAACACCAAGTACAGCGATGCGATCATCGCTAAAATTGATCAAAAAACAAAACCTCCCGGCGCTTTGGGCCAATTGGAGACTGTTGCCGCACAATTAGCATTAATTGCCTCTAATCGGAAAAGCAAGTTTGCCAACACCATTGAAATTACCAACCCTACAGCGTTAGTGTTTGCCGGCGATCATGGCATCAGTGTTGAAGGAGTAAGCATTGCCCCCAGTGATGTTACTCGTCAAATGGTGTTAAATTTTATTTATGGCGGCGCTGCAATTAATTGCTTTTGTCGAGCAAACAACATTGCTTTAAAAGTGATTGATGCCGGCATAATTCAGCCAATCGAAAACGACATAAAAATACAGCACCAACACTTTATTGAACAGCGCCTAGGTGCTGGTACAAATAACTTTGCTGAACAAGCAGCGATGACTAAAACTCAGGTAAAGCAAGGGTTAGCGTATGGCAAAACCATTGCGTTAACTCAAATTGAGCAAGGCTGTAATTTGCTGATCCTCGGTGAAATGGGCATCAGTAATACCAGTGCAGCGGCAGCTATTTTGGCCGCATTAACTAAAGCCAATGTAGATGACTGTGTTGGCAGTGGTACAGGCATAGATCCTAAACAATTAATCCATAAAAAACAGCTGATCGAACAGGCGTTAACGCGCATTAGTAGCACTGATGCTATTCATATACTTGAACAAGTCGGCGGCTTTGAGATAGTTCAAATGGTCGGTGCTATTTTAGCCTCAGCAGAGTCTGGCATCGCCGTACTCATTGATGGCTTTATTGTCAGTGCTGCGGCGCTTTTAGCAAATCAAATTAATGAAAACATTGCTGATTATCTAATTTTTTCACATCAATCGGATGAGTCTGGGCATCAATTATTATTGAATCAATTTAACGCCAGTCCGTTATTAAACCTTAATTTAAGACTCGGCGAAGGTACTGGCGCAGCTTTGGCCTTACCACTACTAGTCGCGGCAGCACACTTTTACAATGACATGGCAAGTTTTGAGCAAGCAGGAGTAACGATTTAACCGCATTTTTGCGATGGTTTTATATTATGCAGATGTTTAGACAACAACTTAATTTATTCTTTTTAGCGCTAAGTTTTTTTAGTCGTTTGCCTGTGCCTGCAACAGTAGACTATTCGCCGCAATTATTAAATCAGTCAGGGCGTTATTTTTCATTAGTTGGGTTAGTCCTCGCCCTACTTCTTCTTGCCTTTTACCAAAGTGTGTTGTTATTTCTTCCTGTTAGCATTGCGCTCATATTATTAATAATTGCCAGCTTATTACTCACCGGCGCATTTCATGAAGATGGGTTGGCCGATATGGCCGATGGCATTGGTGGAGGCATTACCATTAACCAACGATTAGCTATCATGAAAGACAGCAGACTGGGCACTTATGGCACAGTAAGCATAGTATCTGCGTTAGCATTAAAATATGTATTATTAGTTGAACTCGCTCAGCAACAATTACTAATCGCCAGTATTCTCGTCGGTTATTCGCTCTCAAGAGCAACAGCGGCCAGCCTTATTTTTGACATGAATTATGTCAGTGATAACGAAACCAGTAAAAGTAAACCGCTCGCGATGAAACAAACCGTTAAGGAGCTTTGGCTATTACTCGTTATCGGCGCCCTACCGTTAGTACTGTTACCACTAAATACAGTAGTGATCATCGTAGTTATGCTAGCCATTTTCAGGTTCTCTTTTAAATATTGGCTTAATAAACGCCTTGGCGGCTATACCGGAGATTGCCTTGGCGCGGCTCAGCAAATAGCCGAATTACTCATTTACCTAAGTATTGTGGCAAACATCGCAGGAGCGCTGTCATGATCCACTTAATTTTAGGCGGTGCACGCTCTGGCAAGTCCTCTTATGCAGAGCAATTGTGCGCTAAACTTTTAAAACAAGATAAAAGAAACCACGAAAGACTTCCGGTATATATAGCAACCGCAGAAGCGTTTGATGATGTTGAGATGCAAGAACGCATTGAAAAACATCAGCAAGACAGAGCTGCAAACAGTGAGCAAATTAGCTGGCAAGTTATCGAATGCCCTTTAGAGCTCGCACAGTTATTAACAACGCAAACCCGCCCAATAAAAAGCACTATTTATCTAGTCGACTGTTTAACGATGTGGTTAAACAACATTATTTTTAATTTAGGTGAAACAGTATCACAACACGCTTTAGACCGTGAAACCAAGCAACTGCTCGCATCATTTGCAGCATTTCAACAATCCCAAAAGCAGCATCTGGTTCTTGTGGCTAATGAAGTTGGCCTTGGGGTTGTCCCTCTTGGCAACGTGAGCCGACTATTTGTTGATAATGCCGGTTGGTTAAACCAAGGTATTGCTAAAATAGCAGATACAGTTACCTTGATAACTGCAGGTATCCCTTTAACCTTGAAAGGGAATAGTAATGACTAGTGTTTATTTATTGCGCCACGGTAAAGTTGCTGGCCCTCCTGCATTATACGGCCATACTGATATTGGCGTTATTACAGAGCATGATGAACAGCTCCTAACTGAATTACTCAAAGTACAAGACAGCTTTACGCATATTGTCAGCTCGCCTTTAAAGCGCTGCCAAAATCTGGCTGTTAAACTCGCCAATTCCAGTGGCCTACCTATTGTTATTGATGAGCAGTTAAAAGAAATTGATTTCGGTGAGCTTGACGGTATTGCGTTTGAAACGGCAAAACAGCATTGGCCAATGCTCGAATCATTTTGGCAAAACCCGGCTAAAAACCCATTACCTGATGCGGAAAATTTAACAGCTTTTAATCAACGTATGCTATCAGTATTTAATCAACTCATTGTTGATTATAAAGATGAAAATGTACTGGTAATTTGCCATGGCGGCGTTATTCGTATGTTGCTGAGTATTGTTTTAGAGCTGGATTGGACAAACCCCAAATTGTTCAGCAGTTTACGTGTTGAAAATGGCAGTATTTGTAAATTAGTTCAGCATCCAAGCAGCAATTTTTGTGAAGTTTATGGCATAGGATTACCTATTTCCAATTGTGCGAGATCTTTATCAGATGACTAAACCGAGCCAAACATTAATGATACAAGGTACAACATCCGATGCAGGGAAAAGCACTCTTGTTGCAGCCATTTGTCGTGTACTTTCACGAAAGAACATTAAAGTAGCACCATTCAAACCCCAAAACATGGCTTTAAACAGCGCAGTAACCAGCGATGGTGGAGAAATTGGCCGAGCCCAAGCAGTACAAGCACATGCCGCAAACATCGAACCTGAAGTAGATTTTAACCCAATTTTGTTAAAGCCCAATTCAGATACCGGCGCACAGGTAATCGTACACGGTAAAGCATTAACATCAATGGAAGCTCAAAGTTATCATGACTATAAAAAAGTTGCGATGCAGGCAGTTCTAGAGTCACATACAAGACTACAACAGCGTTTTGATTATATTGTTGTTGAAGGTGCAGGCAGCCCTGCTGAAATAAACTTACGCGAAGGTGACATTGCTAATATGGGCTTTGCTGAACAGGTTGATTGTCCAGTAATAATAGTTGCAGACATTGACCGCGGCGGAGTGTTCGCCCATCTTGTTGGTACATTGGAATTGCTTTCTCAAAGTGAACAACAACGAGTTGTCGGCTTTGTCATTAACCGCTTTCGTGGTGACATTAAACTGCTCGAGTCAGGCTTGGATTGGTTAGAACAAAAAACCGGTAAGCCTGTGTTAGGTGTACTGCCTTATCTACACGGTTTATCTATTGCTTCAGAGGATGCGGTTGACACCAACCAAGCCTCAGACAATAACCAAACTAAAAAATTAAACATTGTAGTGCCAGTGTATCCACGCATGAGTAACCATACCGACTTTGATGCGCTGCGTTGGCACCCTGAAATTGATTTACAATTCATCTATCCTAAAGATGTGACAAATTTTGATGATATAACCACCCTACAGAAACAGCCGCTACCACCTTGCGATTTGATCGTTCTTCCGGGTAGCAAAAATGTTCAAGCAGACCTTGCCTTCTTAAAAAGCTTGGGCTGGCACGATTGTATCAATAAGCATTTACGTTACGGAGGGAAAGTCATTGGCATCTGTGGCGGCATGCAAATGTTAGGCAATGAAATTTTAGATCCTGACAATATTGAAAGTGACCTACTGTCCAGCGACGGCTTAGGTTTATTGCCATTTACAACAAAACTAACGCCTGACAAAACATTAACCAATGTAGCAACCAAGCTTACCATATTGAAGCAAACAGCCAACATTGAAGGTTATGAAATACATGCCGGTATTTCAACCCAACTCAATAACAACATGACCGCTATTTTTAGTCATAATGAATCACTTGGCTTTGAAAGTCAGGACCAACAAATCATTGCCACTTATTTGCATGGCTTGTTTGATTGTCCAGACGCCCTTTCTCTTATAATGAAATGGGCCGGAGCAAATATAGAGCGCACACAAAGCTTTAATGAACTACAAAATAACGCATTAAATACACTCGCCGACTCGGTAGAACAACACCTGGATATGGCAAAAATAATTACCCTGACAAAGCAATGGAATTCACATGAGCAATGACAAACCAACTAAAGAGCAAAAACATCAAGCACGTCAACAACGATTAAAAGAAAAAGTTGATCAACGAATTGCTAATGCCGTCGATGAGAAAGGCCTATTAATTGTTATTACCGGTAATGGTAAAGGCAAATCAACTTCTGGGTTTGGTACCGTTGCTCGCGCTGTTGGGCATGGTTTAAACGCCAGTGTCGTGCAATTTATCAAAGGTACTTGGGAGTGTGGCGAACGTAATTTACTTGAGCAGCACAATGTTGACTTTTATGTAATGGGAACTGGATTTACCTGGGAAACACAAAATAAAGAACAAGATACTGCAGCCGCTCAAACGGCATGGATTGACGCTAAAAAGTTGCTAGAAGATGAGCAAGTCGATTTGGTGTTGCTTGATGAAATAACTTACATGGTCACCTATGGTTACATTGAACTTGATGATGTTGTTGACGCACTGAATAACCGCCCGGCTAATCAGCATGTCATTATTACTGGCAGAGCCTGTCATCGTCAATTGATCGAACTTGCCGATACGGTATCTGAGGTGCAATCAATTAAACATGCTTTTGATAACGGCATCAAAGCGCAAGCTGGTATCGACTGGTAAACCTGATGAACAAAAAACATAAAACTCTGTTGGTATTTATTGGCTTAATTATTTTAGCTTGGCTTTTTAAGGTCATCTTTTTTGCCTCTGGCACAGCAATTTCTGTGGTCAATGAGGTGATTGAAGAAGTACAAACACAAAAGCAAGAAAATGCACAACAAGACTTTAGTCAGCAAAAAATCATCGCACTTGCGCCCCATGTGGTAGAAGTGCTCTTTGATATAGGCGTAGGCAGTAAAATTGTTGCTACAACTGAACATTCTGACTTTCCACAGCAAGCCAACTCTATCCCACGTGTTGGCAATTACGCACGGCTAAAAATTGAAAAGATATTAGCTTATCAACCCGATTTAATAATTGCCTGGCGAACCGGAAATCCAAGCGATGACTTAGAGCGGTTAGAGCAATTGGGTTTAAAAGTTGTTTACTCTGATCCGGTGAATTTAACCGATGTTGCAAAAGAGCTGAGGCTGTTTGGAAAGTTGACTGGCAGTAGCGTACTGGCTGAACAAAAAGCTCAAGATTTTGAGCGTAAGTTAGCGGCATTACATCAGCAGTATCAACATAAGCAGCCGATATCGGTATTTTATGAATTATGGTCAAAACCGCTAACTACGGTCGCGCAAAATGCATGGCCGCAACAACACCTTGAAATATGCGGTGCCAGTAATCCGTTTAAGCCATTAATAAATGATTACCCACAAATAAATATTGAGCAAATTATTGTCGCTAATCCACAGTTAATTATTCAACCGATGTCAGCCGGAGAGCCGAACCCTGATGCCATAGATTGGCAAAACTTCAAGCAAGTAACCGCGGCCAAGCATAAGCAATTATTAACACCAAATTCAGACATATTACATCGCATGAGCTATCGATTGCTCTCTGAATTAGAGCAGCTTTGCCTGGATATTGATGCGAGTAGACACTTTTATCAGAGTTTAGAAAACTAATACCAATCGGTATAAGTAAAAAACAAATTTGAGCGCAGCTCAGATGTTATTGCCCTGCTAACGTCATTCTCAGGGTGATAATACCATTCTTTATGCAGATTGGTATAAAACACGACGTCAGTTAAACTGACAATATTGTCGTTAAGATATTCGTCATTAAAACGAATTTTAACGGGAAACAAGTGCCAGCCCACTTATTAAAGTGTGTGCCTATTCTTGTACTGCCCCCGCAACGGTGATTTTATTAATAAGGCCAATATTGCCTTGTTAATAAATAAGTCCGGAGACCGATCTTAACGCTATTTTTTTTCAGATGCGGTGGGCATCTTTAGTGAGGAAATAATGAAGAAAACCATAATCGCAACATCACTGATCTCTATTGGGATCTCCGCTATAACCAGTCAGCAGGCCATTGCTGCCAACACCGACATAGATGATCAAATGCTGGTTACCGCTAACCGAAATCAGCAAGAACAATTTTTAGCGCTTTCTGCTAATGCTGTTATTACCAGCGAACAGATAAAATCAATGCAGGTTGGCAACATCAGTGAATTACTCGATACTGTCGCCGGGATCAGCGTAGTTCAACAAGGTGGTGCTGGCCAGGCAACGTCTATTTTCATGCGCGGCACAAATTCAAATCACACCTTAATTTTAGTTGATGGCGTACGCATTAACTCAGCAACACTGGGAACAACTAACCTAACCGCCATTTCGCCAAATCAAATCGAACGAATTGAAGTCGTTAAAGGGCCAAGAGCAGCACTTTGGGGCAGCGATGCCATTGGTGGTGTGATTCAAATATTTACCAAACAATTGCACTCTGGAGAAGGCAGTTTAACGGTTGGCGCAGGCAGTAATGGCCTTGTTCAAGGCGACGCGGCAATTGGCTTAGGTAGCGAGAAGCATAATTTAAGTGTTGCCGTATCAACAGAAAGCAGCGACGGTTTCAATGCCTATACAACTGACCCATTTCCATATGACATTAATGAAGATGATGACGACGGTTATGAACGATTCAGCGTTAGCGCCGTAGGTAATAGCCAATTGACGGATTCTGTATCTCTACATTTAGTATCTCGCTTTGAAAGCGGTAACAGTGAGTTCGATGCATCGTACCCTGATAGTCCATGTTGGTATGATGAGACTGTTGCTTGTCCTGCTTTTTATGCCAATGAACAAGACCACGAAAACTACTCAGTAAAACTGGCAAGTCGCTATCAGGGCGATAAATTATTCAGTGAGTTGTCAATTGCGACCAGTCAGGATGAAGGCGAAAGTTTTGGTAATGATACTGTCGCAAGTACGATTAGCACCGAGCGAGATCAAATAAGTTTTATTAACCAATACCAGTTTAGTAATAAAACGTCGTTGAGCCTTGGTGTTGACTACTACGTTGAAGAGATCTCAAACAGTGAAGATCTTGATGCTTGGGTGCCTGGTTTTCAAACTTGGGCAGAGGACGAACGTGATGTTAGTGCAGTATTTGTGCAAGCTCAGCACCAATTTAGTCACATTTTATTAGAAGGTGCGCTGCGTCATGATGATATTGAAAACCTGGATGCCGAGACGACGTATAACGCGTCGATAGGCTATCAAATTAACGATGATTGGTTGCTAAGTGTTACTCGTGGTACTGGCTTTAAAGCACCGACATTTAATGACTTATATTGGCCTGGCTCAGGAAACCCTGACTTACAACCAGAAAAAATAACCAATAACGAATTATTAATTCGTCATCAATTCAGCTCAAACAACCTAAGTACTAAAGTTGAATTCAGCGCGTTCGACTCTGAAATTGAAAACTTGATTGCCTGGGCACCGAACGAATTTGGTTTATGGCAACCAGACAATATAAACTCGGCTGAAATCAGTGGCTTAGAAGCATCATTAATACTTACTATTGGCAATTTTAATAACCAATTAAATCTTGCCTTGATTGATGCAGAAGATTCAGACACCGGTGATAAATTACTACGTCGCCCTGAATTAACAGCGACTTATACCCTGGGATATCAGTGGCAAGACTTCAGTTTTAATGGTGTTGTGTCTTATCGTGATGAAAGTGTTGATGCTGGTGATGTAACGCTGGACAGCTATGTATTAGTTGATTTAGGCGTAAGCTATCATGCTTCATCTAACATTACCGTAAATGCGAAAGTAAATAATATCTTCGATGAAGAATACGAAACATCACTAAATTACTTTGCTGATGGTACCAACTACAAAGCATCGATAACTTATAGTTTTTAGTACTAACTCTAACGTTAATGTCATGCCGGAAACCCGGTAACTAAAAATACCGCAGTTAAACTATTAAGCTGCGGTATTTTTTTATACACTTAACCTGTATTCCTAAAACAGATTGAGAACTTCAATGATCGACTACCGCTCAGATACCGTAACCAAACCCACACCGGAAATGCTTCAAGCTATGATCAGCGCTGAACTTGGCGACGATGTGTATGGCGATGACCCAACGGTTAATGCCCTGGAAGCAAGAATGGCAGAGTTAAGTGGCTTTGAAGCCGCTATGATGGTTAATTCAGGAACACAGTCTAATTTGTGTGCTTTGTTAGCCCACTGCGAACGCGGTGAAGAGTATATCGTTGGTCAGGGCTATCATACTTACCTTTATGAAGCCGGTGGCGCTGCAGTGCTTGGCAGTGTGGTTCCTCAGCCAATTAAAGTATCAGATAATGGCGCGCTGGATTTTGCCGATATAGCCGCCGTGATTAAAGAAGACGACTCACATTTTGCCAAATCAAAACTGTTAAGCCTTGAGAATACTCACTGCGGTAAAGTGATCCCTTTGGAGTATTTTAAACAAGCACGAGAGTTTGCCAATCAACACGGTCTTGATATCCACCTTGATGGTGCGCGAATTTATAATGCTCTTACCGCGATTAATATCGAATTAAAGGACATTTGCCAATACGTCGACTCTATTTCGATTTGTTTCTCAAAGGGTCTTGGTACACCTATGGGCTCGATCCTTTGCGGCAGTAACGAGTTTATCAGTAAAGCCAGACGCATTCGAAAAATGGTCGGTGGTGGCACCCGTCAAGCAGGCATTATTGCCAAAGCGATGGACTATGCCTTGGATCATAATATTGAACGTTTACAAATTGATCATGGTAATGCCGTGTTGCTTGCCGACTTATTAAAAGAAAGTAATAAGCTCAAGGTAACTACACCACAAACCAATATGGTGTATATCGACCTGGACGACAGTATTGATGGTGTGCTGTTGGCAAAATTGCTGCTTGCTGAAGGTATTCAAATTTCTGCAGGACAAACTTTACGACTAGTCACCCATTTAAACATCAGCACAGCCGATGTAATTCATACTGCAGATACGATAAAAGATGCGATTTCGTTGATGTCAGAAGGCGTTTAAACAGCCCATGAAAGGTTCATGGGCTAGCACTTACCATTAAACTTGCTGGAAGTGGTACACAGAGCCAAGGTGTAATAACTGGGTCAACTCATCTAACGCAGTGCGTGATTCAACTAACAAGTTAGGATCGCGTAAGTCATCAAAACTTAACTGGTCACGGTAATGCTTGTTTATCCAAGTTTCTAAATTGCCATAAAGTGCATCACTCATAATACAATGTTGATTCACTGCTGCCAGTTCAGTTTCTGTCATTGCTACACGCAATCGTAAACATGCCGGACCACCACCATTTTTCATACTTTCATTAACATCAAAGTATTTAACTTGCTTAATTGGTGTGTTACTTGTTACTAAACGGTCTAAATACGCTTTAACACGCGGGTTATCGTGACAATGCATAGGTGCGATTATTGCCATAGTACCGTCATTTAAAGTGATGATTTGGGTATTAAATAAGTAAGTTTTAACACAATCATCTAACGACACTTCTTCAGTAGCCACCTTGATACAATGTAAGTCATCTGAGCCAATGGCCGCAAACTTAGTATTTAATTCATTTAAGAAAGCATCAGTATTTAAAAATGCTTGCTCATGATAAAACATCACATTTTGGTTGCCCACAGAAATCACATCGTTATGAAAAACGCCTTGATCAATCACATCAGGATTCTGTTGAACATACACAACATTGTCATCACGTAAACCGTGTAAACGAGCAACCGCTTGGCTTGCTTCTAATGTTTGTCTTGCTGGAAATTTTTTAGGGATAGGCTTAGCATTATTAAACGCATATTTACCAAAAGTGAAAATTTCAATGCCCTGTTCACCATAGTTATTACATAAACGAGTATGGTTTGCTGCGCCTTCATCGCCAAAATGATCATTTTCATTAAGGTGTAAATGGTGGTTAAAGTGCTTATCATCATTAAACACAGCTTTTAAAATATTGCCGGTAATTTCAGGCTCTAATGAACGATGAAACTTATTGGTTAAGTTTGCAGGAGTGAAATGTACTTTGCCATCTCTGGTGTCTCCAGATGGTGAAACGGTTGAAGAGTTTGCCGTCCACATGCTCGAGGCACTAAAACAAGCAGACAACACGTTTGGTGCTTCTTTGTGTGCTTGCTCTAAAACGTTGGCATCGGTACCTGAAAACCCCAGGCGACGTAGTGAAAGAATATCAGGGCGCTCTTGTGGAGCAAATACACCTTGGGTCATTCCCATATCGTGCAATGCTTTCATTTTAGCAATACCTTGCAAGGCAGCACTTTTTGGGCTCGAAATATCATTAGCACTTAATTTAGAGGCTACATTACCTTCCGATAAGCCGGCATAATTATGGGTAGGACCAACTAAACCATCAAAATTTGCTTCAAAACTCTTCACTTTTTAATATCCAACATTTTTATAAATTTGCGCTATTGTAGCGAGTTTTCTGCACTAGTAAATGGCAAAACCCTTTGTTTTTCGCTTATTTGCGCCTGTTTATGAATTACTTGTTGACATTGCGACCGTAACCCATTAAATATAAATCAATGTTTACCAAATATTAATTTTCGATGTCAAATATTCTAATTATCATTAAACTCATACTGGTCGTGGTTTTATTACCAAGCCAAGGGTTGTGACTGAATATTTAGAAATCGCATAATAATTCATAAAACCCTCGCTGTAAAAATCGAGGGTTTTGTTTTTTCTGGACGAAAAAAACTTTTAAATAAGGCAAGAAAATGACCACAGAACAATATTCAGGAGCAGAACTACTTATAAAATCTCTTGCAGAGTTAGATGTAGAATACATCTTTGGCTACCCAGGCGGCTCTGTTTTAGATATTTATGATGCAATTTTTAGACAAGATGACGTAAGCCATATACTTGTCCGTCACGAACAAGCAGCAACACATATGGCAGATGGCTACACCCGCGCATCAGGTAAGTGTGGTTATGTTTTAGCAACATCAGGACCTGGTAACACTAACTGTGTAACCGGTATTGCTAATGCGTATATGGACTCTATCCCTATGGTCGTTCTTGCCGGCCAAGTAGCATCAACTCTTATTGGTGGCGATGCTTTCCAAGAAACCGATATTATTGGTTGTTCTCGCCCTATCGTTAAGCACAGTTTTAACTGTCGTAGTGCTAGCGAATTACCAAACGTTGTTGCTAAAGCCCAATATATCGCAATGACAGGACGTCCAGGACCTGTTGTAATTGAATTGCCTAAAGATATCTTAAACCCTGATATTAAAATGCCATTTGTAATGAATAAAGACGTGAAAATGCGCTCTTACAATCCAAATGTTAAAGGTCATCGTAAACAAATTAAAAAAGCCGTTGAAAAAATCGTTAACGCTAAAAAGCTGGTTATGTATACGGGCGGCGGCATTATTCTTGCGGATGCATCCGATAAATTAACGACACTGGTTGAACGTTTAAATGCTCCTTGTACTAACACATTAATGGGCTTAGGTGGTCTTAGCGGCTTACATGACAACTTTATTGGCATGTTAGGTATGCATGGTACTGCTGAAGCAAATAAAGCCATGGCAGGTGCTGATATTATTCTTGCTTTAGGTGCTCGCTTTGATGACCGTGTAACCAACAAAGTAGAAAAGTTTTGTCCAAATGCCACTATTATCCACGTAGACATTGATCCTACGTCAATTTCGAAAACCGTTAATGCACATATTCCAATTGTGGGTAATGTCGATGTTGTTATTGACCAACTAACTGCTGAATTGGATGAAGTTGGCCACAAACATAACAAGGATGACTTTAAAGAGTGGTGGAGTGAAATTAACGAATGGCGCAAGCTAAACAGCTTTAGCTATGAAAAACACCCGGATAAAATTAAGCCACAACAAGTTGTTGAAGCAATTTATAAGCACACCAATGGTGACGCTTATGTATGTTCAGACGTTGGCCAGCATCAAATGTTTGCAGCGCAATACTACCCGTTTAAAAAACCTCGTCAATGGATTAACTCTGGTGGCTTAGGCACCATGGGCTTTGGTCTACCTGCGGCAATGGGGGTTAAAGTTGCTTACCCTGACGCACACGTTGTATGTGTAACCGGTGACGGCTCAATTCAAATGAACATTCAAGAGTTATCTACGTGTTTGCAATATGACTTACCCGTTGTAATTGTTACCTTGAACAACCGCTCGCTGGGCATGGTACGTCAATGGCAAGATATGATATACGGTGGCCGTCACTCATCATCTTATATGGAGTCGTTACCTGACTTTATTAAACTGGCCGAAGCTTACGGTCATGTTGGCATGGAAGTAACTCACCCTGATCAATTAGATGATGCAATGAAAGAGGCATTTTCAATAAGAAAACGTTTAGTATTTATGGATGTGATTGTCGATGAAACCGAACACGTTTACCCAATGCAAGTACGTTTTGGTGCTGTAGACGACATGTGGCTTAAAAAAGGAGAAAAAGTATAATGCGCCGTATCCTATCAATTTTATTAGAAAACGAACCAGGTGCCCTTTCACGTATTGTGGGTTTATTTTCACAGCGTGCCTTTAATATTGAAAGCCTATGTGTCGCTGAAACTGATGAGCCAACAATCTCTCGCATTACCATTTCTACCTTTGGTGACGACAAAGTGCTCGAACAAATCACTAAGCAAGTTAACAAGCTTATCGATGTAATTCGCGTATCTGATCTAACTGATCGAGCTCACATTGAACGTGAATTGGTATTGGTAAAAGTTCTGGCAATGAATAATATTACCCGTACTGAAGTTAAACGAATCGCAGATATTTTCCGCGGTGACATCATCGATGTTGGCAAGCAAATTTATACCGTTCAATTGACCGGTGATGAAGATAAAATTGCATCGTTTATCAGCGTATTAAACAATGAAACTGAAATCATTGAAGTAGTACGCTCTGGTACTGTTGGCATAGCCCGCGGCGAAAAAGCGCTACGAGTTTAAATAAAAAACACAGGGGGGTCAGAGTCAGGTTATAGAAAGCCTGACTCTGACCTTCATTTATTTATGCACATACAAGTCGCAACTAAAGCAGATAAATCAGCAATAAAACGCTTTTATAAAAACAACCGTTACAGCGCCAGCTTTATGGGCGATGATCAATGCTTTTATATTACACACCACGAAGAAATTGTTGCGTGTGTCATAGTTTCATATTCTAAAACGACTCCTTTCTTACATGCCCTTGTCGTTCAACAAAACCAACAGAAAAACGGCTTAGCCCGACAACTGGTGGCACAATGCCAACAGCAATTTACTGATATTATTTGTTTCGCTAATAATGATTTAACTGAATTTTATCTAAAACTAGGGTTTGTTAAGAGCAACGCAAATAGGTTACCAGCGAACTTACTTGATAGATTTCAAATTTATTCCAACAAAAACAACCTACTTCAATGTTACCAATACTTAAGTGAGTCAGCGTCTAATAACCGTTAAGGTGTTTTATTCTTTAGCCTTTGCTGCATATCGTTAATTACATTGGCTTTATAATCGTCTTCCACTGTAGCTGACTGTTCCAGTTTGTATGCCTTAACATCAACAAGCTCTAAATTAAGCTTTATGGTTTTAAATAGTTTGGGAAATTTATCACCCGGAGATTGAATATGATGTAAACCGCCACTGTAAACAAACAGTATTTTTCCTCGGTTTAGACGCGATATTATATCTGCAACGCCCCCTCTTACCGTCATTTCATTACCATGTTTATCTAAGCCATTTGGTCGTTTCATTCGACCTTCAGGTAAAATCGCTGTAATTTTTTTATCGTTAACCACGCCAAGAAAGTCTTGCCAGGTGTCATCATTTTTTCGGCTAATAGGAATACAACCGGGTACTAGTGAATAAAGTATTTTACCAACGATGGGCCGTTGCATTGTATTGTCAGCACCGGGCAACACTAATTGATCAGACATGCGCCACAAAAATGACAAAGGAATATTGCGGAGCAATACCGGCTCAAACAAACTGGTATGATTTAAAATGACAATCAGGTTAATATCTTGCCAATGCGGCTGTTTTTCATCTGACAACCACCGTTGCTCTATTTTATAGAACAACTTAGATAAACATTTAACCCAAACCAATAAGAGATAACTAATAAAGCGCAATAGATTTACCTGCCGTTAAAACACCAGTATTTCATCATTACAGATTGGACCAGTAATCTCTAGGACTAGTTCAAATATTACGAATTTTAATTACTGGCTTGAATACAATTTGATCACATCAACAATGCCCTGCTGACACACATCACAAAAATCATCGGTACGGGTAAACATAATGCAGTTTAACTCACTTCGATAGAAGCCTTTGGCAGAATAGTTTGCCCCTTCAAACGCCCCTATTACATTGTTATATTCGGCTTTAGAAAACATGCCTTCAACAATGCGTTGGTTTTCATGAAATAGTTTATCCATCTCACTTTCAGGTTTGTTATCTTTACGCAACTGGCCGCGAATTTGTTGATATTCATAAGAGTGCTTTTCATACTCTTGTTTTGGCCAAGGCGTGGGCAATGGCGTTTGCTTGTTAACTTTTGTTTGCCATTTCAAAGTGTCACCATTTAATAAGGCAGTAACGTTTGGCTCATAAGGCTCTATGATATTTGTAGGTGCCGCATAGGCTACCGAGCTTGTGTAATACTCATCGGCAAGCCCTGCAAAATGGTGACCAAATTCATGAATAAACAAATAATCGGCCCAATCACTGTTTGCTGCAGCGGTTGAATATAAGCCATAAATACCGCCACCACCGTAGGTATCGTTATTCACAATAATTTCAACAAAATCGTAAGGTGCAGATGAGGCGATACGACGAAAATTTCGATTATCACTGGTGAGCACATAACGTTCAGAGCCAAATGCATCATAAGTTACCCCCAAAGGGCTGTCGTGGTATGTGCCGGTAGATGGACGAGAAACGCCAGACTCTTTAGTAAGCGGTGCTAACGCCCATACATTAAAGTTTTTTCTATTTTCTTTAAATGGGCTGGTGGCAAACAACGCTTCGGTAAGCTCTTTTGCCGTTGTTTTAAATTTAGATAATTCAGCCTTGGTATAGCCATCGCCCAAGATAAGCAAGTCGACCTTATTCTTTGGGTCGCCATTGTGTTCAATGGCAATAACTTGCTCAGCGTAGCCAGCTGATTCACGATGATTTAAATAATGGTTTGGATCAATCTCAGTGGTCCACACATTTTGAAATTGATGCTTGGCATCACGTTTTTCAATTTCAATAATCACTTCTTTATCAGGCATAGGAAAACGCAATGACTCATGGAAGGTGCGCTTAATTTTTTTCGCTTCTCCTGTTGTTTCCCACTCACCATAAATAGAGCTGTAACTGCGGGTAAACAACACCTGTTTTGATGTTTTATCTTTAATAATAAAACGGTATTTGCCACGATTCAGATCATCCAGTACTTGAGATTTTGAACCTGGCCACGCGAGAGGCTCCACCACCACACTGTCTAGAGAGAATATCTCCTGCTGACTGTCACCCGTGTGATAATAATCCACGCGTAATGTTTGTACTTGAGCAATGGTTGCCCAAGAAAGAAACAGTCCAAATATCGCCACTAACTTGTTCATTTAATCTCCGTATACCGCTGGTCTATTGAGATTAAATTAGCACAAAAAAAGGCCTAAGTAATTTTATTACTTAGGCCTTTAAGAAATATCAACATTCTGTCTAGGGTGGGTTTGTCTCGGTTAATTATGTCTCAGATAAATAATGAAACCTTACTTTCACTGGCAACCCTTCTAGCACGACTTCAGGCTTTGGACTAATATCCAGCGTTACTTTGATTGCTGGCTTATTACCATCAAAAGGACCTGATAAAACGTCTGGCATTTTTTGGCTTAACTGTGTTGGGGTATTAATTACTCCATGATGTTCATCACCGTTTGGCAGTGTGATCGTGGCTGTTTGCCCTACTTTTGCATAGTCCATACGCTCTGGTGACAAATACACATTAACAACAGGATCTACTAAATTAGATATTGCTAATAACGGCGTATCTTCAGCAATAAACTCTCCTTCTTCAACAAAAACTTCATTAACCACAGCTTCTTTATTCGAACGTATTGCGAGCATATCTTGCTTGGCTTTTGCCTCTACCATTGCTAACTCAATTTCCATTAGTGTTTTAGCTGCTTGTCCATTTTTGTGTTCATCTAAAGCACTTTGATGTTCAATCATCGCTTGCTGATATTTAGATTTTGCATTCAAACTATTTTGTTCAATCAACAGTTGTTCATTTAATGGCAACACACCACGACTATTATATTCTTGGTATTTTTCATTAATTTTGTCTTGAGATTTTTCTGCCGACTTTAACGTTGCTATTTGCTGGGCATACAAACGATTAATCGTTTCGTTACCACTTTCATGATGCGCTTTGTATGCTGAATATTTTTTAGTTAACAAGATCAATTCTTTATCTACAACTGGTGAATTTAGCTTTATCAATACATCACGTTCACTAATTTTATCACCCGCAGATATATTAATATTTTCAACATAAACAGACTTTGGTGCATTAAGAACAATTGGCTCTGTAGTTAAAATCCCATCTGCGGTAACTAATAACGTGTCATCAAGCATATGCCACGAAAATATTACTAATGGCGACGCAATAATAGATAGTAAAACATACCAGCGAATTTTAAATGCTATGCGCTTAGCAGGAGCGTAAACTACTTTAAAGCCATCGTTTAAAGTAGCATTCTTCTGCTTCTCAGATTGAAATTGAATCTTCATTAAAACTTCTTACCTTTTTTCAAAACCCACCAAGGCGCCATATTGCTTTCTTCATGGCCACGCCTAAATATTTCATTTACTAATGCTATTGCCGAGAAAACCCGAGTAATTAGGGTATACACTGGAAATGGGAAAAACATTAACAAATACAAAACCTTTATGTCTTCTTTTGGCCTTTCTGATATCGCAAATAAAAAGAACAAAAAGTGAATAAGACTTAACATTAAATACGCAACAAATTGCACGGCAATCATCGCAATAAACAACTCAAAGCTGTACGCAGTTACTAACCATATATTAAATAACACCACCAATAGCGGCATTAAAATATTTTGTAGTACACCGTAAACCAAGGTGAAAAAATAGCCTTTAAATCCTAATAGTTTCGGACTGAATGCGTACGGGTGCTTACGTAAATATAAAAACAGTAAATCACCATCCCAGCGCATACGTTGACAAAATAACTCTTTCCAACTAACTGGCGCATCGGTATGACCTATGGCTTTAGTGGCAAATGGAATACGGATCTCAGGGTGTCGCTTCATGTATTGTTTAATACGTAAAGTGAGATCTAAATCTTCAGCCGTATGTGTATCCCAACCACCTATTTGCACTAAAAATTGACGCCTGAATGCACCAAACGCACCAGATACGTTATTAATTAAATTCCACTCCGCTAAACCTGTTTTACCTGCTTGCATTGAGATCATATATTCAAGCGCTTGCATGCGAGTAACAAAACTTTGCTTCCAATTTCTAACACGTAAGCTTCCGCCTACAGCAGGTACATTGGGGTCTTCAAACTCTTTAAGTATTTCGTACACCATGTTGTTATCAAACGATGTGTCTCCATCAACATTGATAACAATTTCGCCTTTCGAGCGATATAATCCGGCATTTAACGTACTTACCCGTCCACCACGTTGCCATTTAGGTAAAATATCTAAATCGCGATTATGGTAATTTTTCACTATTTCTTGGCAATCAAGCGCGGCTTGATAAGTGTCGGCATTTTGCTTTGCACCATCTATAACAGGAATTATTTGAATTCGACCGCTATAAACTTGTTCGCATAACGTTAAAATGGTGTCTTTAATCGCATTACCTTCTCCATAGCAAGTAATAATAATACTCACATCAGGATGTATTTTTAATGGCCCACGCAATTTCGCTCTGCGATACCAAAACACAATACCTGCAAATACAGTAAAGGTTAACGGTAGCTCAACTACCATTAGCATAGGCAAATAAATAATCAGTACTTCAAAATGTTGCTGCAATAATGAAAGCGTAGAAAGAAACTGATACTCGATGTAACCAAATTCCACTAGCTAACCAACTCTTGATTTCGCTCGGTAAACCACTGTTCAATGTCAGAGTTTAATGTTGTATCGGGTAATAATTTAAAGGTAACCTTTATTTCTAACGGATTATCTTCTTGCTCACTGGCAATATCACTGAGTTTGGTTTGAACAACTTCCATCCCTTGCTCAGTAACGTTTGGCAACAAGAAATACAAACTATCACTGTTTGGCTGACAAATTATATCAGTGGTTCTTAATACACTTTTTAAACGTTCACTAAATGCTTCTATACGGCTAGTTAAACTTACCGTCGACATTGTTTCGGTAAGTAGTTCTAAGTTGCTATAACGCAATCCTAAAAATAAATGATTGTCACTTTGACGAAGTGCCATTTTATTAAGCCACTGCACCATCCATGAAAAATGTTCATTAGGGACAGATTCACCAACAGCCATGGCTAATTGTTGAGGCTCACTCCCCGTTTTTATTTTAATAATGCCATTGTGGCCAATTGCAAAACTAAAGTATTCTTTTTGAATTAAGTCATCAACTTCATTGTTATGACTACAGGTAAAACATTGTGCTGATACTTTCGCATCTATAAATAAATTATTACAGCCATTACAGCGCTTATTCTCTATTGGTCGGTCATAATCCGTACCTATGTGACGAAGTGTATTTATACAATTTGGGCAAACCATTTCACCACTACGAATAAACGACTTTTGCTCGCCAACATGGCCGCACGCAAAACAATGCAAAGCTTGCTCTAGTTTGAGATCAATAGAGCCACAGTCACCACAACAATCAACATAATTGAGTAAACTCGAACTGCATGACTTACATTGACGAATGCGATCAATCAATTGTTCTTGTACTAAATTTCCTGATTTAACCATACGATTTAGCCAATACTCTTTTCCTTGGCCATCATCCCACAACTCTAAAAATGGGTATTGATAACTAACACCGTTATTAATAATTTTACTAGGTCGTAAAGTTCGTGATTCACACATCCACAAGTAACTTAATAATTTATTTTCTAAGTTATCATTGGTGTTTAAATTAAGTTCTTTTTTACGTGATAAGAAACGATTGATATCAATATCAATTCGGTTTGGTAATAAGCCATCTACCATGGCCAACTCAGAAAAATGGCTGTTATTGGTAAACACTAAGCTTGCGAAGTTAACATCGTTTGAGCGGACTTTTTCTAACCATTGAATAAATAATGATTGTTTAGCAACATTTATAATAATTGCCGCGTATTCAATATCAAAAGTGAAATCAGTGCCTGTCGCACTCACTGTTACAACATCATATTCTGATGTTATTTGTTCTACATTGTTTTCACCAATACATAATATCGTTGTCATACTTGCCACTCAAATTCTTAAAACAGAGGCTCTTAGGCCATTTTCAGGCGGATTAGAACATAAGGCAAAGTTTAAAAATAGATTAAAATTGTTGGTGATTTGTTAATGACAAGTAACTGGGGAGAATAAATAAAACCCACAGATTTAATTTATGCACATTTGAAATGCCTATACTACAGTTAAATAGAAGCGATAGATTTTATTTACCGTCCAATTATAACTACAAAACATTGATAAATATAGATTTAATTAGCAAGCGAATTATGACTCAATTGTATTATCCAAAAGAACTCAGCTGGTTAGCGTTTAATGAACGCGTGTTACAAGAGGCCCAAGATATCAATAACCCAGTTATTGAACGAGTACGGTTTTTAGGTATTTTTTCAAATAACCAAGATGAATTTTTTCGCGTTAAAGTAGCAGATATAAAGCGTAAGGCGTTACTTAAAAAAGCCGAGGGTAATTTAGCTGCATTCAATAAATACCAGGCATTAATTAATGATATTCAAGAAAAGGTATTAAAGCTTAATGACGACTTCAATCAAACCTACTTAAAAATACAGCAAGAATTAAAAAAGCAGAACATTGAAATAATCACCCATGAACATCTGAGCGAATACCACCAACAATGGTTAAAGCAATACTTTACCAATAAAGTACTGCGCTATACGCAACCATTGATCGTGAGTAATTTAATCGACTTTCCCAGTTGTATTGAAGATCATTTAACCTACCTTTTTGTCGAGCTGAGTAATCAAGAAAAGTATCAGTATGCTGCGATAGAAGTACCCTGCACTGAAACTAATCGCTTTGTCTTACTACCGAAAGATAAAAACGACAATATTCAAAAAATTATCTTGCTTGATGATGTGGTTTGCTTTTCATTAACTGACATTTTTAAAGGACTTTTCACCTTTGACGATATAGTTGCCTACTCATTTAAAGTAACCAGAGATGCCGAGTATTTATTAAGTGAACAAGATTTAGACGATTCAATATTAATGAAAATGTCGAAAAGCCTTAAGCAACGCCTACATGCAGATCCGGTACGGATTGTGTGTGATGAGCAAATGCCCTCCAGGATGGAAAAAAAGCTTAAAAAATTACTTGGCTTTACCAGTTATGACAGTACATCTCCGGGTAGTCGTTATCGTAACTTTAAAGACTTTATTAAATTTCCAAACGTTGGCAAAGCCAACTTAAGGTATACCAAATGGCCAGCGCTGGATAACCAACAGTTTTGTAAATACAACACTACTTTTGAAGCAATTACAGAGCAAGACATATTGCTGCACTACCCTTACCATAAGTTTCACCATTTTAAGGAGTTTGTGCGCCAGGCGTCTTTTGATCCGGCAGTCACCTCGATAAAATTAAACATTTATCGAGTGGCCAAAAAGTCACAAATTATTGGTTCGTTATTAGATGCGGTGCGAAATGGTAAAAAGGTAACCGTAAATGTAGAGCTTAGAGCGCGCTTTGATGAAAGCAATAATATTGAATGGTCCAAGAAAATGACCGATGCAGGGATCAAAGTTCTGTTTGGTATAAATTCTTTAAAAGTCCACTCTAAACTGTGCTTGGTCAACCGAGTTGAACAAGGAAGAATAGTAAAGTACGCCCAAGTAAGTACAGGCAATTTCAACGAAGATACCGCCAAAATGTATACTGACTTTGCCATTTTTACTAAAAACCAGTTAATTGCTGAAGAAGTAGATAACGTCTTTAAATTTATCGAACACAGCTATAAAGACGTTCATTTTGATCACCTGTTGATCTCACCAATAAATCAACGAAAACGTTTGAATCAGCTACTTAAAAATGAAATAAAAAATGCCAAGGCAAATTTACCAGCCAAAATCATTTTAAAAATGAACAACTTGGTTGATAAAAAGCTTATCGATAAACTTTATGCTGCCAGCAATGCCGGTGTAGATATTCATTTGATCATTCGAGGTATGTGTAGTTTAAAACCAGCTTTAGCCGGTATTAGCGAACGAATTACAGTCACCAGTATTGTTGATAGATATTTAGAGCACGCCAGAGTAATGTTATTTCATAACAATGGCGCTCCCCTGGTATTTATTACTTCTGCAGACTGGATGGCGCGAAATATAGAAGATAGGGTCGAAGTCGGCTTGCCCATATATTCACCTGCGTTAAAACAACAAATTATCGACATTCTAAACCTACAAATATTTGATAATTGTAAAGCTCGTATCGTTGATCCACTTCAGCAAAATAAGTACGTAAACCGCAACAAACTTAAAAAGCTAAGTTCTCAGCGAGAAATCTATCAATACCTAAAACAATGTGAAAGCCATGACTAACTCGGAAGTAACATCCATCCAGTCTCAAATTATCGGTAAATCACAAAAAGTGGCGGTTGTTGATTTAGGCTCAAACAGCTTTCATTTAGTTCTTGCCCGTATTGTAGAGCAAGATGTACAAATTTTATTAAAAGAAAAACTCAGAGTCCGATTAGCTCAAGGCTTGGATATTAATTTAAATTTGAGTGAAGAAAGCATTGAGCGAGGTTTAAGAACATTAGCGATATATGCAGAAACACTTAAAGGGTTTCATCCTAGTAAAGTAAATATTATTGCTACGTACACCTTAAGAGTGGCGAACAATGCCAGTAAATTTTTACAACGTGCGAAAGCTATTATCCCCTACCCAATTCAAGTTGTTTCAGGGCAAGAAGAAGCACGCCTAATATATCAGGGTGTAGCACATTCCATGCACTATCAGGAAAATCGGTTAGTTGTCGATATAGGCGGTGGCAGCACGGAGTTTATTATTGGCAACGGTTTCAACACACTTGCCCTGAGCAGCAGAAATGTTGGCTGTGTAAGTTTAAGTAAAACCCATTTTGGCCAAGGAAAAATTAATAAAAAACGCTTCAAAAATGCATTACTTGCTGCTGAGCAAGAGCTGGAGCCAATTGTAGATAAATTTAAAAACATAACATGGAAATTAGCCATAGGTACATCGGGCACCGCTTCAGCATTAACAGAGATTGCGCACGCCAATAACTTTTGCCAAGGCCCATTGACTCATCAAGCGTTAACAGACATTAAAAATGCCGTTTTAAAATTTGATCACTTCGAACAAATAAAGCTTAAGGGCCTGACCACCGATAGGCAACATGTCATTGTTGGTGGTTTAATAATTATGATGGCCATTTTTGATCTGTTTGAAATAACGCAACTTGAATATTGTGATAAGGCATTAAGAGAGGGCGCGCTTTATGAAATGGACGATAATTTACAGCATGAAGACATAAGAGAAAGAAGCATAGAAAGCCTGATTAACCGCGTTAGTGTAGATGTACAACACAACGAGCATGTAGCACTTACTTGTTTACAACTATTAAAGCAGAGCCAACCAGGCTGGGACTTTAACGCAATACCAGAAACACCAAGGTATTTACGTTGGGCAAGTGCTTTGCATGAAGTGGGCTTACACATTAACTCATCAAATTATCACAAGCATTCTGCTTACGTTATAGAAAATGCAGGCATGCTTGGCTTCAATCAAGATGAAGTTACCCTGTTAGCTACCTTAATACGATTACACAGAAAGAAGATTTTAAATGAGTTAATTCCTGAATTATCACTATTTGACTATAAATGGGTTGCTCGGCTTATTGTTATCTTTAGGTTGTCAGTGTTGTTTAACCAAAAGCGTCAGAAAGATTTTTTACCAACGTGGCAATTTAAGGTACACAAAAACAACGCTGAATTAGAATTTCCGCAAGCATGGTTAACAAATAAGGAGCTTTTTAAAGC